>JANRIC010000143.1:0-61399 GCA_033765345.1 Microscillaceae bacterium
CGACTTTTCGCACCCTAGCGAAATATTTATATGAAATATAACTATTCTTATAAAACTTACATGCTATATTTTATCAAAACCCATATTTTGCGATATTTTATAGAGTTTTAGAAGAAAACTTACAAAAAAACTCAAAAAAAAACAGGGGGGTGCGAAAAGTTGGATATAGTATTTTACTTTATCTTTAAAATAAAAACCCATGAGTGTAGAGACAATTGATAAAGCCGAGGAGCAAATTAGAGAAAAACAAAAAGCTGTAGATTATGATATAAAAGAATTTACGGTTGAAATTATGGTTCTGAAATATCTAAAGGGAGGAGAAAATGATGAAAATGAGATTTATATACCTGATTATCAAAGAGCTTTTGTTTGGAAACAAGACCAACAATCAAGATTAATTGAATCGCTTATACTTGGGTTACCAATTCCATATATCTTTACCGCTGAAATGCCCGACGGGCGTTTAGAGATTGTAGACGGTTCGCAACGAATTAGAACACTAGCTGCATTCATCAACAATGGATTGATTCTTAAAGATTTAGATATTCTTAAGAATCTTGAAGGGTATACTTTTGATAATTTATCCATTTTCAGCTATTTCTGTCGGTGTTTATTTGGCCTTAAAAGAAGAACCCAACTTAGTAGTAAATAATTTTGATTGGCTAGATAGTAATGAATTTATAATAGAAATCAGTGGCTCATCTACAAATTCACCAAAAAAATTGATGAGTCGTATTGAATTTGTAAAAAATAGACTCTTAGACGTTCGGCAAAAAGATTCCGCTTTCTAAATACTTTGTTAGCATATCAAAAGAACCTTCATGATAGACACTGTACCTCCACAAACTGGAAAATCTCTCCTTCAAAACCTGGTATAATTCCTCGAAGAACTTAACAGATGTCATAAATACCCTCAAATAGAGCAAAACAAAACTATGTTTGGGTCTATTTTTAGTTAAAGATTTATAAAAATCAATTTTAAATTTTTAGCTATGCACGAAAACGAAGAAAAGACCCTGAACGATTTTTCAGAAAACCATATACCCGATATATCTTCGGATGCCATCATCCATAGTCCTGCCCTGGAATCTACCATCAACCTGGATACCGTATCGCTTAATATTCTGGAAGCTTGTGTAGATTCGGTAATCATCATCAATCACTTCGGTACGATCCTCTTTTTCAATCAAAGTGCCGAAACTCTCTGGGGTTATGAACGCAGCGAAGTATTGGGGAAAAATGTAAAGCTCCTCATGGATGGAGACCATTACTCAAATCACGATCAATATCTAAAAAATTACCTAGATACCGGTATCAAAAAAGTAATCGGCATTGGCAGATTGGTAGAAGCCCGCCGCAAAGACAGCAAACTTGTACCCATTTTGTTGACTCTCAGCGAATCCAAAAGAAATAATCAACCAATTTTTACGGCGATTATCAAAGATATGACCGAACAGCAGGCTCTGAAAGATGATAATCAACAGAAATTCGAAGAGCTTCAAGCCATCGAGGAAGAACTTCGGCAAAATTTTGAGGAACTTTCCGCCACCCAAGAATCCCTGGCTTCCAAAGAAGCCGAGCTCCGAGGTAATCTATCGGCCATCCACAATACCCTGGCTGTCGCTGAGTTTGATACTGATGGGCACATCATACAAGCAAATCAAATATTTCTGGACATACTCAAATACAATTCCGAAGAACTGGCCGGGCAACATCACCGAACTTTTATCACCGAAAATTATGCCCGATCTCAAGAATATAAGCAGTTTTGGGAAGACCTCAAAAACGGAAAAGCCCATAACGGCGAGTTTAAAAGACTTACTAAAAATAAGGAGGAAATATGGCTTCAGGCTACCTATACTCCTGTGTTGAATCAAGCAGGAGAAGTATATAAAATCATCAAACTTGCCAGCGATATTACCCACACCAAAACCCTCAGCCTCGATTATGCCGGCCAAATCGAAGCCATTAACCGAACTTATGCCACGCTTGAATTTGACGCACAAGGGAATATCCTCCGTGCCAATGACGTGTTCTGTGAACTGACTGGATACCCAAAAGATGAAGTTATAGGCAAACACCACCGTACGTTGGTAGAAGAAAAACAATGGGATAGCCCGGAATATGAAGAATTCTGGAACGAACTCCGCAAAGGGTATCCACAAAGCGGTGAGTTTATGCGTGTTGCCAAAAACGGGAAGCCTTTCTGGATCAAAGGAAGTTATAACCCCATACTCAATACCCGAGGCAAAGTATACAAGGTCGTACAATTCGCCCAAGACATCAGCAATCAGAAAAAACTTGAGACAGAGTTATCTCTCAAGCTCAGAGAAAGCCGCTCCAATGAAGACAATCTTCGCCAAAGTATGCTTCTCATTCAGGAAGCTGAAAAAAAACACAAAAAACTCGGAGAAGACCTCAAAAAATCACAAACCGAACTCGCCGGGCAAATTGCTGCCATCAATAATGCCAATGCTTATATTGAATTCGATGCGGAAGGCAATGTTTTAATAGCCAATGACATTTTTTTGACTACCCTGGGTTATACCCTGGAAGAAATCAAAGGAAAACATCACCGTATTTTTGTAGACTCCGAATACGCTCAAAGCAAAGAATATCAAGACTTTTGGTATGACCTACGCAATGGCAAAAACAGAATCGGTACCGTCAAACGCATTACCAAAGAAGGCAAAGCCGTTTGGTTGGATTCCTCCTATGCCCCAGTGCTGAATGAGCATAAAAAAGTCATCAAAATCATCAAACTCTCTAAGAATGTGACCGATTTTACAGAAGCACTCAAAGCCACTGCCCGATTCCTAAGCGAAATCACCAGCGGCCATTTCGGGGCTGAGTTTGATACCCAAAACATCCACGCAGAAGGAGACCTACTCGAGATGATCAATGCCAACCTCGGATTAAGGGATAATCTGGATACCATCGTCCGTGAATTACAACGTGTGGTCAGGCTCGCCGGAGAGGAAGGGCTTTTGTCGGAAAGACTTAAACTAAACCAACAGGAAGGAAGCTGGCAGGATTTGATTCAATCTATCAATCAGTTGCTGGATAGTATCTCAGAGCCGATTTTTGAGATCAATCGGGTTGTCACCAATCTTTCTATGGGTGACCTCACCCAGCGCATTGAATCCCAAGCACAGGGCGACCTTGCCGATTTGGCCAATGCACTCAATATTGCCCTGAATAATCTGAGTACACTTTTACAGAAAATCGGAATTACTTCCAAAAAAATCGCCGTAGCAGCCAAAGACCTAAAAGAAAAAACACAAGGCATCCAAAAAAGCACCACTGAAGCCTCCGCCGCCATCGAGCAGATGGCTATTGGTGCCCAGGAACAAGCCAAACGTACCGACGAATCCTCAAGAATCGTGGAAGAAACCCTCAAATCTGCCGAAATCGTCAGTAAAAAAGCCGAAGGAATTCACGTCTCAGCAGAAAAAGGTAAAAACAACTGCAATCAGGGAATGGAAATTATGCAAGCAATGGTCTCCAATATGAACGAAATTTCCAACTCTGCCGAAGTAACCGCCAAAGCCATCGAGATACTCACCAATCGCTCCGAGCAAATTTCTCGCATTCTGAAAGTAATTACCGATGTGGCCAATCAAACCAACCTGCTCTCCGTCAATGCCAAAATCGAAGCTGCCCGCGCCGGAGATGCCGGAAGAGGCTTCAAGGTAGTCGCCGAAGAAATCGGCAAACTCGCAGATAACTCCCGGAAATCAGCCGATGAAATCGATAACCTCATCAAAGATATTCAAAGAGATATGGCCTCGACCATTGAAGCTACCAGCAAAATGAAAAACAGCGTAAACAACGGTCACGAAGCTACCCACAAGGTTTCGCACGTATTCCAGGAAATCAACGAAAGTAGTGAAGAAACCCTGACCATGTCCAAGGAAATCATCAGCCAATTCCAAAAACAAAAAGGCTCCATCAATATCCTGGTGAAAGTCATCGAGAAAATTGTGGTCGTCTCCGAAGAAACCGCCAGTGGCACCCAACAAGTAGCCGGAGCCTCCAAAGAAATGAACTCGGCCATGACAGAAATCACCCGCACTAGTGAAGCCTTAGCCAAAATCGCCGATGAATTGAAAGAACAGTTTAATCAATTTAAGCTCAACTAAACCACAAACTGATGAACCCCAACACAAATACCCTTGAGAAAAAAGCAGATATTCAGACGAATACCGAAACCCGCCAACTAATTCTTTTTAAAGTGGGAGAGCAGTGTTATGCTTTGTTGATTGAAGAGGTAAGCGAAGTGCTGGCTACCCCGATGATTTCTAAGCTTCCTTTGGCACCTGACTATATCAAAGGTCTAAGCAATGTCCGAGGAAATATTTATACTTTGATTGACCTCGAGATCCGATTTCAATTGGAAAATAAAAGTGCCGAAACACTGGAAACAGATGATTTTCCATTTATACTTTTACTCAATACCCAGCACGCTCAGATTGGCATTTTACTCCGGCAAGTGCCCGATACACTGGAAGTATCCGAAGATATGATAGATCAAACCCCTCTGCTCATCCGTGAAAATCAAAGCGATAAAAGTTATGTACGAGGCATTATTCGCCACGAAGAAAAACTGGTATTGCTCCTGGATAGTCGTGAATTTACCGAAAATATGCATTCCAAATCATAATTATTAATTATTACATAGTTTAATTCTTCAAAAAATGAGTAACAAAAAAGTACTAATCGTGGATGATTCTCTGTATATGCGAACCATCATCAAAGAAGCTTTATCAAACAATGGCTACCAAGTCATCGGAGAAGCAGTCAATGGAGAAAGTGCCATCGATATGGCCATCGAGCTCAAACCTGATCTGATCACCCTGGATAATATCTTACCTGATATGCTGGGATTGGATATTCTAAGAACCCTCAAAGACGAAGGGCTGCTCTCCAAAGTAATCATTATCAGTGCTGTAGGGCAGAGATCGGTTGTCGAAGAAGGAATCAAACTGGGGGCAGATGATTACATCATCAAACCTTTTACCACCGAAAAACTCATCGAGGTGGCAAATCGGGTTTATAAGAATAACTAGTGTCTGGGCATAGTCTAATGCTCAAGAATTCTATTCCCACAGCAAAACTATGTACCCATAAATATCACCATTCAAAGCTTTTGAATACAGGATTCATGCAGCATATAAAAGTTCTTCTGGTAGATGATTCGGGGTTTATGCGCTTGCTTATCAAAGATATGCTGGCTATTGAGCCCTCCATTGAAATTTTAGACGTGGCCCTAGATGGCAAAGAGGCTTTTGAAAAAACCAAATTGCTCAACCCGGATGTGATTCTATTGGATCTGGTCATGCAAAACTATGACGGATTGTATGCCTTGCAGAAGATCATGAAAGAAGTACCCAAACCCATCATTGTATTGAGTGGAGCTTCTGAAATGCATCCTGAAAAAGTATTTGAAGCCATGAATGCGGGTGCCTTTGATTTTGTAGCCAAACCCGGTAAAATTTCACGTTTCAGAGATATTCAGCATCTGCTGATTCACAAAATCAAAGCTGCAGGCAAGGTAAACACCGAAAGATTGGTGTATACACAAAATATCAACAATTATCCGCATACCTTTGAAGAACATACCCCCTACAAAATCATTGTTATAGGTGCTTCTACCGGGGGGACTGCCGCCATTGAGACCATTCTAAAAAACATACCCTGTAACCTCCCTATCCCGATTTTGATTGTACAACATATCCCTTCAGATTTTGGGTATTCCTTTGCCGACCGCCTGAGTCGTGAATCACCTTTTGAAGTAAAAATACCAAAACACGAAGAGCCTTTGTACGACCAAGGGGTTTATCTGGCACCTTCTAGCAGTAATCTCAAGCTTAAGGAAGAAAATCACGGAGAAATGATTCGTTTTTTATATTCTGAAGAAACTTATCCCAATTTCAACTTTCCTTCTATCAATATGCCGATGATCTCCGCAGCCGAGATTTTTCAGGAAAAATCCATGGGAGTGCTCCTCACAGGCATGGGTACTGACGGCAAGGACGGACTCCGAGAGATTTATCATCGAGGAGGATTTACCATTGCTCAAAGCAAAGAAAGCAGCGTAGTTTTTGGAATGCCCAAAGCAGCCATCGAGGAAGGGGTGGTTCGGGAAGTTGTCCATTTAAACGACATACCTGCGTATATCATTAATTTATTCTAATCCTATGAATCAAGAAGAACTCAAAGAAGTATTTTTATCCGAAGCACTGGAAAAACACGAGGAATTAGACAAATTTCTGATTGTTCTTGAAAAAAATCCGCACGATATCCAAGCTATCGCAGAAATATTCCGAATCACCCACACGCTCAAAGCCAATGCCGCAGCTATGGATTATGAGGGTATTTCACAAATAGCACACCTGTTGGAAGATATTTTTGGGCTCTTTAAAGAAACACACCAAGCACTCCCCCCAGACTTGTTTAAAGATATTTTTAGAGCATCAGATACCCTAAAAGCTCTGATTATCAGCGTGAAATCCAGGCAAAAAATACACTTTAAAGGACTGCTTGCCCGGCTGAAAGTAATTCTTAGAAATTTTAAAGAAACACCCGAAAACCCTAACCCTACTCCATCAAAAGAAATTGTAGAATCCGAACTCTCCCACGAAAACTCGACGCACCTTCCCGATAAAGTTCCTGACCCAAGTATCCCAGAAGAAATTGAAGCAAGAGATCAAATAGGCGAGAAGGAGCATCGCACCAATTCCGAAATAGCTTTTTCAGAATCCATCACCATCCCTGTCAAAAAACTCGATACTTTACTCAACCTCGTAGAAGAACTCAGCATCGAGCGCGATAGAGTAGCTACCCTCTCAGAGGTCAAAGCTTTAAACTTTGATACCGAACTCAGTCGACTCCAAAGAATCACTTCTGAGCTCCAGTATTCGGTCATGCACGCCCGCCTGGTGCAAATCAATATGCTTTTTCAGAAATTTCACCGCATCGTAAGAGATGTAGCCGCCTATGAACATAAGTCGGTTCGCCTCCTTTTAAAAGGAAATGAAATAGAAATCGATAGAAATATTCTTCAGATTATCAGCGATTCGCTCATCCACATCGTCCGAAATGGCATCAGTCACGGTATCGAGTCACAAGAAGAACGACAAAAAGCCGGCAAACCTACCACAGGAACGATTACACTAGAAGCCAAAAACGAAAAAAACTCGGTCTGCCTTCGAGTAAGTGATGATGGCAAAGGCATTGACATCCAAAGAATCAAACAGAAAATCATCGAGAAAAAGCTCCTCAGCCCCGAGACCCTGGCTACCCTGCCCGACAAAGAAATCATCAATTATATCTTTGAGGCGGGTTTCTCAAGTGCCGAAACCGTCTCGGAAATCTCAGGCAGAGGCGTAGGCATGAATGTGGTCAGAGAAGTAATTCACGCCGTAGGAGGCAAAATTTTTATCGAGACCCAACCCGGAAAAGGCACAAGCTTCCAACTCGAGCTTCCTGCCTCTATGGCTGTCAAGCCAATCCTGTTTTTTATATCCCAAGACGAACAAATGGGAATCGCCATTCACTACGTAGAAGCAGTGATCTCCAAAGCCTATCAGGATATTTATCGGGCAGCCAATACGTATCTGACTGTTTACCAAGATAAAAATATTCCGATCATCCCTTTGGATCACCTACTCGGTTGGTCAACACAAAAATTTGACCCACGACAAAAGAAAAACTCTGCCGAAAACCCTTACGCCATTGTAATCATCATCTCAGATGGTACGCATTATCTTGGTTTGATGGTAGATCAGGTATTACAACACAAAGACATTATAGAAAAAAAATTAAAAGCCCCCGTAGATCGACATCCTTTTCTAAGCGGAGCTACCATTCTAGGCAATGGAAAGGTCAGCCTTATTCTGGATGCCCCTTCTATCATTCATTATGTTTTGAAGACAAGCACAAAAATTAAATCTTATGAATACTAAACTGGATAACGAAGAATTCAAAATTACTTATCTGATTACCCGAAATGCCCTCGCCCACGCAGCACAATCTTTATCCAGACTCTTAAAGGATGAAGTAAAGCTATTGAAATTAGATCTTAGAGAGGATCGCCAGGGTTTGCCCACAGTTTCTGATCATTTGGGGAAAACTGACTGTTTTTTACTTAGAACTGATATTTTCGGCGAGTTTAGAGCACAAAGTAATCTGATCATCAGTGAAGAAGAAGCCCATAAAATCTGGAAAATTACCCAACCTCCTAACATCAGCCTACAAGACGAAATGCGCGAGGCCATACTGCTAGAACTGGATAATATCCTTACCGCTTCTGTAATCAGTGAAATGGTGAATATCCTCCGACTTGAAGCTTTTGGAGGGATTCCTAAGCTGGAAAAAACCAACCCACACAAAATCATGGAAGAATTATTTAAAGAAGATAATATATACAACTATTACTTTTTCTTAAATACAGTAATGGTTTGTAAAAATACACAGATTAGCCCTTCATTTATATGGCTTTTTAAAGAAGAGCTGATAGATACCATTCGAAATGTAATCAAAAACCCGGAAAGTTACCCAGGTTTGAGTAAAATCGGCACCCATTTCCCGAACCACCATTCTCAGTATGAATAAACCAGCCGCACAAATTACAAAAGATGAACTGCGGGTAATTACTACTGCCATCTGGAACCGCTATGGAATAGACTTCCGCAATTATGAAAATACTTCCTTGTGTAGGCGTGTGAGCCGATTGATTGACCGTTTTGACCTGGATTCTGTGTATGCTCTTTGGAGAAAATTTCTGTATGAACAAGATTTTATCCAGGTTTTTATCGACGAAATTACCGTTGGGCTTACTGAACTATTTCGTAATCCAGGTATGTGGGCTTTCCTGGGCAAAAATTTTCTCAAACCATTGCCATCCGATCATTCTCTCCATATCTGGCACGCAGGATGCTCCACAGGCGAAGAAGTTTATTCGCTTTTGATCACACTGATAGAATACAAAAGGCTGAACCAGTCTAAAATCATCGCTACCGACCTCAGCCACGAAGCTCTCCAGGCTGCACAAGCGGGCATCTATGACCATAGCCTCTGGACAAAATACAATGAAAATTATTGCGAGTTTTCGGAATTAAAGCGTGACCTAGGCACTTATACCCAGAACCTGGAGCAGGGCTTCCAAATGAATAAAGATCTCCGCAACCGAATCATTTTTTCTTTGCATAACCTGGTCAGAGACCCCATCCCTGCTAATCTTGACTGGATATTCTGCCGTAATGTGCTGATTTATTTCGATGATAAACTTAAGTTGGATGTCCTCAAAAAGTTTTATGAAGCTCTTAAGCCGGGTGGATTATTCATCATGGGATTTTATGATTATATCGCCTTTCCCCAAGAGTACTTCAAATTAGCTTACCCTGATTATAAGATTTTTATCCGAAACCCTTAGTGGGGTGTTGGGTGTTGGGTGTTGGGTGTTGGGTGTCGGGTGTTGGGTGTTGGGTGTCGGGTGTTGGGTGTTGGGTTATTTTTAAATAATAGTATCTGAAAAGTCTCCAAAAGGTCTCTCAGAACATCTAAAAGGTCTCTCAGAACATCTAAAAGGTCTCTTCAAACATCTAAAAGGTCTCTCAGAACATCTAAAAGGTCTCTCCAAACATCTAAAAGGTCTCTCCAAACATCTAAAAGGTCTCTCCAAACATCTAAAAGGTCTCTCCAAACATCTAAAAGGTCTCTCAGAACATCTAAAAGGTCTCTCCAAACATCTAAAAGGTCTCTCAGAACATCTAAAAGGTCTCTCAGAACATCTAAAAGGTCTATACAAACATCAAAAATGTCTCTAAAAACATCTAAAAATTCTCTACAAGAAACTAAAAGTTATCTAAAAAAATCTAAAAATTATATAACAAAATCTAAAAGGTCTCTCCAAACATCTAAAAGGGCTCTCCAAACATCTAAAAGGTCTCTCAGAACATCTAAAAGGTCTCTCAAAACATCTAAAAGGTCTCTCCAAACATCTAAAAGGTCTCTCCAAACATCTAAAAGGTCTCTCCAAACATCTAAAAGGTCTCTCCAAACATCTAAAAGGTCTCTTCAAACATCTAAAAGGTCTCTCAGAACATCTAAAAAACGTTCTCAATTAACCATTAACCATTATAAATTCTCCCTAAATTTTAATCCCGATCAAAGTAATATCATCTCTTATGGCCGTTCCGTTGAGATGTAAAGACAGCGTATCACAAAGTAAGGCTTTGAGTTGATGCATGGGCAGGTGGGCATTATTTTCAAATATATTTTTCATAGTATTGATACCTAGGCTTTTTCTTTTATCATTGGGAGCATCCTTAAAGCCGTCGGTACTTAGAAACAGTACATCCCCTTCTTGTAGTTGGATGGTATGATTCTCAAAATCAGGCGGATTATCCTGATAAACCCCTCCTATGGAACGCCGTGTGTCCGGCAGCTTGTAAAGTTGCTTATCCCTGACATAATACAATGGGCGTTTGGCACCTGCATAAGTAAGTATCATATTAAATTGATCATCTCTGGTGAATCGACACAAACAAGCTTCCATACCGTCGATATTATGAGATTGGTTCTGATTTAATGCCGAACGAACGCCTTCGTGCAGCATCTCCAGGATTTTAGCCGGATTATAGATTCGCTTTGAGTTGACTATTTCATTCAGGAGCGTATTACCGATCATCGACATAAAAGCGCCAGGTACGCCGTGTCCAGTACAATCAAGTACTGCCAGAAAAGTATACTCAATCTGGCTATACCAATAAAAATCGCCCGATACGGTATCTTTGGGTTCATAAATGATAAATACATCTTCAAACGATGCTGCAAGAAGTTCTTCTGGTGGAAGAATGGCTTTTTGCATCTTTTGGGCATAATTGATGCTGGCAGTGAGCTTTTGATGAATACGCATAAATTTTACGGCGTTTTCGTGCATAGCTTCCTGTGAAGCTTCCATGGCTTGATTGATTGATTCCAGCTCTCGAATCCTTTTAGACAGTTTTATCTGATGAAGTACCTGATTAAAAGAAACTCCCAAAAAAGGCATTAATTTTTGGATAAAAGTAAAATAATCTGCTTCCATCTCTCGATGGAGCAATATTCCAAAATACCCTAAAAACCTTGCGGGTTGAAAAACCGGCACAAAAAGCACGATACTTTGCTTGTTTTGCATATCCTGCTGAGACTCATCCAGGGAAAGATTGGGGATGGCATATTGCAGTATCTGCGGATGATCTGTCATATTTGCGATATTACCTTCTTCTGGGAGTTTAACCTTTTGAAATTTCTCATACATAGACTCAGGATATACAGCCGATAAATTAAATTTCTTGTTTTTATCCTGATAGTGATAAAACAAAGCCGCCTGAGCGTCTAACATTGTACAAAACTCCGGCAACAAATCGACCGCCCAATCTTCAATAGAATCAAAGGTTCTAAAGCTGAGTCTGCTCATCCACTTCAAAAAATAATGTTCATTCAAAACCGGATGTGGTTTGAAACGATCAAATTCAGAATACTCGATAGGGTGATTTTCCAACAGTTTCATTTTAAACATTTACCAGTTTTAACCGAATACGTGGGGTATTTTATCACGGGTAAAAGGTTTGCTGATAAAACCCTGAACCAAAGGTTCTTCTTTGGCACGTGTCCAGTCACTTTTTGAAATTGAGGAAGTAATAATAAATATCCTCGTGTCGGTTTTTCTGGAGGGAAATGTCTTTTTATAACTTTCCAAAAAGTGCCAGCCTGTGTTGGTCGGAAACATAATATCTAGGAAGATATATTCTGGAAATTCGCCCAGGTTAAGTCTTGTCAGATAGTTTATTGCATCCTCTGTATTGAGTATACAAATTACTTCTTGCGAAATTCCCGACTCTAAAAGCACATTTTCGCAAATTAAATTATGCGTAGGATCATCGTCCACCACCAGGATTTTTTCAATTTTTGCCATAAAATACCGATTTTTAAAAGAATGTATTTATATACCCAGATTAAAGTGATTTGCCTGATTTTCTTGATTGATTAGCTTGATTATTAATGATTTAAGAGCTAAAATTTCGGAAAACCACTTCGGTTTGAGTATAAATTTTCAGGTGGATGTCATTTCTGGATTTTGATCCCCAACTCAGCCATGAGCAAGCCAGAAACAAAAATCTATGTATTATTTGTCAGGGTTTATAACTTGAAATAAGCAAGATTAGATTATTAAAAAAAGCAAAAAAAATCACTTGAGTAAAATATTTGAGTAACTACTGCGAGAATTAAATTAATTAAGGGAATTAAGGGAATTAAGGGAATTAAGGGAATTAAGGGAATTAAATCAATTAAGAGAATTAAGGGAATTAAGGGAATTAAGGGAATTAAGGGAATTAAATCAATTAAGAGAATTAAGGGAATTAAGGGAATTAAGGGAATTAAGGGAATTAAGGGAATTAAGGGAATTAAGGGAATTAAGCCCCTGCCCACCCCCAGTTGTGCACAATTTTTACTTTGAGGGACTTTATAACCATGTCTTTCAGTTTCCGTTCTTATGAATGAAAAAATCTTTTGGTAGACTCAAATGGATATGAAAATTAAATTAGCAGTGTTTTTCTGGGTTTTTGCAGTGTCTTCGGCATATTCCCAAAATACCATTACCCTCCCTGGTTTTGGACAAATTAGTGTAAAGCAAAATGCGGACATGTACACAGTAAACATTCAGGAGTTCGGCTCTTTTGATTTTCGAGGAAGTCTAAAGCCTTTAAGCCTGGAAACTGAGGTAAGCCTTGAACAACTCAGCAAACTTCCGGGCTATGAATACATCCAGGTTTTGGAATTAGAGGAAATGAAACTTCAAATCACCTCAGATACTCTGAAACTAAGTGGAAAGGCAGATACCCAAAAAAAACTGAAAGGGCTTTGCAATGCTTTAAACTTGAAAGCACCTTATATTGATTTTATCGCTTTTATCACGCCTAAAAGTATGTTATTGACCGGAAATATGGACTTTGGTGCATCACCTGTGGTGGTCGATGTATCCGCACAAACCGGCACTCGATTTACACTCAACAAGATGATTTTGAAAGCAGAATCTGGGATGGGCAAAAAGAATAGCTTTTTATTGAGTGTATTGGCTGATATGAATATCAAACCTACCTCCAAAGACCCTGATTTGGCATCTCAACTGGAATTGTCCTATAATTTATTAAGCACGGAAATTATTGGAGCAGGGGTCATCAAAGATACCTGGGCTGACCCACTAGGCATCAGCCAGTATTTAAAATTTGAAAAGGAATCCATTTCTTTCACCAATACTGCCGTAGCTTTAGGGTGGCTTCCTGCGGCTTCGGTGCCAAGTACTTTGGGTTTTGCATCAGAGAAAGCCAAATGGCTGGATTTAGACTTTCAGATTGCTGCAAGTGTATCCCCTGTCCATGGTGAAATCGCACTGATGGCGCATAATAAGGAGATGAAAGCAAGTGATTTTATCCGAATGCTCGAGGAAGGCTTTGGGCTTACAGTGGCGGCAAATCTATTTCCGGCAGAGTTACTTTTTTATGATACAGATATGCTGGTTTCGCCCAATGGGGGCAAAGTGAAGGATGTGGAAATCACCAGAGGTTTTTTGTTGAAAGGTGGTGTAAAATTACAGAATATAATGGCGGGAAAAGTAAATTTATATTCCAATGTCAAAGACAGTCTTTTCCTAGATATTGACTTGAACCCGGAAGAACTGCATCAACAACTTGAAAATAAGGTCGACAAAGAAAAAGGAGAGGACAGCAAACTTGAGCAGGCATTGAAAGAGGCATTAGCTGTTTTAGACATCAAAAAAATATTTCTTCATCTTGAAGCTGACAAAAAAAATAATCTCATTGGTCAGACCCACTGTGAACTGCTTCTTTTTGGCAAAGAAATGAACTTTACTTTTGAAGGTACCCTTCAACCAGATAAAATTATGAATAACATTTTGTTAAAAATCAGTAAAATTGCCTTAGAACAGTTTGATAAAAAAATAAAAAAAGGGAATTAAGGGAATTAAATTGATGAAGGGAATTAAGGGAATTAAATTGATGAAGGGAATTAAGGGAATTAAATTGATGAAGGGAATTAAGGGAATTAAGCCTCCCGTCTGTCATGCTGTAAGCATCTTCTTATGAATTGCACGAAAGGCTATTTTTGAATAAAGAAAATGAAGAGAATTAAACATAAACAGCACCCCCTTACTTATTTGCTCGTGTGTAGCAAGTAATGCTGTTCGTTCAAAGCAGTGGGCTGTGTTTTCACAGCCCACTGCGACTTGTTATGTAAGCATTTATTTTATTTCAAAACCCTGATTTTGATATTTTTAAACCAGACTTTGTCGCCGTGATCCTGCAAGGCGAGGCGACCTTTGCGGGCAGTGCCGAAGTCGGGCATTTCTTTGAACTTACTCCCTGCCACAAGTTTTTTCCACTCGTCCGTCCACATTTCGTATTCTACGACTTTGCGGCCGTTGAGCCAGTGTTCCACTTTGCCCTTGTTGACAATGAGGCGTGCTTGGTTCCATTCTTCGGCTGGTTTGACGGTCACGTATTTGCAGGCGATCAGGTCATAGAGGTCTCCGGCTCGGTGTTTTTCAATCTGTGCGTCGGGGTGTCCGGCATCGTCGAGGATTTGCATTTCGGGTCCGGTGAGGTAGACGGTTTTATATTTTTTATCCTCAATTACATAAAAGAAAAGTCCACTATTGCCATTTTTGGAGATTTTCCAGTCGAGTTTGAGTTCAAAGCTTTCAAATTCTTCGTTTGTTACGAGGTCACCACCTTCTCCGGCGGTTTTGTCAAATACCAAAGTACCGTCCTCAACTTTCCAGGCAGTCGGGGTTTTGTCGGAATTGAACATGTGCCAGTTTTCTGTGCTTTTGCCATCAAACAGGAGCTTAAATCCGGCTTTTTGTTCGGCTTTGGTTAGTTGATTATCGGGTGTTTTCTCTTGGGCTTCACTTTTGAAACCTGGTTTATTTTTGGGGATGTTGTTGAGCGTATACCAGCATTCGGTGCTCCATAGTTCGTGATTTTGGGCACTGATGAAATGGTCTTTCAGGCGGATGTAAATGAGGTGTTCTTTTTTCATCCCTTCCAGCTCGAGAAATACCTTTTTGCGGTCTGTGGATAGATTTACAGAAATGATTTTGAGTTCTTCTTCGTCCATTTTAGGCCCGCCGTAGTTTTCGGTAGGTTTGTACCACCACTGTTTTACTTCGTAACTTTCGGCGGTGAGTCCGTCGCCTTCCTGCAAGGGTTCGGTGAGTTCAATTTCCATTCCGTTGGATTTGGCGCGGACGGCCAGCATCTCAAAGGTGGATTTCTCATTAAATTTCAGTCTTTGTAAGCCAAATTGCCCCATTTTGCCGTCTACGTAGTGTCCCCAATTGCCATTTACGCCGATACAACCCAGGTAAAGCTGTCCGTCGGGACTCCACATCAGGCGATTCACGCCAGCTTCGATGCCTTGGGTAAAGCGGAAAAGAGCTCCTTGATATTGGCCATTTATCTTTTCTACAAAAGCACGTTTTACGCCTCCGTGGGTCACTTCGCTGATGAGAAGTTGGTTTTTGTAAGGGCCTATGTCAATACGGGCGGGTTGAGCGGGAGAGTTTCCGATTTCATCTTGGGGCATCCATACGACAGGAAGGGTGGTTTTTAGGTCTTTGGTGCCTTCAAAATCCACAGAACGACTGCCATAAAAAGCTCCTTTTTGAATATGCACCACTTTACTGGCTGGTAGCCAGTCTCCCTGGTTGTCGCTGTTGAAGATTTCTCCGTCTACACCGATGCCGATGCCATTGGGGGTACGCATTCCGTGGGCGATAAATTCAAAACTACCGTCTTTGATATTCACTTTGATGATTTTGCCTCTGTCAGAGATTTGGGGTTTGGTGCTTGCACCTCCAGGATTGATGGCAGTAGCCAGGCCGCCGTACAAATAACCGTCTTTGTAAACCAACCCAAATCCGAATTCGTGAAAATTGCTTGATACCTTCCAGCCATTGCAGACATTCATATACTCGTCGATGATGCCGTCTTTGTTGTGGTCTATGAGTTTGGTAAGCTCTTGTTTTTGCATCACATAGATTTCATCTTCTACCACTTTAAGCCCTAGGGGTTCGGCTAGTCCTTCGGCGATTCGTCTGACCTGGATTTTATTGGGATCGTTTTGCTCTAGATTGCTGAGTTCATAGACTGCGCCGAGTGAATCCCAGGTGCTGATGATCATTCTGCCGTCCGACATAAAATCCAGCCCAGCGACTTTGGGTTGGAAATCATCTGGGCGAGCTTGGCTTAGATCAAAGCTAGGGTGTACGGAAGCAAGCGGTATTTTATCGCCGGGGATTTTGGGACCGGTATAGGGTTTGACCATTTTATCGGTTTCCTTGATGAGGGCATTGGGTTCGTAGCTAAGGTTCTCAATCGGAATGATATCGAGATTTTCAGCACTATATGGTTTCCAACGCAGCACTCCGAGCCAGTGATCGCCATTTTCGTAGGGATTGGCTTTGGCTCTGAAATATTCAAATTTGAAAGGGTGCATACCGGCTTTGAGTTCAATTTCAGCGTCTTCGCTGCCTATCCAGCCTCCTTGATGATAACCGTCAAAATCAATAAGTACCCGGCCGTCAATGGTCAGTCTGGAACCACCGTCTGTATTACGGGTATCAAATACGTATTGTGCAGAACGATCAACTTTCAAAAATCCGGTCATAACGGTCAGATAATTATGTGTAAGCGGATTTACAAAACTAGAGTTGACTACTGTATTATTTTTAATTTTAGAAATGACGGGTTTTTTATCTTGAGGAATAGCAGGTATTTTTTCCAGGGCTTCGGCAAATTGATAGACATTTACTACCACGCCTTTGGCTATATTTTTATCTTCGGAAGAAGAGATTATTTCGGATTTGGTTTCTTTTTTATCCAGTCCTAGAATATACCGAGCAATATGGGAAGCAGCATTAAAATCCAGATCAGGGTGGGCATTCATGGCTGTTTCGCCCCAAACTCCGGAGCCGCCCTTGATGATTTTGTTGGCAAGATATTCTACGCTTTCGGGGCTATTGTCATATTTTTGTGCTACACTGATGTAGGCAGGTCCTACGGTTTTTTTCTCTTCATTATGGCAGGAATGGCAATCGCTTTGTGCGATCATTTCTTCGGGAGCAAGATCGCCGGACTCTACGGATTTTTGCTCTTTGAGCGCGGAAGGTTCAAAATAAGCACGCAGATAAGTTTTGTCGTTAGGGTTTAGCATTAAAACACCCTCGAGATTTAGCACAGATTTGCCATTGGCGATATTTTCCGAGCTTTTTTTATTGAGTTTCCACTCGCCATTGGTTTCCAGGTTTTTTTCATCCGAAATATTAGCAAGATTGGTTTTGAGAGCCACGCTAATTTGGGTATCGGTAGAATAAATTTTGAATATTCGCTCCAAACCGGGAAGCCCTTCTTTGTTTTCGGTATATTCAGGAGTTTCCTCGATGGTTATTTTTTCCTGGGGGGATAAAATCAGCTCATATTTTAAAGTAACCTGCCCCTGGCGAAAAGAATAACTAACATACCGGAAGTCAGCTTTTACAGATTTCCCTGCTTTGGTCACGATCCAGGGTTCTTCGTATTTATTGATGAAATAATCGGCACCCACTGTGATTGGTTGCGGGCCGTGTTTGGTATTAAATACAGAGCCATCAAAATTGACCTTGCCTTTCCAAGCTTTATAAAAGCTGCCGAACTGAGTGCTGTAAGCTACCCACAGGTTTTTATTTAGGGCTAGGGTGAGCATACGGGGTTTGAGATCCAGTACCGAACGGACTGCCCAAGGGGTGTGCGCTCTTTCATAATTCATATTGCCGGTTTGCGTTCCGCAGGTGGTCAGTAGGGTGCAAAGACCTAGCAATGTGATAATTCTACGAAGGGAAAAGATAAATGCTTGCATGGATAATCTAATTTTATGTTAAGGTATATGTTTTATCAGATTTGTGTAAATTTTTCTAGTATTTTTTTAATAAAAACTTGAAAAAACACTAATTTGTGTCCCAAGTCTTCCTAAACCGATTCAAGATTCTTTCAAGAAGGCGAAAATCTTTGGTTACGATATTGGCTTCTCCGTGCATTTCGGATGTAAACTTTAATTTTTTCTTGTAGGATGTTTCCAAACCATTTAACAACAGAATATGAAGCGTATCATTTATTTTTTCCTCTGTTGTTTGTTGAGGAATCCTGGATTTGCATTCAGCTAAGAAAGAGTATTTTAGATTTTTTTCAAAATCAATTGGAGTAAATCTCGATAAAACTTATTCATCATAAGATATTAGAGGCTGAGGAAAAATATAGTATTTTGTTGTAAAGCCACGACTGGGCCGCTTTGGGGATCCAGTCGTTTGGGTAAATTTATCTTTAAGTAAAATGGTAGTTGGGTAAAAAAATTATCCCTGAGTGAAAAGATATTGACAAATCATAGTATCCAACTATGGAAATTAAGTAAAGACAAAAACACATAGAGTTGTTGTCGTGATATGTTTAATGGGTTTGAGCCATCAGATGAATAGCTTGCTGGGCTGTAAAAAGCTCCTTATTTTTCAGCTTCCAAGTGTGCGTTGTGTTTGGATATGCAAAACAATCAGGTGAATATCTTCTATTACTTCACACCTTATAGCAACACTATACTGGGAAGTCAGCAAGAGCATAAGCTGCATACAATGCCAAATGCCTAAGGGCAGGAATTAACCCACCAGCGTTTTTTATCTCTCCTTTTCAGGTTGTTTTTTATTTTTTCTTCCCCACCAGATCACAAAACCCGTCACAGGCAGGCTGGCAGTAATCAAGCTTGCAAAAAAAGCCAATAATTTGCCCGGAAATCCCCAAATCGAACCCACGTGCAGGTCATAATTCATTCTGATCATCAAATCAGGCATGCGAGCATCTTTGAATCTGCCATAGATATGTTTTACGGGGATTTCCTGAAGGGTATTTTGATCAAAAAATTGATAATCTGAACGCCAGTAAGTAAAAGCATTCGAGTTGGACACGGCCAAGATGGAAGATTTTTTATTTTCTGGAAAGTGAATTTCAATCATCTCTGCATGGGGATGCTCGGTTTTCATTTTTTGCCAGATTTTGTCTTCTGCACTTATACGTTTGTCTTGATAGATTTGTGTGGTATCTGACAGAGGTTCTTTATACTGCAAGGATTTTTGTCCGCCAGCCAGGGTGTAAGCACTGTAAGCAAACCATTGAAAGCCCCAAACCAGCCCTGTCAGGGCAATTATAACCACAATCCAACTGATATAAAACCCCAATACGTTGTGTAGGTCATAATTTACCCTGCGCCAACGTGCGTGCCAGCGAATGGTGAAACGTTGTTTGATGGCATTTTTTTTAGGAAACCACAAAATCATCCCGGTAATCAGCAAAAACACAAAAACCAGGGTGGCCGTGGCTACCAATGGCTGCCCGATCACCGGAGGGAGCCACAGATAAAAATGCCCCATCAGCACGATTCTGAAAAAATCCCAATTTTCGTTTTTAACTTTTAATACCTTTCCCGAATAAGGATTCAGGTATACAAAATAGTAGTAAGAAGGTTCATAACTGTAAAAAACCACCCTGGCGGCATCTTCTCTACCATAGTACATCACGCTATGCACGTGTTTGCCGGGTAATTGCCGAAGAGCAATCGCTTTTAATTGAGAAGGAGGAAGAAAAGCACGTTCCTCCTTCTTGACAAATCTATATGGTTGTGTAAATTGCTGTATTTCAACCTGAAAAGCATACAAGCAACCTGTAATAGCCACAATAAATACCACGATACCTGAGCTTAAGCCCAGCCAGAGGTGTATTTGACCGATGATTTTTTTGAGAGACATATTGGGACTCTTATGTTAAACTGATCTATTTACTTATCAAAATTTATAAGCCAATCCCAATCTAAAATTACGCTTGGGTTCGGCTTGCCAGTAATAATCCTGTACGCCGTCTGCATCCAGGTCATAAGGAGAGCCGGAAAATAAATATTTATTCAATAAATTATTTACATTCAGCGTTAGGGTCATTTTATCACTTTGCCAGGATAGAGAACCGTCCATGCGGAAATAATCCGGCAGAGATTGGTCGGTACCGTCAAATACATACCAGGAAGAGCGATCTACTTGCCATTGGTAGCCTAAGGACGCACCTAAACCTTTCAAACTACCTTCTTGTATTTTATAAGATAACCAGGCATTGCTGATGTGTTTGGTAGCTCCGGCCACAGGGACACCTACTTTTTCAGGGTCGGTATCTTTGGTTACTTCGGAGTTGGTATAGGCATAATTGAGGGTAAGGTCAAGCCCTTTGAGCAGTTCACCCCTTACATCCAACTCAATGCCCTGGGTTTGGGTCTGCCCCAACTGGATAGAAAAATTAATATGAGCCGGATCGGCAGTCAATACATTGTTTTTAGTAATTTGATAAGCCGAAAGCGTGGCATTCCAGCGTCCATTGAACCAGTCCTTTTTCAGACCGATTTCCATATTATTTCCGGTAATCGGTTCAAAATTATTTCCCTCAAAGTCTGACCCGGCCTGGGGGACAAAAGCCTGGTCGTATAAGGCATATACAGAAGTTTGTTTATCAATAGATACACTTATGCCCACTCTGGGGGTAAATTGCCCATTATCCGTGCTACCTGCATAGGGATCAATATCTTTTGCAGAAGTAAATCTGCCGGCCAAAGTCAGCCTGATTCTATCTTCCCAGAAGCGCAATTCATCCTGTAAGTAGATTGCCACATAGCTCTGATTGTAGCGAGTACCCCGACTGCGGATGCTTTGTGAACGATCAAAAACCGGCAGTGCGGAAGTAGATACCAGCCCGTATTGAGGGTTATAAATATTAAAAGGTTCACTACCGATTAGCTCAGCACTCTGAAACCAATCTGCAAAATAATCTTTGTGGCTCATATCCAAGCCGGCCAGGATGCGATGATTTAAAAAGCCTGTTTTAACATTTCCCTGTAAAAAAACCTGTCCTATTTTGTTGATTCCCAGCGCATCCCAAATGCTAATTCCCCGTGCAAGATTCCCTTCATCGTCAATGCCTTTGCCCCAAACCGGCCACATGCTGCTTCCGATTTGTTTGTAATTCAGGTAGGCGAGTTGGGCTGTCAAGCCCCAGTCAGTGTTAATTTGATGATTTAAGGTCAGGAAAATACTTTGGTCTTTGATATTGGTGGGTTCAAGGTTGGCTTCGGCGGTGGTAAAATTGACGGGCAAATCACCGTAGCCTTTTTCTGAAAAGGCATAAGCCGCACCAATCATCGACATTTGCAGATATTGAAGGGTATACTCTGCTGTTAGAGAGGTTTGATCATTGATTTGATATTTAATTACAGGGACGATAGAATAACGGTTATTAAATTCAAAATCACGGTGAGAACCTTTAAGCTGTCCCATCAAGTTGAGGCGATACAATAATTTACCATCCCGACTGATTTTTCCATCCAAATCCAGGGTAGCCCGATAGGTATCAAAACTTCCTAAGGACAAAGCAACTGTGCCTTTGCGAATACCTGTTGGTTTTTTGGTCACAACATTATAAAACCCGCTGGGTTCGCCATTGGCGAGCATAAATCCGGCAGGTCCTTTTACAAATTCAATCCGGTCTACCATAGACATGTCTTCTGCCAGCGGCCCCCAGGGCATTTGCACATTCATACCATTTCGGAAAGCGGCAATCTGAGAGCCTCGCATGACAATTCGGGCGTAATTATCCCAATGCTCCGAACGGCTAACACCGCTTACATTCCGGCTGACACCTTCCAGCATATCAAAAACCTGCTGATCAGACAATAATTGACTATTCACCACCTGTATATTTTGCGGAGTCTCCAGCAGAGAAGTCTGTAATCTTAATGTTGAAGATAAATTATCTACCTTGTAGTTGTTTTGATTGTCTGAAATCACGATTTCCTGCAATTCTTGCGTATTGGAATGCAGTTCAAGGTCAAATACAAGATTGGCATTCTCCTGAATTGTAATTTGCTGCACACGACTTTCAAAGCCCACACCAGATACTTTGAGCGTATACACTCCCATTGGAATATTTTCAATTTTATATCTCCCCTCGAAGTCTGTAGATGCACCCAGACTTGTACCTTCCAGAAATACATTGATTTCGGATACAGGGCGTTTATTTTGGTCAGTAATCTTGCCTGCCAGGCTACTTTTTTGCGTTTGAGCAATGGTATTTTCCACTAGCATCACCAAAAAGAATAAAAGATATATATTTTTCATTGTATTTATTTAGACTAATTTTAAATAATAGCGCAAAGTAAAAAAACTTGCTTTTGCTTCTCTTGCGGAATCGGACATAATTTATACTGAGCTTAAATTTTTGAAAAATATTCTCTAAAAACTTAAAAAAATATCCTGTTTTAGTTCAATTATCAGGAATTCTTCTAAAATTTGCCTTTACTGTTCGGCGTAGAGTTCAGGACTAAAAAATAAGATGTTTTTCTTAGCCTTTGTCTAAGAAACAGAATTACAGTAGATTGCATCTACTCTGCGATAGCAGAAGGCCGTAGGCTGCTCAAGAAGCAAAGAATAAACCCGAAAGTCTGCATCTAGCGGCTTTCGGGTTTTTATGTAAATTACAGTGCCTGGCACTTGGACGAATCCTCCAAAAATCATTAAATTTATGCCAAAGGACGCATAGAAATCTTCGTAGCCAATGAAAGTAATGTAGACGTTTGGTTCGATGATATAGAGATCAAGCACCAAGGCGGTATCATTGCAGAAGATAAGCATTATTACCCCTTCGGTTTGGAGCTAGCAGGTATCGGCAAGTGGGGCATCCCCGAAAACCGCTTTACCTACAACGCCCAATCCGAAAAGCAAAAAGACCTCTATGACGGCAAGGGCTACTTCTATGAGACGGACTACAGGGGCTATGACCCACAACTGGGGAGGTTTGTGCAGTATGAGCCGCTAGCGGATATGTACTCAGGTATTTCGCCTTATCAGTTTGCTTTTAATAATCCGATTTCTGGAAATGACGCCGCTATTGAACTTAAAGCGCGTCAACAATTAGAAAAACAAAACACTACCCAATCAGCTCAATAAACAAGTAAAAAATCCTACTGCACGATGGCTTTTTGCTTTGTTAGCTGGTATACATGTATTGTATCTGCTTCATCATAAACCTGCTATCATTAACTTTAACGAAACCAAAATAAAGATTATAGACCTACTCGGCGAATTCACTCAAAAATATTATTTTAGAATTTAGGGGGTGGGGAATGACGGTTTTTAGCTGACGAAAATCATTTAACTTGATCATCCAAATCAAGCTTAGTCAATTTCTAAAATGATTTTACCCAGATTACGGTTGTTTTCCATATAGGTATGGGCTTCGCTGACCTGGGTCCAGGGATATACCGAATCAATGATAGGTTTGATGCGTCCTTCCTGCAACTTAGGGAGTATGAATTTTTCCAACACCTTGGTCAAACGAATTTGGTATTCCAAACTACGAGAACGTAAGGTAGAGCCGATTACCTGCAATCTTTTTAGTAATAGAGGAGCTAAATTAAAATCTGCTAGTTGAGTACCGCCCATGAGTGCAAGAATGATCAATCTTCCGTCTCGATTCAGACTTTGGATGTTTTTTTGAAAGTAGGGGGCAGCAATAAAATCCAGGATAATATCTACTCCTTGATTTTGGGTGTATGCTTGAATGACTTCGGCGAAATCTTCATGTTGATAATCTATGACTTTATCTGCACCCAAATCATAACAAATCTGGTGTTTGTTACCCGAGGCGGTTGCCAATACCTTACCTGCACCTAGTTCACGGGCTATTTGTATAGCCGCTGTACCCACACCACTGGCGGCAGCGTGGATCAGTACTTGTTCGCCTGCCTGTATATTGCCTAACCAAACCAGGGACTGATACGCTGTCAAAAAAACTTCGGGAATAGCTGCGGCCTCCTGAAAACTCAACCTCTCCGGGATAAGCATAGCCATATTCTCGTGAATTACCGCATATTCGGCATACGCTCCACCAGGAACCAAACCAAATACCTTGTCGCCTAATTGCCATTGAGTCACTTTAGACCCCAGCTCTACGACTTCTCCGGCTATTTCCAGACCTAAAATAGGGCTTGCTCCGGGTGGCGGAGGATATTTGCCCTGCCTTTGCAGGGTATCAGCCCTATTAAGTGCGGTAGCGGCCACCCGCACCAGTATTTCCTGTGCTTGTGGTTCAGGGTTGGGATAGTTGCCGATTCGCATATTTTCTGGGCCGCCGGCTTTTTCAACCAGTACTGCTTTCATAAAGTTTAAGAGTTAAATATTAAAATATAAAAACATCTTTTATTTATAATTAAATCTTTTGAAGTAATTTTTCTTTAATTTCTTCTTTCAAATATGAAAGCTGTTCACCTGATTTCATATCTTTCAGGCTTAATTTTCCATTCTCCATTTCTTCCGAACCGATGATAATCACATAAGGAATATTTCGGCTGTTGGCGTATTTCATTTGTTTGTTGAGTTTGCTCGGATTGGGATAAATTTCGGCTGAAATACCTACTTTTCTGAAATCAGCCAAAATAGGCAAGGCGTATTTTTCGCTTTTTTCGTCCAGATTGCTAAACATCACCTGTGTAGAAGCCATTACGTCTTCGGGAAACAAATTGAGTGCCTCCATGACATCATAAATCCGGTCTACTCCAAAAGAAAACCCAACTCCCGACATATCCGGCATTCCAAATGCGCCTGTCAGGTTGTCGTATCGCCCACCACCGCTAATACTTCCGATGCCTGAGTTTTGGACCTTGACTTCAAAGATAGCACCGGTATAATAGCTCAAGCCTCTTGCAAGGGTGGCATCAAAATATAAGTGCATCTTATTTTGGATATCACTTGTATCAGAGGTGAAAATACGTAAATATTCCAGCACATTTTCCAACTCTTGAACGCCTTTTTGTCCTTCTGAGGAGTCTTTTAAAAGGTTTTTTATGGATTCTAGGCTTGTATCATCTTTTAGAAAATCAGGAACTTTTTGAATAGAAGATTCTGAAAACCCTCTTTCAACGAGTTCTTCCAGTACTTTTTCGGTACCTATTTTATCGAGCTTATCTAGGGCTACACACAAGTCGCTCAATTTTTCTTTTTCACCGATTGTCTCTGCGATTCCAGTGAGGATTTTTCTATTGTTGAATTTGATGTGAAAATCCTTGATTCCCAGATTTTTCATTACTTCATTGATCATCAGGATGATTTCTGCTTCACAGATCAAAGAATCAGTACCTACTACATCTGCATCGCATTGGTAAAATTCGCGGTAGCGGCCTTTTTGAGGGCGGTCACCCCGCCAAACGGGTTGGATTTGGTATCTTTTAAAGGGAAAGCTCAATGTTCCCCGGTTCATGGTCACAAAACGTGCAAAAGGCACGGTCAGGTCATAACGCAGGGCTTTTTCAGAAATTTTGGGAGTCAGTTTTTTATAACCTTCTTGCAGAGTTTCTGGGCTGATGTCTTTGAGGTAATCACCCGAATTCAATATTTTAAAGATCAATTGATCGCCTTCTTCTCCATATTTGCCCGTAAGCACATCCAATTGCTCAATGGAAGGGGTCTCTAAGGGTAAAAATCCAAATTTTTGGAAGGTTTTACGGATATGGTCTAGTATAAAATTTCTTCGTATCATTACTTCGGGCGGGAAATCACGAGTTCCTTTGGGTAGTGAAGGTTTTTGCGCTTTCATATTTTCTTTGTGTATACTGTTATGATTGGGTTTTTATGAGTAACCTGATTTTTAATGATTTATAAGCATAAATGTATAAAAACCAATTTATTTGAGTATAACCTAATCCCAAAAGTAAAGCATCTGCATGAAAAAACTATGTGGTGAATTGATGATTTAGCTTGTAGTTTGTTAAAAAATCCTGTAAATTTGCAAAAAAATCAATTTTATTTTGAAGAAATGGCAGTTACAAGACTAAAGAGAAAAGGACGTCGCAACAGAGCGATTGCGAACAATAAGGTGGCAAAAATCAAACAACTATCCTGGAAACCCATCATTAAAAATGTGGACGTAGAGGCGATCAAGCAGGAATTTGCCGCTAAAAAAGAGGGAGCTATTTCTACTACACAAAACGAAGAATAGTTATTCCTATACGATTTTATTGTTTCTGTTTTAACTATGAATTGGGTGGAGTGCTTGGCACTTCACCTTTTTTTTGGAGAAAAATTCATAAGAATCTCTAAATTTTTCATATTTTTAGTTTCTATACCCAGATTAAAGTGATTTGCCTGATTTTCTTGATTGATTAGCTTGATTATTCATGATTTAAGAGCTAAAATTTCGGAAAACCACTTCGGTTTGAGTATAAGAGTCTAAATTTATGAAATCAGTTCTTATGACAAAAGCTCTATTCAAAGTCTGTTTATTTTTTTTGACCTTCTTTTTCTTATTAGCAGAGCCTGCTTTTCCTCAGTCCCAAAGCTTAGAGATAGCTGTTATCAAACAAAAACTACAAGCAAAACTGGATTCTATTCAAAAAATGAGTGGAATTCCTGGAGCCGTTTTTAGTTGTATTTTGGAAGGAGGGCAAAAAATATCCATCGCATCTGGGTTAAGTCAATTAGAAAAACCTAAAAAAATGCCTAAAAATGCCCATCTGTTGGCCGGAAGTATCGGCAAGACATTTTTTGCGGCACTCTCCTTAATGCTTGTTGAAGAAGGAAAACTCGATCTGGATGCTCCTATCAAACAATATCTGGGCAAAGAACCCTGGTTTGATCAATTGCCTAATGCCCATACAATTAGTGTGAAAATGTTGCTCAATCATAGCAGTGGCATTCAAGAGTATTATGAATTGGGGGATTTTATGCAAAAATTAAAAGAAAACCCTGATAGAGTCTGGAAAGCGGAAGATTTGATTGCTTATGTATGGGGTCTAAAACCTTTGTTTGAGGCAGGAAAAGACTGGTCTTATGCAGATACCAATTACCTTATTTTGGGTATAATCCTTGAAAAAATCACGGGGAAGTCGGTTTATGAAGAAGTCAAACAAAGAATTATTGCTCCTCTCAGGCTCAAAAACACCTTTCCTTCGGTATCTCGAGAGCTTGACGGATTGGTTTGTGGTTATTCTATGCCCAATAGCCCTTTTGGGTTTTCGGGGGCAATGATTGTGCAGGGGCAACTTGTATTGAATCCTCAGTTTGAATGGACAGGGGGCGGTTATGTTTCTTCGGTAGATGACTTAAGCTTTTGGATCAAAAGCCTGATGGAAGAAAAAGTGCTGAATCAATCAATGCTGGCACTTATGAAAGATGGATTACCTGCCAAAACGGGCAAAAACCATGCTTATGGCTTAGGTCTGCAAATTCGCCCATATTCCGGGGGTACATCGTATGGTCATGGAGGGTGGTTTCCGGGTTATTTATCTGAAATGGCTTATTTTCCCGAATATAAAATTGCGGCTGCTTTCCAAATCAACACGGATGATTTCGGTAAGTTAAAACAGTCTCCTTATTTTTATTTACTGGAATTGGTAGAGTGTTTGAAGAAAGGGTAAAAAGTAAAAGTTTTGAGAAAAACCCTCAGTTTATTGGAGGGTTAGGGAGGTCGTAGTTTTATTGGTTTTAAGCAAATAAGTTTTTTTTAGCCCTTTGTATTTGAGATTAACCAGGTTGACTTGGTCGTCAAAAAGCTCTACCAAAACCGAATTGGTAATGCTATATCCGGAGTTGTATTTATTAAATGGGATTTCAAAATAAATCCAAGTGACATCTACATCCAGTTCTTTACCTACAAAAATCAGGGGTAGTTTTTTATTTTTAGAATCTGTAAAATAAAAATTCTCCTTGATATAAGCTTCTATCAAATCATTGTATTTGCTGTTTTTATCCAGTTTGAGGTTTTTGATTTTATTTTTTTGGGCTAAAGCCTCTTCAAAATCATCGGTAAATACTCGAAGACTTACCTCAAATTGCTTATTGCTTTCATTGTATTCAGCTTCCGAGATGCTGGTGTGAAAATCGTGTAAAAAAAAAGATTTTGGGCTTTCCTTAAAAAAAGAAAACCCAAAAATATTCATAAAAAAAATCCAACAAACGAGTGCCATTAGAAGATTCTATTTACAAGATTTACAATGTCATTGCCCAATACAAATACCATCAATGCCAATAAGATAATGATGCCAACAGTCTGTGCGTTTTGAAGGAATTTATCAGAAGGTTTATTTCCCGAAATAATTTCGTACATCAAGAACATGACGTGCCCTCCGTCCAATGCTGGAATAGGCAAAAAGTTCAGAAAAGCCAACCACATAGAAAGTACTGCAATGATAAACCAGAACCGGTACCAATCCCAGGAAGGGCTAAAAGCCTGTACAATTCCGATAGGTCCGCTTACTGATTTGAGCGAAACCTCTCCTCGGAATATTTTACCAAATCCTTTGATGTTATTGACTACCGACCCGAAGGCTTCGTTGGTGCCTTTGCCGATAGATGCGATCAAACCATATTGAATAATTTCTTCTCTAAGGAGTGATTTATGATAAAAGCCAAAAGTACCGTCTTCATTCGGAGTAATTTTTAGGTTCAATGTTTTTGCTCCTCTTTTTACAGTGAGTACCGAGCTTTTGCCCTTGTTGGCTTCCCTAAATTCTATTAATTCATGAAAAAACTCTATCTTTTTGCCATTAATTTCAATAATTTGATCTTCTTTTTGCAGGCCTGCTTTGGCTGCGGGGCTACCGGGGATCACTTCTCCGATTTTAAAGGGAATACGGGCTGCAAAAAAATCATTTCTTTTTCCGGAAAGTCTTTCCACCAAATCGTTGGGCAGTTGGATCAATATCTCTTGATTATCCCTTAATACGGTGTAAGAACTATTGCTTTCGAGCAGGGTTGTAGGGCTGATCACATCATTAAATCGCTCAAAGGGTCGTCCGTTAATTTTGATAATTTTATCCCCAGTTTTTAGTCCGATGTCTTCGGCAAGATCATAAGCAACAATGCCGTATTTTTGTGCTTCGGAAGCAGGCAGATAACTTTCACCATAAATATATATCAAGGCAATAAACATGATGATTCCGGTTACGATATTCACCAGAATACCTCCCATCATCACAATAAGCCTTTGCCAGGCGGGTTTGGAGCGAAATTCATAGTCTTTGGGGGCTTCTTGTAAGTGTTTGGTATCGAAAGACTCATCAATCATTCCTGAAATTTTTACAAATCCACCCAAAGGAATTGCGCCCAAAGAGTATTCGGTTTCACCCCAATTAAAGCCAAAGATTTTGGGAGGAAAACCGATGGAATATTTCTCCACGCGCATTTTAAAAATCTTGGCAGTTATTAAGTGCCCTAGTTCGTGCAATCCTACAATAATGGACAAACCCAGGAGGAGTTGCCCAACCATAATCAATGTTCCCATATTTTAACTTTCAAATACATTTACTTGCACAACATTTCAGCAAGTTTTCTTGTTTCAAAATCGGTTTTTACATAATCCTCATAAGAAGGATTTGCAATATACGGCAATTTTGCCATACAATCTGCAATTATATCGGACATTTCTAAAAATCTGACTTTGTCTTCCAAAAATTTTTGGACTACGACTTCGTTGGCAGCATTCAGGATGCAAGGTGCATTGCCTGCCTTATGCAGTGCCTCGAAGGCCAAAGCGAGGTTACGGAAAGTTTCCCGGTCGGGTGCTTCAAAAGTCAAGCTGGGATAATCCAGAAAGTTGAATCGAGGAAAGTCCGAAACAAGCCTTTTGGGATAAGCCAAAGCGTATTGTATAGGTAATTTCATGTCTGGTAGCCCCATTTGAGCTTTGATAGAACCGTCCTCAAATTGGACTAAGGAATGAATAATGGATTGGGGATGTACAACAACTTCTACTTGGTTTGCCTCCAATCCGAAAAGCCATTTGGCTTCGATGACTTCCAGCCCTTTATTCATCAAAGAAGCCGAATCAATGGTGATTTTGGCACCCATAGTCCAATTGGGATGCTTGAGGGCTTGTACTTTGGTGACATCTGCCAGTTCTTTTGTTTTTTTGCCCCTAAACGGGCCGCCGGAAGCAGTAAGAATGATTTTTTCAATTGGGTTCTGATGCTCACCAACCAGGCATTGGAAGATGGCAGAATGTTCGGAATCTATGGGAAGAAGGGTTCTTTTATTTTTTTTGACCAAGTCCATAATGAGTTCGCCAGCTACAACCAGAGTTTCTTTATTGGACAAGGCGATGTCTTTGCCAGATTCCAGGGCTTTGATGGTAGGAAGCAAACCGCAATAACCTACCAAAGCGGTGAGTATCATATCCGAGCAATCATCCTGAACTACTTGCGCCAGGGCTTCAGTTCCGGTGTGTACGTGAATAGGATAGGAAGATAGAGCGGTACTTACCTGCTTAAAAAGGGATTCGTCTCCAATGACAGCGTGTTTGGGCTTAAACTGCCTACATTGATCAATGAGCAGGTCGGCGTTTCGATGAGCACTTAAGGCACTCACCTGAAAATGTTGGGGGTGGTTGGCAATAACCTCTAAAGCCTGAGTGCCGATCGAGCCGGTAGAACCCAGTATAGCAATACGCTTGGTTGGAATATCCATAAAGTCTGTTGAGATCAGTTACAAAGCTACTAAGTGATATTTAGTAAATGAATTATTTTAGCTTTTTTGTTTTTTTCTTGTGGGCTTTCCAATCCAAATAATATCCTACAGCAGGGAAAACAATGCTTCCGACAAGCACCAAAACAACTTTTATCAGCATTTGAGTAAGATTAATAATATTTTTCCAACTATATAACTTCTTTACAAGAGAAACGTTTGATCAGAAGCATAATTTAATCCTTAGGAAATCGATTTAAGGTTCTGTTTTGCCAACTTTCAGAAAAAGGCTGCCATGCGGGTCACTGGTGGAGGCTGAATCAACTTTTCGTTCATTGATAAAAACTTCAAGTTGTAACAGCCCTGTTGAGCCCGTTTTTTGGACAAGCACCTCGATACCTTTGATTTTTTCCTCAAAAGTAATCATAAAAGCACCGTCTATGGGGATATTGCCTTGGAAATCCTGAAAAATACGGCTTGTATCGGTTTTTTTAAAAGCTGTACTGTTGCCTGTAAATGCTGTTCCGGGTGTACCGCTTACCCGAGCAGCGTATTTGGTGGCAGGGGGCAAAGATTCTTGACAAGAAGCGAATAAAAAAAATATAACTGTGTGTAGTAAGACTTTTTTCATAAGATACAGGTAATTTTATACACATTACGCTATCTGAGAGAAAAAAGTAATTAGAAATTTTAAAAACCGTCTCTTAGGCTTTGAGGTGGTTTGGGAGATATTTCCATTTTGGCAGGATACCCAGTGTGTTTTTCCAAATTTTTGCTTACTTCTTCGGCGATTTGAAAGGCTTTTCGGAAGCTAATTTCATCATTAAATTGAATATGGATTCCTGAAAGATCCCAATGGTATTTTATTTTGTCGGAACCCACCTCGATGTTCCATTGCCTGGATTCCATAGAAAGGCCTCTCCACGACATGGAGTTTGGGGTCATGATTTCAAAGAATTTGTCAACGGCAAAGTCAAAACTGCCGCCGAGTGCGTATTCATCTTTACGACGGATGGTAATCATAAAATCTTTCCCAGAGGCTTGATGTAGGTTTGTGTTAAGTATCCGATCAGCTGCCTGACTTCTCCGGGTATTTAAAGGAAAAACCATTTGGAAAGGATTAAGGTATAATCTTCTCATAGTTTTTTATTTTTTTTGACGCAAAGCTGCTAATTATTACACGAGTAAGATAAAATATTTTTTTTAAATATGCAAAACTTTATACGTTTTTTAAGATTTTCTCTCAGAATTTTGGTGCAAATATAATAGATAATTTTTCAAAATATCGAGGGCTTATTTCAGAAACGATGTTTTTTGATAAAAACATATATGAGTTAGAATTTTATACCCAGATTAAAGTGATTTACCTGATTTCCTGGATTGATTAGCTTGATTATTCATGATTTAAGCGCTAAAAGCTCCCCTGTAAGGGTCTTGTTTTTGTATTAAAACCACTTCGGTTTGAGTATAAATAAAAAGATTAGGTATAAAATAAGCTCTGACTCGAAGTTTGGATGGTAGATATACAAAGCAAAACCCTGTTATTTATCAACAGGGTTTTGTATGGGTAGAAAAAATATTTAAAGCAAGGTGTCTAGTGTTTTTTCAAGTTATACATTGAGTTGATAAGCCATCATCACGTAACGATATTTATAGATAGCAGATAATGCCTTATTAACAACACACTAGTTATCCCACCAAACTCTTGTCTCTAGATCATCAGCTCCCATTCTGGAAACAGCTTCGCTAAGATTGGCATTATTTACAGAAATTTCCGAATTCGGATAAGTCAATCTACGGATAAAATCTCCCTGAATATCCTTTCCCGGAAAGGGATTGGGAGCTAACGCTGGAAAGCCGCTTCTTCTAAAATTGGCAAAAGCCTCTGGACCATTCAAAAAGGAAGCCACCCAATATTGTTCGTTGATTTGTTGCAAAGCACTGCCTGCCTGAAAAGGATTGGCTGCCAGATAAGCATCAATGGCGTCGGTAGAGATGGTAGAATTTGCATCATAACTGGCAAATTGCTCCATGTGCGCCCTCACACCATTGTTGTAATATCCTTCTAGGGTACCTGTGCTAATCCAACCTCTTTGTAAGGCTTCGGCAAGGAGCAGTTGGGTCTGTGCATAGGTGACCAAAAACATGGGTGCTGCCAATTTTACTGCTCGGGTGCGGTCTACCTGACTATAATCATAAAAACTCGCCAATCCGTCGTTGGCTGCGGCGGCAACCACACTGGTATTGTCGTGGCCCATCGGCATACCTATTTGCAAGGCAGGATCGGAAGAAGCACGGTCTGAGGTTTGTTGTGGGCCGGAGGTAGCTCCTACGTATCGTACGGCAATAGCACTGAGGCGAGGGTCATTCGTGTTTTTCAAGAAATCCACAAAAGGTTTAGTGAGATAAAAATTATTGGCTTCGGTACTATTAAGCGTAGCTCCAATGCCATTTTGATAGTTATTATCGTGTCTGACAACAGCATTGTCGGCATTCGACTCCATCAGCCCACCTTGAAAAGCGGTTTGAACGACCTGTTGGGCTGTTGTCTGATTTATTTTACTCAGGCGCATCCCTATTCGGAGCAGCAATGAATAACCTAGTTTTTTCCATTGTGCAATATTACCGGCATAAAGGACATCGGCAGTTTCAATGGTTTTATTGGCATCCAGTGCGGCAGAAGCTTGAGTCAGTTCTTGAATCAAATCTGTATAGATTACTTCTTGGGAGTCATAAGTCGGGGTGAATATTTGGCTGCTAAATCCTTTTCCGGCATCGAAATATGGAATATCTCCATAAGTGTCAGTTAAAACCAAAAAAGTATAAGCTTGCAGAATGCGAGCCATGTGATAAAGGTTACTGCGGTCGGGATTATCTTTGGTCTGATTGATAATATCATTTGTGTTTCTGATTACGTCTCGATAGTATTCTTGCCACAAAACCTGTGTAGACGCTCGATTGTCCTGATTATAGTTAGCTCCGGTTAAAACGCCTGAGTTGGGTGAAATGACTTGTTGGACTATTCCAACTTCATAAATCAATGTAGAAGTAGGGAAAGAAAGATTAATCAGTGCAAAATTAAGCTGAAACACCGGATTGATGGCAGTAGGAGATACCGGATTTACGTTGAGTTCATCAAAATTACTATCGCAAGCAGAAGCAGCGATCAAGAGTATAAGACTAAGGAGTATCTTTTTCATAATCTATTGGAATAAATTTTATGGATTAAAATTTAGCATTTAAATTAAAGCCTAAGCTTCGGGTAGTGGGTAAGCCGGTAGACTCGAGTCCGACCAAGTTATCTGAGGTATAGCCAAAAGATTCGGGGTCAATATTAGGAACCCACTTTTTGAGAATCAATACATTATTGGCTACAAAGTTCAGATTGAGCGATTTGACAAAGAACTCCTTGGGCAAGAATTTAGTAAAATCATACCCAAGGGTAATTTGACGAAGTTTCCAGAAATCACTTTTATAAATTACTGGTTCAACTAAAGCTTGCGAGCGAACGACCTCCCAATAAGCCTGGACAGGAGCTGGGGTTGTATTGGTTTCACCTTGTTCATTTACGCCATTTCCAATAATTTCACCTCCCACACGGTTGGGGTTATCGCGGCCGGGCAATGTCATTTTATGCAATCCGTGGCGAACAGCATTAAAGTTGGTACCTGACAACATCGTACCTCCTAATTTAAAGTCAATTAAAAAAGAAAGGCGAATTCCTTTGTAGGTCAATGTATTGGTAAATCCTCCTACCCAGTTAGGAAGGGCACTTCCAAAAGAAATTAGATTTTGGGTTCTAAGTGCGATGCCGTTTTGTCCGAAAATTTGCCGGCCTTGTTCATCTCTTCGGAAGCCAAAACCATAGATTTGCCCCATTTCTTCTCCTACAACTTGTCGGAGTTCTCCATTGAATACGTGTGTTCCGACTACAATAGATTCTCCTTCTGTATCGGTAAGCAGGCTGAGTACCTTGGTTTTGGTGTATGAGCCGTTAAAAGTAAAATTCCACTCAAAGTCATCATTTTGAATGGGTATTACATTGAGCAATATTTCTATTCCCTGGCTACGGCTTTCCCCACTATTGATCAGTGTATTGATAAAACCGGAAGCATCAGAGATTTGGGCAGATACAATTTGGTCTGTGGTATTTTTCTGATAAACAGCCAAATCTATTCCAAGGCGACTCTCAAATAATTTTAGTTCCAATCCGATTTCTGTTTCTGCTATTCGGAGTGGTTTCAAGCCGCTATTCGGCAGGCTGTTCCCCAGAGAGCTTCCCACGGGTTGTAGTGCCCCACTCGGATTTCCGAATAAGTTGGGATTGATACCATAAAATAAATTATTGGAATAGGGTGCTACATCTGTATCACTTCCCACTTCGGCATAGGCTATCCTGAGCTTTCCAAAACTCAACCATCCAAGGCTAGAGCCAAAGGATTCTGAAAATACATAACTTAATGAAACAGATGGATAGAGAATACTTCGGTTTTCGGCAGAAAGAGTTGAAAACCAGTCATTTCTGAGGGTTCCATTCAAATAAATAAAATCTTTGAAGGAGATTTCGGCCGAGCCGTAAATTGAATTTACTTTGCGTTCGGTGAGGTTATAAATGGGGTCTTTTACCCTTCCATTCTGAACCGTATATAAATCACGGATAACAAAATCGGTCACTTGAACACTATTTAGGTCCGAGCGACGGTAAAGCTGATTACCTCCCAGGGTAATATCCACACCAAACTCCCCAAATTGACGAGAAGCTGCGATAAGTATATCGGTATTAATTTCTCTAAAACGAATGGCATCCTGAGTAAAAACTCCATTCACAAAACCTGTAGGAGCAGGGGGGCGAGAGGCTTGCCCTGTAGGAAAGTTGTTATAACTTTGATCTCTAGACCAATAATCTTGACCGACCCTACCTTGTACATATAACCAGGGTAAGATATTGTATTTGATGGCAATATTTCCAAAGATTCTATCCCTTCGGATGGTATTAAATTGTTCTGAAAGCGTAAAATAAGGGTTGGTTCGATTTCTAAACCTAGAGTAGACAAATTCGTTGCCGTTAGCGTCAAATTTATTCTCTTCCAGCAAATCTAAGGGCATAGAGTTGGCCAAGTTATACAAAGCTACCGGGATAGTATTGTCCTGATTTCCTACATTAGGAGGATTACGGTTGACTTCATTGGAGTAATTGATATTTCCCATAAAAGAAAGCTTTTTGGATAGATCGTAGCTAAATCCAAAGTTGATCGTTTTACGGTTATAGTTGTTGTTAGGGGTGATGCCTCTGCTATCCAAGTTGGCGATAGAAACGTGAATGCCTCCTTTTTCTCCCTGGGTCGACAAAGAAACCGTATGTGTTACATTTTGCCCGTTACGGAAGAATTGCTTGATGATATCCCTTTGAGGCACATAAGGCACTTCTATCCCATCAAACAAGATTTGAGTCATTCCAGGCTGGAATCTTTCACCGAAAGACCATTGCCCAGAGGTAGGATTGGGAGTAGTAGGTCGGACACCATTCTCACCTTGGCCATATTCATATTGATAGTCTGTAAAATCTAAGGGTGTGTCATTGGTATAGTTCAAGTTGTAGGTTACACCAATTCCTTTATCGACGCCCTTGGATTTGGTATTAATAATAATTACTCCATCTTTGGCTCTGGAGCCATATAAGGCGGCTGCTGCGGCACCTTTTAATACGGTGAGGCTTTCAATATCATCAGGGTTGATACTGCTAAGTCCATCTCCACCATCAGAAGTGATCCCACCACCTCCTCGAACTGCAACGGAATTGTCCGAACCGGCATTCCCCGGATTGGTTCCGAAGTTTGTATTATCTATGGGTACACCATTGACCACAATAAGAGGGTTATTTTGGCCGGAGATGGAAGATTGCCCTCTGATTCGTATTTTGGAAGTTCCCGCTGGTCCGGTTCCTAATGATGAAATATTCACACCAGCAATTTTACCTTGCAGCGCATTCATAAAATTAGGAGTACGATTTACATTAAATTGTTCCGGGGTCACTGTGGCGGTTGCATAGCCCAGTTTTCGGGATTCTTTTTTGATCCCCAAGGCAGTGACCACGATTTCTTCAAGATTTTGATCATCACTGACCATCGTGACGAGTAAGTTCGTTTGATTACCCACATTGATTTCCTGGACGTTAAAACCTACCGAGCTAAACACCAAGATACTATTGGGAGCTACATCCTTGAGAATAAACTTTCCATTGGTGTCTGTAGTAGTTCCGATGGAAGATCCTTTGATGATAATATTTACTCCTGGTAGAGGAGAACCGTCCTCCGAAGAGGTCACTGTACCGTTGATTTCTTGGGCTTTTAATCCTATGGAAAGGCTTAAAAAAGCCAAAAGCAGGTAAAAGAAGCGTAGTTTTTTGTTCATTTTGGTACTTTAATAATTGTAAGTTAAAATATTTAAATTTGGGCAGTTTGCCAGATACCTTATTTAATAAATAAGTGTCATTTTGACATTAGTGGAATAATACAAATTTATTAAAACTAAGTTATATTTAATGTCTAATATTAACCAAGTATTCAACAATATTAACATAATAAGTTTTTTTTGTATTTTTTTCGGGGTAATGTGTCATGATGAATGCGGTTTGTTCAAAACAGGGGGCAGATTAGGCACAGTGTCTTTATGGAGTACTAGCCTAAATTTGGAGTATGGCTTGTTAGGCTCTAATTTTTTAATGAAAAAAAATATAGAAAAATAAAAAAAGAAGTGTTGAATCAAAGCTTAAAATAGGAAGGCATTTTAGAATCTAAACCCGATAACCAGGATGTCGTCTACTTGGGCATAGTCTCCCATCCAGGCATCCAGGTTTTTTGCGAGGAGTTCTGCCTGTTCGTCCATGGGCTTATGGTGTATTTCAAGGAGGAGAGCTTTGAAGTGTCCTTTCATAAATTTTCTCCCCTTTGTCCCTCCGAATTGATCCTGAAAACCATCCGAAAAGATATAAAAGGTTTTGGAGGGAGATATATCCAGGGTATATGAAAAATATTCTCTGGGCAGGTTGGCTGAAAATTCACCGCCTATGGGTGCAATGCTGCCTTTCAGTTCGTGGAGTTCATCATTTTCGATATAAAAAAGTGGGAGTTTAGCACCTGCATACTTGAGGGTTTGGGTTTCCGGGTCAATTACACAGAGAGAAATATCCATGCCGTCTACATTACCGGATTCGGGTTGTTGGAGAGCTTCCTGGATATGATGGTTTAATCTTTTTAGGATTTCGTGTGCTTCCGTGATCCCTTGTTGATTGATGATTTGGTGAAGATACGCATCTCCAAGCATAGACATGAAGGCTCCCGGGATTCCGTGCCCGGTGCAATCAACAACAGCCAGGATTGTTTTTTCGTTTTTTAAACTTGCCAGAGTTTTTTGGTTAAGCTCAAAATCGTCTGTTTCGGCATACAAAGGTTTGGCTTCTGCCTCGCTGAACCAGTAAAAATCGCCGCTGACGATGTCTCTTGGGCGAAAAAACACAAAAGATTTGGGTATGGCTTTTTTGATTACATTGACAGGAGGTAGGAGTGCATCCTGAATCTGTCGGGCATAATCTATACTTGATTGAATATGGTCTCTTTCGCGTTCCAGTTCTTGTTTTTTTAAATCCAGTTCATAAGTTCTTTGCATGACTTTAGACTCTAGGTCGCGGGCGTGTTCCTCGAGCTGAAGGATAAGGTTTTGATTCTCTAGCCTGAGTCGGTAAGTTTCCAGCCCTTTCTCAATGATCATTTTGAGTTCATCATGTTTCCAGGGTTTACGGACATATTGGTAGATACCTCCTTGATTGATGGCCTCGATCACGGCTTCAAGGTCAGTATAACCTGTCAGGATAATTCGGATAATTTCAGGATAAAGCGGGATGATTTTATGTAAAAACTGAATTCCTGTCATTTCGGGCATTCTTTGGTCGGTGATTACCAACTCGATAGGCTCTTTTTGAAGAATATGAAGTCCTTCTTCTCCGGATTGTGCTGTAAAAACTTGATAATCCCTGCGGAAAGCACTTTTGAAAACAATCAGATTGTTTTCTTCATCATCTACATAAAGTATCTTTTTTTTATTCATATCTCAAAAGCCTTACTGGTTTCATATTTAAGCAGATTGTTCGGAAACATTGGCCTGGGTCGTGACTTTATTTTGTCTGATAGGAAGGATCAAAATAAACTCGGTGCCAACTCCTATCTCCGACTCTACCTCAATTTTGCCGTGGTGTTTTTCCATAATACTATGCGTAATGGATAGCCCTAGCCCGGTACCTTTGCCTACGTCTTTGGTAGTGAAAAAAGGCTCAAAAATTCGTTTTTTTACTTCTTCGGGCATTCCTGAGCCGCTATCTCGGATGGATATTCCGATAAAATGCTCATCTTTTTTAAAGGTTTTAATTGTAATAGTGCCTTTGTCTTTGATGGCTTGAATGGCATTGGAGATGATATTCATAAATACCTGGTTGAGTTTTCCGGGGTAGCACTCAATAGAGGGGATAGTTCCGTATTCTTTTACAAGCTCAATCCGATTTTTGACCTGGTTGCGAAGAATAGAAATTGTGGCATCCAGATTTTCGTGCATATCTGCCAGTTTGATGTCATCTTCGTCGAGGCGCGAGAAGGTACGCAATCCTTTTACAATTTCGGCGGTTCTTTCGGCACCTCGGCGGATGCTATCAGTGAGGTCATTGATTTCTTCAAGAATTTCTTCAAATTCCATATCCTCCTTCAGCTCCATAATTTCCTTGAGCTTGCTTTCTACATTTTGAGGGCTGATTTCTCCGTATGCTTCCAGTACTTCTATCAAATCATTGATATTGGCTTTGAGGGAGCTAGTACCTGCGTATACAAAGTTGATTGGGTTATTGATTTCGTGGGCTATACCAGCGGTAAGTTGACCGAGGGAGGCCATTTTATCAGATTCAAGCAATTGTGCCTGGGTGGTTTTGAGATTTTCTAGGGTAGCCAGAATTTCTTCTTTTTGCTGATTGATCTGAGCGGTTTGTATTTTTACTTCGTATTCCAGTTCTTCCTTTCGCTGCTGGATGCGGCGAATGCGATAGAGATAGATGGCATAAGCCAAGGATAGACCTATGAGTGTAGCAGTTATTCTAAACCACCAGGTTTGCCAGAAGGGAGGGCGGATATAAATTTTAAGGGATTTAATTTTGCTCCAAACGCCATCATTATTGCTGGCTCTGACCTGGAAAGTGTAATTGCCGGGGTCCAGATTGGTATAGGTTACCAAGCGCCGATTGTAGGTATAGTTCAATGTGTCGTTTTTAAACCCTACCAGGCGATATTCATATTTATTTTTTTCGGTATGGGTATAATTCAAGGCCACAAACTCAAGGGAGAAAAAAGACTGATTATAGTTAAGTGTGAGCGTTTCGGTTTCGCTGATATGTTGCTTTAGTAAAGGCATATTCGGGTCATTGATTCTCAAACTTTGATTAAAAACCTGAAAATCAGTGAGTATAACTGGAGGCGGAATTTTATTGGATTCAATCTTATCCGGGTCAAAATGTGTAAAACCGTTAATTCCCCCAAAAAACATTTGTCCGTTGGTTTGGCTTTTGAAAAATGCACCTCCATTAAATTCATTACTTTGTAAGCCATCAAACACATCGTAATTGCTGAAAGCTTTTTTATCGGGGTCAAATTTAGCCAATCCTTTGTTGGTACTGATCCAAAGATTACCCTGATTATCTTCCAGGATTCCATAGGCTACGTCATTGGGGAGTCCTTCTTTTTCGCCAAAACGTATAAAAACATTTTTTTTCCGGTCAAAAAGATTCATTCCAGCACCATAGGTTCCTACCCAAAGCCTGTTTTTGCTGTCTTCAAATATGCACAGGGGTTTGTCATTGCTGATACTTTGAGGATTTTTGGGGTCGTTGAGGTAAGCGGTAAATTTTTCTGTCTTGGGATCAAATTTATTCAAACCTCCTCCACGAGTACCCACCCAGATAATCCCGGAGCGATCCTGCATCAGCGAATAAATAGAATTGCTTCGGATACTGCCTGGATTTTGGGAATCAGGCAGATAATGCCGAATGGTATAGTCATTGTTTTTGAAAGTTATTTTGCTGAGACCTCCATCCCAGGTACCTACCCATAGATTGTGCTGTGTATCTTCATAAATAGCTCGTATATAGGCACTTAGCAAAGATTTGGAAGAATCAGAGGTTTTATCTTTTTGGATAACGGGATAATAGGTGAAAGTTTTTTGATCGGGATTGAGCTTACAAAGCCCAGTATTTTTAGTTCCTACCCAGATTGTACCCTTAGAATCTTTATAGACTACCTGAATGTCATTATCTTTCAAACTTCCGGGTGCATCTCCTGCTTTATACACAGTAAATTCTTTGCTCATCCGGTCATAGCGGTTCAGGCCTCCTTGATAAGTAGCTATCCAAAGAGAGTTATCTGCGCCTTCGCAAAAGCTTTTTACGTTGTTGGAGCTAAGTCCAGAATTATCCTGAAAAACATGCGTGAAATTACGCCATCTAGGGTCGTATTTGTTGATTCCTCCGATGTACGTTCCTAGCCACATAATATTGGTTCGGTCACGGTAGATATTAAAGATGTGGTTGGAACTCAGACTTCCTTGTAATTTGGAATCTCGCAGGTAGTGGGTTTGTAGTCTGGTTTGAAGGTCTAAGATAAAAAGCCCTTCTTCGGTACCGATCCACAAAAAACCATTGCCGTCGGATTGCAGGCTTAAGATGGAAGGATAATCGTTTGCCTGTGAGTTTTTATCTGATTTAAGGGCAATTCTTGATGCTTTGGAGTTTTCCAGGACCAACAATCCTTTGGAAGTGCCCACCCAAATTTGCCCGTTTTGAGTTTGGAAGATAGTCTGAATAGAAAGAGATTTTAGGGAGTTTATTTCAGGGTTGGAAAAAGTGTAGGGAATAAAATTTTGTGTGTTATCGTTTAATTTAAAAAGTCCACTGTCTGTACCTACCCAAATTTGTCCTGACTTTTCTTCTAGTATACAAAGTACATTTTTTTTGTTTAATTCTGGAAATTGCACAAAATCAAAAGATTTTTTATTGAAAGCCATTCTATTCAGTCCTGCGGGAGTCCCAATCCAAAGATTGTTCTTTTTGTCAACCAGCAATGTATTTACTTTGGGATCCAAGAGGCTTTTGCCGGGTTTGGATTTTTCAGGGATAAAACTCATAAAGCTATCTTGGCGATAATCATAGCGGCTCAGTCCGTTATCTGTACCAATCCAAAGATATTGTTGCAGGTCAGTAGCCAAGCTATTAATTTGATTATTGCTGAGGGTGTTTTGGCTTTGAAGGTCTTTTTTATAAATTTTAAAATCATATCCGTCGAAGCGGTTGAGACCATCTTGAGTACCAAACCACATAAAGCCTTGTTTGTCCTGCAAAATACAATATACGTGGCTTTGAGAAAGCCCATCTCGAAGGGTTAATCGCTCAAATTCAAGCGTTTTAGGCTGTGCAAGCAGAGAAAACGGCCAGAGAATTCCCCAAAAAATAAGAATAAATTTGCTAGGCTTGAGCGTGATTATTTTCATGAATGCCTTAATTTTAGAGATTTAAGTACAGCAAATAAATTGTTTTTCACTAATTTTTCATACAAAAATCACCCCAAAAGGTTTTGATCCTTCTGTTTAGACTTTTGACATATTCCAGCACAATAATTTTGATATTTTTCTCAGTTCTCCTAACAAACAGTAAAGAAGATATTCAGAATAAAAACACTCACCCCTGAAAAAAAACCAATCATGGTGCAAAAGAAGTAGTTTGTCGAATATAAAAAGATTCAGGTTTATGATTTGACCCTCAATCGTATGTATTGTTAACAACATTCTCAACAAAAATAAAATTTCTCAGCCAATTTCAATCCATTGAGTCGGTAATTTTCATCCTAAGCCGACTGAGGCATCTCACATACTTAATGAAGTTCTTATAAGATTTATGAAAAAAATCAACCGTTTTCAGACCAGTCTGTTTTTGGTCTTGGTCTTACTGAGTTTAAATTTAAATTTTAGTTTTGGTGTGGCGCAAACTACCCGGTGGATTGGGGCCGTGAATAGTAATTGGAATAATGCTGGCAATTGGGATAATGGCGTGCCTGTCGGCTCGATCCAGGCAATCGTTGGTAATGCTGGTTTCAGTCCTGCAATTAGTTCTGCGATTAGTATCCAAAGCCTGGATATTGAAGTCGGTGCTACTCTCAATATCAATAGTGGTTCTCTCGCTGTGACTACCAACCTCAATAATGAAGGTGTCTTAAATATCAACGGTGCCAATATAACTGTATCGGGAAATTTCCAAAATAGCGGTACGGTGCTTCTCTCTACCAACCGCACCCTACGCATTGCAGCAAATCTCAATAATGATGGGGCTTTTAGTATTGCCCAGCCCAGTACCGTAGAATTTAATGGCACAGGTAATCATCAATTGAGCGGCAGCAATAGCATTAATTTCAGTAATCTTACCATCAATAAATCAGGCGGTGGGAGTATTCTTCTGACAAGAGACATCAACCTCGCCAATGACCTAAGTATCAACAATGGCAGCCTTCAGGTTGATTTAAATATCGTACTTACTTTGGGGGGGAATCTGACCAACAACAGCCTGCTCATTTCATCCAACCCAAGTACGTGTAGATTGCAGGGTACAGGAACCAACACCATCTCCGGGACGGGCATCACCAATTTTGACCAACTTGAAATCCTTAAAACAGGGGGAGTTATTCAAATCAATCAAGATATTTTGATTCACCAAAATTGCCAGATTCCTGTGGGAGTAACTGTGGTTTTAGGAGCATCTAGGAAATTATCCCTAGATGGCCAATTAATCAATCAAGGCACAATTGACCTGAGTAGCAATGGCAATACGGTCGCATTTACAGGGAACAGCACGGTGAGCCTTGCCGGAAGCGGATTAAGCATTTTTCAAAATCTGGAAATAGACAAAAGCGGGGCAGGACAACTGACCCTTAACACAGATATTATCGTACAAGGAGACCTGGCAATCCTGAACGGTTTCGTACAATTAAATACAAGCAACACCCTGAGTTTATACAAAAATCTGCAAAGTACAGGGATACTCAACACCCAAAGCAATAGCAGGGTCATTTTACAAGGAACGGGTAATCACACCCTAAGCGGAACTTCACCCCTCGATATCAAAGAATTAATTTTAAATAAAACCAACGGCAATTTAAATATCAATCAAAGTCTGACTCTTGAAGAAGATTTTACGATTCCTCCCGCAGTCATTTGTAATCTGGCTTCTGGGATGACCCTTTCTCTGGGAAATGACTTTACCAACAACGGCAATCTAAACGCCGCTTCTGGGAGTATAATAAATCTTACTGGTGCTGGCACGAATACAATTACCGGAACGAACCCCTGCATCCTGGATTTCTTTCAACTTTCAAAAACTTCCGGGACGGTTTCCATAGATCAAAACCTCCAGGTAAACCAAACTTTTACCATCCCCACAGGGGTACTTTTCAGCCTACAAGCCAATCGCCGTCTGACGTGTAACCAGCTAATTATCAATCAGGGAGTTTTTGATTCCAGCCAACCCGGAAGTACTTTGATATTTGGAGGTACTAGCAACATAGCCATTTCAGCAACGGGAATTAATACCTTTCGTAATCTGGAAATGGCTAAATCTGGCAGCGGAACTTTAACCATAGATCAATCTATCAGTGTCTTAGAAGACCTCACCCTTAGCACAGGTACAGCCACGCTTAATTCCTTTATGACGATTTCTTTGTTTGGAAGTCTACACAACTTGGCTACCTTGAGTGCCGCAAACGGAAGTATCCTAGAACTTAAGGGACCGGACTCAAATTTCCTGGATGGAACAAACGCACTGGTTCTCAGTCAATGGATCATCAATAAAGTAAGCGGAAATGTAGAAATCGGGCTGGATCTAAGTATAAGCAATAATATGATTGTTCCGGCTGGAGTGAATGTTATACTTAAAACAGATGCCCAGCTTTCTATCAGCCAAAATTTCTTAAATTATGGAGAATTTAATGCAGAACCCAATAGCATTTTTGATATACGGGGTACAGGATTAACGAGTATTGGCGGTACTAAACCTAGTAATTTTCACACTTTACAAATCAGTAAAACGGCAGGGAGCATTATTTTATCCCAGAATGTCCGTATCGTTCATGATCTGAGTATTCCTACGGGAGTGAGTATGACTTTGAGTTCTGGATTTTTATTGGGTTTGGAAAATGATTTTACCATCAATGGCTCTTTTACTGCGGCCAGTACAAGCTCTCTGGAGTTTAGCGGTTCTGCTACGAGTGTAATTTCCGGGGGAAGTAGTCTGAATATCGGCTATCTGATCATCAACAAAACCGGAGGAGGAGTAAACTGCCAGATGAATATCAATATCAGTCAGGACTTCAATCTGAATATCGGTACATGTACACTCTATGCGGGTAGAAGCCTGCGCTTAAATGGAAATTTTCTGGTGAATGGCACTTTCAGCTCTCAAACAGGAGGTGTTTTTGAAGTAAGCGGAACGGCTACCAATCTATTCAGTGGTACAGCCACACAGATTAATTTTGATATTTTTCAAATCTCCAAAACAGCAGGCACAATTGAATATGCTACCGACATCTCTATTATTCAAAACCTGACCATTCCTGCAGGGGTGAGCGTCTTGCTGCACTCGGGTCATATCCTGAGATTATCCAATAATTTGATCAATCATGGAATCCTCGACAACAGTGCTGTTGGAAATACTGTGATTTTTGAAGGTGCCAGCAGTGTATCAGTTTCCGGCACAGGAACCCATGATTTTAGAAATCTAACTCTGAACAAAAGCGGTGGGGCTACATTGACCCTCAGCGCACCTGTCCGAATATTTGAAGACCTAACAGTCACACAAGGGCGATTGGTACTCGGAAGTGGGCAACAGATCAGTTTACACGGTGATTTTACAAATCATGGAGCTTTGTTTGATCCACCGAACCCTTCTACTTTTGAATTTGCAGGTAATGGTAATCAAATCTTTGATGGTACATTTAATTTCAATTTTAGAACTGTCATTGTCAGCAAAACGGGTGGTATAGTCACCTTTAATAGGAATACAATTTTTTATGAAAACCTACAAATCCCCTTGGCAGTCAATTTTACACTCAACGCTGCCGAGTTTAGATTGGACGGTAACCTCAGCATAGAAGGTTCATTGATTCAAAATACTGGACTTTTCAGAATGGGAGGTACTACGGCAGCTTTGGTAAGTGGAAGCGGAACGCCTCAGTTCCGGGATTTAACCATTGATAAAAACAATACAGCTACTCTGGTTGATTTTCAGACGGATTTGATCGTGATACGTGATTTTAGAATTATCCGAGGAACATTTACGCTGAATACAAACCGCACCATGACTGTTTATGAAGATTTCCGAAGGGATAATACGGGCGTTTTTAATGCCTCCGCCAATTCAACAGTAATTTTTACTGGAGATTTGATTAGTTTGGTGCTATCTTCCAGCGTAAGTTTTAATAATTTGACCATCAACAAAACGGCCTTGAATCCTGCAACCAATGTGCAGGCTTCGGTGCGTATTGAGAACAACCTCAGCATCACCGTCAACAATCACCTCCAACTGACCCGCGGGCGAATCATAACCGCATATAGTGCTCGATTACTCATTCTTGGCAACGCAGCTACCAGCAGCAGTGCCCACGCCGATAGTTTTGTAGATGGGCCGATCCGAAAAATAGGCAATACTGCTTTTATTTTTCCGATCGGCAAAGACGGACGAACAGGGCGAATAGCCATAAACCCTACAGTAGCAGGAGTCAATACCGATTTTTTTACAGCAGAATATTTTGCAGTTACCTTTGGAAACAGTTCGCTGAATTCGCCGCCCCTGGGGGATGCCAGCGATAGAGAATATTGGCGACTGGAGCGAAACGGCACTACCACAGTCAGCGTAAGGCTTTACTGGGAAAGTGGAACCGTCAGCGGGCTGAATGGACCCAATACAACGATTGACCCAGCATTGCTTAAAATCGGTCAGTGGAATGATGCAGCAGATATTTGGGAAACCAGAGAAGGCTTTAACTTGAATGGAACTTTTGATATGAGTGGGTATATAGAAAGTGCCCCAGGGCAAAATACATTTGGACAGTTCAAACATTGGACATTGGTATACGAACAGAATAACCTGGATTGGGGTATTGTGACCTGGATAGGAGCGATCGACAACAACTGGCACAATCGCCTCAATTGGTCTCCAGCCGAAGTACCCACTGATCTGAATGATGTATGGCTTATCGGAGATCGCCCTTTCTTTCCTAGCATCGATACGGCGGCTGCCATTGCCAAAAGTCTGAATATTTCTTCGGATATTTCACCGGGTGTGCAGGCTGTGGTGCTTCCAACACTTACAATCAATGACACCCTCCGGGTAGTCGGTACAGGAGCAGGTGGAGAAATCAATTGTTCGGGAACAATCTTTAATAACAGTGTATTCAATGGAAACTGGAGGCTGACTATTCAGGATGAAGGACAAGTCATGAACCACGGAACCATCAGAATGCTGGAAAATGCCGCCTTGAATGACAATGCCCTATTGTTGAATTACCAAAATTTTCGGGCAGTTGATATTTTGGGAAATGGTAATTCTGATCTATTAAATGAAGGTTTTATACAAATTGATGATGATCTGGACATCCGAAATAACCATCAATTCACCAATAACCATACTTTGATTATCCTCGATGAGATTTTCGGACGGAATGATGCCCGACTGATCAATCAGGATAGCTTACTGGTTTATGAAAAAATCACCATGTCCAATAATTTTATCATGGATAATTTTGAGACACTCATCACCGGATATGCCCGAGCAGGTACGATTAGCCTAAATAATAACAGCCGCATCAATAATTCAAGCAGTGCTACGCTGACCGTTCAGGCAAACCCCAGCCCGGGTTCTATTGTATTAAGTACAACAGCCTCAATACTGAATCAAGGTTTGATTACTTGCGGCTTGGATTTTCGCATTACTTCTGCTACGGCCTCGGTAAGCAATGAAAATCTGATTCAGGTTCGGCAAAACTTTGAAAATAATGGGGTCTTTAGCGGAAACGGTATTTTGGAGTTTTATGACAATACTCCAGCTACTTCCCGAATCTATGGCAGTACGAACCCTGCCTTTTCACATCATTTGATTTTGAGTAAAACTTCCGGGCTTTTGCAGGTGGAGCAAAATATAGAAGTCACCGAAGATTTGATTATTCCAAATAATTATACCGTATCGGTTTTCCCCAATATCGCCATTTCACTTTTGGCTAATTTTGTCAATGACGGTGTACTAAATGCCCAAACCAATAGTTCGGTAATCTTTACTGGTGGAAACAATGCAAGCATCAGTGGTGATCAACCTATAGCTTTTTATCATTTAGTCAATCAGAAAACTGGGGCTGCCCTTACAAGTGTGGATCGTCCCATACGAATAGCCGGAGATTTGAATAATAACGGAGGAATCCTTGAAATTACAGCCAATCGAAGCATTCATATCACAAATTCGGGTGCTTTGAATAACCAGGCTACCTTAATCAACCTGGGTACTTTACACAGTACCGGATTTCTTTATAACAACGCCGGAGCTACCCTCGACAATCGAGATACCCTGACCGTATACCAAAACGAAAACAGAGGCACTATCATCAATCAAAATAATGCTAATTTTTATACAAATTACAGAACCAATAATCGAGGTACGGGACTCATCACCAATAACGGGCGTTATTATTCAGATTATTATCACGATAATTATGATAATTCTTTGATTGTCAATAGTGGCACACTTTCCACTTCCTGGGGAATTTATAGCTATAACAACGCTCAAGTAATCAATAATAACTCAGGAACTATCAGCACCCTTGCTGCCGATTACGCCAACCGAAATAGTTCAATAACCCAAAATTTTGGACTGATCACCACCGGAAGACACCTTGAACTCATCAGTAACGGGCAATTGATCAATAGCGGAACAATCACAGCCCAACAAAATGTATATGTCCGGGATATTTCTATCCTTACAAACAACGGCACGATTACCGCTACCTATGACGTGTTTATTCAAAACAATGGTCAATTTATTAACAATCATCTACTTCGCCTTCAGGATGATTTTGAAAATCAAAGAATTTTTACCGGAACGGGTATCATTGAGTTTTTTGGAAATAACGCCTCTTCCCGAATTTATGGCACAAATCCCGTATTTAGTCATCAATTAATTATTAATAAAACTGGCGGGCAAATCGACGTAGAAAACAGCATCACGGTAATCAACACATTGACCAATCCAGAAGCACATCAATTGAACCTGGTGAATGGTGCCATTACCCTGCAACAAAGCCTTTTTAATCACGGAAACTTGCAGGGATCAGCAGGTACAGAACTGGTATTCACCCAGGCCGGAGATGATACCCTCCGTGGAAACGGTACAACAAGCCTTTATGACCTAAGTATCGAGAAAAGTGGCGAAGCTTTGTTAATCCTTGAGCAAGATCTAACCGTCAACAATGACTTTAACAATACCGGAGGGCACTTTAGGCTTAACTCCCATATCAAGCTCAATATCGGTGGTGACATCGTAAATAATTCCACTTTTGAAGCCCAACACAATAGCATAGTAACCTTTTTTGGCAATAGTGCATTCATCAGTGGATCAAGTTCCTTGGAATTTTATGACCTGATCGTAGACAAAGACGGGCTTGCAAGTGCTACATTAAACCGTGAAATCACGATCAAAAGCGGTGGGCATCTTACGCTCACCTCCGGGCTGATCAATTCATCCAACACCCATTTGCTGGTACTTCAGGATGATGCGACTAGTTCAACGGGTAGTGCTGCAAGTTTTGTGAATGGCCCAATGCGTAAAATCGGCGATGATCCTTTTGTGTTTCCGCTCGGAAAGGGTACAAAATGGGCACGCCTAGAAATAAGTGACCTAAATCTTAGCCAGACAAACGATTATTTTGAGGCACAATATTATCCCTTTGGGTATGGCAACTATACGGTGGATTCAACTTTAAATCATGTAAGTCTGCTGGAATATTGGGACCTCAAACGAGGCAATACCCTATCGGGTACCGGAACCACCGAAGCCCTTGTATCCATCTATTGGCAAGACCCTATTTTTACGGATTTGGTCAATGTATCCATCAATGATTTGAAGGTAGCCCATTTTGAAGCCGGGAAATGGACGGACAAAGGCGGAGTTGTCAGCGGAAATCTGAGCCAGGGCAAAATCACCACAGATTTTCGCCAGAATAATTTCAGTCCCTGGACATTTGCCTCCAAGACAGGGGTGAATCCCTTACCCCTTAGCCTGGTTTCTTTTGAAGCCCGTAAAATTGCCGAGCGAACCATCCAGCTTGATTGGGCTACAACTGTGGAAGTAAATACAAGTCATTTTGAAATACAAAGAAGTAATGATGCCCAAAATTTTGAAAGCTTGGGGCTTGTCGATGCTGTAGGAAATAGCAATAACCGCCAAAATTATCAGTTCACAGACTTTTCTCCGCTATCCGGCACAAGCTATTATCGCCTGAAAATGGTGGATGCAGATGCCAGTTTTAGTTATTCGCCTATTCGTTCGGTACGATTGGAAGGAGACATCCTGCCCGAAATCTCTCAGCTTTTCCCCAATCCATTTATCACAGATCTAAACCTGGAGCTTCGACTGAATCCCCAAGAAAATTACCAAATCCGCTTGGTGGATATGTTGGGGCGAGACGTATTTCAAAAACAGCTTAGCCCTTCGCAAGTCTCGATTTCCAAACTTCGCCTTGAACTGGCAGCATTGAGCGGTGGTACGTATCTGCTCGTACTGGAAAGCAAAAGTATAAAAATTACAAAAAGGGTCATCAAACAATAATTTGGATAATTGGCGTGGATTGGGTAGATTTGTTTAAGAGAATATATTTATAAAACACCTCATGAATATTGTCAAAAGTATCATTGACCAAAAAGAGTTAATAAAATTAGCCGACATTACTTTGGCGAGCGTATTGGTTTGATTTCTGTACCCAATGTGCGTTTTTTTGGTCATAAAAATCAACTGCTTCTTGAATATGCAGGAAGAATTTCTCAGCTTCGATTTTCTGCATCACTCCACTCCGGTGCAAGGCATCTCTTACAGGACCCTTTACGCCAGTCATATACAACTGAATGTGTTGCTTTTTTAGCTCGTCAACCCATTGATTGAGCATTTCCAAAGCACTGGCATCTACAGTATTAATGCTTTCAGCGTTGAGTATCAGTAGTTTCAGATTGGGCATTTTTGCCTGCACTAGCTTTCGCATAGTTTCCTGAAAATGACTGAGATTGGCAAAATACAGGGAGGCATCATAACGTACAATCAAAACATCTTGCCGGGTAATTACTTCCTCAAAACGACTTACATTGCGATATTCTTGGGTATCTGGAAAGCAACCTAAAACGGCATAATGTGGTTGTGTGGTGAGATAAATTACCAGAATCAAAGAAAGAAACACACCGATCAGAATACCTTCTTGAATTCCCATCGTAAGCGTCACTATAAAAGTAACCAAAAGCATCAGGAGTTCGTCCTTTTTATTTTTCCAAAGAAATTTGGGGTATTTTGTATCTACCAGACTGTATACTGCCGCGATAATGATCGCTGCCAGGATGGCTTTGGGCAAAAAATAAAATACCGGCGTAAGAAATAATAAGACAAGAGCGATAAATACGGCACTCACCAGAGAAGCCATACCTGTTCTTGCCCCAGCCTGTTCATTGACGGCTGTGCGTGAGAAGCCCCCTGTGGTAGGAAAAGCCCTGAAAAAAGAACCGATGATATTAGCCATGCCCAGGGCAATGAGCTCCTGATTGGGTCTGATTTCATGGTCTTTGTTTTTCATTTGCATGGCTTTGGATACAGAGATAGCTTCCATAAAAGCTATCAAAGCCAGTGGAAAGGCAATGGCCAACAAATCTCTCAGAGCAGGATTTGACCAATCAGGAATACTAGGCAGTGGAAAACCTTGTGGAATTTCTCCAACGATTTTTACACCGTATTTTTCCAAATCAAACCATACCACTGCCAAAATACCCAATACAACAACAATCAAAGAACCTGGTATAGTCAAGCGATATTTTTTATTGATGTTTTTGACCGTCTGTAAGATCAAAATCCCCAAAATTCCTAAAATCAGCGTAAACCAATGGATTTGCTCTATATTGTTAAAACCTTGATAAACAAGGGTTTGTATTTGATTGCTCCGCCCTGTATTGATGCCTGTAAAGTCCTTGAGCTGATTCAGCCCAATGATAAAAGCAGCCGCAGAGGTAAAACCACTAATCACCGGACTGGAAAGAAAATTCACCAAAAAGCCCAACCTGAATACCCCAAATAAAAACTGAATGCTGCCCATCAACAAAGCCAGTAAAATGGCTAGCTCGATATACTCGACACTTCCCACTACTGCCAATGTAGACAAACCCGCAGCTACTAGCAAAGAATCCATCGCTACAGGTGCAACGGAAAGCTGACGAGAAGTACCCATCACAGCATACACCGCCTGCGGAATCAGTGCCGCATACAACCCATACACCGGAGGCAAACCTGCAATCAAAGCATAAGCCATCCCTTGCGGAATGAGCATAATCCCTACAATAAGCCCTGCTGTAAGATCATTCTTGAAATATGCCTTCGGATAATTGGTTAACCACTCAAAAATGGGTAGATATTTCTTCATTTTTATAGGGAGAGTTCGTAGATAACAAGAGAAAATCCATCGATTCTAGCAGTTAAATCTTGTATAAACCAAATAGACCCACATGGATCTGTGAACTATTGACTTCATTCTGCTATGAGAATATACTGATATTCCAGGGTATTTTGGTCTATCTGAATCTTATTAAAACCTGCTTTTTCCAATTCTTGTTTCACCGCATCGGCACTGAGTTTCATCTCATCCGAAGGACCGTGTGGTAAATCTCCTTTTTTGAAATCTACGATCATCAATTTGCCTTTAGATTTCAGTCCTTCTTTTGTTTTTTGAAAATAGTCTACTCGGTTCTCGATATGGTGATAGACATTGACCAGCAGCACCCAGTCAGCCTCTTCACGCTCGAGCAGGGGAGAGTCATAGGGGATTTTTCGGGTTTGGATTTTGGCAGATAGATTTTCTTTTTGGATTTTTTGGTTGATATATTCCAAAAAACGCTCATCTACATCCGCAGCGATGACTTGTTTGGCTTGTGGAGCAATTCTAAAGCTAAAATAGCCTGTACCTGCACCGATTTCTACTACGGTGGCTTTTTTTAAATTGCCCATCAGGGCAATGACCTTTTCGGGTTGCTGCCACTTTGCTCTTTCTTCATTTTCAAAGCGGGCAACGAGGGTGTCAAATTTTTGACTGTGCATGTGCTTGTTGGCTTGATTGTGCATACCGTGTGGGTGATCTTGAGCGAATGTGGGATGTATGACTGTGAAATATAAAAGTGTCATACCCAACCAATTGTTTATATGAACTTGCATGCGATTAAGTTTATGAGTTTATGTAAATTTTGTGATGTGAGGAAATCAGTTTTCCAATTTTCTACGTGAAAACCAATTCCCAACATTCTATAAAAATATCCTGATTACAAAGTAGATGGGCAAACATAGTCCGTTACCGGAATGGTAGTCTCCTTAATAGCTGCAAAACCTCCTTCGATATTAACCAGTTGATCAAAACCACGAGATTTTAGGATAGAAGCCATAATCACCGACCGATAACCCCCAGCGCAATGCAGGTAATAAGTCTCTTCTTTTTGGAAATCACTCATCACTTCATTGATAAAGTCCAAAGGCAGATTCAAGGCATCTGATATGTGCTCAGAATCAAATTCAGTGGGTTTACGAACATCTACTACTTTGGCAGCCGGATCAGTTTCCATGATTTTTTGTAGTTCTTCGGCAGTGATAGACTTGAGGGTGTCTAATTCCTTGCCGGCATTTTTCCAAGCCTCGATTCCCCCCTCCAGATAACCTAATGTATTGTCATACCCCACTCTAGCCAGGCGGGTCACCACTTCTTCTTCTCTGCCTGGGTCAGTAATGATCACAAGTGCTTGCTTCAGGTCAGTGATCAATGTTCCGACCCAGGGAGCAAAAGAACCGTCTATTCCAATAAAAATTGAGTTGGGAATAAACCCTTTTACAAAGTCCTGAGGGCTTCGGGTATCTAGTACCAAGGCACCTTCTCGGTTTACAACATCTTCAAAAAGCTGCGGATCCAAAGCAATACCCCCTCGCTCAAGAACAATATCAATGCTTTCATAGCCTGTTTTATTGATCACGGCATTTTTGGCAAAATATTGTGGAGGAGGAAGCAAACCTGAGGTCACTTGTTTAATAAAATCTGCCTTGGTCTTGGCTTTCAGTGCATAGTTGTTGCGTTTTTGATTACCTAGAGTATCAAAAGTTTCTTTGCTCATATTTTTTCCACAAGCTGAACCCGCACCGTGACCAGGATACACGATGACATCATCGTCCAAAACCATAATTTTATTGTGCAAAGATTCATAGAGCATACCTGCCAAATCTTCCATCGTGATCTGTCCGACTTTTTGCGCCAGGTCGGGTCTTCCTACATCCCCAATAAACAAAGTATCCCCAGTAAAAATGGCATAATCCTTTCCGTTTTCATCTTTGAGCAGAAAAGTACTGCTCTCAAGGGTATGACCAGGAGTATGTAATACCTGAATTTGTAATTTTCCCAGTTGAAAAATCTCTCCGTCTTGCGCTTCATTGATCTTATAGGTGGTTTTGGCACCTGGTCCATATACGATTTGAGCCCCGCTTTTTTGCGCCAAATCCACGTGCCCCGATACGAAGTCGGCATGAAAATGTGTCTCGAAAATGTATTTGATGGTGTGTCCGGATTTTTGTGCCTTTTTGATATAGGGTTCTGTCTCTCGTAGAGGATCAATGATCGCTACTTCACCTTCAGACTCAATGTAATAAGCCGCCTCGGCCAAACATCCGGTATAAATTTGTTCTATTTTCATAAGGTTGGTTTTTAAGAAAATTAAAAGGATTTATTGTAAATATTTTTGTGAATTTGAATCAAACAGTAATATTACATCTCAATATTACAAAAATAAATTTATTTTTACAAATATATTAACATATATTAATATATTATAGTTTCTTGATAGAGCAAGAATTTTTTTTGGAGATAAAATAGAAAGTTAAAAAAAGAAAGATTGTTTGTAAATACCAGGATTCTTATAGAGTTTTGTTGCAGATTTTCAGAAAATAAAATTGGTAGAAACATAAAACATACAAAAATATGTCATTATTAGTGGTAGGCACAGTCGCTTTGGACGGATTGGAGACTCCTTTCGGTAAAGTAGACAAAACCATCGGTGGTTCAGGCACTTATGCTTCATTGTCAGCTTCTTATTTTAGCAAAAAAACTAACTTGGTAGGCGTAATAGGTGGCGATTTTCCACAAGAATCTATAGAAATGATGCAAAATATGGGCATCCGTACCGAAGGAGTTCAATTGAAAAAAGATGAAAAATCATTTTTCTGGAAAGGTAAATATCACTTGGATTTAAACTCTCGCGATACACTCGTGACCGAGCTAAACGTACTGGCGGATTTTGATCCTTTGATCCCGGATACTTACCAGGATTGTAAATACCTCATGCTGGGTAACCTAACCCCTCAAATTCAGGCTATAGTCATAGGGAGATTACAGAAACGCCCCAAGCTGATCCTGATGGATACCATGAATTTCTGGATTAGCAACACACCTGATGATCTTCGTGAGACCCTGAAAATGGTAGACGTACTCTCTATCAATGACGAAGAAGCGCGACAGCTTTCTGGAGAATATTCACTCATCAAAGCTGCTCGCAAAGTTATGGATATGGGTCCTAAATATCTGATCATTAAAAAAGGAGAAAACGGGGCACTTTTGTTTCACGGACATCAGATTTTCTTTGCGCCAGCTTTGCCCCTGGAAGAAGTTTTTGACCCCACTGGTGCAGGAGATACTTTCGCAGGCGGATTTATCGGTTACTTGGCCAAGAGCGATGATATTTCCTTTGAGAATATGAAAAGAGCCATTATTTACGGCTCGGCGATGGCTTCTTTTTGTGTGGGTAAATTCGGCACAGAAGGCTTAATTGGGCTTCATGCAAAAGATATTGATAATCGGGTGCAAGAATTCGTGGATTTGGTACAGTTTGAAATAGATGTGGCTTGATGCAGGTTATATTTCCGATTCGGAGGTTTGTCCGAATCAGAAACCTATTTCCTCAAATTACCAATGATTTAAAGCGGATATTTTTCTTGAAAAAAAACTTATTAGATTTAAATAATCTCTGATTTTTTAGTATTTTTCTCATCAATTAGAAAAATATTAAATCTCTAGATTATGCAAAACCTAAGCTATCTCTCCGGCACAAGTGAAAAACCGCTCCTGGGCATCACCATTGGAGATCAGTTGGACGCAACCGTAAAAAAATACCCCAATCAAGATGCCTTGATTGTGTGCCACCAACGCATTTGCTGGACCTATAGCGAGCTACAGCAAAATGTCAATACATTTGCCCGTGCGCTGTTGGCTTTGGGTATCGAGAAAGGGGATCGAGTAGGCATCTGGTCTCCCAATCGCTCTGAATGGACGATCAGCCAGTTTGCCACCTCTAAAATTGGTGCTATTCTCGTAAACATCAACCCCAGCTACCGACTCAACGAACTGAAGTATGCCCTTAATCAGTCGGGATGCCGGATGTTGATAGCAGCGCACCAGTTTAAAGCTACTTCTTACACCGAAATGATTTATTCGCTGATACCTGAGCTTAAATCTGCACAGCCTGGTCAAATAAATTCAAAAGAGCTTCCTCATTTACAATTTGTAATTACACTCCACGAAGAGCCTCATCCAGGAATGTATACCTGGGCAGAAACACTTATTTTGGCCGACCGGGTCAGTGAATCCCAACTGGCGGTACAACAGGCAAAACTCAGCTTTGATGAACCCATCAATATCCAATATACCAGTGGCACGACGGGTTATCCCAAGGGAGCCACCCTAAGCCACCACAATATTCTCAATAATGGCTATTTTGTGACGGAATCCATGAATTTTACCCACCAAGATCGACTCATCATCCCCGTGCCGCTTTATCATTGTTTTGGTATGGTGATGGGGAATCTGGGCTGTGTAGCACACGGGGCAGCCATGATCTATCCCAGTGAAGCTTTTGACCCAGCAGAAGTACTTCAGGCTGTGCAGACTGAAAAAGCTACAGCTTTGTACGGAGTACCTACTATGTTTATTGCCGAGCTTGAACACCCCGATTTTAAAAAATATGACCTCAGCAGCCTACGTACCGGAGTAATGGCCGGCTCGCCCTGCCCTGTAGAAGTGATGAAAAAGGTACAATCTCTGATGCACATGTCCGAAGTACAGATCGCCTATGGAATGACCGAAACTAGTCCCGTCAGTACACAAACCCGTATTGGGACACCTATCGAGAAGCAGGTAAGCACCGTAGGGCAGATTCACCCGCACATCGAGGTCAAAATCATTGACCCCGATACAGGTAGGGTACAGCCAGTAGGTGTACCAGGAGAACTCTGTACACGTGGCTATAGCGTGATGCTGGGTTATTGGAATGACGAAGAGAAGACCCGAGAGTCCATAGATGCCGCCCGGTGGATGCACACCGGCGACCTGGCAACCATTGATGCTGAGGGTTTTGTGAATATCGTGGGCAGAATCAAGGACATGATCATTCGAGGAGGAGAAAATGTGTATCCCCGCGAAATAGAAGAATTTTTATACACCCATCCCGCTATCAGCGATGTACAGATCATAGGGATTCCAGATGAGAAATTCGGCGAAGAAATCATGGCTTGGGTCAAACTCAAAGAAGAAACCACCCTTACCGCCGAAGAAATCATAGAGTTTTGTAAGGGGAAAATAGCCCATTATAAAATCCCAAGATATATCCGATTTACAGATGAATTTCCAATGACCGTCACTGGGAAAATTCGAAAAGTGGAAATGCGAAGAATCAGCATTGAAGAAATGCAATTACAGAAAATAGCTGGCATTCAGACTGCGTGAAGCCTAAATTTTATAAATTTAAGGCATATTTCAAGAAGATTATTTGATATTTAAAGAAACAGGTTTTTGCTCTCCATTTTTGGGGAAATTCGGGTGTTCCTTTACAAGTTTTAATTGTTTTAGGTGCCGGTCGCTATGAGCAATCGAGATAAGCATTAGCTGATGAAGGTCTCTCAGCCCTGTATCACCCTGAGCACTCCCGGTAGGGGTGATGTATTTGCGAAAATCTTTTTTACTGGATCGTACAAACTCAATGAGGTAATTGCGTCCACGCTGATAGGCACTCAGGGCATCCTCTTTGGAGCACCAACGCCCTCTTGGTACAAGATACCAGGGTGCTTCACCACGATTTTGACCCGTAATTTCGGCGTAAAGAAGGATTTTTTTATCTTCTGTATGTTCAAGCCCTTGCGGAAGCATCTCTGGAAGCTGGGTAAGCACCCACAATTCCCGATAAAAAAGTTCATCGTGTACCTCGAGATGTTCAATGATTTCGGCGATTGACCAACGATAATCTGCTTCTTTAAAATTCCATTGCTCAGGAGTAAGATCACTTACCTGGCTCATAATTTCAAGACGGTTGCGGTTCAACTCCTGCACCAGAAATTTCTGCTCGGATGGTGTCCAAAGGCGTTTATACGGATTTTGGTCTGAATTGGAGGAATTTTGAGGTCTTTGTCCGCACCCTGAAATTATGCAAAAAATTAGATACAAAGAAGTTAAGAATATCGGGTATTTCGTCATGGTTTTTTCATTTCTTCAAAACTATTTATAAATCCTCAAAAATAGAGCGATTGACGCATCAATTTTCAAGCTTTCTTTTCCGAAAAAAAAAGATCGTTTATCTTTGTTTCTAAACTTTACTCAATCGATCTTGAATTCACTAAAAATAGCCGTTATCGGTGGAGGAGCCGCAGGCTTTTTTGCTGCAATTACCTGTGCGGAACATTATCCGCAACACCAGGTCTTTCTCTTAGAGAAAAGCTCCAAATTACTTTCCAAAGTGAAAATTTCAGGAGGGGGACGTTGTAATGTCACACACGCTTGTTTTAATGCTGTGCAACTGGCTCAACACTATCCTCGAGGCGATAAGTTTCTCAAAAATGCTTTTAAAAGATTTATGCCTCAAGATATGATCGCCTGGCTCAAACAAAGAGATATTTTGGTCAAAGCCGAAGCAGACGGGCGTATGTTTCCGGTGAGTGATGATTCTCAGACGATTATAGATTGTTTTTTGTCAGAATGTCAGCTCCGAAATATCTTTATTCACACCCGCCACGAAGTGAGTTTGATACAAAAAAAACACGAGGGAGCTTTTTTACTAAAAATAACTGGAAAGCCGGATATGGAAGTCAATCGGGTGATTATTGCCAGTGGGGGAAGCCCCCGAGAAAGCGGACTTTCCTGGCTCAAAGAACTAGGTCATAACATTGAACCCCCAGTACCTTCTTTATTTAGTTTTAATATTCGGGATGAGAATCTTACTGAACTGATGGGTGTTTCGGTTGCTTCAGTGAGCCTGAAGGTTCAGAGTACAAAATTACAAGAGAGCGGGCCGATCATCATCACCCACTGGGGACTGAGTGGCCCGGCTATTCTAAAGTTATCAGCCTGGGGAGCACGCATTTTAAAATCTATGGATTATAATTTTGCACTACACGTCAATTGGATGGGAGATATGAACGAAGACCGGGTTCGGGCGCAGGTGCAAAATCAAAAGTCTACCCATCCTGCAAAAAAAATAAAAAATGAATGCTTTGATTTTTCTAAAAGGTTATGGACTTATTTTATGGATAAAGCCAAAATTCCTACTGAAAAAATATGGGGCGAACTGTCCAAAGCGGATATAAATCGACTGGTAGCTTTATTGAGCAATGACGTATATCAGGTGGAAGGCAAAACTACTTTTAAAGAAGAGTTTGTTACTTGTGGGGGGGTAGGTTTGGGCGATATTGATGTGCTTACCATGCAAAGCAAGAAAATCCCTCACCTGTATTTCTGTGGCGAAGTCATGGATATTGACGGGATTACAGGAGGCTTTAATTTTCAAGCTGCATGGACAACCGCCTACATTGCGGGAGTTTCGGCAGGCATGCTTTGAATTATTTTTTGGCTAATCTTCTACCGGATATTCGGATTTTATCAGACGAGGTACTTTATACATCTGAATATCGTGCCGGATACAATAATCTTGATACCCTGAATATTCTCTTTTGCGCTGTAAGTAATTTTTAAAAGCTTGATAATGTATCTTGGCAATCTCAATCAAAGCTCGAAATTCATGCCCCTTTTCAATACTTTGTGCGAGCTGCTCAAACTCAAGAACCTCTTCCAAAAGCAGATCACAATCTTCTATTTTAGCACAATGGTTTCCGTAATATACTTCATTGGGGATTTCATGGAGTGAGTAGTTGATTTGCCAGGCCAGAGCCTTGACCATTTTACGGGTGGCTAGCTGGTCTAAAGGGTTTGACAAAAGTGCCTTGCGAAGAAGCTCGACCTCAGAAGCACTTTCCTTGCCTATTTTGCGGGTTATTTCTTTGGATTGATCAATGAATGAATGATAACCAGCCAACCATCGGGCACAATTGGGCTCATTATTTTTTAGTCCTTTATAAAGAACCGGAAAGATAACTTCACTAAATAAAGGTAATCGGATGGGTAGGTTGATTTCTAAATCGACGTATTGCCTTGAAATTTCAAAAACCCAAGCTTGAAGCTCTTCTGGATTACATTCTTGAGTAGCCTCAATAAAATCATCTAAAATCTCAGAGGCCTGTGTTTTTAATTTACCTTTTTCTAATTCTAAGTATTTGTTCCAAAGGTTTATGGGAGTTTTTTGCATCATAATAAGGTGTTCCTGCTATAAATTATTGTGTGTCTTGGTTTACTGTACAAATAAAGACAAAATTATAAGATGAGATTTAAATTTCGTCTTTTTCTTTGATAGCCGGATTGATAAATTTGGTGGTTTTATGACAATTTTTATACATATTCTTGCTGAACCTCCTGCTAAATTCTCTTTATACTGCAAAGGACTTTAAAATTATTCTTTTAGTTACTTTTCTCAAAAGATAAAAGCTAGGAATGAAGCCAATCTACAAAAACCCCATAAAACCGTGATCTAAGTGCAAATTTCTCTTAAGTTATAATTAAATAACGTGATTCTAAAAAAAAATCGGATTATTTTTTTTGCATTATTTGTCAAGTGCTGATAACTTCGGAAAACTATTAAGAATAAAGATAAGAGGCAAAAATATTGAAAAACTGAGATAAATTTTGTTATTTAAGGTCAAAAATAAGCTAATATGACACTTTTAAACTACCTTGAAAGTTTACTATCCCATTACAAAGATTTACGTGTAAAAAAAACATTTACTGCCTTTGTAGTAAATTGATCACGTGTAGACACCTGAAAATATTTAAAATGTCATCAGATAAGAAGGAATATGATGTATTTAAAGGTCTGCTAAATGGCAAACAAGTCAATACCTTAGCTAGTAGCGTGCTTTTATCTTGTGTTTCAGCCCGAAGCCTGGAAGCTTTAGGAACATCGTTGCGGGTATATGTACTCCACGATCCTTGTGATATTCGTAAACCTTATGCC
>JANRIC010000165.1:0-12175 GCA_033765345.1 Microscillaceae bacterium
CTTAATTCCTTAATTCCTTAATTCCTTAATTCCTTAATTCCTTAATTCCTTAATTCCTTAATTCCTTAATTCCTTAATTCCTTAATTCCTTAATTCCTTAATTCCTTAATTCCTTAATTCCTTAATTCCTTAATTCTCTTAATTCCTTAATTCCTTAATTCCATACGCCATCACGTATAAAAACATTACCCTCCCAATACTGGCAATTCTTTGGCAATCGGGAATCGGTAGATACGCTTACCAGTAGCGGCATAAATGGCATTGGCAATTGCTGCACCGACAGGCGGCAGTGTTGGTTCGCCCAGCCCTGTTGGGTCATTGTAGCTTTGTACAAAGTGTGTCTCTACCTGTGGAGCTTCGGGCATACGAATCAGTCGGAATTTATTAAAATTACTGGACTGAGGTTTACCATCTACAATGGTCAGATCGCCATAGAGTGCGTGTCCGATACCGTCAATAATACCCCCTTCTACCTGATTGAGGGCTGAAATTGGATTTACTACTATCCCACAGTCAATGGCGCATACGATTTTACGGATGACCGGTTCGTTGTTGTTCATGACCACTTCAGCCACTTCGGCTACGTAGGTATTGTGCGAATAGTAAGCACTAAATCCCTGGAAAATACCTGCACCTGCTTTGCCCCAGTTGGATTTTTCGGCAGCGAGTTTGATGACACCCACGTATTTGTCAATGTCATAATCAAAAGTGCCTACGGGACTTTTCTTTGCCTGATCAAACCAATCCAAGCGGAACTGTATCGGGTCTTTGCCCAGTTCAATAGCTACTTCATCAATAAATGCCTGCTCGGCAAAAGCCAGGAAGTTAGTGATGGGTGCGCGCCAGGGAGCCACGGTGATTTTACTTTCGACATTGTGAGAGTCTACCCGGTAATTGGCAAATACACCAGCAGGGAAGTTGTTTTCACGGGTAAAATTGCCATTGTTAATTCCGGCGGCGGTTAGTTGGTAGGCACTGATTTGATTGTCTTTGACGGCTACTTTGAATTTGTATTTACAAGTAGGGCGATACATCCCTACGGTCATATCGTCTTCACGGGTGTAGACCAGTTTGATGGGTTTTTTGGCAAGACTGGATATTTCGGCAGCCTCAAGCACAAAGTCTCCGATGAGTCTTCGGCCGAAACCTCCACCCATGCGAGTCATATCCATATCGATGAGTTTTTCATCAATTTTAAGTAATTCGGATACTTGTTTGCGGGTACGTTCGGGTGTTTGGCAAGGTCCGTTCAGGTATACTTTATCCGATTTGACATGGGCAAAGTAATTCATGGGCTCCAGACAGTTGTGAGGTAAGAAAGGACCTTCATAAACCTTCTCAATGACTTTGTTGGCAGATTCAAGGGCAGATTTTACGTCACCATCATTTCTTTTGGGTTTTTCTTCCAGTTTATCCAGCAAGTCGAGCATGGTTTTGTTGTGCTCTTCGGTACTTTCCAGTTTTGTATCGGCTTTCCATTGCGCTTTGAGGGCTTTTTGGCCTTTCATGGCTGCCCAGGTAGAGTTGGCGAGTACGGCGATTTTGTTTTCACCGTAGCGGATTACATCTACTACACCTTTGATTTTGCGGGTAGCGGTATCATCAAAAGATTCCAGTTTTTGTCCGAAGGCGGGAGGGCGTAGTGCCACGGCAAAGAGCATGCCTTCCTCCTGGTAGTCGAGTCCAAAAAGCGGCTTACCAGTGATGATATTGTCCAATTCTACATTACTCAGGCTTTTTCCGATGATTTTGAAGTCCTTAGGGTCTTTGAGTTTGACTTCTTTGGGTACTTCCATTTGTACGGCTTCGGAAGCGATTTCGCCATAACTGATTTTATCCCCTTTGGCATTGCTGATGATTCCGTCAGACACTGTACAAGTGCTTGGGTCTACATTCCACTTTTTGGCGGCTGCGTTGATGAGCATTTGTCGGGCAGTAGCTCCGGTGGTTCGGAGGCTTTTCCAGCCTAGGCGCAGCGATTGGCTACCTCCAGCCACTTGGCGGGTATAAAGTGTCGTATTCAAAGGAGCTTGTTTGACCCGTACATTCGCCCAGGCTACGTCCAGCTCTTCGGCAACCACCATGGGCATAGAGGTTTTGACGTTTTGCCCTACTTCTGGATTGGGCGACATGATCGTCACCAAGCCGCTGGAATCAATCTGGATAAAACCATTGATATTAAACCATTCGGCGGCGGCGGTTTTGGCTTCGGCTTCGCTGTAAGAAGCTAGCCAGTTAAAACCGATCATCAAACCTCCACCGGCTACTGCCGAAACCTTGAAAAATGATCGGCGATTATAGGTAGTTTTTATGAGTGTCATAAGGAAGAAAATTTTTAGGGTTCAAAAAACAAACTTACATTTTAGAAGCTGCAGTTTTGATGGCTGATTTGATGCGGTTATAAGTTCCGCAACGACAGATGTTGCCACGCATGGCTGACTCAATTTCTTCGTCAGTGGGTTTGCTGTTCGTTTTCAGAAGAGCCGCAGCACTCATAATTTGTCCTGCCTGGCAGTATCCGCACTGCGGTACATCGTGCTCTTTCCATGCTTCCTGAAGGGGATGATCGCCTTTTTCGGAAAGCCCCTCGATGGTGATTACAACCTTATCTTTGATTGCTGAAACGGCCGTTACACAAGAGCGAACCGCCTTGCCGTCGAGATGAATGGTACAAGCACCGCATTGTGCAATACCACAACCGTATTTGGTACCTACCAAACCCAGGTGGTCGCGCAGCACCCAAAGCATTGGAGTATCGGGTTCTACATCCACCGTATAATTTTTGTTGTTTACTTTAAGATTAAATGTGGCCATAATTTGTCATAGTTTAGATTCAACTTGCGAAAGTTACACTTTTATATCCAAAAAAAGAAATCAGCTGTTTGAGGGAAATGTTAAAGAAATGCTAAAGAAATGCTAAAGAAGTTTTTTGGGGGATGATTTTGCTGTTTTGGATTTTTTGTCGGAGGTCGGAATGCTATTTTGATTATTGATAAGTATTTCCGGCTTTCAGCTTAAAAATTTAGCTTAAATTAGGCAGATAGTTTATATTTGCCTATTCATGATATTCTTTATTAACAGTAAAGAATAGCCTTACAAAAAGTGTTTGAAAAAAATTATTTGAATATCTTTTGATCAATGATGAAAATAAACGTATTAGATGCATTCGCAGGGGCGGGGGGGTTTAGTTTGGGGTTTCAGCTAGCTGGATTATATGACATTATCGGTGCTATCGAGTACGATCAATGGGCAGCAGACACTTTTAATTTTAATCATCCTGAGTCTACGGTTTTAGTTGGTGATATTCAACAATTTAGCGAAGAATTTTTGCTTAAAAGTTTTAAGAATATACCGGATATTATATTAGGTGGGCCACCGTGTCAAGGATTCTCAATCGCAAATAGAAAAGCGGGTGACCCTTCTGATCCTAGAAATTCTTTATTCAGAGAGTTTATTAGGCTTGGGAAAATATTTGACCCTAAGATTATGATCCTGGAAAATGTTCCAAACCTCATCAAGGCACGAACTCACCAAAAAGAGCTTGTTATTGATATAATTATTCAAGAATTGAAGATTCTAGGTTATCATGTTTATCATAGGATATTAAGTGCAATTGATTTTGGAGTACCACAAATCAGAAAGAGGCTTATTGTTATTGCTTCTAAAGAAAAGCTAGACAAACCATTTCCTGAACCAACTCACACAATTGATCATTCAGGCAATACCTTATTTAATTCAAATTTAAAAATAACACCTAATTTGTGGGATGCTATCTCAGATTTACCTCAGATTGAAGCCAGGGAGGGAGCAGAAGAAATGGATTATGAGGGTTCTGCTAAAAATGCGTTTCAAGAATACTTGCGTGGACATTCAGATAAAGTATACAATCATGTGGCTATGAAACACTCAAAAAGAATGGTAGATCGTTTTGCCTCTATGCAATGGGGCGATTCTATTTCCGATGTCCCTGATCATTTGAAACCCATTAAAAGAAATGGCAATGGCGAGTTCTCTGAGAAGCTTTATGATCAAAACAACAGAAGAATGCATCCTTACAAACCTTGTCATACAATAGCTGCTTCGTTTTATGCAAACTTTGTTCACCCTTTTAAAAACAGAAACTTTACACCAAGAGAGGGGGCAAGAATTCAGACTTTCCCTGATTGGTATTTGTTTCAAGGAAAACCAACTGTCGTAAGTCATAAACTTTTACAAAGAGAAGGAAGAATAGAAGAAAAACACCTTTGTCAGTATAACCAAATTGGTAATGCAGTGCCTCCGCTTCTGGCTAGAGCAATAGCAGAAAATATATTATCACAGATAACATTAAAACTTAACAAAAAATGTTTGTACACGGAGATAATTTAAAGCAAAAAGAAAATCACAAAGAAAAATATACAGATCAAGAGGCGAGAGTTTACCTTACAGAGATACGAATTGAGTATGATAAATGGAAAACAGCTAATGAAAATTTAGAAGGACCTCTTTCTGATATTTCAGAAGGTGACTATGATAAAATCAAGAAAAGGGTTAAACTATTTTCTGACTATAAAGAATTTATCGACCAACAAAAGTATGCCGAAAAGTTTGACTCCCGTTCAAATCTACATTCCTCTGTTTTGGAAGAATTTATTTTCTATCTGTTTCGAGATTTGGTTTATAGTTTTTCAAAATCAGCTGTATTAGGGAAGGCGCATACTTTCAAAGATATATTCTTCAATTCAACTTCCTTTAAATAAAGAGATGATGATAAAACCAAACGCAAAAGTTGAAAAAAAAGATCATGATTTTATTATAGGCGTAAATATTCAGGCCAATATGAATTGCGAGGGAAGTGCTTTAACTGAACCTCACGATTGGCAAATACCAGCAGTTGCCATAGAGTGTAAAACATATCTTGACAAAACAATGCTTGAAGGATCTTCTACTGCATCTGAACAATTAAAACATAGAAATCCCCATGCAATTTACATTGTTGTTGCAGAGTGGCTTAAATTGACAGAACATTTAAACTTAAAAAAATTTAAAGTTGACCAAATATATATTTTAAGAAAACAGAAAAACACAGATAGAGAATATCGTTATGTGGATACATATAAAAAAAATCCGATTTTTGAAGATGTCGTGCGACATCTTTTTGAAACTGTTCGCAATCATTTAACTTCTGATTGGAAAGGTGGAATAAGTTATGGACTTCAAAAGGGTTATTTGTTATAAAATTCTAGCTCCTTATACACTCTCGCAACCTTCCAGCCCCAAAAAAACCAGGCTGGAAGCCTGAAAATATTCATTACAAGGGAGTTAAACCCTAGAATTGCTTGATTTTGTTGGTCGGCGACCAAAATTATATGAAGATCAACACAAATTTACTGACGGGCGGTCTTGATATCTCGAGTTTTGCCCTCGAGTACACTCAATACTTTATCACAAAATCAGCCACTACGGGCAAATGATCGCTGATAGATTCCATTTTTTCAAGTGAAAATACCTGCGCTACCTTTGCTGAACCAGCCACCAATCTTTTTTGCATTTGCTTATTGATGATGATATAATCTATCTGTCGGTTTGGTTCGGGGGCAGGGTGTGTTTTGATACCCGCTGGCCAGGGGCTAAAAAACTGCAAATTGCGGTATTTAGAAGTAATCAGCTTAAACTCTGGACTATCGGGAGTAAAGTTGAAATCTCCCACGATGAGTTGATTACTCCGGCGGTTTTCTTTCTGAAAGCGGTGGCATTGCCCAAGCAAGAATTGAATCTGTCCTTCGCGCATGGCTTTGTCGCGGTCGCTACGTCCGGCTTTGAGGTGCAGGCCTGTAAGTACAAAGGCATAGTTTTCGTTCGCCAGCACTTCTACACTGAGCATACGGGTATTGATTTGATTTTGGCTTTCCGGCAAACCCTGTGCGTCTAAAGTATTAATCACAGGTGTAAAGACACTTCCATAGCCGTGAATCGTACCAAGTGGAACACGGCTCATCACCACCACATTCATATACCAATTGGGTGAGGGCGAAGCAGCAAAAAAGCGATACCCTGAATTAGGTAAAAACTCAGCGGCAATTTTTTCTAAAAATGCCTGACTTTCAAACTCCTCCAGCACGACCACATCGGCATCAATACGCTGGAGGGCTTCGGCCAAGTCGCGGCAGCGTTTTTTGACCTGTTCCTCGCTCGCACTGTCTTCTCTGCCGTTGCCGATGTAAGGATTATCAAAGGCATCTACAAAGTGCTCCACGTTCCAGCTCAGTACTCGAAGCGTATCACCTACGGTACTTTTATAATCGGCAGGGGTGACCGTACCGATACGCACCTGTGCAGATAATTGATAAGCAAAGGATAAAATACAGATGAATAGTATGTGTTTTTTCATAATTTTATTGGTAAATCGGTGTAAAGATAAACTTGCGGATGAATTTCGATCATAAAGAAATATGCATTTATAAAAATTAGAGATGGAAACCGATTTTATCACCATAGTTATCAATCATGGGGGTAATTTAACAAAAAATCTTACCCAACACCCTATACCTGCCTCAAAACCTCATCCACAACAAACCCGAAATAATCAGCAAAGCACTCCAGAGGTGGTAGAAATACAGGCTTTCTCCAAAAAATACCGCCAACAAAGCACCTGATAGAGGTACTACATTCATAAAAATACCCGCTTTGTTTGCACCGATTTTTTGTACGCCTACATTCCAAAGCAGATAAGCCCAAGCAGTACCCAAAGCACCGATACCAAAAGCAGCCAGCCAAAAGGGTAGATCGTAGCTTGTCCAGTTGCCTAGCTGAGAGAGAGGCAATACCAATACAAAACAAAGCAGGCAAATTAAATTGGTCAGAAAGGTAAAATGTCGGTTGGAAATATTGACGGCATATTTTTTTACCCAGACATGATGCAAGGCAAACACAGTATTAGCCGCCAAAATGATCATGTCCCCTCTGGAAAATTGAATCTTTTGCAGATTATACAAATTTCCTTTAGAAAGCAGATACACAACTCCCACCAAAGCCAGCAAAATACCCGAAATGTGTTGTCTGGTCATGGGCGTTTTTAAAATGAGGTAAGAAAAAAATAAGGTAAGAGCAGGATTCAAGCTTACGATCAATGTCGCATTGATTGCTGTGGTATATTGCATACCCAAAAAGAACAAATAATTAAAACCAAATAACCCAATCGCCCCGACCAATAAAAGCCCTTTGTGATGCACACGAAAAACTCGATAACTGGGTAAATCATAAAAAGTCAAAGTTATCAAAACAAGCACTCCCAAGAAATAACGCCAAAAACCTGCCTCCAAAAAGCCAGTATCTTGTAGCATCACCTTGGCCAAATGGAAGTTTAAACCCCAGAGAAAAGCAGCCGTGAATAAGTATAAAAATGCCTTCATAAGGGTAATCTGCTAGGTAAATAATGAAATAAATTCAATTTTCTTGTGTAAATTTATGGATTAAATTACCAAAATGCTATCAACAATCTTTTCTGGATTTAAAGTGATCAAAGTTCATAAAATTTTCATTGGCGGGATACTTTTTCTGAGTGCTTGTCACAATCCCTGTTATAATTATACCTATTCCCACAAAAAACTGGTTAGGTACAACAAACAGGAATTTGATGTTTATGATTTTCGTCCCCACGAAGTAGTCGCCAGTATCGGAGCTTCCAGCGGGTGGTTTGAGATTGCCAGTTCAGTTTTTACAGATAGTCTGACCTTTTATATACAAGATATTGAACGTGAATGTATAAACGTCCAAAAAGTCAAAAAGCTGGAAAAGTTTTACACCAGAGTTCGCAGAAAACCGATGACTAACCGATTTATACCTGTGCTGGGTAATGAGACACAACTTTGTCTGTCTGAGAATACCTGCGATAAGGTATTGCTTAGACTATCTTTTCATGAATTTTCTCATCCTGATGATTTGATGCAAAATATCAAAGCTATCCTCAAAGAAGGTGGCATCTTGTATATTACCGAAAACATCGCAGCTTATACCGGAGAGCCGGATAAGGGCTGCGGATACCCCCTCTGGGAGCTTAAAAGTCTGATTGCAAAAATAGAAAGTTATGGTTTTGTGTTTTTGCAGGTTTATAATCCGCATTGCCCTGGATTTACGGAATATGATCCTTTGGATACCTACCGGGTTTTTGCATTCAAAAAATAGTATAAGCGTTTTTTGTTAAATAAACTACAAATATGAGGGAATAAAGCAATTATTTAGCAAAAAACACAGCATATTTCAGATAAATAAGCCATAAACTACATTTTACACTTTAAACGTTATCCAATATGTCTAACTTTTTTGACCCCAGATACCCCACTACTGCCCGTCCGGATGTTGTCTTGGTTGGGGCAGGTATTATGAGTGCTACCTTAGGTTTTTTACTGAAAGAACTAGACCCCAGTCTCACCATCGAGATTTACGAACGCCTGGATGCCATCGCTGGCGAAAGTTCAGATGCCTGGAACAATGCCGGAACAGGGCACGCCGGTTTTTGTGAGTTAAATTATACCCCTCAAAAAGAAGACGGTTCTGTGGATGTCAAAAAAGCCTTCAAGATCGCCGAGCAGTTTGAAGTTTCCAAGCAATTCTGGGCATACTTGCTTGAAAAGGGGTATATTTCCGACCCACAGACTTTTATCAATCAGGTGCCTCATCTGAGTGCTGTTTTTAACGAAGAAGATATGGCGTTTCTCAAAAAACGACACGAATTGCTCTCTAATCACGCACTTTTTGAAGGAATGACCTACAGCGAAGATACCCAAACGCTCAAAGAATGGATGCCGATCATGTTCCATGGGCGTGATAAAAACGAACCGCTTGCCGCTACCAAAATTGACTATGGAACGGACATAGATTTTGGAGCTTTGACTCGCGCCCTGATGGGGCATCTCGTCAAGCAAAAAGGTGTGCAACTCTTTCTGAATCACGATGTCAAGGATATTGATAAGGTAGAGGAGGAAGAAGGAATATGGCAACTAAAAATCAAAAACCGAACTACCAAAGAAAACCGATACATTGATGCTCGTTTTGTATTTATTGGGGCAGGTGGCGGCGCATTGCCTTTATTGCAAAAAACAGATATTGACGAGTCGGACGGTTTTGGAGGTTTTCCGGTAAGTGGGCAATGGCTGATTTGTAAAAACCCAGAGCTGATCGAAAAACACCACGCCAAAGTATACGGCAAAGCCGAAGTAGGAGCTCCGCCTATGTCTGTTCCTCACCTCGATACCCGCATCATCAATGGTGAAAAAGCCTTGCTGTTCGGACCTTATGCGGGTTTCTCAACCAAGTTTTTGAAAAAAGGTTCTTACCTCGATCTGGTAGGTTCTATCGAATTTGACAATGTACTCCCGATGATTGCAGCGGGTTTGCGTAATATTCCACTCACCAAATACCTGATAGGGCAGGTCACCCAAAGCCCTGAAGAACGTCTGGAAGCTTTGAAAAGATTTATTCCAGATGCCGATATCGACGATTGGGAGCTTAGAGAAGCCGGACAAAGGGTGCAAATTATCAAAAAAAATAAGGAAAAAATCGGTGTGCTGGAGTTCGGTACAGAGATCGTACATTCCGAAAATGGCACGGTGGCTGCTTTGCTGGGAGCTTCTCCTGGGGCTTCGACCAGTGTATCGATTATGTTAGAACTGATTGAGAAGTGCTTCAAAGATAAAATGCAAAGTGCCGAATGGCAACAAAAACTTCAGGAGATGATCCCCAGCTACGGAAAGTCTTTGTATGAACACCAAGAGCTTTGCCGCAAAATCCGGGAAAATACACATCGGCATCTGGAGATTGTGCCTTCTTCGGTATAACGTTTTATGGATAAATCCAAAATTTTGCAATAGAAACGTTGCACGACAACGTTTCTACACAATTTATACCCAGATTAAAGTGATTTAGGAAACACAAGACCCCTGCGGGGCAAGTTTTCTTGATTGATTAGCTTGATTATTCATGATTTAAGAGCTAAAAGTTCCCCTGTAAGGGTCTTGTTTTTTTATTAAAATCACTTCGTTTTGAGTATAACCAGTGAATTTATTTTTAAACCGCACTTAATTTCCCTACCTGCTTCTCCATATATAAGAAATACAAAGTGCTCAATAGCGACAAAAACATATAGGCTACCACAATCAAAGTAGCTCCAGGAATGTATTGATCCAGCCCATACCAGCCGTCCATTTTGAAGACTAAAAATAAACCGACCAGGACTTTCAGCCCTTCGGCAGGCACGGCGAGCCAATGCCTATCCATCGCACTCGTAAAGCCAAAAATGGTAATCATCAAAAATACTGCATATCCGAAAATATCCATCGGGGCAAAATCTGCAATCCGAACCAGAATATAGTACATCAGTATCAGCATCATAAACAACTGCGTCCATGCCCAGCCCACAAATGCCAGAGAGGCTTCGGTACGGTATTTTTCGCGGTGGTACACATCGGTAGTATATTCTATAGGATATTTGGTTTTTACATCTTCGGGTCGCCAGCCAGTAGGCATAAACCAAACCCGCACCTTGTCCCATAAGTTGTGGGTGCGCCAAGAATCCTTCACAATCTGCCAGATATGCATATAATTAATCAGAAAGGGATTCCAAGTTCTGACGGCTTTTTTGACACCGTAGACAGGCGGCACTTCGGGTAGTTCTTCCTGAAAAGTACCGAAAAGCTTATCCCAGATGATGAATATCTCCGAATAGTTTTTGTCGATATACTCTGGGTTGATCGCATGGTGTACCCGGTGGTGTGAAGGTGTCACGATGATATATTCCAAAAAACCCATTCTGCCGATCAGGGAGGTGTGGTACCAGAATTGAGCAAAAAAGTGAACCGGACCTACTACGGCCACCACATGCGCCGGAATACCGATCAAAGCCATCGGAATAAGCAAAAAAAAGTAAATTCCTATAAAAGCAGACACCTCTTGCCGAAGCGCGCAGGCCAGGTTAAATTCCTCGCTGCTATGATGGATGATGTGTCGATTCCAAAAGACATTGATTTCGTGATTGAAGCGGTGCGACCAATACCCGGCAAAGTCCAAACCAATAAAAGCCAGCACATACAAAATCAAGTTAGATTTGATCTCGAATATCGCCCAGTGATTTACCATCCATTCATAACTCAGGATAATCACCGTCAAACCCATCAGACTTTTAAGTGTATTGGTCATTCCTGAGCTAAGGCTCGATATTACATCCATAGCACGATTTACCTGCACTCCGAGACGCAGGCTGATCAAATGCTCTATGATAATCAACAAAATAAATCCGGGTATGGCATACGTAAGTGCCTGTGCGTAAGCTTCCATGTTTGTCCTAAACTATGATTGATATGATCTTTTGATTCAGAAGATGAGATAATTTGCACAAATTATTTTCCTTAAAACAAGGCAGTTTTAACAAACTTAACTTGATAAATCATAAACATCAATTCGTAAAACTTTGTTAATCTGTGTCTAAAATTATAAGAATTTGCAGAAAAATACAAATTAAGTAGAAAATTTATGAGGCAGGCCTACTATGTATCGGTTGGGACAGTATCTATTGGAAAAACAAGTTTGTTTTTTTAGAGCTTTTGCTTTATCTTTATTAAACACTAAAGTAGTTAGGACACATGCTAGACGTAGTAAAAATGGGAGTCAATGCCCCTAAAGAACATCAAAGAATCATCCGAAAACTTACCACCGGGTTGGACATCATGTATACCCAACAACAAATCCTCTATGAGCCGCTCCCCGAAACGATGGTAGACGAGTCCCAGACAAGTGCCACCCCTGACGTATTGCTTTTTGACAATCAAACACAAAAAAATATCATCATCATAGAAGTCACCATTCCGGCATCGGAGAAAAAAGATTTCCAAAAATTACAGGAAATTGTGGATGACTACGAAATCCCAGAAGGTTTTTTATACAACTATAAAACCCAACAATGGCGAAAATACAAATTTGGACAGGGAGAAGTTATTGATAAGCCTTCTTTTTGTGATTCTATACAAGTTGATTTGAATAGTTTTTTATAATCTGATGCAGGGAAGGTTTCTGGCGGATTTTTTTCGCCCCACAAATTGAGTGGAGGTTTCTGGCGGATTTTTTTCGCCCCACAAATTGAGTGAAGGTCTCGGACGGATTTTTTTCGCCCCACAAATTGAGTGAAGGTTTCTGGCGGATTTTT
>JANRIC010000167.1:0-19548 GCA_033765345.1 Microscillaceae bacterium
GTCTGGACAAAATTACTTTTGTCGTATCAGATCAGTCATCGATACCCTGCTCAAAAGGAATATCCCACTCATGCCTACTTTACAAGAAATTTGTAAATTAAAAACACAGTAAGGATAGATAAGATATTCCTGAGTAGTAACTTTTGACAAGCTCAAAAACCCAGATCAAAAATGATCTCAATTCCAACGATGATTAGATTTCAGCCCCGACCTCATCCAGCATTACATAGAAATAGACAGCGACGGCAAACATCCTGTTTTGAGGCTTCTCAAAGGCATTTCAGACCGCAAAATGGGCAAACACGACCTCTGCCACTGCCATCCTCCTTTTTTGAGATCCTCCTTCCTAACACTTCAAAATATTCAGAAAGTTTGCAAATCCCAGCCGAAGGCTAAATTCCCTTCTCCAAAAACTTGGACGCACAAATGAACCCCTAAAATCCTTCTCCCCAACATCGAGTATCCACCAGCCTTCTACTCTACCACATATTCTACTTCGTGAGCTTCCTGCAAAGTAGGGATTTCCAGCTTCTGAATGAGTTTTTCTAGGGCAGCTTCAGGCACTTTGTGCTCACGGTGGTGGTTTTGGCTGATCAATTGGTGATAGGGCACTTCCAGGTAGATGATCTTCACCCTTGCTCCATACTCGGTAAACAGCGAAATCCATTGTCCACGCATAGCACTGGTCACATTGGTAGCATTAAACACAAAAGATTGTTTGGCACGCATAAAAACCCGTGCCTTTTCCTTGCCCATTTGAATCACTTGTCCGTTCTTTTTTCGGTCTTTAGGGTCAATTTTATGCTCCCTACGAATGTCATCCAGAGATAAAACAGGCAAATCCAGGTGTTTTTGGATATAAGTATCCTTTCCGGCACCCGGCAAGGCGCACATGACATAGACCTCAAACTTCAAATCATTGTAGGGCTCATAGTCCGGAGACATTTCAGGTTTGTTGAGGTATAAATATCGACCATAATCCGAAGCAAAGCTCTTGGGCTTGCCAAAACAATCATTTTCGCGGCATAGCTCATTAAAAAGCTCGATTTTAAGCAAAAGTTCCTCCTGATCTTCACAAATTCTCCCCAGCACATCCGCCTTAGCCAGCATAGAGAGTAGTTCGGTATTGACCAGCAGGCTAGCCTCGATGACTGCCTTTCGGGGATCATTTTTTTCAATAGCCCAAAGCGGCAATCCATGCAGGCGTACCAGTTTGGCGATTTGCTCCCGAAGTATAAAAGGGGTCGGCATCTCTCTGTAAAACAAGCTTCGGGTAGTGAATTCTCCTTTTTTGGCGTGATTAGGGGATACAATTCTCTCCACACCCTCGATGAGTTCTATTTCGGTCGTAGAGCGTTTTTCCACATCGTGCAAAAGAGCCGAAGCCACCATCAGGTGCTTTTCCTGTTCGCTCAGTGCTGCAAATTCAGGCAATGCAATCAAAGCATCGACCACCATACGGGTATGAATCTGTACATCTCCCTCGGCGTGCCAGAAGGGATCCTGGGGTACATCTTTCATATCCCTAAACCAGTCAAATTGCGCTTCCAACTGATCCCAAGGAATAGAAGCATTGATTTTATACAGAGGAAATTTCCAGTTCATGTTCTTTATGATGATTGATTTGTAGGATTGTATAAAATTAGTGTATTCATCAACTTATTGTTGCTTTTTGTCCATGTTGCCATGAATGCAGGAATAAATGCAATCAATCGTACAGTCTCGGCAGCATCCCTTTTACGAAATCTAAACCTGCATTTTATATAAAATTTATCCATTAAAAAGGCTTATTTGACTCCAAATCCGAATGTATAGCCATACCATTTGTACTTCTCATAATCAATCAGGCTAGTGGGTTTCCAGTTTTTGGTCCAATGTACATCCGTTTTGACGTGCGCCTTACGCACCAACTTAAAGAGCTGATCAAATTCATTGTCTGCTACCGGAATAGTACCGCTATTGGTCAGAAAGCCCTGTTTATTCCTCACCACAAAACCTTCTGAACAATCCAGCAAAGTATTAGGATCATAGCCGCCCAGCAATCCAGGCGTTTCTACGCTTTCCTCCCAGCTTTTGCCCAGGTTGGCAGTAAACCAATCGGCGAGGATTTGATTTTCGTCTTTTTTTTCATCAAAAACTGCTTTGAGAGGCGTTTTGATGGGGATTTCGGGCACAGTGGGAAAGTCCAGCATCTCCGCATAAAACTTCACTTCCTCCCAGGGTAGCCAATAATCACCTTCCCGAATGGCAAATACATAAAAAAAAGATTCCAATTTGCGATACGCAATAGAATGAATGGCGTACATATTTTCGCCGAAGATTTCCAGTTCTTTGAGATCGTTTTTGATCAGTTGCCAGCGTTCTCGGAGCGGTTTATCCCAGGGATGCTCACTGCTTACGGCATGAGAACGCGCAAAAACGCCTTCTTTATTAAAACAATTGTTTTGCCCATCTAGCTTTTCGGTCAGCACCAAATCTTCCATTTCCGCAAAAGCTTTGACATAACCCGAAGGCATAAAACGATCATCAGAGCTTGTTCCGAGGCTAATCTGAGCGTGAAGGGTTCGGCAATATTTTTTGGATTCGTTCATGGAAGTAGTTATTTATGGATTTTTTTAATTATTTTTAAAAAAAGAATGTAAGTTTTCATACGAACAATTTCATCCCTGGTTGATGTGCAATAAAAAGGTGTATTTTACTCCTAAATTTAGATATTTCTATTTGCAGAAGGACTTTATTTGCATTTAATGAAATTTCCAGGGAAATTATTTGGAAGTCAATCACTATATTTTAAAAATTCTTAGATAATTTTACCCAATTTGGTTTGTACACCGAAGATATTGCCGAAAGCTTATGCAGCGAGAGGTAAGTGGTCATGGTTTTAGGGAAGATATTTTTGGATAGTTAAATTTGATCTCCAAAATTACAAATAATCCCAAATACCAAAACCCAATACCCAGCATCGTATCTGCTGGCAGAACGCCTAAATCTATATTTTTAGCAATGAAAAATATAACAAAATCTGTTCAAGAAGAAGTAACTATCAAATTTGCCGGAGACTCAGGAGATGGAATGCAGCTCACCGGAGACCTATTTACCAATGATACCGCCCTTACCGGAAGTGATTTGGCTACTTTCCCTGATTTTCCTGCAGAAATTCGTGCCCCTGCTGGTACATTGGCCGGAGTTTCAGGCTTTCAATTACACTTTGGAAGTAAAAAAATATACACCCCCGGAGATACCGTAGATGTATTGGTAGCCATGAATGCAGCCGCTCTCAAAACCAATCTGAACCGAGTCAGAGCAGGCGGCACACTGATCTTAAACGAAGACGGCTTCGACACTAAAAACCTGAGACTTGCCAAATATGAAGCAGGCGAGAATCCCTTGGAAGATCCCCGTTTGGAAGATTATGAGGTTTTTAAAATGAATGTTACCAAACTTACCCGAGAATGCCTCAAGGATTCGCCTTTGGGGACCAAAGAAAAGGATCGCTGTAAAAATATGTTTGTGTTGGGGTTTTTGCTTTGGCGATATAGTCGTAGTATGGATTCAGTAATTCAATTTATTGATACCAAATTTAAAGGTAAAGCCGATATTCAGGAAGCAAACCTTCTTACCTTAAAAGCAGGGTATCATTATGGAGATACCACCGAAACCTTTACCACCACTTATGAAGTTAAGTCTGCCCCTCTCGATAAAGGCACTTATCGCAGCATCATGGGTAACCAGGCGGTGGTGTATGGATTGGTAGCTGCTTCTCAAAAGTCGGGATTGCCTTTGTTTTATGGCTCTTATCCCATTACTCCAGCTTCAGACATCCTGCATTCACTCTCTGCACTTAAAAACTTTGGCGTTAAAACCTTCCAAGCCGAAGACGAAATCGCAGCGATATGCTCGGCTATCGGGGCTTCTTATGGCGGCAACCTGGCCGTAACAGGTACCTCCGGCCCAGGTTTGGCTCTCAAAGGCGAGGCGATGGGACTGGCTTTGATGCTTGAACTGCCTTTGTTGATTATTAATATCCAACGTGGAGGACCTTCTACGGGATTACCCACCAAAACGGAACAGGCAGACCTTTTGATGTCGCTTTATGGAAGAAATGGAGAAAGCCCAATCCCTGTTGTAGCTGCCAAATCTCCTGCTGATGCTTTTGAGGCTGCTTTTGAGGCTGCAAGAATAGCCCTGCAACACATGACTCCGGTCATATTCCTCAGCGACGGCTATATCGCCAATGGTGCCGAACCCTGGAAATTTCCCAAATCGTCTGATATTCCAGAGATTAAAATCAAATTTGCTGAAGGAAAAGATCGTAATGACGGCATTCCTTACCAACCTTATCTGAGAGATGAAAATCTGGTGCGCCCCTGGGCACTGCCCGGCACTCCCGGACTAGCCCACCGGATTGGAGGCCTTGAAAAAGAAGACATCACCGGAAATGTCTCTTATGACCCTGCCAATCACGAACACATGGTCAAAACCCGCGCCGCCAAAGTAGAAAAAATCGCCGACTTCATCCCAGAGCAAAGCCTTGAAATGGGCGTAGAGCAAGGAGATTTACTGATTCTGGGCTGGGGATCTACCTATGGCGTAATCAAATCGGTAGTCAATGAACTGCTCAACAAAGGTCATCAAGTAGCTCACGCACAGGTGCGATACCTCAATCCCTTCCCCAAAAACCTGGGAGATATGATGCGTAGCTATAAAAAAGTACTGATCCCAGAGATCAACAACGGCCAGTTAGCCAAAGTAATTCGGGATAAATACCTGATAGAAGTAGTGCAATACAATAAAATCATGGGAATTCCGATCACACACGCCGAACTGCGAGATTTTGCAGCCAAGTTATTGGGAGAAATTTAATCCCCAATAGCTAAAATATAAAATAATTCATTTACAAAAATATTCAAAATAATGTCTCAATTACCCAAAAGCAATATCAAACTCAAAGCCTCTGATTATGCCACCGACCAGGATGTACGCTGGTGCCCCGGCTGTGGAGATTACTCTATCCTCAAGCAAGTGCAAACTGTGCTGGCAGAGCTGGGTCAAGACCCCGACCAAATTGCCATCATTTCGGGGATTGGTTGCTCTTCGCGTTTTCCTTATTATATGGAAACCTACGGCTTACACTCGATTCACGGTCGTGCACCCGGGATTGTCTCCGGCTTAAAGCTGGCTAATCCCGAACTGAGTGTCTGGATGGTAACTGGTGACGGCGACGGTCTGTCGATCGGTGGGAATCACATGCTGCATATCCTTCGCCGTAATTTTGACGTGAATATTATGCTTTTCAACAATCAAATCTATGGTTTGACCAAAGGGCAGTATTCTCCTACTTCTGAATTGCACAAAAAAACCAAATCTACCCCACTAGGTTCGCTGGATCATCCTGTTAATCCATTGGCTTTTGCGATGGGTTCGGATGCTACATTTGTGGCTCGCTCGATGGATCGCGACCCCAAGCACCTCCAGGAAATGCTCAAGCGAAGCGCAGAACACAAAGGAACTTCCTTCCTTGAGATCTATCAAAATTGTAATATCTTCAACGACGGTGCCTTTTTTACTTTTACTGACAAAGAGACCAAAAAGGCTACCGCACTCTTCTTGGAGCAAGGTAAACCGCTGATTTTTGGGCAAAATGATGAACTGGGAATCCGCCTAGACGGTTATAAACCCACCGTCGTTCCTCTAAACGAAGGTGAATTTTCGGCAGATGACCTCTGGATCCACGATGAATTTGATATGTACAAGGCACAGTTCCTGACCCGATTCTTTGATGATCCCAATCACATGTCCGAATATTACCTGCCTCGTCCTTTTGGCGTATTCTATCAGACCAACAGACCAACTTACGAAGAAATGGTGTTTGAACAGTTGGATATAGCCCGTAAATCACAAGGTGAAGGTAATCTGGATAAGCTCTTGGCCGGCAGTACGACTTGGGAGATTCAGTAAATTCCCACTCGATATACGGATTTGACGCCTAATAGCCCATTTAGAACAAGGATGATGTGGATTTGACGAATTTACACGGATAAATACATGGAAACAAAATTGATTCATAAAGACATTACCGACACTATTTTGAAAACTTTTTATGAGGTTTATAATGAGTTAGGGTATGGTTTTTTGGACAAGGCTGATTTTAACCAATGAACGGAAAAAACTGGCCAAAAATCCATGAGCATCCGTCAAATCCGTGTCATCCATGCTCAAAAAAATTTTATTTGAAATGTAAAGCATGGTGCTTAAAAACCTCCTCCAACCCGAAATTCAGGATTTCATCTTTGAGCATCAAAATGACAATCCTACTGATTTGATGCTTCAAAGTAGCAAATACCCCAATTGGCCAATGCGCGAAATCGCAGCACAAATTCAAGCAAGACAAAAAGCCAAAAATAAACTTCCAAGCGAATTTTTACAAAAAAATATCCTACTCAAGCCACTCTCCGTGGAGCAATGTTCCTCTCAAGAAACTGCCTCATACAAAAGTAAACTCATAGCAGGCAAAACCCTCCTAGACCTCACAGGAGGCTTGGGGATAGATACTTTCTTTTTTGCCCAGGTTTTTGAGAAGGTGATTTACAATGAAATTCAGGAAGAATTATTTGAAATGGTAAGGCATAATTATCGTTCGTTTGGTATTGAAAATGTATTTTTTTTTCAGAAATCAGCCGAAGATTTATTAAAAGAAACGGATTGGGCGGATGTCATTTATCTCGATCCTGCACGGCGAGATGAACAAGCACGTAAAGTATTCCAACTTAGGGACTGTAGCCCCAACGTATTGGAGATGACGCCTTTGCTGCTTCAAAAAAGCACACAAATCCTACTCAAACTTTCGCCCATGTTGGACATTGCCCAGGGCATTCAGGCATTCCACCAAAAAAATGTGCAAGTGCAAAAGGTCTGGGTTTTAGCCTTGCACAATGAAGTCAAGGAGCTTTTATTTTTAATATGTACCAAGAAAATTAAAGAACCCGAAATCATCGCCGTTAATCTGGAAAAAAACCAAACAAACGACTTTCCATACAAGCCGTCAGAGGAGGAAAACGCCGAAATCCCATACAGATTGCCTGAGACAGATGATCTGCTCATTGAGCCGAATCGTGCTATTATGAAAGCTGGTGCATTTAAAATTTTTGCAGATCGGTATGATTTATACAAGCTTCATCCCAACAGCCATCTTTATCTGACAAACTTGGAAAATTTTGCCAAACAGCTCAAAAGTGATTTTTCAGGGATGCTACAGGCTTCCAGGGTTTTTAAAATTCAGGCTGTCAGTAAGTATCATAAAAAAGAGATTCAAGCCTATCTCCCTCAAAAAAAAGCCAATATCACAGCCCGAAACTTCCCCGAATCGGTAGCGCATATCCGCCGCAAACTTGAACTCAAAGAAGGGGGTAGCAAATATCTCTTTGCCACCACCACGTTAGAAAGAAATTTGGTGATTTTAGTCTGTGAGCCAATCTCTAATCCCCCAAACCCTAATATCAATTAGTCAGACAGACTTTCGCAGGCAACGCCGTCCCCGTCCGAATCCAGACTTTTATAGCATTTACGATTGCTGTCATAGGTTTCCTGAGCTTCTTTTTGGGTGCGAAAATCATCACAGTGTTTGGTCTTGCAATCCGAATCACTTCCACAAGACAAGATGGCGAGACAAGAAAAGACAAGAAAAAGATAAGTCATTTTTTTCATAGGATTTCTTTTTTACAAGGTTAAAATTTCATTCAATTTACGGAAATCCTTTAAAAAAACAAAGGTGATCCTCAACTGAAGACCACCTTGTGAAATTAGACACAAATTGGGATAAAATCATTCGGCTATGGCTGACTTTGTCAACTGAATTTGCCTTTGTTGTCTCAAAAAGAAATCGAGAGCCTGCTCTATCCTTTTGATATAAAATTTCTTTTCTTCTTTGAAAAAAACTTCTTTAATGGAATTGAATTGGATGTATTGTGAATACCAGGTGTTGATGCGTTGTTCATACGACACATTACTGCTCCGAAGATCAGTTAAAATTTGTTCTAATTGTTTAGAGTAAAATTCGCGTGTCTTGTTTTGTTGAATAATCAAATCCAATAATGTGTTATTTTCTTGAATTAAAGAAATTACTCGCTCATAAGAGGGAGTAATTTCTGGGGCAAAAACTTTAGTTTGAACTATACTCATAAAGCTAAAAACAAGAATTTTTTAAGATATTTTCGTCAAAATCATTACCTTCATCCCGAAGATATCTTAACCTACAAATAGTTAAGTTTGTGTGTAATTATAAATCTGCCTATGAAACTGAGTTTAAAACTGCTTTCAAGGATATAACGCCGAAACCGGGTAGGAGAGTTGCTTGGGATTTGTCGGTGTAGTAGTTTGCTTTGTGAACAGGTGAAATTACATTGTAAAAAGAAATAAAAATATTATGAATAAGTTTATAGAGATCAAGCCTGAGATTTCAGCTGCCCTAAAAGAGAAAAGGGCTGTAGTAGCGTTGGAGTCTACTTTGATTGCACACGGGATGCCTTATCCGCAGAATTTGGAAACAGCCCGATTGCTAGAGGCTGCCATAAGAGATAACGGTGCAATCCCTGCAACTATTGCTATTTTGGGTGGGAAAATTAAAGTCGGGCTTAAGGAATCCGAATTGGAATTGCTGGCCGGCTCGCCCAATGTACTCAAAGTAAGCCGCAGAGATATGTCATATATCATCGCCCAAAAGCTTCATGGGGCAACCACCGTCGCTGCAACGCTCATCATTGCCGATATGGTAGGCATTCAGGTATTTGCTACTGGGGGTATTGGAGGGGTACATAGAGAAGGCCAGAATACATTGGATATTTCGGCGGACTTACCTGAGTTGAGCCGTTCCAAAGTTGCCGTCATCAGTGCCGGTGCCAAAGCTATCTTAGATTTGGGGCTGACCCTTGAGTATCTTGAAACGCTGGGAGTACCCGTGATCGGGTATCAAACCGATGATTTTCCGGCTTTTTATACCCGAAAGAGCGGTTTTAAGCTTGAATGCCAGGCAGACAGGGTCAGTGAGTTGGCAAATATCGTTCATTGTCATTGGGCTTTGGGGCTTGGTGGTGGGCTACTGATTGCCAATCCTATCCCGGAGGATTATCAAATGGATGAAATCATGACACAAACCCTCATTCAAAAAGCCATTCGGGAAGCCGAGCAAAACCAAATTACGGGTAAAGACCTAACGCCTTTTTTATTGGCTCATACTGAACGACTTAGCTCTGGGAAAAGCCTGGAGGCAAATATTCAGTTGGTATTAAACAATGCACGTTTGGGAGCACAGCTAGCGGTTTTGCTTGCCGAAGTGAATTAAAGGCCTTTAGACATTTATATGATGTAAAATATGGCTTTTCCAGAAAAAAATTTTGTTTTTTCTACATTTATTTTTTATTTTGAAAATGTATTAAACAAATTTTTACCCTATGTCAGAGCAAATGCTAATAGACTGGTACAGTCAATATTTTTCAACCTTATTCAATTATGGCGTGCAAATTTCTAATAACAGAGAATTGGTAAAAGATTGCATCCAGGAAGTATTTATAACCCTAAAATTAAATCCTCACCTTTTTTGTACCATCCAATCTCCAAAGGCTTATCTCTTTACTGTCCTAAGAAGGAATATCATCAAAGAACTCAAAAGAGAATCTGTAAGTCTGGATGTGTATTCTTTTAACGCTGTATTAGACATAGAACCCTCTCACGAATCTCTTTTGATACATGAGCAAATCGACCTGGATTTTAAATACCGGCTTGCCAAAGCACTCAAAAAACTGACTAATCGTCAGCGAGAAGCCATTTTCCTTAAATTTTATGAAGGATTATCTTACCAGGAAGTAGCCGAAACTATGCAGCTTCAGGACATCAAATCGGCTCGTAATCTTATTTATAAAGCCATCAAACAGCTAAAATCCGATTTTGAGATCAATGGAGTTAGCATGAATTTATATATTCTGCTTTCTATTCTTTTACTTTCATAATCTCTCAGTTTTTTTTAATAAAAATATGATTCTCCTGATATGTAAACGCTGAGGTAAAAACAACAGCAGTAATAATGTCATGCTCAAATAACAAGTTGCCGTGAACTGTGTCTTTACCTTGGTTTTGCAGACAAAGGCAAAGGCGACTTGTCGTGATTCGTGTCTGTAAGAACAGCTCAAAAGCAGCGGGTTGCACTAAAAACACGGGAGAACAAAAAAAATAATATTTTTTTGATGTCATTTAGTATTTTATGCACTCCTCTTTATAAAAGATCAATACAGAGTAACAAATCTATTTTATTATAATCAATGAATTATTCCAATTTTAATTTGGAAGATTTTGTCCTGGACGAGACATTCCAACGTTGGGTAAAACAACCTGACCCCCAAAATCAAGTATTTTGGGAGGATTTTCTCAGGACTCATCCCCAAAAGCGAGAACTGATTGAGGAAGCACGTAAGATTATTCTCGTGCTTAAGTTTAAGAGAGTGGATCCACTTCCCGAAGAATATGAAAAAGTACTTCAGGGTATCCTCAAGTCTCAACCCAAGACCAGGGTTTTGTCAAACAAAAGTCGTTTGTATCGCTCGCTAGCAGCCGCAGTTTCTCTTTTGATATTGGCAAGTCTGGTTTTCGTGTACCTTTCCAGACCTTCCGAAATCAAATATCTGACTCGTTCTTGTGAAACACAAAAGATTATGCTTAAAGATGGCTCTGTGGTGCATTTGAATGCCAATTCGGTACTTTATCATTATGACAATTGGAATGGCAGCATAGACAGGGAAGTGTGGCTAAAGGGAGAAGCCTATTTTGAAATAAAAAAGTCTCTCTCAGGAAAGCAAAAGTTTATTGTACATACCAAAGAACTCGATGTAGAAGTTTTGGGTACCAAATTTAATGTAAACGACCGCAGAGGAATCACCCAGGTATTGCTCAATTCGGGCAAAGTGCAGCTCAATATCCACAACTCCCCAACCACCAAACAAATTACCATGAACCCTGGAGACCTGATTGAGTATTCTAGTCTTCACCAAAAAATAAGTCAAAAAATCATCAAAAAAGATATTTATTCCACCTGGAAAGAAAACAGGCTTGTGTTTGATGATGTATCACTGGGCAAAGTAGCTCAAAGGATAGAAGATAATTTCGGCTACAAGGTCATTTTTAAAGACCCCAAACTAGCCGAACTCAGATTTACGGGTGCGACCCCAGCAAATAATCTGGATATTCTTCTGAAAGTATTAGAAGGTTCTTTTGAACTAAAAATTCAAAGACTCAAACAAGAAATTCTGATTCAAGAATAAAAAAAACCTGCCGGAGTCCAAGTTTGGCCGCTGGGATTTTTCCGACAGGATCATGTTTTACAACAATTAATTACGAACAAAAATAGTATTATGAAAGCAAAACTACCATCCCAAAGCTCAAAAAAACAAAATAGTTTTTGGGATTCATTTACCCAACAAATATCCAAAGTCCGATATGGGATACCATTATTTTGTATCTTGTGCCTTACTGCGGTTTTAAATCAACGTGTATCTGCCCAGGAATTGGCTAGCTACCAGGTTTCTCATGCACATTTCAAGAGTACATCTTCTCAAGAACAGACCATTTCTTTGAAAAAAGCATTAAAAAATCTAGAACTCAAGCACAATGTATCCTTTAATTATGACAGTAAAATCATTGAGGATAAGTATGTACCTTTTGATCAAAATGCCCAAAGCGACCTGGAGCAAACCCTTGAGAAAATTCTCGATACCCATCGCTTAAAGTATTTTAAAATCGATGAAAAAACCTACGTGATTCAATCTCAAAAGTCGAGTCAGGGAAATAAAAACAGAGTGGGGAGTTCGCTCAACTCAATAAAAACCAAACAATTTCCCGTAGAGGAAACACAAAATCGTGAGGAAAGAAACAAAAAAGAAATCCGACTTCTGAAAAATAACCCCATTCGTGAAATCAAACCTGACAAAACCGTGAGCGGAATAGTGACCGATGTGGAGGGCATTGGGCTTCCCGGGGTCAATGTGATCGTAAAAAACACTTCCATAGGTACTACTACGGATGCGTCGGGAAAGTTTAGCGTCAATGTACCTGATAATCAGAATGTGCTGATTTTTTCTTCGGTGGGTTATCTCACTCAGGAAATAGAAATCGGGAATCAAACCACCTTCAGCATCTCTATGAAAGAAGATGTGGGGCAATTGCAGGAATTGGTCGTGGTTGGTTATGGATCGCAAGAAAGAGCTAAAGTAACCGGAGCAGTTGCCTCTATTTCTTCTGAGGATATTTCCAATCTGCCCGTTTTAAGTGCCGATCAAGCCATCCAGGGTAAAGCAGCCGGAGTAACTATCATCAGCACCGGAGGCCCCGGCGAGAATCCATTGGTTCGTATCCGAGGTGTAGGAACAGTCAATAACAATAACCCATTGTATGTGATTGACGGAGTGCCTGCCGGAGGTCTGAACAGCATCAATCCCAATGACATTGAATCCATTGAAGTACTCAAAGATGCTTCTACCGTAGCACTCTATGGCTCTCGTGCCAGTAATGGAGTCATCCTGATTACTACCAAAAAAGGGGTGGCAGGCAAACCCAAAATCAACTTTGATGCTTATGCTGGTAGCCAAACTGCCTGGAAACAACTGGACTTATTGAATCGGGAACAATACATTGACTATGGTACCGACTTGCTGACCAATGCCAACGCAGCCCTGCCCGCACGTTTCAACAACCTGGGTGAATTTGCCAATGTAGATACCGACTGGCAGGATGAAATGTTCCGCACTGGGCTTATCCAAGATTATAACATCAGTGTAAATGGTGGTAATGAAAATTTTACCTACAACATAGGCACCGGCTACTTTGCTCAGGAAGGTATCATGCTGGGTACTTCCTTTGATCGGATTTCTTTTCGTGCCAATACCGAAGTCAAAATCGGTAAACGCGTCAAAATCGGGCAAACTCTTACCCTAGCCGAAAGTGAAAGAATTCGGGAGCAATTCTCAGGCGGGCGTTCGCAGATCGAGCACATGATCAAAAGTGTTCCTTACTTGCCTGTCAGAGATGAAAGCCGTGTCGGAGGCTTTAGAACTGCCGATACACAGGATGGCTCCGACCCCGAAAACCCTGTTTTAAATGCCACTTTGAGACAAGACAAAACCCGTGATTTTCGTATGTTGGGGACTGCTTACTTGGAAGTAGACATTTACAAGGGCTTAAAAGCAAAAGCATTTATAGGCTTGGATGTAAATTTCTCACGCAATGTCCAGTTTGCGCCTATCTATGATCCGGGAGATTTTCATAAAAACGTGACTGCCGACATTTCTAAAAACAACGCTACTTTTATTTCTCCCATTTATAATGTGCAACTGATGTATGATCGTAAGATCGGTAAGCACAATATTAGTGCCCTGGGAATTATTGAAGGACAAACCTTTAGCTTTGAAAACGTATCGGTGGCCGGTGAAACCGACCAGTCCAGTGTTATACAGCAACCCGGATTCTTCCAGATCGGTGAAAACATAGGAGGAGGCCTCGATGAAAATCAGATACTTTCCTACATTGGGCGCGTCACCTATGACTTTGCTGACAAATACCTGCTGACCCTTTCGCTCCGCCGAGACGGAAGTAGCAAATTTGCCGAAGATATTCGTTGGGGAAGTTTTCCGGCAGTCTCTTTAGGCTGGCGTGTAAGTGAGGAAAGCTTTATGCAAGGTATCTCCAGTGTAGTCAATGAATTTAAAATCAGAGGTAGCTACGGAGAAGCCGGAAATAACTTAGGAGCTTCTAGTTACGGATATATTCCCTCTATTTTCAGTGACCTGAGTTATGGAGTCGACAAACCAGGCGGAACTATCAATACGCTTTCCAATGCAAACCTACTTTGGGAAACTACCAAAATGTTTAATGTGGGTTTTGATGCGGCTTTTCTGGATAATAAATTAACGGTATCCTTTGATTGGTTTAGAAATACTACTGAAGATATGATTCTGGGGCTTCCTATTCCTCCTTCCTTAGGCTTTGATGGAGCTCCTATCGGTAATGCAGGAACAGCTCGTAATACTGGGGTGGAAATTTTATTGGGTTACCGACAAAACTTCGGAGATTTCCAATTTTCTTTTAACGGAAATTTGGCTCTTGTCACCAATGAATTTACTTCTTTGGGTAATGGAAACTCCATCTTCGGACCTGGGTTTGAGGGAGATCCTTTGACTTTGACCGAGGAGGGACAGCCAATTGCTTATTTTTATGGCTGGAAAACGGACGGTTTGTTCCAGAGCCAGGATGAAATAGACGCTGCCAATGCTTTGGATGGCAATGATGCAACACCTTACCAATCCAATGCCATACCTGGAGATATTCGCTTTAAGGATTTGAACAATGATGGGGTGATTAATACCGAAGATCGTACAAATATCGGTCATTTCCTACCGGATGTTTCGTATGGTTTTACCCTGGGAGCCAATTGGAAAAACTTTGACCTCTCTGTCTTCTTCCAAGGAGTAGCAGGCAATGAGATTCTTAATACCAATCGCTATGACCTGGAAGGCATGACCCGTCTCTTTAATGCAGGTACAGCCGTACTCCGCCGTTGGACACCTGAAAATACCAATACGGATATCCCCATTGCCCGTAACAGTGACCCCAACCGAAATTCCAGAATCTCAGACAGATTCGTTGAAGATGGCTCGTACTTAAGATTAAAGAACCTGACTTTGGGCTATAACCTGCCTGAATCTGCGCTTCCCAAAAGATTTATATCAAGAATCAGGGTGTATTTCACGGCTCAAAATCTCTTTACCATTACCGATTATAGCGGCTATGACCCTGAAATCGGCGTTCGTGGAGGAGTGGCTGATGATCCACGCGCTGCTTCGTTGGTTACAGGGGTAGATTTCGGACAATTTCCGCAGCCCAGAACCTTTATAGGTGGCATACAAATAGGCTTTTAGATATACCAAACATTATTGTAAATAAGTAAAAAACACAATCTTATGAAAAAAATAGTTCTTTTAACCTTAATCTTTACCACCTTTACGGTGATCGCTTGTAAGGACTTCCTGGATGTGGAAAACCCAAACCAGCTTACTACCGACTCTTTTTTCAAGACGGATAAGCAGGCTATTTCGGCAGTAAATGCCATTTATGCAGGTTTGCAAGCCAATAACCTCTACAACCGAGAGTACTTCTTTACGCACGACCTTTTATCGGACGATAATATGTCAGGCGGTGCTCAATTAGAAGCCCCACGCAATCAACTCCTGACCCACGTTTTTGATGGATCCAACTCTTTGATTCTAGCGGTTTGGAGAGGCCTATATCGTGTAATCCTGAGAGCCAATTTTGCCATCCAGAATTTGCCCGAAGCCGAAGGAATCAGTGATGAATTGAGAAGTCGTTTGTTGGGAGAAGCCCATTTCCTGAGAGCCTGGGCTTATTTTGAACTGGTAAGCCTTTGGGGAGATGTACCCATGTATACAGAACCCAACATTAGCCCTGACGGAAAGCTTCGATCCTCAGAAGAAGAGATATACACCTTGATATTTGCTGACCTGACTATAGCCGAAAATAACCTTCCTTTAAACTCCACATACGCAGGAAGTGACATCGGAAGGGCTTCCAAAGGAGCCGCACAAGCACTGGAAGGCAAAATTAGAATGTTTAGAGGCGAATACGCCGCCGCCAAAACAGCCTTAGAGAAAGTAGTAAACTCTAACGAATACAGCCTGGTAGCCCGCTATTCTGATAATTTGGAAGAAGGCAACGAATTCAATTCCGAATCTATCTTCGAGGTACTCTTTACTGAAGCCCGCGGAAGTGCTGGTGCCTGGTCAGGAGATGGTAGTGGGGCAGCTGATGTTACCTTCCGAGGGCAGGAATACGGTGCCAATACCTGGCGCAATGTCATCCCTTCTACCTCTTTGATCGCTGAGTTTGAAGATGGTGACCCTCGTTATGATTATAACTTCTGGCTCTTGGGCGAAACCTACAACAATGGGCAGGATGTATTGACCGCTGATAAGGTACAAGGCAATAATCCCGATGTGAGCTGGCAGAAATATTCTAACCTTTATCAAAGAGATGCCGAAAACTTCCAATCTGGAATCAACTTCCGTGTCATTCGCTTGGCAGATGTATTCCTGATGCTGGCAGAAGCCGAAAATGAAGTCAACGGACCTACAGCCATTGCTTTGGATTATCTGAACCGTACCCGTAATCGTGCCGATGTGAATATGCCCAATTATCCTACGGCAGCGTATCCGACAGCTACCAAAGACCAAATGTTTGCGGCCATTGTGCATGAAAGAAGGGTTGAGCTTTGTGGCGAACAAATCCGTAACCGAGATATTCGCCGATGGAGACGACAAGGTAAATTAACCACAGAGCCAATAGCCAACTATCAAAGCAAACACGATAAATTGCCTATTCCTATTGAGGAACTGGATAACAACAATGCGCTGACTAGCAGTGACCAAAATCCAGGCTATTAATTAATCTCCATAGTCTTCGTACGTATTTTGTATAAAAAAACTCCTGTGCATTTACAGGAGTTTTTTTATGATATAATCCTCGATACGACGAGGTTGCTTGTAATACCAAACGACAAAACGACAAGGTCGCTCAAGGCGACCTTGTCGTTGCAAGCATACCAAACGACAAGATCGCTTAAAGCGATCTTGTCGTTGCATGAGAAGCGTTGAGCAGTACACGAGAAGCATTGAGCAGCGCATGAGAAGCGTTGAGCTTGCAGTACCAAACGACAAGATCGCTTTAGGCGATCCTGTCATTGTGTTGAGCGGTTAGAGCAAGCTCAATATTTTATGGTTTTATTAAAATACTCGCAGAATCCTATTAAATTTATTCCGAAGCTTTGAAAAACCAATCTCTTATGATAATCAAATTTCTGATTTCACTTACATATACTGCTGTTGTTTTGGTTCTTTGTACGGCCTGCCAAAACACAGACCATTCTATGCCCCAAAGATTACAGGAACTCGGTCAAAAATTATTTTTTGTCCCCGAAAACATCTATGCAAGTAAAGTAAAAATAGCACATTATGATGAACTTCTCCAAGACAAATCCGACCCGAATTACCATCTGTACCGCTTTGAGAAAGCCCGGCACTTGTTGTACAGTGGGCAGACCCGCGAGGCCATTACTTTGTTTAATACCCTTCTGGAAGAAAAAAAGAAAAAGCTAACGCTCATTGGTTTGGAAGCCTCTCAGGAAGATAAATTGGATGATTACCTGGCATTGTCTTACTTTCGCCTGGGCGAGCAAGAAAATTGTATCCATCACCACGGTGCTGCTTCGTGCCTCCTTCCTATCAGCAAAGCAGGCGTACATCACCATGTCGAGGGCTCTCAAAAAGCCATACAGCTTTATCTCAAAATCTTAGAACAAGACTCACAGGATTTGAACAGTCGTTGGTTACTCAATGTCGCTTATATGACTTTGGGCAAATATCCGCAGGAAGTTCCTAAAAAATGGTTGATTCCGCCAAAGGCTTTTGAGTCGGAATATCCCCTAAAAACCTTCCCAGATATAGCCGTGCAGGCTGGCGTGGCAGTAAATAAACTTTCGGGCGGAGGCATTACAGAGGATTTTAATAGAGATGGTTTTCTGGATATTATGGTGACAAGCTGGTTTGCCGATCATCAGATGCAGTTTTTTATCAATAATCAAAACGGTACTTTTAGCGAAAAAACCGAGGAAGCCGGACTTGTGGGGCTTACTGGGGGCTTGAATATGCTTCAGGCAGATTATGACAATGACGGTTGGGTGGATGTACTGGTTTTGAGAGGTGCCTGGTTGGGGAATCTGGGCAAATTCCCTAATTCACTACTTAAAAACAATGGCGACGGTACTTTCAGTGATGTGACCGAGGCGGCGGGTTTACTTTCTTTTCATCCTACGCAGACGGCCACTTGGAATGATTTTAACCGGGACGGCTATTTAGACCTTTTTATTGGTAATGAAAGTGCAAGTGCTGAAAGCATTCACCCTTGCGAACTATACCTCAATCAACAAGACGGCACTTTTAAAGAAGTGGCAGCGGCAGCCGGAATTCAAATTAATCAAAAAGATGATTTTTATTTTATCAAAGGAGTCACCTCTGGCGATTATGACAATGACGGCTGGGCGGATATTTATGTATCTAAAATTGACCCTGGGAAGCCCAATCTCTTGTTTCGAAATCGGGGAGTGAACGCAGCGCATATACCTCAGTTTGAAGAAGTAGCCCAAAACGCTGGGTTGGGAGAAAATCTGTCGTCTTTCCCGACTTGGTTTTGGGACTATGACAATGACGGGCTTTTAGATTTATTTGTGGCAGGGTATCGCCATAGCCCCAATCGGGTAATCACGTATGATGTAGCAGCCGAGTACTTGGGTTTGCCACATTCGGCCGAAAAGGGTCGTCTTTATCGCAATCTAGGCAACGGCACGTTTCAGGATGTTGCGCCTGCGCTTCATCTCAACAAAATATTGTATGCGATGGGTGCTAATTATGGAGACTTAGACAATGACGGTTACCTGGATTTGTACCTGAGTACTGGAGAAGTTCATTTTGAATCGGTGATTCCGAATCGGATGTTTAGAAATGATCGGGGGAGAGTGTTTCAGGATGTGACTACTGCTGGCGGATTCGGACACCTTCAGAAGGGGCACGCTGTATCTTTTGCCGACATAGACAATGACGGCGACCAGGATATTCACGTGGTAATGGGTGGTGCTTATGAAGGCGATTTTTATTACAATGCTTTGTTTCAAAATCCTTATCAGGGAGTGAATCATTGGATTGGCATTCGACTGGAAGGTGTCAAATCCAATCGTTTTGGGGTAGGCAGTCGGATAGAAATCAGCTTGATTGAAAATAATCAAAAAAGAAAAATATACCGAGAAGTAGGCTCTGGAGGGAGCTTTGGGGCTTCTCCCTTAGGTATCGCAATTGGACTCGGCAAGGCACAACGCATCGAGGAAATCAAAATTTATTGGAATGCTTTAAAAAGTCGGCCTCAAATCCTCAAGAATATTTCGCTTGATCGGTTTATAAGCGTTCGGGAGCAGTAATTCTTTGGGTAGTGTTGGTTCTTCTGGCATTTTAAGGTTTAGGTAAAAACAACTATTCCCGTGGCACAACAATTTGCCCAAGCAGACAGCCACATTTTTATTCTACAATAGTTGATAATGTTAAAAATTAACTGATTTAATTATATTTGCATTCCGAAAACTATACTAAAAATGATAACAACTATTCATACTTGTTCAAAATGTGGGAGTACCAATCTTGTACTCAATGGCAAAAATAAAAGTGGCACCCCTACTTATCATTGCAAAGATTGTAAAACATATCGGGTTTTGCACAAGAAAAAATCAGTGGACATAGAAGCCTTAGCACGTACGTATGAAGAACGTAACAGCTACCGTTCCACAGGGAGGATTTTTAAGATAAGCCACGTGAGCGTGTATAATTACTTAAAAAAAAAGCCAAAAGTTTAAAGCCCTTTAAGACTACTATCCAAGAAGCCACTCCTGAAACAGTC
>JANRIC010000184.1:0-1572 GCA_033765345.1 Microscillaceae bacterium
CCTCGAACTCAAACGCTGGCAAGGCGAAAAATACCACCAAAAAGGCTTACAACAACTCAGCGATTACCTGGATTTGTACCAGCTTAAAGAAGGCTATTTACTCATTTATGATTTCCGTAAAGAAAAAGAATACAAGCAGGAACAAATCCAGTTTGAGGATAAAAACATTTTTGCGGTCTGGGTGTGAGGTGTCGGGGGCGAGGTGTCGGAGAGATACTTTTTAGGAAATACGCCATGAGACCAGGTGGTGCCGCTATAAACTCCCAAAACTGGTGCAAGCCAGGAGGCTTGTACCAGTTTTGGAAACAAAACCTTAGATTGATTCTGGGTGAATTGTTGTATATTTGTCAAAACAAAATCTTAATACTGATGGGATACAGCAATTACAAAAAACTCAAACAAGTAACGAAAACTTTTGGGCTTGATGCCGAAAGTATAGATTTATTTGATACAATACAACCTATTGGGATGAGTGATTGGCTAAAAACAACACTCAGCAAAGCAAAATTTGTTCCTCTTAACAATGAAAAGGCAAAAGCAGAGCGGGTTATTTCCCATATCTTGGTAGAAGTAGCCGAAAGTTTTTATGATAAAGTAACCTTATTTTCAGGAGAAGAATTGCTTGTGGATAGTAGCAGAGATTTGTCAGGAGAATGTGATTTTTTCTTTATTCTTGCCCCACGAAAGCCCTATTTAGAATCGCCTATTATCTCATTGGTAGAGGCAAAAGATGAAGATATGGATTATGGGATTGCACAATGTGCAGCTCAACTTTATGGTGCAAAATTATTTAATGAAATGGAAGGTAAAAATTTTCCTGTTTTATATGGTTGTGCCACTGATGGCGTAGAATGGAAATTTATGCGTTTTGAAAACAATGTTTTTTATATTGATCATAAAATTTATACAGACTTAAAAGAAATTTTGGGAGTTTTTCATCATATTATACAAAGTTACTTGTAAAAACCATCAGCTTTTTTCTTTTGCTTACGGCAGAGTTCTTCCTGCTGCAGATGCTCAACAACTTATCAGTAATGGCACTTGCGTAAAAGCCTTGATTTTGAATAGTTTAGACTTTGTAGAAAGACGTTTGTATTGGGTATCTCAATTTTTTGAGGATAAGCCTGTGTCTCATTTACTAGGCGAAGGCGTGCAATCCGAGTATCTCAATGATGATCGTTTGGCTCGTTGTCTGGATAGTTTATATGCTTTTGGCCTAAGTGAATTATTTTCCCTTTTGTCCTTCAAAGCTTGTCAGGTACTGGGTTTAAGTCAGGATCAATCCCTTCATTTTTACATTTACATAGCAGTAGCTTTCATCTCGCTGGGGTCTACAATAGTGAACAACCTCAGGAAGATTTGGGGAATTGTATTCGGGTGTCGGGGATTGGGAAGATGCATTTTAAGAAATACGCAACTCGTCTTTCATACAACCGACTTTTCGCACCCCCCTGTTTTTTTTGAGTTTTTTTGTAAGTTTTCTTCTAAAACTCTATAAAATATCGCAAAATATGGGTTTTGATAAAATATAGCATGTAAGTTTTATAAGAATAGTTATATTTCATATAAATA
>JANRIC010000203.1:0-11515 GCA_033765345.1 Microscillaceae bacterium
CCTCCTCGATGGACACTTAGAGATAGACAACAACCTGACCGAAAACGCCATTCGTCCCCTGGCTCTGGGACGCAAGAACTACCTCTTTGCAGGCTCACATCAAGCAGCCCAAAGAGCCGCCATCCTTTACACCTTCTTTGCCATCTGTAAGAAGCACCAAGTCAATCCACAAGCCTGGCTCAAACACACCCTGGAAAACATCAACCAAACTTCTATCCAGCATCTCCAAAATCTCTTCCCGCAGAATTTTCAAAAAAATCTGGATAACAATACCTCCTGACCTGGACTTCCTGGGAGGGATACCTATCATGACCGATAAAATGACTGAAATGTACCAATTATTGCAGTCTAAAAAATATCCCTCCAATAGAATGTTTTATTCGCTGATCCCTGAAGGCGAGCATAAAGAAGTATTTTGGAATAAAGAGTTTTATAAGGTCTATGATTTTCTTTTTATACTCAAACCGAAGTGGTTTTCCGAGATTTTAGCTTTTAAATCATTAATAATCAAGCTAATCAATCAAGAAAATCAGGCAAATCACTTCAATCTGGGTATAGATAATCTACATTCCTACTATTGATTATACTGCGACATGGTTCTTGCCAAGCCAATGCTACAAAAAGCTAAAATCATTTCACAGGATTTCTCGATGGGTTCAGAGAGATTTTCGGCTTCTTCAGGCTTGAAGTTACTGAGTACGTAGTCGGCTTGTTGTCCTTTTTGGAAGTCGTTGCCAATACCGAAACGGAGGCGCGGATAATCATTGCCTTTGAGCTGTTCTTCAATGTCGGCAAGGCCATTGTGACCTCCTGCGGAACCTTTGCCGCGCATACGAAGCTGCCCGAAGGGTAGGGCAATGTCATCTACAATTACGAGGATATTTTCTTTGGAGATTTTAAGTTGTTGCATCCAATAGTTGACTGCTTTACCACTGAGATTCATATAGGTATTGGGTTTGATCAGGGTAAGCGATCTGCCTTTATATTTTAGTTCGGTTTTATCAGCCAGTTTTTCAGTTTTAAAAATGCCCTCATATTTCTCGGCCAATCTATCTAAGACCAAAAAACCGATATTATGGCGAGTTTGTTCGTACTGTGTCCCAGGGTTTCCAAGACCTACAATCAAATATTTCATAGGAAAGTGTGTTGGAACTTAGCTGTTGGGGGTTAGCAAACAGGATTTATCATCCAAAAGCTAACACCCAATATCCGATATTCAAAATTATTCACTACCTGCGGCTTGTTTACCACGTAATGCTCTTGGAATTTCTACGGAAGCTACAGGATTGGAAAGCGAGTTTAAAATCTCGTAGTTTTCGACTTTAATGTCTTTCACTTTAACAGATTTGCCTAGTTCAAGCCCAGTAATATCTACCACAATATAATCAGGTAGATCTTTTGGGAGAGCTTTTACTTTAATTTTTTTGAGTTTGGTAACCAGTTTACCCCCTTTTTGGATTCCTGGAGAATTGCCAATAAATTTAACTGGAATCTCAATTTTGATGGGTTTGTGGTCAAAAAGCTGAAGGAAATCAGCATGAAGAATCACTTCACTAACCGGGTGATATTGAATATCTTGTAGAATACAAGTGTGTAAATCTCCTTCTATATTCAAAGTAACGGTATGTACTTCGGGCGTATAAACCAAATCACGGAACAAAATCATGGGAGAATAGAAGTGGATTGGTTCTTCTCCGCCATACATTACACAAGGTACAAGTGCCTCTTTTCTCAATTCCTGGGCATTTTTTTTACCGGTAGTCTCTCTTTTATACCCTATTATTTCAATTGTTTTCATTTTTTGATAGAAATAAAATTCTCAGCCTTTTACGTTTTCGCTATAGTGGCTGCAAAGTTACAAATTATTTTGATTGGAAGATATTTTTCACCTAAATATTTAGCAAAGGTTAAAATCTAAATAATCAAATCAATCACCGGAAACACAGTTTAAGGTTGATTTATTGAGGGCTAACAAACAAGGAACTGATCGATTCGTGATCATGAACACGGCGAATGGCGGTAGCAAAAAGGTCGGAAACGGTCAGTAATTTGATTTTGGGAGAATCTTGGCGCAGCGGAATGGTATCCGAGATAGCCAGTGTTTCTAAGGCAGATGCCTCTATATTTTCCAGTGCTTTGCCCGAAAGAAGGGGGTGAGTGCAGATAGCGCGTACACTTTTAGCTCCTTTTTCTTTGATCGCTTTGGCAGCCCGACACATAGTACCTCCAGTATCGATGATGTCGTCTACAATGATTACGTTAGCATTTTCCACATCTCCAATTACCTGCATATCAGCAATTTCATTGGCTCTTTTACGCTGTTTGTCACAAACAACCATATCAGCTTTGAATATTTTGGCATACCCTCTGGCACGGCCTACCCCGCCGACGTCTGGGGCGGCAAAAACGAGATTATCCAGCTTAAGCGATTCAATATAAGGTGCAAAAACAGCCGAACCGTTTAGGTGATCTACTGGAAAATCGAAAAAGCCCTGTATTTGTCCGGCGTGCAGATCACAAGTCATCAGGCGATCAGTTCCAACAGCAGAAAGCAGGTTGGCTACTACTTTGGCAGAGATGGCTACTCTGGGTTTGTCTTTGCGGTCTTGGCGCGCATAACCAAAATAAGGCATGACGACGGTCACATATTTGGCGGAAGCTCTGCGAGCTGCATCGATCATGAGCAGTAATTCCATCAGGTTTTCGGCCGGAGGGAAGGTCGATTGAATCAAAAATACATCACAACCTCTGACCGATTCATCAAAAAAGGGCGATATCTCTCCGTCACTAAAGCGTTGTACGATGAGTTTGCCAAGTTTTTTGCCATAAGACAGGGCTATTTTTTCAGATAAATATTGTGAGTTCGTACCGGAGAAGATTTTTACTGAGGACATGGATATATTAATAAAGAATTTTTACCAAGATTATATAAAGGAAAGCAAGAAATAGATTTTGAAAGGTCGATTGACTTCGCCTAAAACAAAATTAACAATGTACTCAAAGCACATTGTTAACTTCGCCAGTGTAGTCCGACTAGGGCTCGAACCTAGACTCTTCTGAACCAAAATCAGACGTGTTGCCAGTTACACCATCGGACTATTTTATAAAGGTGCTGCAAATATAATAAAATAATTTTCAATGGTGCAAATCCAAATACTATTTTTTGCTTTAGAAAATTTGAGTAAGTACCAGCCCCTCAATTTCGTGGAGTTTTTTTGTTACTTCTGGGTTTAGTTTTTTTCGTACCCGGATATTCATTTCGCAATGAAGTTCCGTTTTTTGTGAAACAATATCAAGGTCATAGGTTTTGATGATCTTCATCACATCATTCATCTGAGGATAGTTAAATTGGATGTGTATATGATCAAGTGCCTGGCATTCAACGATTTGAGAATTATTCAAAGCTTCTGCGCTTGCTGTTTTATAGGCTTGGATCAGCCCACTTACTCCCAGTTTGGTACCACCGAAATATCGTACTACTACGATCAGCACATCAGTCAGATTGCGGGAACGAATTTGCCCCAGAATTGGGTTTCCGGCTGAATTGCCGGGTTCGCCGTCGTCATTGGCTCTATAGCGATCCTGTTTGTAGCCCAAAATATAGGCATAACAGTGATGACGGGCATCAAAATACGTTTTTTTTAAGTCCTGGATATGGTTCTTAATGCTTTCTTCATGGGAGACAGGGTAAGCAAAAGCCAGGAATTTGCTTCCTTTTTCTTTATACATTCCTTGACTGGGTTCAGCTATAGTAAGGTACGTATCTTGTAAGTCCTGATTCATAAATACGGATATTGGGTATTTTGTATTAAGGATCATGTTATGTGGCAGTCAGGGCTAGGGATATTCAATGGTCTTATGTATGGATTATACCCAAAGCCCGTAACCAGCTCCCAACTTCAAAAATACTAGGAACCTTTTAAAAAATTCTCGGCTTCGGTTTTTAGACCTTCATATTCGGCAATTTTAAGGGCTTCTTTGTAATAAGTTTTGGCACTTTTATCGTCTTGATTGCGGTGTGCAATTCGGGCTAATCCCCCATAAGCAAAAGCGTGATAATCACGACCATAGCGTGGATCATAACCTTTGCGCTGAACTACTTTCGTATAAAAACCTTTGGCTTTGGTATCACTCTTGTAATAAAATTCCTGAATCAAACCCTGAAAAAGATCGCGAGAAGTGCTGAACAAATTTTCGGTACGGGAAGCAAACTTGGATAGATTGAGTTCGGCTTCGGCATAACGCCCTACAAAGATCAGTCCTTCGGTATATTTCATCTGGAAAAATGGATTTTGAGGGTATTTGCTCACCAGTTGTTGGGCGCAGTGAAGAGCCAAAAGGTGATTTTGCTCGTATTTGGCATAAATGGTATTGAGATAAATAAGGGATTCTATTTTACTAAACTCACCTTTTTGCACCGCCTGATTCATATTCCAGAGCCCTTTGGTTTTGTCGCCACCCGGAAAAAAGTTCATAAAAGGTTTGGCGATTGGGTGCGTTTCGGGGTATTGTTTGGCATAATATTGATACAAGCCCGTAGAGAAATGAAAATCAGGATATTTGTTGCTTAGATCAAACCCTTTTTTCATAAAACTGAAGGATTTTTTACCATAGGAAAGAGAAGTCATAAAATCGCCGCCTTCTGCCTCGTGCATAGCCAACAACCCGTACACCATCATATTAAAAAAAGTGCCTTCTAGGTCTTCTTTGCGTTCTTTGAGCAGGCGATCGGCATAATTGGCAGAAAGTAGTAAATATTGGGTATAATGGGTATATTCAGGGATGCCTTTTTGTAGGGGCATTTTCTCCCATGACAGCTTGTAAGCTTTGAGGAAGGGAATGACCGGATGTTTGGCGTATTTTTTCTCGAGTTGCAGGATGCTTGATTGGGCTTTGGTGAAATTGAACGAATAAATTTCATCCAGTGCCTGCCCGGCTAGTTTTTGAGAGGCAAGGTCATTGATCAATTGAGCACGGAGAGAATAGCTCAGAAGCAAAGCACTCAACAACAGTACAATTGTTTTCATGTTTATTCAATAAGTTTAAAATTAAGATTTTTCATGTAGTGGTCAATAGTCTTAACAAAACCACAAGAGATTAAGTTTGAACACGGGTTTTGAAAAGGATTTGTTAAAACTCGATAAACTCTCGCACGATATATGTCCTTCAACAAGCTATGCAGGAGATTGCTTTTTTGGATAAATATCGGCTTGTACTTAACATAAAGCAGGAGTTTGAGGGCTACCAAACCCGCTTTGAAGGCTATTTTTTTAACGATTGGAGGCATATTAGCCAGCAGGGAAATGAAGAATTTTATACTTTTTTCCTGATACACAAAGACAAAAAATATTTAGATGCTCGGCTTACTGTTTTTGTGCAAGGCAGGCAGGGACTCAGCCCTTATCGCGCTCCTTTTGGCGGGATAGAATGCACAGCAGGGCTTTCTCCCGAAGTTCTCATTTTTTTTATCCGAGAGGTGGAGCAATTCCTTCAAAAAAAATCCATCGATTCCCTTCAAATCAAAGCTTTTCCCTTTGCATATTCCCCAGAGTCTACTCATTTACTTACACACAGTCTCTTGCTCTTGAATTATAAGCTTACAGGCTCTGAATTAAGTTACCATATTCCGGTCAGTGACCAGGATTTTGAGTCTCAAATTCATCTTTCTGAAAAAAGGCGACTAAAAAAATTAAAAAATAACGGGTTTTATTTTCATCCGATCAGTGACCCAGATTTGGGCGAAGTGTATGATTTTGTACGCAAGGCTAGGCTGCGAAAAGGATTCCCTGTGAGTTTGACAGAGCTTCAATTCAGGCAGTTATTTGCTCATTTTCCCCATGAATTTAAAGTATTTGTAGTAGAAGATTCATTGGGAAACCAAGCAGCACTTACTGTGGCAGTAGTGGTCAATCAAAGGATTCTGTATAATTTTTACCCAGCAGATCATATTGATTACCAGGAATTTAGCCCAACCGTAATGCTGAATGAAGGACTGTATGATTTTGCCCAAAAGCAACATTTTGAAATCCTCGACTTAGGCATTTCTACCGTTCAAGGCGAACCCAACCCAGGACTGATTCGTTTTAAAAAAAATCTAGGGGCGCAAACTACACTCAAACTATCTTTCTACAAAAACTTAATATGAAGCAGATTTTTTTCGTTTTTCTTAAAAGCTTTTAGGTTTTTTATATTTTTACAAGATAATGAATCCAGCGGAAAACCGGAGCCCTCTTTACTTTTACTTTTTCAAAGTACTGCCGGCTTTATCCGATCAAAAGAATCAAAATCTAACTTGATATGAGGAAATTTATACTTTTTCATGTTTTTATATTGTTTATCTGTCATCTTTCCAAAGCACAAACCGGTCCCGGAGGCATTGGAAATACCTCCGGAAGCAGTGATTTGAGAGTATGGCTCAAGGCTGATGCAGGTTTAAGCTTTAACAATGGAGACTCCGTAGAAATTTGGCAGGATCAATCCGGCTATGGCCATCACGCCGATTCTATCACCAATGGCGAATTTCCACTGTACATTCCCAACACTTTTAACGGCTTTCCGGTGATTAATTTTAATGGTACACTTGACCAGCGTCTGGCTATTCCAGATGTAGCTACCCTCGATCATAGCGGCGACTATACTATTTTTACGGTGCTAAATCCCATAGATTTTAGTGCAAATGAACTTTTTGTACTCAGCAAGATCACCAATACTGCCCAAATTCATTACAACATTGGCATTGACAATACCGATAAGTTTTTCTCGATTTATGGAAATACTGCTGGGTTTCAAAGGACTAGTTCCAACACAACTCTTACTACCAATGGTTCTGGGTATTATTTGCTTGACTCAGAAGTGGATTTTACGGGTACAAACTCCAATTATACTTTGCGTATTAATGGCGTGCAAGATAATACTGGTACAGTTGCCGGACAAACCGCCAATAGCTCTTGGGATTTGACCATTGGAGGCGGACAACTCGGGGCTGGTATACGAAGGTATGGGGGCAATATCGCCGAAATAATTATCTATAACCGCACCCTGAATCTCGTAGAAAGAACACTGATAGAAAACTATCTAGAAGCCAAATACGGCGGAACGGGTACAGCCAATCTTTTTGATATTCCCAATGATAAATACGCCCAACCTGCCGATAGCAGCTATGTGTTGGGTGTAGTAGGCATTGGGCAAGATAATGCTTTGAGAAATACACAAGCTTTTTCGGCCGGGCTAAGAATCAGAAACCGAGATTTTCTACTGGACAACGGAGATTATTTGATGTTTGGCTACGATGCTTCTGTCAATGAGGTAGTGACTATAGATTTGCCCGAAAATACCACCGATCGATGGCAAAGAGACTGGTTTATTGATATTCGTGATGTGGGTACGGCCAATGGGCGCATAGATATGATTTTTGATTTTTCGGAAGCAGGTTTTTTGACTAGCCCCAGTAAAGAATATGTGCTTTTATTTCGGAGTAGCCCCTCTGGTAATTATGAAATTCTGGATGCCAGCGCAGCCGTATCCGGAGATCAGGTCACTTTTGTGATTGATGTGGCTGATTTAAACCCTACAGGATACTACACACTGGGCAAATACAAAAGAAAAGCCGGTTCTGGAAAAGGCTATACCTTGGATGGCAGCAATTCAATCAATAGTAATTACACCACAGCCTTGCCCGATAAATATTCTTTCTCGATATGGTTTGAATTGGATAATTTAAGCACAATACAAGCCATTTTAGGGAAAGGAAATAGCGACGCAGATGAAGAATTAGCCCTCATCATCAACCCTAACGGAAGTATTTTATTTGATACAGAAGACATTAGCCAGACCTCTATTCCTGGTGTAATCCAAGCCGGACGATGGTATCATCTTTTCGGGAGTAAAAATTCAGGCGATCTCACTTGTTGGGTCAATGGCGTATTAATCTCTTGGCAAAGCTCTGCCTTTGAGACCGTTACGGATAAAACCCAAGCAGTAACTCTGGGCACCTGCCGGAACAATACTCTCAATTTCAGTGGGCAAATTGATGAAGCTGTTCTTTGGACAGGTGTGATCACAGATATTGATATTATTCGCTCTTGGATGTGTAAAAGCATTGATGGCAATCATCCTAATGTGAATAGCATCCTTTTTTATTACCGCTTTGATGAATTGGTAAATTCGGAGATTTTAGATTTCTCAAGGAATAATTTCAAACCTGCATTGATCAATAATCCCGGCTTTGGGCAATCTGGCGCAGCCCTAGGCGACGAAAGCGTATATAATTATACGAGCCTCGATACTACGCTAAGCGGCCGCTTCGGCGAACTGATCCGAGTAAATAACCTGAGTGGTACGCCGGATGGATTTCATATTTATCGGGTAGATCAAAGCCCCGATTCTTTGAATACAGATTTGAGTCAATTGGACAGCCTTCAGTTCTGGGGTGTATTTGTGGCTGGGGGCGCGAATCCGACGTATGATTTTAGCTATAATTTCGTAGGAAATCCACAAGCAGGCGACGAAAACCAAAATCGTCTGGCACAAAGGGATGACAACAGTATCCCAAACTGGAGCAACACCCTAAGTGTACCCAACAAACAAACAAATACCCTGGTTTTGAATGATAATTTGCGGGGTGAATACATATTAGGCTTTGATGAGGCTTCAGGTACAGGCAAAGGTCCCGGTTCTTATCAAAGTATTCAGTATGATGGGAGTGATGATTATTTGGATTATGGTACTACAGTGAATATGGGCACTTCAGATTTTAGCTGGGAGGTTTGGTTTCGGGTAGATGATTTCAGCAATCAAAGCACGCAAAGAGTTATTTCAAAAGGGATAGGCACCCTGGCTACTCCAGTCAACACTGGATTTGCTTTGCTGATTCAAGATGGAGCAGGCAATACCTTCAATGCTGTGTTTCAAATTCAGGATGCTGGCAATCCATTGGTAGAAGTGATCGAGACGGGGTTGCTAGAAGGGGAGTGGTATCACCTTTGTGGTAGACGTAGCGGCGCAGAAATCAGCCTTTACGTAAATGGTATTTTGGCAGGTACAGCCAATACTGGAGTAGTGTATAATGTAGACAACAATGCTTCGCTGGCCTTAGGGGCATTTATTGAGCCTGGAAGTGCCACTAATTTTTTTAAGGGAAAAATCGATGAGTTCAGACTTTGGAATACAGCCGTTGACCCAGTTAATCTCCAGAATTGGCTGTGTAAAAAACTCAATCCCAGCCATCCACAATATGCTGATTTAATCTCTTATCATCGTTTTGATCAGGTTTCGGGGCTGAATTCGCCCGACCGCGCCGGAATTTATAATGCTTTACTCAGTACTGAAGCTGGGGTTGAACCCCTTTGGGGATTTTCGGGTGCACCTTTGGGGGACAGCGTAGTGGTAAATTTTTCAAGCCCTTCAAATTTGCAGATGAGTTCGGAGCGAAGTGATTTTAGTTTAAGTGCAATTACTGGTGCGCCTCAAGGAGTGTTGATTTATCGCGTAGATGAAGAAGCTCAAGGCTCGGTCGTACCCAATGATATTTTCTTTTTAGACCCCGAATATTATGGAGTGTTTGCCAGTAGCCCTATGACCTATACCGCTACTTTGGATTACAGCAAAAATCCATACTTTATCATCGAGAGCGAACTCCGCCTTTTGCATAGGGATAATGGAGAATCCCTAGCCTGGACAGACGACGAAGGGCAGCCCAATTACAGCCAGGATGTAAATACCAATATATTTACCATCACAGGACTTACAGGTACCGAATTCGTCCTCAGTGGAGAAGACGGCGCATTGCCAATTAGTTTGATCAGATTTGATGCCAGGCCTTATGATGATCGTTCTGTGATTTTAGAATGGTCTACGGCGGCTGAGGTAAATAACCAATATTTTGAACTGGAACGTTCTACGGATGGGCTGAGATTTGATCCAATAGGAAGGATAGATGGTGCCGGCAACAGCAATCAGGTGCTCGATTATGAATTTATTGATCGAGAACCTTTGCCTGGGCTTAATTATTATCGCCTTCGGCAAGTGGATATCGACGGGCGGTTTAGCTTTTCAAATATAAGGGTTATTTTGTGGGAAAATACACCCACACAAGGGTTGTTGTTGTATCCCAATCCCTCTACTGAAAAAGTAATATTGGAACTGGCTCATGCATTACCCAAAACAACAAACTTATTTGTGTACGACCAAAGAGGCCAATTGATCCTAAAACAGACTTTGGAAGAAGGGCAAAGTCGATACCAACTAGATATCCAACAATTGAGTGCTGGAGTGTATTTGCTGGAGTTTTTTGATGGAAATCGTGTATTAAAGATAAAACTGATAAAAATATAAGTAGTGCATAGTAATTAGTTGATAGTCCATAGTAAATACAATTGCTTGGTTATCAATTAATTATAAAAATAAATAATGTAAACTAATTATAGGCAGCTACTTACTCAATAGTCTGAGATATAAACTCATATCTCGGACTATTGAAATAAATCTATCATTGAGAAAAAGATCATTGAGTAGTTAGATCTTTAGTCCGATTGTCAGTTCCGCTACAAATTCTTCTTCGGGTACAAGTGCTTGAATACCAGGTTTTTCTTCCAGAATGCCCTGGCTATCCGTAAAATCATTGATGCCGCACCAGGGTTCTATGCAAAGGAATCCTGCTCCAGGTACATTCCAAAAGGCAATATAAGGAAAACCAGCAAAATCGACCGATACTTCCCGGCTGGTTTTGCGGCATTTGAGCGTAACCTGCTCTGATTTCAGCCCTTCAAAAATAAAGGCATCTTTAGCAAATAGATTCGGACTGAGATCCAAGATTTTTCCGTTCAGCACGGGAGTTTTTTCACGACTGATCAAAAGCCCTTCTATTTGAAAAGTGGAGGCTTTTTCTACCGATTCAAACTCAAGGTAATAGTCCGAAATGCCGATTTCTTCTGTCTGTGGCAAGGCAAAAGCCGGGTGTGCGCCCAATGAAAAGAACATCAACTCTTTGGAGAGATTTACGATTTTGTAAAGAATGCTGATGCCTTTTTCCAGGATTTGGTAATTGATATAAAATTTGAACTCAAAAGGATAGTGCTGTAAGGTTTCAGGACTGGATTTGAGTACAAAGCTGAGGGTATCGTGGCTGCGACGAACCATCTGGAATTTGTGATCTCTAGCAAAACCGTGTTTTTTGCCAGGGTAGGTTTTGCCCAGAAAGGTGTATTGGTCATCCTTCAAGCCTCCGATAAAAGGGAACAAGACTGGGGATGTTTTGCCCCAGAAATTGGGATCAGCATTCCACATAAATTCTTCTCCTTTGTATTTCAGGCTGCGTAACTCGGCGCCTTGCTCCCAAACGGTAATTGAAACGGATTTTTTGCTTAAGGTGTGTTCCATGTGAATTAAGGAAATTAAGGAAATTAAGGAAATTAAGGAAATTAAGGAAATTAAGGAAATTAAGGAAATTAAGGAAATTAAGGAAATTAAGGAAATTAAGGAAATTAAGGAAATTAAGGAAATTAAGGAAATTAAGGAA
>JANRIC010000215.1:0-10045 GCA_033765345.1 Microscillaceae bacterium
AAAAAATACGAAAAAAAGCTCGCCGTCACCTGACGAGAAGCAAAAAATACGAAAAAAAAGCTCGCCATCCCGCCACTAATCTGAGTCGTCTCGCTCAGACCAAATACCCTTGATGAACAAGAGGTTAAGCAGCAAGGAATGATATGCCTTCTGCCAAAAGTACGGAAGACACAATAAACTTACATCCACATACGAAAGCATTTTTGTCAAATAAATATTAATTGATTTAATTTGGAAAATCATTCAAAATTTATCTTTTTAAAATAATGCAAACTTCTATTTTGATCAAAAATTTTGTTTTCACACTGATAACAATCTTACTTTTTTCGGCTTTCTCTGCACAACTTCTGGCATCGGGAATAATACCTCCCAATCAGACCAAAAATCCTGCTCCTGCCCATGCATTATCCTCAAAAGGCACTTCTTCTGCGTCTGGCAAGGCAGACCGCCTGGAAAGAAAAAAGGAGAAAGTCCAAAAATTCCTAAAATCCAAATTTGGGCAGTGGATAATCAAACAAGCCCTCAAAAAAGCTGAAAACCGACAATATCGCCTCGAGAAAAAACAAGTAAAAGGAGATAAAACAGCAGTGAAGCTACTCAAAGAAAAGCGCGAAAAACGATTTTCAATGAGTAGAAACCTCCGACTAGGCTTAATATTGGTAGTTATCGGACTGATTGCCTTGATTATCACAGGTTCTATATTTTCAATCATAGGAAGTATCCTGATTCTTGTCGGCTTAATATTTATTCTTTTAGATTTGATCTAAACCTCAAAATATTCAAGCTTTTTCATCCAATTGTTTAAGCACTCTGACAGCCTCCAGACCTGAATCTACCGCTTCCAGAAATAGGGGAAGGCGGCTGTTATCCACTCCTGCATAAACCAAATGCGGCACGGAGCGATGTTTGTTTTTGTCATTTAGTAAATAATTGATACCCGGAACAGGCATCGCATGCCCCATAAATTTGATAAAAACCCGCTCAATCAAAGAATTCATCCATGCTTGATCTTTTTGAAAATATTCACTAATTAAATGGACAGCTTCATGCACCAATTTTTCGGGTGTATTTTGCAAAATTTTAAGAGTAGCCCGGTCTTTAGGCTCAAAACAATAATAAGCCGTAAGTACTTGTTTTTTGGTTGAATTTTGAAACTGCGCCTGAGAATCTACAAAACCCAAAAAATGTGTGTTTTCTCTCAAAAATTCATTTTGCCAGTAAACATCCTCACTCATTTGCTCTTTGAGTATAAAATTAATGACCACCCAGGGGGCATATTGGGTATGACTAAATAAGGCATAATCATCAGAATACGTATATTGTAAGGCGTGTTTTTGCCCTGCATAAATGATTCGATTTACAGTGAATTCCTTGATTTTTTTTTCCTGAATAGCGATCACCTCGACTTTAAATAAATTTCCCGACTTTACAATCTTTTTGACCAAATGCCCAGTCAGGATTGGTGCTAAGGGAATCTGAGTAAGCATTTTTTCAATAAAATAATAATTTCCCTGAGGAGGGGAGAAGATATGCACATCACTATCCCAATAAGGACGAGCCGCATAATAATACAAACCAGCTAGAGCAGAAACCTGACTGTATGTTCCTCCGAAATCGTCTTTCATTTGATAGTTAATTGCTCGGATAAGAGAATCCGAGGGTTTGAGATGGGTTCTGAGAAACTGCTCCAAAGTCAGGGCATTTAAATGATACAAATCTGAATGAATCAATCGGGTGGGCAGCATCAATTTAGATTGGTACTTTTGCATAATTTCCAAAAAATCTTCTGCTTGTTGTAAGCCGTACAACACATCCTCCTGATAAACTCCTGAAATCAGACTTTGCCCCTCACGCTCCTGATCAATCAGGAATTGTTTATCCTTAAAATCCCAATAATTGCTGAATTTATTGAATTGAACAATTCCCAGTTCTTCCATAAACGCTATGACTTCCTCCCCAAAATAATTTGGGTAATTAAGATCATAATGTGCTCCTTGACAAAGCTTTAAGCCCTTATAATTGATCCCTCCCGAACTCCCGCCCAAACTCTCTGAAAGTTCACATAAAACAAAATCTTCTTTTCTGAGTTGATAAGCTGCCGTAATACCAGCAATTCCACCCCCGACAATGAACGTTTTTTGCGGGGGCATCTTGATTTTAGGATATTCCCCCGAATTCATTAAGTGATGACCAGCCGCCATATCCGAATGCACGTGGATAGGATAAGAATACGATAAGCCTGAGTTTTTTTTATCAAAACATCCCGATAATAAAATTAGCCCTGAAAATTTGAGAAAATTCCTTCGACGCATACTTAAATTAATGATTTTTATCTTTTCACAAGGTAAAAATATATAGAAATAGGTGCTAGATTTTAGATTTTCATTAAATTGGGCGCAAGTTGAAAATAGCTTCTTTGAGACCAGTCTATCAAAATATAAAAACATAATTTTTAATTAACACAAATTGTTTATTTTAATTATCTCTTATGAAAAAAAAACCTTTACTGCTATTTTTCCTAATCTTTTTCCTGAAAGCCGGCTATACTTTGTATGCCCAGGATGTAGGCTTGATTATCAATGAAATTAAAAGCGGCTCAGATGCCGACACGATCACCATCCGAAGAGAGTTTATTGAATTGCTCGTAGTAGGTTGCCCCGGAAAAGGAGCTTATACAGGCAATACACCTGATAATATCGGTCCTGATCCAACTACGGTTGATATCCGAGGCTGGATCATTGACGATGATAATGGTGAGTTTTCCGCAGTGGGTGCCCCAAGTGTCACGCAAGGGCATATCCGATTTGCCAATAATCCTAACTGGCAGGCTGTACCCGTAGGTTCTATTATTTTGATTTACAATACAGCCGCTTATCGTGACCCGGTCACTAATATTGTGACACCTCCAGCCAGCGATGACCCAACTGATATTGGAGGGGATAAAATCTATGTACTTGGGATAGATGCTAAAGACGACAATGGAGCACCTCTGATGCAATTTTGCCCTGATCTGCCTTCGGCTGCCAACCAAAATTATAATCCTCTTGTCTGTGTTTATGATACTGCTCGCATTGATAGCTGGAGATACATCGAGATGAGAAATGCCGGAGATGGTATCCAAATCCGAAAAGACAGCACAGCAAATTTCTTCCACGGAATTTCTTATGGCATAGCCGCCGACCCGGTCAATGGAGGTGCTCATCTAGCAAGATCCATCGGCACTCGAAGCGTTCATTTTGCCAATACTGACGGTGCAAACCGAGACTTTATTTTTGCTAACCCCGGTGCAGGACCACGCAATGACAACTACAGAGACCTAGCCGCTTATACTTCTTCAACAGGATCAGGAACACCCGGCAGAAGCAATAATACCCGCAATGGTGCTTATATAAGTCAGTTTATTTCTACAGATGCCGGACCCGAAAAATTCGTCTGTGGTTTGACCACTACCTTGCAGGCATCCGGTGTGAAAGCCATTTGGACAGATACCGAAATGTGGAATTTGAATGATGGATCAGGGGTTTGGACTGTAGAATCAACCCCTGTACCTCTTGCGGATGTTTCTTTTGGCTCTTTTACGCTCAGCACCTCCTCAGTCAGCGTAGATGTATCGGGTACGTATGTATTCCGATGGACGCAAACCCCTGCCGATAATATTTGTATTGATTCAGACATTGTCCCAGTTACATTTATTGAGAACCCAGCCGCAGACGCAGGCACCGATTTGGTAGTCTGTGGGAGCGATACGACACTCAATGCCATACCCGGAGTTTTGGGAGAATGGGAGTTTATCCCTCGCAGAGATAGCCTAGGGAATCCGATTCAGTCTGGAGTCACCCTCGTAGATCCCAATGATCCTCAAACAGCTATTAATGTAATTGAAGAAGGAATTTATACCTTTCGATGGAAGGTCGGTATAGAAGGCGTAACTGGTTGTTTTGATACTGATGATGTAAAAGTACAATTTGTATTCAATGATTTTGTTTTTTCTGCCGGTAACGATCAATCGGTATGCGGGTTGAACACTCGATTTGCAGGCAGTGGTCCGGGTGTTTGGAGTTTAATCAGCACATCTCCTGGTGGGCTACCGACACCTACCATTCAAGACGATACTGATCCCAGAAGCCAAGTTACCGTAAGCCAGGCAGGAACTTATACATTTAAGTGGCTGGTGGGCGAAGGACAAATTTGTGAAGATAGCGATACTGTCAGGATTAAGTTTACCCAGCAACCCGTAGCGAATGCAGGCAAAGATTCTACCTTTTGCGGACTGAATTATACCCTCGCTGGCAATGCCCCACAAACACAAACCGTAGGGCAATGGTCTCAAGTGAGCGGACCCGGCACAATTACCTTTAACAATAACTCTCTGCAAAATACTGGTATTCAGGCAAGTGTGGAAGGATTATACAGATTACGTTGGTCAATCAGTGGTGTAGATTCTACAATTTGTGTAGCTCAGGATGATGTCTCCCTCAATTTCATTGCCCAGCCTACTCCCTCCGCAGGGCCGGATACATTAATTTGTGGCTTGTCTTTTTCGGCACAAGGTTCTGCGCCACAAGATGCACTTACTACCGGACTCTGGACCTCGGTGCCAGGCAATCCTGGTACACCTGTTTTTGGCAATGCAACTGCATTTAATACACCTATAGCGGTGGATAATTTTGGGGACTATCAATTTGTCTGGACACTGACCCGTACCAAAGATGGCAGAAGTTGTCCGGTTTCGGATACAGTTTTAGTCACTTTTGTAGATATACCGGGCTCGGGACTTAGCAATCTTGCTGGTAGAGATACCTCTATCTGTGGTTTTGAAATTGATTTGAATGCCCAACTACCTGTTGGTACGCCTCCTATTACCGGTGCCTGGGTATATGCTTCCGGCATTTCTCCTACGGGTACTACGGTAAACTTTGACGATATTACCAATCCGAATACCCGCATACGTGTAGATACCTCTACGGCTGTAACAGGAGATTATTTCTTTATCTGGACACTATCTCAGCAACAATCCGGGCCGGTTTGTACCAATACAGATACGGTAAGGGTTAATTTTGTAGCTTTTCCTAAACCCAATGCCGGGAAGGATTCTACCATTTGTGATGCTTCCCTGACATATACTTTACAGGGAAATGCCATACCCGCCGGAGGTGGAGGGGAGTGGCGATTGGTAAGCGGACCCGGCACAGCCTCATTTGCAGGCAATGACAATACCAAAGCCAATAGCCAAGTAACGGTGACAGCAGAGGGTGTTTATGAGTTTGAATGGCTACTGCGTACACTGCCGGATAGCTGTGAGCGAACCGACTTGGTGCAGCTTACCTTTGTAGTACCGCCCGTTCCGATTGCCGAGCCGGATACCAGCGGTATTTGTGATCAGGTGATTCAGGTCAATGGAAACCTTCCTGCGGGTACTACCGGAGTTTGGGCACAAATCAGTGGGCCGGGTACAGCTACTTTTGGAAGTAATACAGACCCTAGTACATCTGTGACCATCAATCAAGTAGGAAATTATGCCTTTATTTGGACACTTACCAAAGAATTTAATGGCGTACAGGTTTGCCCGGTTTCGGATACAATTCAGGTACAATTTATCAATAATCCCATTCCAAATGCAGGGCCTGATGTATTGGATTATTGTTTTCCAAGTTCTCCTTCAGCTCCCCTGGCTGCAAGTCCTTCTTCAGGGCCAGTTGGCAATGGAATCTGGTCTACCCTGACTCCTGGAGCAAATTTTAGCGACCCTACCAATCCGACTACTTCGGTGACGGTGAGTGCCCCCGGAACCTATGATTTGGTTTGGACAATTGAGCCTGGGACTACCTGTGAGGTCAGTGATACGGTCTCACTTACTTTTACCAATCCGCTTACGGCTTCTGTGGCATCACTGCCTGATTCTATTTGCGGCTTAAGTAGTACGCTAAGAGCAACCAGTGGTTTTCCTGTGGGTCAATGGACTGCCAATCCCGCAGGTGGCGTAGTTTTTAGTGATCCTACTTTGCCTACTACTTCGGTTACTGTTCCGGCAACGGGGGGTTATACATTTACCTGGGCAGAAGGTCAGGCTATTTGTAGAAGTACTGCCACTACGAATGCTGTGTATTTCTCTGAGCCGCTGGATGATCCAAGCTTGAATCCTTCGCCTGAGGTCATTATTTTTGAAGGCAAAAGTACTGTACTGACAGCGAGTGGAGGAGCGGAGTACCTCTGGAGTCCAACTACGGGGCTGAGTGACCCGACAAGTCCGAACCCAACGGCAAATCCTCTGGAAACCACTACCTATTCCGTAAGAATTAAATCGGGTTTTTGCGATACTACCTTGAGTGTAACGGTGCGTGTGATCATCGAGCTACTTGTTCCAAATGTATTTACACCAAATGGTGATGGGCGTTTTGATACTTGGACAATTCAGGCACTTCCCGGATTTGATGATGCTTCTGTGGAAGTATTTGATCGTTGGGGAGATAGAGTGTTTGAAAGCAAGGGATATTCCACTCCCTGGGATGGTACCAATAAGAATAATGGGAAGCCGGTGCCGACTTCTACCTATTATTATGTCATTAAATTGAATAATGAACAACCTCCTTACACAGGATATGTGACCGTAACCCGATAATAGACTAATTTACAAACAAAGAGATTAATTACCTATGAAATTTATAAAGATATACATATTGTTTTTGGGATTCTTTTGGATCGTCTATTCTGCACAGGCGCAACAAAGACCTCAATTTAGTCAATATATGACTAACAATTTTTTGTTTAACCCCGCAGCCACTGGAGCTTATGATTACCTTGACTTTCGTCTGGGTTTTCGCAACCAATGGTCAGGCTTTGAAGGCGCGCCAAGGACTGTGTTTTTGAGTGGGCAGGGGAGATTAGGAAGCCACCCCAAAGCTAAAGGACCTTTGCCTACCATTGGAACAATAGATTATGGTAATTTTAAAACAAAAAGAAATAAAATAACCAATGAAGAAGAACCTAGAGGTAATCAGAGAATTAAACAAGCTGTGGGAGGACTCTTATTTTATGATGAGACCGGACCGATAAGCCGCTGGATGTTGTATGGTTCTTATGCAGTACATGTACCCATCAAAGATGAGTTGTTTTTTTCTCTGGGAGTTCACGGGGGGCTACTCCGACACGGGTTGGATGAAAATAAGCTGGTCTCTGATCCTTTTAATCCGACTGTGATTGACCCGGCACTTAGTGGAGGCAATCTGGCTTCTGTTGTACCTGATCTAGCACTTGGCCTGATGGTGTATAAAATGGGTGCTGATCGGGAGAAACCCGGATATTATGTGGGTTTTGCAATGAATCAGCTCTTACAAAGCAAGTTGTCTTTTTCGGATGTTGAAGAAAATAAACTTCAACTGCATTATTTTATCACGGGAGGCTATCAATATCCTATCAGCGATAAAGTTGATATAATCCCCTCGATTGCCATTAAATTTCTGAAAGGTGCTCCGGTATCTTATCAGTTGAATGCAAGAGCAGCCTTCCAACTGGGTGATAAAAATAATTTGTGGGTAGGTAGCGGATACAGCAATGAGGGTACGTTCCCCTTTTTGGCAGGTATTGGTATTTCCAAATTTCTGGATCTTAATTTTTCTTATGATTTGGTCAGTACCAGCCTGAATAAGTATACCAAAAATATTCTCCCTGCAAATATTGTCAATACACAAACCTATGAAATCAGTCTGGGTTTACGCTTGAGAGATACCAGAGAAGTAATCAGACATAATCTATTTTAATCGGATGAATAAGATGAAAAATTATTATTTGTTATATTTTGCCTTGTTTTTTTCAATAGGGTTTATTCAGGCTCAAGAAAAAAAGAGAATCCTTGTAAGTAAGTTATCCAATGCAATTAATTCGGAATACGAAGAACTTGCTCCTGTAATTTCTGGTAACGGAAGGGTATTGTATTTTGTAAGATATGAAGATAAAGGCAAGGGGCGTCAAGATATATGGAGAAGTATACGCCAAGATGAACAAGCAGACTGGCAAAAGGCAGAAAGATTACCCGAACCGATCAATAACGAGCAACATAATGTCGTGTGCGGAACCAATGAAGACGGCTCGTTATTATTTCTGAGTAATGCGTATGATTCAACAAAACTGACAAATCGATACGATGGATGGAGTCCTGGAGTTTCTGTAAGTAAATTTGAAAATAACTCCTGGTCTCCACCCAAAGAAATAAAATTTGTTAAGCCTACCCTCAAAGAAAGAGGACTAGCCCAAAGTGGACATTTTTATTTTCACTATTACAAGGATTTGATCTCCAAACAGGCCTTTATCCTCGTCTCTTTGCACGATCTGAAAAAAACTCAACTTGAAAAGTACAGAGATGAAGAGGATATTTTTGTATTTAAATATGATTCTGTGCAAAGTAGCTGTGAGTTAATCTGCGAATTGGGTGAAAATATAAATACTGGTGTTTATGAAACAGCTCCATTTTTATCCAAAGATGGTAAAACACTTTATTTTACCCAACATTGTAATGATTGCCACAATGAACCTGAACTTTATTCTACAGATGCACACATTATGGTATCAAAGATGAAATCAAGATCTGCTGACATCAACACTCCTGCATACTGGCAAAATTGGGATAAACCAAAAGATATCAACTCGTATTTTGAAGCAACCAAAGAAAATGGAGAAAAAGGTGGAGAATCTTTAAATAGTGAGCATTTTGATGCTTATATGACCTTTCACGATTTGAAAAATGAAACTGATTTTGATTATGCCTTCTTTTCTTCTGCCAGAAAAACCTCCACTAGAGGTGAAAAAACCAAAGATGATGAAGTAAGAGCTGATATTTATCAAGTGAAAGTCCTACCCAATATCTATACCTTAATCATAAAGACTCTAGATTGTGAAACGAATAAACCAATCGCTACTACTATCCGATTAATACCCCCTCAGACCGAAACGCTTGAAAAAAGTAATAATTCAAGTTATGAGTTCACTTTTGTAGGAGATGATAAGGTAAAAGGACAATTCAAAATAGCAGTAAGTGCTGACAAATATTTAACCACAGACAGTACTTTTACTATGAAAGTAGATAATCAAAACAGAAAATATGAAGTAACGATTTGTCTGAAAACTCCTCCTGTAATTTCTCCGGTTTCTGAATCTATCTTTCCTTACCTCGCTACTGTATATTTTGAATTTGCTAAGTTTGATAAATTCTATACCTATCCCGCAGATACATCTTCTTTAACAAAATCTGAAAATCAAAATGACCGAACAAAAGTAGATCAATTGATTCAAACGGTTTTAGATTCACTAAAAAAAGAAGAAAACGAAAATAAAACTTTGGTACTGATTGGTACGGCGGATTATATTGATATAGATAACCTTGAAACAACCAGAAACCTGGATTATTGGTCTAAAAAAAGGTCAGAAACAGTATACCATCATCTAAAAAAATACAAAATTACCAATCCCATCGAGATACGATTCTACGGAGATTATTTAAAAGATTACAAAATACCTTCAGGGTTGTCGGATACCCTTCAAAGAGCTTATAACAGGAGGGTTGTCATTAGTTTACTTGATCAAGATGTTTTGGATTTGATTGATAAACTTTCTAAAGAAGGTAAGTATAAAGAAATTGATGAAATACTTGCTAATATCCGAGAAGAAGTAGAAAGACTAAAAAAGTCCAAACAAATCAACAGACCATAAAGATATCTAAGTCCCTCCAAAAAATCAAAGTGCAGGTATTCCAACTACCTGCACTTTTTTTGGTTCTTTATGATTTTACTTGAAGATAAATCTATTCAAACGACAAGGTCGCTCAAAGCGACCTTGTCGTTGCCCGTTTTCATGTGTAAATAAATAAGTTTCAAGTAATTTCATAAAGAATCCTTTTTTTCTTATCAAAATCAGTTACTACTCAGGTTGTAAAAAAGAATAATATTTGCATATTTTTAAAAAAAGAAAATTTATTTTTAAAATTTTGGGTTTAACAAAATATAATATGTTTGTGTAATAAGTAAGTTTACACAAACAAAATTATCCAGAAATT
>JANRIC010000217.1:0-37261 GCA_033765345.1 Microscillaceae bacterium
AATTTCTGGATAATTTTGTTTGTGTAAACTTACTTATTACACAAACATATTATATTTTGTTAAACCCAAAATTTTAAAAATAAATTTTCTTTTTTTAAAAATATGCAAATATTATTCTTTTTTACAACCTGAGTAGTAACATGATTTTAAACCCATGATTTCGTTAAAAAACTCCTTTTAAAATTTATCAGTCTAATTCTAGGTAAAAGCCAATTATTCTATACTAAAAATAAAGGGTAAAATTTCAAACTATCACTATTGGTCAGTGTGTTTTGATGATTTCAGAGATTTCCTTGCTGCATTCTTTATGCTCAATGGAGTAGGGTTTCCAGGCTAAGCCCATAGTTTTGAGGTCAAATTTTTGGATGATTGTGCCGCCATCTACGGTATTTCCGGCTTCATCTTTTTCCATACCGATGATATAAATGGTATCTGCAATCTCGACGGCCAGTTCAATATCGTGGGTAGAGAAAATAACGGTATTGATATCATTGCTGCAACAAATCTCATTGAAAGATAATTTTACATCCTCTACGTTTTTGACATCCAAGCCGGAAAAGGGCTCATCAAAGATGATAAAGTAATGAGAACAAAGCAATTGCTCGAGGATAGCCACTCGTTGTTTTTGGCCGCCGGAAAGTTGTATGGGATATTTATTTCGATGTTCATACAAGCCCCACTTTTCCAGATAGCTATTAATTACGTCTTTTTGTTCTTCTTTCTTGATTTTGCCTTGTTTGGCTGCCAGTCTGAGCATAGCAAGTATGGATTGGTTTCTGGATAAGGGGTAGTGTTGCTGTACAAAACCTACGTCGCCTTCTTCAACCTGCTTTAGCACGTGATTATTTTCAAGATCGGGGATGAGCAATTCTCCCTGGGTGGGTTTAATTAATCCAGATAATAGTTTAAATAAGGTAGATTTGCCGGTGCCAGATGCACCCAATACGGCAATACACTGCCCTAAGAAGGGGTATACATCATTATTAGATGCTTTTTTCAGGTCTACGATATCGAAAGGCATTTTTTCGGTGCCTATGTCTCGGATGATTACTTTTTTGCCCACACTAAAATTAACCTGATTGGCTGTAATTAATTTATCACCTAAATAATATTCCATGTTATTTCTTTTTTGATTGAGAGGGAAATTGTTTGAGGAGTATTCTTAGAAAACTGTCCAGCATCAGGCCTAGGATAAATATGGTAATTTGTAGCGCAAATATTTTGGGGAAATTTAATGCTCGACTGCTGTCATTGATCAGTGCTCCCAGCCCACCGAATGATTTGTACATCGCTTCTACGGAAACCAACATCATCAGCATAATGCTTATGTTTTGCCGAATCACTTCAAGCAAATAGTCCAATCTGTCTTTGATCGCCACTTCCCAAAGTATTTGCCAACGGTTCATTTTCATGGCTTTTCTTCTGAAAATATCTTCTTCCGGAATTTCATCAATCACACTACTTAAAGCCGTGATGAAATAAAAAGACATAAATATGATCAGCATCGTAATTTGTAGATTTCTGCCGCCCCCAGTGGTGGTAGTTAGAAATAATGTAAATCCCTGGATGGGGTTATTTCTTAGCTGAGACAAAAACTTGACAATGGGCTTAAAAAATGGAATGGTAGACGAATAAGCCAATAAAGAAGAAATGATAATGCCGATCAAAACAGAAATCAAACAAAGCTGCAAACTAGCAAGCATGTGATAGAATAAGCCGTTTTGCCACAAATCCATCCAAGCGGCTGCGATATCGCCCAGTTGGGGCCAGAATGATTGTTCGGGAACAGCAAAAAACCATACAAACAATAATATACTTACCTGGATGAAGGCAAGCATATTGAGTGTTTTTTTGTCTATAATCTCAAAAGGAGTAAATATTCTTTTTATGAGCATCTATTTATTGGATGAGAGATATTTCTACCCTTCGATTTTTGGCTTTTCCTGCTTCTGAATTGTTGTCGGCCACGGGGGCTGAAGATCCTAGACCGTCCACAGAGAATCTTTCAGAGGGGAAAGTATTTTTAGAATAATCAATGAGCCATTTTTTGACGGCTTTGGCTCTTTTGAGGCTTAGGGCGATGTTGATGTCCGGGTTTCCATCTGCGTCGGTATGTCCTACTATTTTTACCCTGGCTGTTTCGGCGATATTTAAGGAATTGAACAGTTCGAGCAATTGTTTTTCGCCTTCCGGCAAGATTACATCGGAGCCCGATCTGAATTGTATCTGCCAGTTTTTGGTGGCAAAGGTTTCTCCTTTATTTTGAGAATAATCTATCTTTTCGGAAGTACCTTGTACGATATTTATTTTACCCAGATAGGATAAATCTACGGCATCCTCATAGGGAGTGAGTGCTTTGACATTATCCATAAATCCGAAGGGGTTCAGGGTTTCAATGACATTGGCGAAGTAATCATATACCGATTTATAGTAATTGTTTCCTCCTTTGATGCCATAGTATTTGATGTTATCGGCAAGGTTGGCCATTTGTGTTCCTCCGATATTAGATTCAAGGCCATCTTTATTTTTCATACTGGCACCATTGGGGATAGCAAATTTTTTCCAGTCATCGGCCGATTCATCACAATCGGAAGGATTGGCACAAAATACTTTGGGAGCAAGCTGGCAGGCATAATTGAACCAGTTGGGATATTCTTTGATTTGATTGGCTGAAATCAGGGAAGCACTCAAGAAATTGACGATTAAGTCTGAATTTTCTTTCATCCATTGGTCGCATCCTACCAAGACCGTTGCCATTTGGTTGGGGTAATTGGTCGTAGAAACGATCTTAACCGTATTGGTAGATTTGGCCATTTGAATATCCCCTGGGAACCAGGTAGCTGCCCCTTGAATATCTTTTGTGACTGTTTTGCCAGTCAAATTTCCATTTTTATCTTTTTCTTTTAAGGACACACTTCTTTTGGCGATTACTTCTTGAGCGGCCATCAAAAAATCATCATCTGGTGCGGGAATAAAATTAACTGCTTCAGGATCATACGTAGTTGGGTCAGGATTTACGGGGATGCCATTATCGGCGGCATAACGAACCACGAGTGCCCAGTCGCCGTCGCCGATTACTGCGGAAATCACCGATCCCTTTAGATTTTGCGGGTTATCTTTCCATTCTTTGGGACCCATCAAACAATCTTCCCCCATAGAAAACCCTACATTGCCGATGATTTTTAGTTTATATTCCTTCCCAAAGGCCTTTTCAATTTGCTCATTCATAGCAGAAATATAGGCAGGAGCACCATCCCCCATAATAGTCACAAAATGAACGCCTACGGAAGGGTTTTTATCTCCTTTGGCATAGGCCTGTATAAATGCCAGTTGCTCTCTTTTCATATCGGCTACTGAGTTGTTGGTAATCATTTTGAGGTTTACATTGTATTTTTCCATCAATGATTCTTTCATGGTACTCAAACCGCCGTTTGCAGCAAAAATGGGTGCATTCCCAAACCATATCCAGTTCATGAGTCTGATTTGGGTTTTATCTTTTACTTTTTCGGAAAATTCAAGATTGTCTATATCCAAAATCGGTAGTTCACTGGTCTGCATTTTAGAATCAATGCCTTCATTATCAGACCCGAATTTGTTTACTTCCAGAGAGGAAGAGCTTTTTATCCCTGGGATCAAATTAAAATAAGAAGCTCCCCAGATGATGCCGACAATAGGTAATGCGATGATTGTTGCCTTAATCGGCCATCTTAATCCTGACCACAAGGAGTTATTAGATTGACTCATTTTAAAAATATTTTAGTACTTAAAAATTAAACTTTGAGAAAATAAAAATCTTTTATTTATGGTATTTAAGCTTGCTGCTTGTCTTCAAAAACCAACAAAATAAGGCTTTATTTGTTTATTAGTCCAATAAATTAAACCCTTTGTCTACTTTTTCAGAGGGTTTTAATTCATAGGATGCGTCGGTAATTTCCGAAACATTCAAGGTATGAAGCCTTCCACCGTCAATTTCTTTGACAAAACTTTCCAGGTCAGCCTGAGAGGGTTGCAGCCCTGACACAGTACCTCTGCTTTCTTCCAAAAAATCAAGATTCATACGAATACTGGCAATATTGGAGCTGATGGCAGTGGTTGCTGCGTCCATCGCTTCCTGAAATTTCCAAGAATCTTTGATATTAAATACCTCAGCCAAGCCTTCTGTGGCATTTTTCATTTTGTTGGTAGCTTCCATTTTTTTGGTAATGATAGAAATGGAGCTATCCAGTGCGCTTACATAAATTCGGGCGGCTGATTCATTGTCTCTAAGTATTTCTGTGACTTTGGCAAACTGATTGGCGTATTGCGCATAAAGGCGAGCGTTTTCCTCAGAGGCCTTGCCTTCTTGCATTCTTAAATTGGCGGATAAACGGGTTTCTTTGGCTTCTCTTTCGAGTTTACGGGCTTTTTCCTTATTTCCTTGAGCGTCTAATTCCTGGCTTTCTTTATCTAGTTTTTTGGCAATTTCGGTAAGAGACTTCAACTGTGTATATTTTTCTTCGGCTTCTTTTTTTGAAGCTTCAGAGTTGGAGACCATGTCTATCTGAACTGCTTCTACCGAGCTGATTTTTTCTTTTACCTTTTTCAAAGTGTCTTTTGCATCCATCAACAACATCTGGAGAGTATCTATGGGGCTGCTTCTGATGAGGGCTTTTTCCCCTTTGAAGATTAAAAGTTTGCCTACGTTGTACAACAAAGAGATGATTTTAGGGTACAACATGATCAAAACTACAATGAGGATAGAGTATACAATCAGCCAGATGGTCTGTTCGGCATATTGTATCAGGGTGGGCAGCACGGTAATAAATACATAAGAACCGGAAATCACAGCAGCCCAGAAGAAAATTTGGGCAATAATTTTTTGATTTTCAGGTTTTTTGGCCACTTCGGGCAAATGGTCTCCTATTACCTGGAATATAGGTAATGTTTTGAGTTCAGCAGGAACAGTAGTCTTTTTCGGATTGTTGCTCATTGTTATAAGGTTTTTTCGATAAGTTGGATTATTGAAGTGATTTCATTTGAAATATTTTGTTGCGCACTTAAACCAGCATTTATTTTTGAATGGATGGAACTAAATTTGGGCGCATAACTTTCCTCTATATTACCTAGATTATTTTCAATTTGTTGTAATTCCAGTTGTAAATTTTTTAATTGTTCCTGAAGGGTGCTTTTTTTCTGTTCTAGTTCGGCTTTTTTAGTTTTTAATTCATTTTCAAGAAGGTTTTTTTCGGCTTCTTTTGATTGAATGTCCGAATTTAACTGTGTGGAAATATCCTCGAGATATTTTCTACCTGTTTGCAGGATTATTTCTTTGGTTAATGTATTGCCGGAAGCAATTTTTAAGGCCAAGAAGCTATTCCTTAGATTTGTTTCATTGATACCACCCATGGCTTCCATCGAGTCCCAGACTTCTAAAAAATCAATCCCCGGAAGGTTCATCTTTTTTATGGCGGCATATATTTTTTCCATCAATTCGCTCGAATCAGCATTTTGTGCTTTATTTTCTGCTACCAGACTTGTATTTGCCACCGGTTTTTTCTCAATTTCAGGATTTTGAGAAGTTTTATTACTTGGAATGGTATTCTTTTTAAAGATATCCTCTTCTTTGTTTTCTGTTTTGTTCGGTTTTTGGGTATTCTGATCCAGAAACTCTTCTGTAAAAAGTAGTTTTTTGATTGACCAGAATCCTCCACTCTCTTGGTTTTCACTCATAACAATATATAATATATGATTAGTAAACAAATATACATTTTTTACGAAACCCTGCAAAAAAAGAAGAAAATTTGCCATAAAAAATCAAAAACGTATTTTTGATTCTGTATAGATGATATTTAATTTTTCTTTTTCTTATTTTTGTGAAAAACTTGTTTTGTTTTCCTCAATCCAAACAAATATGTATCCATTTCCTTTCCTCTGCCTGTGGGCTACAGAACAGAGACGGGAAAGATTATTTTTCCGAAAATCAATCAATACATCTTATGAACTTAAGACATCTTTCTCTGCTTGTTGTTTTTTTGCCTTTTGTCCTTGTGTCTTGCACTACCTTGGATTCAGACCCAAGCGGTGAATGGCGCATGGTTGACCTGGAATTTCAACTGGGCTTCAGGGGTTCATTAGATAGCGCAAACACCGAAGCTGCCTGGAATTATTACATGAAAAAACTTGTGAACCAGAAAGACTCCAATGATTATCAAAGTCTTAGCCCTGAGCAAAAAGAGGCAGTGAAAGACCTAATCAAAAAAAGTCTTGACAGCATCGGGAGGGAGGCTTACGAGAAGATGGCCGAAGAAGCCTTTATCTCTTTTGCTGATGACAAAACATTTAGCTTGTATATCTTTCCTTATTACCTGGAAGGCATCTGGAAGCAGGAGGGAAGTGATGTTCAAGGCGAAATTTCTGGGATCATGTCTGTATTATCTGCGGATCAATTGCCCAAAAACTATTCAAAACAAATAAAATTCAACTTTTTAAATTTAGAAGATAGAAAAGCTTTTATCATACACTCTGATAATTTTCCTTCTTTCTGGAACCTAGATACACTTTATGTAAGCAAACTTGAAAAGCGTACCGCCTACCGACTACCGGATAAAAACCAATGGAGATTTAAGGAAAAAAAGCCGAAGGAAATTTTGAAAAATCATCTAAGTTATTTGGCGGCAATCTTTCAAGATGGATTGGATACCGGGAAAAACTCTGTATATGTCAACTCAGACTGCCATTGCTCTCCGATCAAATTTTATGGGAATGGCATATCGATCAAAAATAAAGACAATGTCGAGCTTCAATGCTGGAAGGCTCTTTTTGAAAATGAAAAAGACTTCTTGGAAGCCTATGAAAAACTCATTGAAGTATTTCAAAATAATGGGAAAATCATCAAACAAGGATATGAAAATGAATTTGAGCGAAATCTGAATTTCCTGAACGCCATGGTGCAATCCATTTAAAACCAGGAAATCATGGATTGAATGTTTCAAAATTAAACCTTCAATGGTTCTTGATGATTTTACTCGAGGATAAATCTATCCAAACGACAAGGTCGCTCGAAGCGACCTTGTCGTTGCCAGATATGCGCACTCAACTTGCAATAATTATCACTCAACACGCAATAACTGTCGCATCACACGCAATAACTGTCGCATTACACGCAATAATTCTCACATAAACGGGCTATTTTATATGAGCATATACAAAAATTATGGCATCAATAGTTTTTCCAAAACCTTAAGTTTTGGAAAAACTTAAGCGAAGCGTACAAGCAATATTTTTATACCTTTGTAATTCCATTTTTTATACCTAATAAATATGCAAAGTCTAAGCGAAAGAGACCTACAACACATTTGGCATCCTTATACGCAAATGAAACTTAGTTCCCCGGCTATTGCCATTCAGCGTGCCGAGGGGGTGTATTTGATAGATGAACACGGTGAGAGGTACATAGATGCGGTTTCGTCGTGGTGGGTCAATATTCATGGGCACTGCCACCCCTATCTTACCCAAAAAATCAGTGAGCAGCTCGCTACGCTGGAACACGTCATTTTTGCGGGTTTTACCCACCAACCAGCAGTCGAGCTGGCCGAAAGGCTGCTCAAACACGTGCCAGGCAATCAGGGCAAGGTGTTTTTTTCGGATAATGGCTCTACAGCCATTGAGGTAGGGCTTAAGATGGCTTTTCAATACTGGTACAATCAGGGCATAGACCGGAGGCGTGTGATTGCCTTTGAGAATTCCTATCACGGCGATACCTTTGGGGCGATGGCAGCTTCGCAGCGTCAGGCATTTAATGCGCCTTTTAACAGGCATTTATTTGAGGTAGATTTTATCCCGACTCCCCATGCCGGGAATATCGCTGAGGTACTCTCAACACTAGAAAGTTTAGTGGCCGAAGGAAATCAGGCTGCTTTTATCTTTGAGCCTTTGGTACAAGGTGCGGGAGGCATGTTGATGTATGAAGGAGATTATCTGGATCAAATCCTGCGGGTATGCAAAGCGCATCAGGTGCTTTGTATTGCCGATGAGGTGATGACGGGCTTCGGTCGCACTGGGGCATTATTTGCCTGTGATTATCTGAGCGAAAAGCCGGATATTGTGTGTCTCTCCAAGGGGCTTACGGGTGGGGTGATGGCTTTTGGTGTGACTACCTGTACCGATGCCATTTATGAGGCTTTTTACTCGGATGATCGCCTGAAGACCTTTTTCCACGGGCATTCCTATTGCGGCAATCCCTTGGCCTGTGCGGCTGCGCTGGCAAGTTTGGATTTGGTAGAGCAGCCCGAATTTATGGAAAATATTCGCAGAATCAGTGCTTCACACGAGGCTTTTCGTCATAAAATCCAATCTCTTCCCTCAGTGCGTGATTGCCGCCAACAGGGAACCATTCTGGCGGTAGAATGGCAGGTAGATACTTCTTATTCTTATTTTAGTTCTATTCGGGATCAGTTGTATCAGTTTTTTTTAGACAGGAAGGTTCTTTGTCGCCCTTTGGGCAATGTGATTTATCTGATGCCTCCCTATTGCATCACCCAAGAGGAGCTTGAGTATATGTATGGGGTCATTCAAGAGGGTTTGCTTGAATTTGGCAAAGGGAGTACAGATTTTTAGAGAGACTACCATAGCCGCTAAGTGATGCTTTCGGGAAGGTATACTAGGATGCTAGCTAGCCTTTTGGTGTTTAACCTCGATTGCCGGTATGTATTTTAATGGTGCTTCCATGGCGCCCTTTGATTACCTCGAGGCGGTTGGAAGGGATGCGTTCTTTGAGTTCGGCTACGTGAGAGATGATGCCTACCAAGCGGTATTCTCCGTCGAGGTTCATCAGCGTTTTGATGGCGAGGTCAAGGGTTTCACTGTCTAGCGTACCGAAACCTTCATCAATAAACATGGCATCCAGGCGAATACCTCCGGCGTTGGCGGTGGCTACGTCTGCGAGTCCGAGGGCTAATGCCAGGGAGGTAAAAAAGGTCTCTCCCCCTGAAAGGTTGTGTACGAGTCGTTCTTTACCGCTATAGCTATCAAATACGATCAGGTCAAGCCCTGCTTTGCGGTTGCCGTGTAGTACTTCTTCGGTGCGGTGGAGTTGATAGCGGTCTTGTGAGAGAATACGCAGGCGTTTGTTGGCATAATCCACGACATCATCCAAAAATACAGAAAGAACATAGGTTTGAAATTTTTGGTTAAGGTCGTTTTGTCCGTTGGCCAGTTCGGCGAGTTGGATGACGTGTGCGGCCTTTTCTTCTATTTTGAGCAAATCCTGGTGAATTTTTCGGATTTCTTTAGCCTGAATTTCAAGTGAGGCAATATGTGCGGCAAGTTGGTGTATATTTTTTTTGCGTTCATTGAGTTCAAGTTCGAGGAGGTTGAGGTGCTCGAGCATTTCTGACAAGACGGGTTTTTCGCGTCCGGCGATTTTTTCTTCTGCTTGTCGGAGTTGGGTGCGTAATTCGGTGGCGCGGGTATTCCAATGCTCGATAGCTTTACGAAGGGCTTCTCTTTCGTCATCGCTACGGAGAGCATATTGGATTTCCTCTGTATTTTTGAATCCTTTGGCTTTGAGGTCTCTTGCGAGTTTGCGTTCGCGGTCGTCGAGATCAGACTCGAGGTTTTTGATCTCACGTTCATCTTTTTTTACTTCGGTATTTCGGTTGCTGATGTCGAGGAGGATTTCATTTTTTTCTTCTTTGGACTTTTCGAGGTTTTCCAGGAAGGTTTCTATTTCATCTTGGAGGGCTTCTACGTGTTCGTCAAGTTCGTGTTCGGAATGGATGTTGGAGGGCAGATTTTGTTCGATGCTTTTTTGTTCGGTTTTTTTCTCAAAGATTTGGTTCTGGAGTTGCTGATATTTTTCACGCTCGATCTGGATTCGTTCTTTCAGTTCTTTGATTTCTGAGCGGAGTTTTTGGTTTTCGGCTTTGAGTACCTCAATTTTTTTTTCTGCTTGGAGCGTATTTTGATAATTTTCTTTAAGTTGGTTTTCCTGTTGTACAAAAAAGGCGTCCTCCCAGTTTTTCACTTCTCCAAGTTGGTCAGCGAGCCTTTTGCCAGTTTCTTCTACAACACCGAGGTCTTTATCAATCTTCGAGAATCGTTCGCGGGATTGGTCATAGCGTTGCGTGGCGAGTTCTTCGGTTTGTTTTGCGTCGGTAATTTGTTGGTCGGAGACATAGGTTTCATTTTTTTGGGCGGGGTATGGGTGTTGGGTAGAGCCGCAAACGGGGCAAGGTTGGTTATTTTCAAGGGTTTCTGCCAGGGCAGCCGCCTGGCTGAGTCGCCATTGTCGTTCTAAGTTGTTGTAGAGGGTTTGTTTTTCGAGTTTGGTTTTGCCCAACAGGTCTAATTCTTGTAAAGCGGTTTTTTTTTGTTTTTCTAGATTTTTGTATTTCTGTCGGGCAGAATGGTAATCCTTTCGGAGCGTTTTCCAAGATTCAAATTGTTGCATTTGATGATCTAGCGCAACTTTTTGGCGAAGCATGTTTTCTAGTTCTTCGAGTTTTTGAACATTTTCATTTTCAAGTTTATCTTCTTTGTTTTGGAGGTTTACTTCGAACAGTTGGATATCGTTTTGTTTGTGGCTCAGTTCGGATTCTTGTGCCCGGATGATTCCTTTGATCTTGTCTAATTCTGCAAATCGTGGGCGAAACTCCTCGAGTTTGCTAACCTGTATTTTTTTTTCTTCAAAAACAGGTCTTTGGTCTTCTAGGTTTTGGATGAGCACATCAAGTTTGCGGAGTTTGGCTTCGCGGCTGATGATGATGCTGTAATAGGTCTGGATATGTTCTTTTTTATCCTGGATGAGTTTGGTTGTGCGTATAATCTCCTCGATGGAAGGTCGGAGTACTTCGGCTTTTTCTGCTTGTTGTTTTTGGTTTTCTTTGATTTGGATGAGGTCTTTTTGTTCGTTGTGTTTGGCGAGTAGTTGGACGGATGTTTCAAATTCAAGGAACAGGTCTGCTAATTGCCGGGCTTCTTGATAGCTGTGCTGGGCAAGTTTGTGGGTTTCTTCGGACAGAGGGAGTTCGTTTTTGAGTGTGTTGAGGGTATTTTGTTGATCCAAGATTAATTGCCCTAAGACTTCCTGCGAATCAATACCGATCGACTCAAGGCGAGCCGTGATTCTATTTTTTTTATCTTGAATTTCTTTTTTGAATTCTTTGGAATCTTCCTGTAGCTGTGTAGTGATATTTTCATAAATTTCAGCGTTGAACAATTGGGTAAGAATTTTACCTTTGTCATCTACACTTGAAAGGAGCAATTGCTGAAATTTACCTTGTGGAAGGATCACGATTTGTTTAAACTGTTCGGCATCAAAGCCCAATAATTCCTCGATGCGCTCTTTGATTTCATTTTTTTTGGTAAGAGGAGCGGTGAGTTCGGTATAGGTTTTATGTTCTTGATCCCATTCTACTTCTGCCAAAGACTGGTTTTCATTGGCATTATCATTCCGTCCTACTTTTATTTGTCGGGTTACGCGATATTTACGGGTACTGATTTGAAAAACAAAATCCAGCCGGGTGGCTATATTTTGATCTACGTGATCTGAGCGCATACTTTTCCCTTGGCGATTTCCGGTTGTTTGTCCATACAGGGCATAACACATGGCATCAAATATGGTGGTTTTGCCAGAGCCTGTGGGTCCGTGAATGAGAAAAAGCCGGTTTTCTTCAAATACATCAAATTGAATGAGCTGTTTGGTAGCAAATGCGCCAAAAGCCTCTATTTCCAAGGATATGGGTTTCATTCCGTTTGTTGGGTATAAAAAATATGGCTTAAATATACAAAGCAAACTTAAAAATTCGCTATAAAAATACGAATTTGATGGAGACAGGATTTATTTTTTGTAGGGCAGGAGTATTGTGGGTGCTTTTTTAGGCTTTGAATGCCGGAAGTCTCCAAAATAAGTTGGCCGAAATTAAGCCATAGAACTTACTCAAAGTGGAAATACGCCTTGAGTTTCTTCCAGCTCAATAGGAATGCCTTTGTATTGTTTGGGTAAGCGGGTACGATTTGTTTCAAGGTTACTAACCAGAAACTTGATCACGGTGGTATTGCCTTTCAGTTCGTCAAATATTGCCCATACCCCTGCCTTTCCGATCCAAAGATCGCTGAGTTCGGAAATCAGTTCTGCCAATTTACGAGAATCTCCCATGGTATTTTGTTTAAGTTCGGGTGCCAAGAAGTAGTACTTGTTTTTTTTGATGTGAAAAGCTAGTAAATTTTTAGCTTTTGTCCAAATCCTTGTGAGATAAATTCTCAGTACACCGGATGAATCCTAGATTTTTTTATAGAAAACGAATTTTTAGAGCCTTTAGCACCTCCTCGATGGGGCAGGCAAAGGTGATATTATTTTGATGATCTCCGGCATAAAGAAGTGCAACTACCTGGTTTTTTTCATTGAGGATGAGGCTACCTGAGTCTCCTGGCTGAGAAAAAGTTTGTAAGTTTTCTCCCCGGATCACGAGGCTATTTTCAAAGTATAACACGCCGAGTAAGCCATAATTTACCCGGATGGCTGAATTAAGAGAAATGACCGTACCAAAGGTCAGTCCGGAGGCTGCTCCTGTTTTATGCACCCGTTCACCTTTTTGCGGAGATTCGGTAGCAGCCGTAAAATGATCATTGAGAGAAATTTCGTCATATTCCAATATTTTGGCAATTCCTGCATCTATGTGATTTTTGGAGGGTGCTTGTTTGAGAGGAATAATTTGCGATAGCCGGGCAATGGTTCGGTTATCTGCCAAGCTGATGACCTCATCAGCGTTCAGACCCAGGTTATCGTTGCAGAGTACGTGATTATTTGATAAGATAAATATTTCTTCCGAATCCTGATTTTTGACCAGTCCTCCCAAAGTGCCGAAGTGTTGGGTGTAAAGATGACGAATAGCCAAGCCGTGCCAGGGTTTTGTCAGGGGGTAGAATTCATCCGTTTGGATACTTTTGACGGTTAAGTCCGATTGATAGGGAGCAAACAACTTTTGAAAATCGGAGTTCAGGAGTGAGGAATGATGATAGACCTCTACCGTGGGATTATCTTCAGTTCCGGTTTGAGCGATCCCATAGATTTTACCAGCAAACTGGGGGTTTTCGGAGAAATCATCATAAATAAAAGTGGAGGCTAGTTCCTCCAGTAGGTTTTTAATCAAACGCATAGTTGTGTGTTCTCTGGGTTTTAGGTTGGTTTTTGAGAATTGGGGATGAAAATGAATTTTAAAAGCTTGCGGGTTTCTCAAACCCTTACTTTTATGTGTAAGCCGAAGTGGCTTTCGAGTCATCAACTTCAAGTCTCATTTTGCACCTAAATCCGAATTTAATCTTTTTTTACTTTTTTGATGGTTTGGTGAAGCACAGTTTTTTTATCTTCATCAAGTTCTTTGCCAACAAATCGTTTGTAAAAGTCCATAAAGAGTTCACTTTCATTCATTTTATTAATTTGGGCGGTGGTCAGGCGGGATTCTTTGACAGTTCGGTTGAGGTTAGGCCATTTCAACGTAGTAGCATTGGGATAAATTTTTTGGACAATCTGCATCGCATTGGGTACGATCTCTACATTCTCGAGCGTAACTTCCAGAAAGTCTTCACTTTCCAGGTTGGGTACATCCTGGCTGAGGTGAAAAGTCCGATCCTGAATAAATCCTTGTATTCTTTTTACGTCTTTTCTCGGTTTAAGCGTAATACGTTGGCTGTTGATCAGGCCGCTTTTGTCCATGTCAATTAGTACAACACTTTTTTGATGGTGCGCTTCTGAAAAAGAATATTTAAGAACAGAACCAGCATACTGCAAACGACCGTTGAGAAAATGGTCTTGGGCTTGGTGCAAATGTCCCAGAGCTACATAATTAAAATCTGAAAAGATAGAGGCGGGAATTTCTGAGGAGCCCCCCACCATCAGTTGTCTTTCGGATTCCGATTCGGTACCTCCGCTGATAAAAGCGTGCCCGATCAGTACAGAACGGGTATTTTTTGGATGTTTTGTTTGAATATCCTGGATAATCCATCGCATGACATCTTCGTGGGTACGAATTTGATCTTGCCGAGTAAAATAGCGCAGCACTTCGGGTTCAGTAAAAGGTACGGGATAGAAATACACTTCGCCGTCCGAATCCTTGAGAATGACAGGTGTTACAGGAATTTGTAAATTCCCAAAAATGTGTAACCCTTGTTTTTTGAGTAGATAGTTGCAATAATTGATTCTTTCAGGATTATCGTGATTACCAGCTATACAAATGACCGATACTTTGAGTTCGAGGATGATTTCGCTCATAATTTCATCAAATAATCTGACTGCTTCGGCAGGTGGTACGGAGCGGTCATAAATATCGCCAGCAAGTAGCATTACATCCGGTTTGTGCTCACGAACGATAGACACTAAGCTGTGCAGCACGTGTGCCTGTTCTTCAAGGAGATTGTAATTGTTAAAAGACTTGCCCAGATGCCAGTCGGCAGTGTGTAAGATTTTCATAAATTCTAAGGCTTATTTAGGGTCTTATCGCATTTTTTTCTTTTTTCGGCTCAATACCATCGCAAATACCTTGAATGATTCCCGAAAAATCTTGTAATAAAGCGTAATGTAGAGAATAAAAGTCATCGCCCAGATGATCAATGCATTAAAAATAAGTGTATCTATATAAAAGCCCAAGAATTGTTTTCTGGGAGCATAGAAATGAGTTCGGAAATCAAAATAATTGGAAGTAATCAAAGGATCCTGAAAAACCGGATAAATTTTTTGTATCAGTTTGTTATTAATTTCTACAATTCGGACGGGTTCGTCTGCTTTTTTGACCATAGCAGCCACCATTTCATTATGATATTTTTGTGATAATGCAACAAATTGGTCTCTTTGTTTGGGGGTTTTGGTAAGTTTAGTGATAATTTGCTCTTTTATTTTATTGGTTTGATTGTATTTTCGGATATAATATTTTCTAAGAGCCTCTAAATATTTTTTTACCTCTTCGGCTACTTCCAAATCCATCAAATCCGGGTTCAGGCGATTTATATAAGTAAATCGGACGGCTTTGTTAACCTGCAATTCTTTTGAAATTTCACGAGACAACAGGTTAATATTTCGGTCTACATCATCTCGAGTGCTGATTTCAGTGCTATTAAAATTATTGATACAGTATGAAAGTTTGGATTGTAATCTGGAGATCAGATACGTTCTTTTGTATTCGGCAATGGCCATCGCCTTATCAAACTCATAATATTTCTTCTCAAAAGGGTTGTCCTTAAACTGGCTAACCATCATGGCTTCAAAAGCCCAGCGGGCCGTCATTACTTCGCTGATGAGAGGTACTTTATTTTCAGAAGCCAATTTGGGGTTAATGTCGTCAAATTTGACTACAATCCCGCCCAGAATCAGCTGTGGAATCAAAAGAATTGGAATCAGAATATAAACAGTTATGACAGAATTAAAGGTAGATGAGATATTTAATCCCAGCATGTTGGCAAAACAGGCCGTAGAGAACAAAATCAAGGTATAAGAAAAATACATCCCGTGAATCTCCAGAATCCAGTTGCCGATGAGTACATAACTAAATGTTTGAATGAATGAAAAAGAAAACAATATGATGACCTTAGACAAGAGATAACTTGTACGACTGAGGTGTAAAAAAGCCTCTCTTTTCAGGATTTTGGCATCTTTGATGATTTCTTCAGCACTAACGGTAAGCCCGATAAAAAGAGCCACAATAATACTCATAAAGATATAAGCCGGGATATTAAGGTTATCACTAAAGACGTATCTATCTTGCCCCAGTGCGTGATCTATGTGATAATAACGCACAATATACGACAAAATTAAAGCCAGCAAGGGTGCTTCCAGTAAGCTAATGACCATATACTGTGTGTTGCTCAACTTAGCCAGCATATCACGTTTGGCAAAAATAAGCCATTGTCGGAATCGGCTTGGAAGTCTGAGCGTACTATTCGGTTTTTCATCGACTTGGCGCGACTTAAACTGAGGCATATCTTCTTCATAATGCTTGCGCCACTGTACTGGGGAGACCTTTCGTTGGTTGGTATAACGTCCATATTCATCCACGACTTTGGTCTCGATGATGTTAAAAATCTGCTCTGGGTTTACATTGCCGCAAGTAGGGCAGATTCCCTGGTCAGGATTTACGAGGTTGGCTAAAGTCTTGAAATAAGTCACGGCTTCAATCGGATTGCCGTAATAAATCTGATAACCTCCAATATCAAGAATAATCAGGCGGTCAAACATTTTAAAAATATCGGAAGAAGGCTGGTGAATTACTACAAAAATGAGCTTGCCTTTTAAAGAAAGTTCTTTCAGCAAATCTACGATATTTTCGGAGTCGCTAGAAGATAAACCGGAGGTGGGCTCATCCAAAAACATGACTGCGGGCTCTCTAAGCAATTCCAAACCGATGTTAAGTCTTTTGCGTTGTCCTCCACTGATGGTTTTTTGAAGTACATTACCCACCTTGAGGTCGGCTGTTTCAAGCAGACCCAAGTTCTGGAGCGTTTTATTGACCAGTTCGCGGATTTGATCTTCGGTATAATTGCTAAAGCAGAGCTTGGCTGCAAAATACATATTCTGGAATACGGTCAGTTCTTCAATCAGCAAATCATCTTGGGGTACATAACCAATGATTCCTTTGATATTGGTTTTTTCTCCTTCGTCGTGTACATCAATGCCATTGATGGTGATTTTACCGCCGATTGGTATTTCGTTGCCATTGAGTACATTGATTAAGGTCGATTTGCCTGAACCACTAGAGCCCATAATTCCTACTAATCTGCCGGATTCTTCGACAATATTGATGTCTCTAAGTCCGATTTTTCCTCCGGGGAAGGTATAATACAAGTGTTTTGCCTCGAAGGCAATTTTGGTTTCCTGGTCTTCCTCTAGAAAGTGACTGACCACATCACTATAATAAATCGGGGTAATGAGTTCATTGCGAATAGAAGAACCATTGGAAAAAGTATAAATATGACGGTCTTTGAGTAAGATTCCATTCAAAAATGTATTGGAATCTCCTGCAAAATATTTAAGCATATACATTTCTAGGCTGGGAATGCGCAGGATACCCACGGTGGCCGAGAAATTTCGTTTATAAATATGTTTAATTTTTGGGTTCATCTTTTGACCACTGATCACCAGAATATTATTTAAACCCAAATGGAGTGCTTCCTCATCGGTCACGAAGGCTTTCATGATATTGTACTCATGCCGATCGATGTTAAAGGCATCCACAATATTGTCTATAAATTCAATCTCAGCTTCCCCCATAGCACCGTCCACGCTGACCAGCTCCAGCAAATGAAGCAACACAACAATCTTTTGTTTGCTGTTGAGTTCAATATTGATTCTTTTACAAATATTAGGTACTTCAATATTTCCCTCGATAGCAATTTCAGTATAATCATTAAAAAGACTTATAAAATTCTGGGCGTTTTCTTCGCTGAGATTTTCGTGAATGAAAGCATAAATAATTTTCCTTTCAGAGTCACTGATACTGCCATCAATGGTAGCTGATAAAGCTAATAACTGAATAATAGATTTAAGTACCGGCTCGCTCATGTAAATTTAACAAGATTAAAACTTGTGTAGTAAGTTTTGACTAAAACACTATATTGAGAGTATTGATGTAAATTTATTCTCTTTATTTGTAAAAATAAAAAAGCGTTGATAAAAATTCTACCAACGCTTTTGCTACTTGTGTAATATTTTGTATCGGCTTCTAAACGATTTTCAGGATTTATACCCAGATTAAAGTGATTTGCCTGATTTTCTTGATTGATTAGCTTGATTATTCATGATTTAAGAGCTAAAATTTCGGAAAACCACTTCGGTTTGAGTATACTATCTGCATGCTTCGTAAATCCCGAAAAATCCGATCTTAGCCCACAATTTCACTGCGAATTTCTTTGACTTTTTTGGTGATTCCTTGGATGGTTTCATTGGTTAAAATCAGGTCTCCGCGGTTTTTCTCGATGAGGTCTTTAATATTTAATTCTTTGTATAGTTTTAGAAGTTCTTCCAGTTGGCTAATCAATTTATCTACATCTTCTTCTTTTTCAAGACTTTTCAAGGCATTGATCAGGTCTTCAAGAGGCTTGTCTTGTTCGGTAATGAGGCGCACGATGGATAATAAAACTTCATTTTTGGCTTCTTCGGGCAATAAATCCTTTGGATAAGTCTCTACCAGTTGTGTAGAAACATAAAGCCCTTCCACAAAGCTTCCTGTAAAAATCATGGCTGCGATGCTGTTTCGCTCATTGTCTTTGAGGTACTTATCGGATTGTTTCAGTGCCTCATCGATAATTTTAGTCAGGGTATCTATGCTAGAAAGATTATTCTCGAAGCGTTCTCTCATTTGAGGATCAAATGCATTGGAAACCCCCAGTTTATCTCCCAAAGTTTTGGTGGCATCGATATAATCCAATGCTTCCTGCACTTTTTCATACACAGAGACATAACCCACATCGGTAGCAAATACACCTAAATTCAGAGCAGCTTTGTTATTGGTGGTTTTGTATTTTTCTACGCTGCCAGAGGGATTAGGAAGTTTGGGATTAAATTCTGCACCTGTGGCTTTTAATTGATAGGGCATTTCAGAAGGTTCGGGTACATCCGTCAGCACTTTTTGGAGTTCTTCCTTTACCTCATTGGCTGCGGCAGTATCTTCTTTTTGATCGGTATTGTTCTCTGTTGTTCCACAGGCATAGATAGTCAAAGCAACAGGAATAATAAATAACTTAGATATAAGAGTAAGTGATTTAAAGCTCATAGTTTGAGATCTTTTTTGTTCAATAATTTTATGACAGACAAACATAAAAAAATATAATGAATCAATAAGCAAGAAAATGCAATATTTTTAAGATTTTTTATATAGATACAGGTGCTTTGATGGCTGGATATGGTTCATAGTGTAATAATTGGAAATCTTCATAGCTAAAATCAAAGATATTTTTGACCTTTGGGTTTATCTGCATCACTGGTAAGGAGCGTGGTTCTCTGCTTAATTGTATTTGTGCTTGCTCAATGTGATTGAGATACAAATGGGTATCTCCGCTTGTCCAGATAAATTCTCCCGGCTTCAAATCACAGACCTGAGCCATCATCAAGGTAAGAAGCCCGTAAGAAGCCATATTAAAAGGCACTCCCAAAAACACATCTGAGCTTCTTTGATAAAGCTGGCAGGAAAGTCTCCCTTCGGCTACATAAAATTGGAAAAGCAAATGACAAGGCGGTAATTTCATTTGTTCAATCTCTCCCACATTCCAGGCACTCACAATCATCCTGCGGGAGTTGGGGTTGGTTTTGATCTGATGCACTACTTGGCTGATCTGATCAATCTTTTCGCCTTTGGCATTTTCCCAGCTTCGCCACTGCGAGCCATAGACGGGTCCTAGTTCCCCGTTTTCATCTGCCCATTCATCCCAGATAGTGACTTGATTTTCTTTTAAAAATTGAGTATTGGTTTCGCCTCTCAGAAACCACAAAAGTTCGTATATAATAGATTTAAGGTGTACTTTTTTGGTGGTAAGTAGGGGAAACCCTTGACTCAAATCGCAACGAATTTGATAGCCAAAAAGACTTAAAGTACCCGTACCAGTACGATCGCCTTTTTGTACGCCTTTTTCTAAAATATCTCTCAGTAGTTGTAGATATTGTTGTTCCATCATACAGTCCATAGTTTATAGTCCATAGCTAAAATTTAGGCATTGTGACCAAAATCTTACCTTACTCCTAATCGCTTAACCAAGTAAAGGATTAAAAATCTCGGCAATCATACAACGGGCACTTCCTCCGCCGTTATTTTCAATAGTTTCTAGGGGGATACACACAATTTTAGCATAATTTTCTATCTGTGTTATTTGCTCCTCATCCAATGAATGAAAAGCTCTTTCAGACATAACCAGAAGCTTGTCGCCGTTTTGGTTCTCGAGTTCCAGCATATTTCCCGCAAAATTATTCATCTGCTCGAAAGTAATCGCTATAATTTCCTTATCGGTTTCTTCAAGTGCATCAATGACTTCGTGTCTTTCCTCAATATCCGGGATGGCATCCAGGCAAATGACAGCATAGGCTTCGCCTACATTCATCAGTACATTGGTATGATAAATATCTTTGCCGTTTTCGTCTACCGCTTTAAACTTAAGCACCTTGTATCCAAGTTCTTTGCCGATCAAGTCAAGTAGCGTTTCATCGGTTCGCTTAGAATAACACGCATATACGATTTGATTTGCTCGGTCAAAAATCATACTGCCAGTACTCTCCAAATATTTTTCCTGGGCTTCATAAGCACTTAAATCTTTGATGGATTCTATTTGAAATGTACTTTTAAGGCTTTCTACCAAATCCGGTCGTCTTTCATATCGGCGATTGGGGGCGTACATTGGATAAAGAAACACACGTCCATCTTCGTGAAAAGAGACCCAGTTGTTGGGAAAAATAGCATCCGGTTTTTGAGGTTCTTCACTATCTTCCATCACCCGGACGTGTACGCCTTCGGCTTGCAGGATGCGTACCATTTCTTCAAATTCGGCGAGTGCCAGTTTTTGTTTTTCTGTGGGGTCTGTATCCTTCTGGGTAGAGTCCTGAAAGGCATTATCAGCCGTCAATGGATTAAAACCGAAGTGCTTCGGCCTGATCATCATAATATGAGAAGCAGTTGCTTTTGCCATAAGAGTTTTTGGATAAAGTTCGCTTCAAAATTAGGGTATTTTGCACAGACTTTAGTAAAGATTTTTGGTTATTTATGATTTTACTTGAAGATCAACCTATCCAAACGATGAGGTGTAAAATTTGAAGATGCGATGCTTAGATTCCCCAGAAGGAAGCAATGCGTTTTTAAGCCCTTCCTTTGACATTCAGGTGCCAATCCTCAGTGGTCATTCATTCCTCAAGACATCTACCGGATTGGCGGAGGCTGCCTTGAAAGAATGCCAGGCAATCGTCAGGAAAGCAATCGTACAGGCCAAAGTACCTGCCAGGGCAAATATCCACCAGGGAATCTCAGTTTTGTAGGCAAAATCCTGTAGCCATTGATTGGAAAAATACCAGGCAAAAGGAATCGCAATCACCAAGGCAATCACTACCAGGCGCATAAAATCTCGGGTGATGAGTGTGACAATATTTTGCATCGAGGCACCCATTACCTTGCGAATGCCGATCTCCTTGGTACGCTGCTCGACGGTAAAAGCCGCCAGTCCGAAAAGCCCCAAACACGCAATCAGAATCGCCAGGGAAGAAGCAATTGTAAAAATTCTTCCGTATTGGATTTCTGTCTGATACTGCTTGTTGTAGCGTTCATCCATAAAAAAATATTCATACGGATTACCGGGAAAACTCGCCTCGTACAACTTACCCAGTTCGGTGATTTTGTTTTGTATGTCTTTGGTTTGAATTCTGAGCGAATAAAAGCGGTTGTTGATTTGTGGCACAAAAATCATTGCTTCAATTTTACTTTGGAGAGCCTGATGGTGATAATCTTTGAGTACTCCGGTGATTTTGTAGTTTTTGCCCCACCATTGAATAGGCTGATGGATGGCAGATTCAGGAGAATCGAAACCCAGCAATTGGCAGGCTTTTTCATTAATGATCAGCTTTTCTACGTTTGCCCAGGATTTGTTGCAATCTTCGGCGCGGAAATTTTGGCCGGCTGCCAGTGTGATTTGGTATGTATCCAGGTATCGATGATCGATGATGTTGATGGCATAACTTTTATTGGCATCCTCTTTTGAGGCATTGAGCCGGGTAATGCCCGATGTATTGAAATTATACCATTTCGAGGGTACAGAACCTGACAAAGAGAATTTCTCGATATAAGACAATTGAGCCAATTTATCGGAAAAAATCTGTTTTTTATTGGATTTGCTCGGATCATCGAGGCTTACTTCGGGTCCTACAATCACCAGCACCTGCTCGGGATTCATCCCTAGTCGGGTATTTTGCATATAGTTGAGTTGTTTAAAAACTATCAAAGTAGAAGCAATCAGAGCAATGGACACGCTAAATTGAAATACGACCAAGACTTTTCTCAGCATCAAACCCTTGCCAGAACGCGTAAAAACGCCTTTGAGAATTTTGACGGGTTGAAAAGCCGAAAGCGTAAAAGCGGTATATGCGCCTGAAGTCAAAGTACCTACCAACAAAAAAGCCGCTCCCCACAACCAAAAGCCATCCTGTGTCAGGACATCAAGTGCCAGGGGTTTATCTACGATTCTATTATAGGTTTTCTGGAAAATTTCCATTAAAACAAAAGCCAGTAGCAGCCCAATCAGATTAAGCAGACAAGATTCGCCCATAAACTGTGCGATCAATTGCCCTCGACGCGCTCCGATTACTTTCCGAATGCCTACTTCTTTGGCTCTTTTAAGGGAAAGTGCCGTAGAGAGATTGATGTAGTTCAGCCAAGCGATACTTAAAATCAAAATACCCACAATGCCTATCAGATACACAAAAGCAAGACTTCCAGCACTTAGATAGCGGTCATTGAGTGACTGCCCCAAATGAATACTGCCAAAAGGCTGAAGAAGGATCGTTTCCTGAGATTCGGGTTTGAGTTCTTTTTTCAATCGGTTAATTTTTTGTTCCAAAGCCTGATAATCTGTTTTCTCATTTACTAAAAAATACGTGGCCAAAAAACCAGAATCAAAAGAGTTGAGGTTTGCCCAGTCGTTTCCGTTGAGGTTGGCAGGATTGCCCAGGGTTTGGATCGAGAGTAGAATCTCCAGTTGCAGGTCTGAGTTTTTTGGGAAATCCTCAAAAACGGCAGCAATCGTATAATGGGTTTCGCCGAATTGGTTGAATAAAGTAATTGTTTTACCGAGTGCTTCTTGCCGACCGAAGAATTTTTGACTGTAAGTGCTTGAAATAGCCACCTGATTAGGTTTGCTCAAATCGCTTGGATTGCCCTTGATCAACGGAAAATCAAATAATTGAAAAAAAGAAGCGTCTACATAAGCCATGTTGCTTTCGCGGAAAGAGCTGATTTCGCTTTTATTATTGGGGTTGATGTGGGTGATTGTTCCTCCACCCAGCCCTGTCGTAATGCGGCAGTAATTCTTTATCTCACTGAATTTTTCCTTGATCAGAGGTGCCAAACCAGGCGGGGTATAATCATAATTCGTCAGAGAGCCGTTAATTTCAGCTTCAAGAAGCACTTTATAGATTTGAGGCGATTGTCGGTGCATACGATTGTAGCTGTACTCGTAGCTAATGTACTCAAGGATAAATACAAAAGCCGCAATCCCAAGAGCCAGTCCAATCAGATTGATCAACGAAAAGATGCGGTTACGCCAGAGATTCCGCCAGGCAATTTTGAAGTAATTTTTCAGCATACAGTTTTTTGTTTTAATGACAGAAGGAGTGGTTCAAAGTCTATGCCTTTTAGCAAATCACTGATTTTCAGTTGTTTTTCAAAAAAGGCCTGATGGAATTTGTCCGTTTTTTGAAGAGGAAGTGTACGGTGGCGGGCAGAGATTTAATACTCTTCTCGCATTTTATCGGCAATGATTTGGGCATCCTGAAGGGTTTTTTCAGCTTTCTTTTCGGCTTGTTGGATTACGAGTTCAGCTTTTCGGTAAGCCAATTTTTTCTTGTTTTCGGCGACTTTTTCGGCCAGATTTCGTGCCAGATTTCTTTTTTGAGCGGCTTCCTGAACTTCTACTTTTTCGGTACTGTCGGCTTGTACTCTGATCTGGTTGGCTTCTTTGCGGGCGTCGGCTCTGATTTGTTCGGCTTTTAGCTTGGCATCGGCAAGTACTTCTTCGGGAGTTTTGTTGAGATAGCTCATATTTTCCTTCATTTTCTCTCGACGGTCGGCCATTTTGTCATCTATTTTTTGTTTAAGTTTTTCATTTTTGATCATTTCTTCGCCGTCTTTTCGGAGGGGAGTTACTTTTGAATCGGGATAAGTACCCGTAAGGGCAAAGTCCAGGGTCATTTCCTTGACTCCAATCAGCTTTTGTCTGGTAAGTGCGGCGATAGCCACTTCGGCTACGGGACTGATTTTGTTTTTAGGGATCACCATTTGTATTTTTAAATCCAGTAGGCCTTCCAGGCTGTTTTTTCCACTCATATTGATTTGATACTCATTGAGTAAAAAGCTACAAGGCTGATAATACACGTATCCGTCTCTGATTTCGGCGTTCATGTCGAGGTTTTTAAGTTGCATTTCGTCGGTATCGTCCAGTTTTATAAATTTATTCATGTTTTGGGCTACACTGAATCGTTTCATGCGTGCTTCTGGAATTTGGATATTGATTTTCCCTTGCATATTCTTGTCGTAGAGGGGCACCATATCCGCACCCAGGTTTCCGGCAAGTTTTACAGAAGAAGAATAAGTGCCTTGAATATTTTGCTTGAGATTATTTTTTTTGTCTACAAAAGCCTGGTGTGCTTCGGCAATAGACAGGTTTTGAATCTGAACGTCTACTTCGTAGTGAGGTCTTAGCAAATCAGCCGGATCATACAAGCCACTCATCACAAAATTGCCACCCAGGGTATTAAAATTCAGACCTTGCATACGCAATTGCCCGTTTTGGAGTAAGAGCGTACCTTTGACATTCTCTAGTTTTGCTTGTGGGTAGAGCAATTCCTGAACCTCGGTACGGAGGGTAAAATCTACATTTTGTGGCAGAGCTAGGGCACTGCGGCTTGTTTGGGAGTTGTTGGGTTTGATCCATTCGTTGATGTCTACCCGGTTTGAACGGATGGTTAGGTTACCCGCAAGAAGCTCTTGGTGAAAGATATAGGCCAGGTAATGCGTTAGTTCGCCTTCGGCTCTAAAATCACTTTTGCCGAAGAAACCGTTCATTTTTTCCAGTGCAATTTTCTCAGGGCTGAAGGCAGCATTTGCTTCTTTGATTTGGATGCCTTGGGGCAATCGTTGACTCTCGATGTATTGAAAATCTTTCAATTGTACGTTGCCAGAGGTAGGGATTTGCTCATATTGCTGCTTCTCGATGGCGGAAAGTTTGCCAGAGCTTTGGATATTTCCGGTGATTTTGCCTGCCAGAGTGGTATTGGGGATAGGAAAAATCCGGTTGATTTTTTGCAGATCGAGGCTTCCTTTAGCTTCAAGCTCGTAGCGGAGATCGTCCAAATTTTCCAAAATGGCGGTTGCCTCAAGAGGCTCGCCATCGAGCTGCATTTGTAATTTGTAGATCCGTATTTTGGTATCGGCGTATTTGCCTGTAGGGTTTTTGAGTTCGGCTTGGAGGTTGATCTTCTCGAGTGGTTTGGGGTATTGGGTAGATTGAGCAAAGCCATTGACTAGTTTTGTATTTACCTGAATTACAGGAATTTGCGTATTTGTGTATACTCCTTTGGCTTCGGCTTTGAGGTCAAAAATGCCTTTGAGTTTGAGGTCTTGGATAGGAAAAACCTTGTTTAGATCTTCTAAGTTGAGCTTTGCGGAGGCTTCGGCATTGATTTTTCCACCGTAGAGCTTCTCGATGTCGGCTTGGGCATCGAGGAAGTTTTTACCTAGGTCGGCGTGAAGGCGGTCAAGTTTTAGGGCTGTGTGCTCGATGTTTCCGTCAGGGCAATCGGCTTTGAGGGAGAGTTGCACATTGGAGACCGTCTCGGGCAAGCTGGGATATTGGAACAGTCCGTCTTTTACTTGTAGATCAAGGTGGAAAGCAGGGGTCGTATTGGTGCTAAGTGTTCCCTTAGTCCATCCTTCAAAGCTCATTTTTCCCTGAGTTTTGAGCTTCTCAAAAGAATCGGTATACATCCCAGGCACCAGAGAAAGGATATTTTTGAATTCGCTTTCTTCACTTTGATAGCTCAAATCCATTTGTAAAGCATCTTTAAGGATTTGCCAATGCCCCATTACGCTGCATTGAAAGTCATTGATTCGAGTACTGTTTTTTAAAATAGTAAATTGTTGTTTTGCTTGATCGACATTCAAATCCAGCCTCAAATCCAGGGATTGATCTTTAAAATAATCGCTTCCAGCTACACGGAGTGCGTATTTTTCTACACTTGTTTGGGTGTAGAAATCCGCTATTTTACTTTTAAAATCGCCTTTTCCTCGGTGAGAGAGATTTTCCATTTTCAAGAAGTGTTTTTCTTTCTGATCTTCATAAAGCAGGAAGCCGTTTTTGATTTGCCAGCGACGGATGTTTACTTCCATTTTTTGGCGTTTGGGAGTTTGGGCGGGTTGCGGTTTTAGAATATCCCAGTTGGCTCGTCCGTTTTTCAGGACTTTGGCAAGAATGCGGGGCGAATCCAGATAAAAGCCCTTGATTTGCATACCAGAGCCAAAAAGTGCGCTCCAGAGATCAAAGCTAAAACTAATTTTTTTGACCGAAAACAAGGTGTCGCCTTCAAAAAATCCTTTTCCAACCACGCTCAAATTTCGCTGAGAAACGCTCATATTGGGGAAATGCGTGAAAAAGCTGAGAGAAAGGCGGTTTTTGTCAAAATTTACGGTGGCATCAAGCGATTTTTCGGTGTACTCATTGACTGCCTTTTGGATGCCGTCTCTCAGCAAATAAGGCAAAATCAGAGAAGCGATGCCCAACAATAGGAATATACCTAATGTGGTGTAAGTAATTATTTTTAAGTATTTAGGGATTTTTAGTTTCATGATAATGATTATTTTGGTCGATAGTCCGTAGTCTATTGACCATCGTCTATGGACCATTGACTATCGTCTATCGTCCATTGACTATCGTCTATCGTCCATTGATTTTGTTTTAAAGACGATGAACCACGTTTTTTTTCTTAGTAATTTTTTCAAAAGTCTGGTCATAGTCTTGGTGGGTAGTACCCATCCATTCGTCCCAGAACCTGAAATACAAGCCGTAATTTCCTTTAAAATATTTATGGTGCATGTTGTGATTCACGGATGTATTAAGCCATTTGAATACAGGGTGTTTGTTAAACCAAGTGGGATAAATCTCAAAGCCTGAATGTCCATAGACATTGTAGGCAGTCATAAACAAAATGAAAATACCCAAAGCCGCCGGATGTAGCGGAAATACAAAGGTTAGTATCGGAATAATGATAATCTCAAGAATACCCTCGATGGGATGAAAAGAAAAACTTGCCCAAGGGGTAGGATTGGTAGAATGATGATGTACCCGATGAATAGATCTGTATAATACAGGATGATGAATCGCCCGATGCATCCAATAGAAATAGCTATCGTGGATCAGAATCACCCCTAGAATGCTTGCAAAGAAATAAGTCCAGCCAAATTCATCTACCCTAAAATATAGGTGGGTATGCGTGCGTATGGCAGGCGCAGTCAGCAAGGCAACTGTGGTCGCAAGCAGCAGAGAGGTGATGAAGGAGTAGAAAATTTCATAGTAAATAGCTCCGTGTTTCGGGAATTTTGCCTGAATTTTCCGGTTGATCATTTTTTCCTTAAAGAATACATAACAGTACAAAAAAACTACTCCTGCAAAGAAGAAATAACGAATGTTGCTGATCATAAAAACAAATATCCACCTTTGTATTTCCATTTTTTAAAATTTTATTTTACTTAATATTCTAGGATTGAAATAGATAAGTTTGATTTTTCTCTCCATTAAAAAACGTTTATACTTTCACGTTGTTAAATTTTATTCAATGAATAGCCGAAATCATTATACCAATGTACAAACTTGTCGTATGAATTATCTACTGCCATTTTCTTTTAAAATCCGAATACAGATAAGCTACCGAGATAACCACACTGTTTTTTAGGTAGTTTAATTTTTTTAGCTAAACTTTGTAAAATTTTGATTAGATTTAACCCTTCAAAGAATGTCTTCTAATTTAAAAAATCGTACTTTTTGCCCTTTATTACAGTTTTTATATCTGGGTATGTATTTGGGGATAGGAATAAGCCCCTATGAAGTATCTGGGCAAACCTCCCCTGATAAATTACTGCCTCGGGTCGAGTTGCTTACTACCAAACAAGCCCCAACTTTGGAGATACTCTACAAACAACTGCACCAAAACCCCGAAATTTCTTTCCAGGAGGCTAAAACATCCGCCAAACTTGCCGAAGAACTTAGGAAACTTGGTTATCAAATCACCCAAGAATTTGGTGGGCATGGCTTTGTGGGTATTCTGAAAAATGGTCAGGGTCCTACGGTGATGGTGCGTGCCGACTTAGATGCCCTGCCCGTAGAAGAAAAAACCGGACTTCCTTATGCCAGCCAAGCCAAAACCAAAGATGATCTGGGCAATGAGGTCTTTGCGATGCACGCCTGTGGGCACGATATTCACATGAGTGTGCTGATGGGGCTTGCCCGTAATATGGCAGACCTGAAATCCGACTGGAAAGGCACACTAATGCTCATCGGTCAGCCTGCCGAAGAACGCAGCGGCGGAGCGATTGCCATGCTCAAAGAAGGGCTTTTTGAAAAATTTCCTGTGCCGGATTATGCCCTGGCATTGCACTGTAAAGCAGACCTGGCCGCCGGGAAGGTCGCTTATTGCGAAGGTTATGCCCTCGCCAATGTAGATATGGTAGATGTGTATATCAAAGGTATCGGTGGCCACGGTGCCAAACCGCATACCACCATTGACCCGATCGTACTGGGTGCCAGAATCGTAGAATCGCTCCAGACCATCGTAAGTCGGGAGATTTCACCCACCGACCCAGCCGTGGTCACTGTCGGAGCCTTTCATAGCGGCACAAAGCACAACATCATTCCCGATGATGCACACCTACAATTGACTGTACGAGCTTACAAAGACGAAGTCCGTAATCATATCATTGCGGCCATAGAGCGGATGTGCAAATACGTGGCACTCTCGGCAGGTGTCCCCGAAGATCGCCTGCCCAAAATAGAAGTTCGCCCCGAAAGCACTCCTTCTACCTACAATGACCCAGTGCTTACCCAAAGACTCAGCACTTTGTCTGCCAAAATCCTGGGGAAGGAAAACACCCTGAGTGCCGAACCCGAAATGGTTGGAGAAGACTTTGCCCGCTTTGGGCGTACTGATGAGAAGGTGCCTATTTGTCTATTTTGGTTGGGTACGATTAGCCCCCAGGTGATCGCAGAAAGCCAAAAAAGCGGGAAAGCACTGCCTTCTTTGCATTCAGCTTATTTTGCGCCGGATTATCAGCCAAGTATTTTTACAGGGGTGAAAGTGATGACAATGTCTGTGCTGGATTTGTTGTTGTCTAAACCTTGATCTATGAAATTATTAGGATGGACGTGATGATTTTACTATTCAAAAATCACCAAATCAAGCAGACTATACATCGAGAGACAGATAAAAACCAAATCATCAAGATAATTCTAAAAATCAAAGCCAAAAAAAATAATTATGATCATTTGTAAACCACGTAGCCATACTTTGAGATCAATAGTACTTTTTTTGTTGATTTGTTATGCCTTGCTGGTTTGGCTTTTTGTTCGGTTAGCCCAAGGTACACAGTCTGGCATTGTCAATTTGGTCGGAATCATGGTCTTGCTGCTCATTGCCCTACCGCTTACAATGCGGCTGATTCTGAGGTTTAAATACATTCGGGCAGCCAAAGGGAAGATAGAAGTCCAATATCCTTTTTTATTCCGAAAAATTACTTTTAAACTGAGCGACCTTGAAGAGGTACGCGAAGAACAGGTCAAAACCTTTCAGGATGTGTATAAAGAATTGCAACTAAAATTTATTAACGGAAAACTCAATTTTAGTAAACAAGAATATACTGATTATGAGCGATTTAAAGCTTATATTGATAAAAATAAGCCCAGGAAAAAATCCTAAGAAGGGCAAATGCAAATTATAAACAAAGAAAGAAAAACTTGCATAAATTCTCCCAAAGACCTAAAATTGAGTATTCTCCCCTATTGGACTTTCCGGCATATTTCTCTATCTTTAATGCATTAAAATAACCGCCAATCCTATGAAATATATCCTAATTCTTTTTTGTGTTTTTATCCAATCAGTTTTGCTTTTCGCACAAGAACCTTTGGCTACTTTTGAGACCAATCACGACTCAAGGATGGGGGCTTTGGGTTTTGTTGCTCGTTTTGCCACCCACGGAGAAAGTCTGTACAGCTACAAACCCGTGAATTATTTTGATGATCCCGCAGCCAAAATCTGGACTATTCAGGGTACGCTCAAGCATAGCTTTGCAGGAGCAATCCTCTACGACCAGGCCGCCGACGGGCTGTGGCACGCCACGTATGAAGAAACTCTAGCACAAAAATATATCGTCAAATTATGGTCTACCTCTCTGGATAAGCCTTTCAAAGAATTAAGTCTTGATCAACGCATCAAATACCTCAAATTTTCGCCCAAGGGAGAATACCTTTTTATAGGGGATGATTACGATAATATCCAAATATGGAGAGTCAACAAAGGCAAACTTGAAAAATCCCTGAAAATTGAAAATCCAGTGCAAATTCATAATACCTATACAAGACAATTTCCTTTGTTTTTTCATCCAGACGGCGACAAAATCCTGATCGGTGACGCCAAAGGAGGGCTAAACTGGCTTAATTTTATGAGCGATGCACAAATACCTTGCATCCCTTCAAATCCTGTCCTTAGAATCAATTCAGGATACCATATACAATTAGACTCAGAGAAAAAACAAATCGCAATTGTCTATGATGATTATGACAATAACACTGGAAAGAGTACCTATTTTCTCAGAATATGGGATTTAAGTGGGGTTTTGGTACGAGAGAAAAAGCTTGAAACTCAAGATATTCGCGAAATGTCTGTACTTACTTCGGATTTTAAGCATTTGCTAACCGTCAACAAATCCCAAAATCAAGTATTCATTACAGATACCGAAACCGGAAAAACACTTGGGGCTTTTAACCCACACCCCAAGTATGAGAAATATTCCCAAGAAATAAGCCCTAAAATTGCCAATATAGATATTTCTCCCAATGGAAAATACCTGCTCTCTATTGCTGATGATACCCAAATCAAACTTTGGGAGCTATCTAAAATCCTAGAAATCCGAGAAAGACCTTCCACGGGTTCGGTCAATACGCCCAGTAACCAAAATACCCATCCAAGTACAACACAAAACTTGGATATTGATCTGGATTTTGATATAGATAAAATAAAAAATGAAGGGAATTATTACGCATTGATCATTGCCGTACAAAACTATCAAGACGAAGGAATTCGGGATTTGGCTAATCCACTCCAAGATGCTGGTGCATTGTCAGAGGTACTTCAAAGCAGTTATCTATTTAAACCCGAAAACACCATCACACTCCAAGACCCTACCCGAGGTGAAATTATCCAGACTTTTGACGACCTCAGCAGAAAACTAAACCCTTTAGACAACCTGCTGATCTTTTATGCAGGGCACGGCTATTGGGATGAAAAACTAGCCCAGGGCTATTGGTTTCCTTCGGATGCCCAGAAAAACTACCGCAGCAACTGGCTTTCCAATGCCGATCTGGCTACTTATATCGGAGGAATTAAAACCAAACATACTTTATTAATCACGGATGCCTGTTTTTCAGGAAGTATCGTCACCCGCAGTGCTTTTGAAAATGCACCTTCTTCCATCAGAAATCTTTATCGTTTGAACAGTCGCAAGGCCATGACGAGTGGCTCGCTACAAGAAGTACCCGATGTCAGTGTTTTTACCAAGTACCTGATCAAAGCTTTACAGGAAAACACCGAACAATATATCTCTGCCGGGCAGATATACAACTATCTGCAAGTCCCGGTACTTTCCAATACCAATACCAATCCCCAACATAGTGTGATACAAAATACCGGGCACGAAGGAGGAGATTTTATTTTTATCAGGAAGTAGTTTAATCCTAAGTCTTTTAGGGAATTTGAGGTTATTCAACCACAAATTCCCTTTTTTTATCAACAAAATTCTACTAATTCAGTATAAAAATTAAATTCAAGGCTTTTTTTCAAAATAAGAAGACTTAATTTTGAATTTCAACCTCAATCAGCATTTTAAAAACACCAAAATATCTCAAATTAATCTCCATCTCTAAATCCAAATCGGATTTAGCTGAATCATAATTTTATTTTCAAAATTTTGATTAATTTTAGTTATAATCCTGTGAATTTATAAAGCTATTTTTATGATCAAATACTACATAATCCTTTTGATGCTGATTGCACCACTTGTAGCACAGCCCCAAACCACGCCCACAGATTGTGATAAGGCGCATCAGTTAATTACTTTACTGGAAAAACATCATTATCGTCCCCGTTATCTGGATGATCATTATTCTGAGGAGTTATTTGACAAAATGATTGAAAATCTTGATAATCAAGGAATTTATTTCACGCAGGAAGACCTCAAAAGTCTTGAGAATTTTCGCCTCAGTATTGATGATGAGCTGAAATCTAATCCCTGTAATTTTGTCAGTGCACTCACAAACGTATTTCGCCAAAGACTTAATGCCCTGGGAACGATCGTCGCTAATATGACTACTGAGAAGTTTAATTATGCTGCTTCCGATTCTATTGCTATTTTTGGTGATCACAAGACAAGTTATGCTGCTGATGAGGCTGCCCTGAAGAAACGCTGGGGACGCTGGCTTAAATATCAGTCTTTGTTACTGATGCAGGAATTCCTTCCTGACAGTGTGGAAGCCAATCACAAAGCAAACCCTATCACTGACAGTCTCGAGGCGGCTATTCGTATCCGGGTGGCCAACAAGGCACATTGCAAGATTCAACAAGCCCTCAACCCACTTTTGGGTCTTGAGAAGTTTGTTTTCAGACAGTTTTTGAATGTGATTGCTGAAAGTTATGATCCACATACGGCTTTTTTCTCCAGTGAAGACAAGCAAAGCTTTGAAACGTCTCTATCGCGTGAAGCAGGCTCTTTTGGCATTGAGCTTAATGAAAACTCTCAGGGAGAGATACAAATTGCCAGACTTACCCCTGGAGGTTCGGCTTGGAGGTCCAATAAATTACACAAAGGTGACATCCTACTAAACATCCAGCTTGAGAGCCAAGAAACTCCCGACCTGACCTGCCTGGATGCCGATGATTTGATGGAAATGCTTGAAAAACCCGGCAATAATAAAATAACCATAAAAGTCAAAAAATCCGATGGTAAGACGGAATCCGTCATCTTATATAAAGAAAAACTGGAAGTAGATGAAAATCTGATCAAAGGGTTTGTACTGGAAGGTACCCAAAAAATCGGCTATATCTCTCTGCCTGGGTTTTATACCGAATGGGAACAGGAAAATGGCAGGGGATGTGCAGACGATGTAGCACGCGAAATTATCAAACTCAAGCGAGAAGGCATTCAAGGGCTTATCTTGGACTTGCGCTACAATGGCGGGGGCTCTATGATTGAAGCGATGGATTTGGCAGGGATTTTTGTAGAAGAAGGACCGTTAAGCCTTTACAAAGATCGTGATGAACCCACAGGATTGCTCAAGGATAAAAACCGGGGTACTATTTTTGACGAACCCCTGGTGATTCTGGTCAATCGATTCAGTGCTTCGGCTTCCGAAATCTTGGCTGCTGCTTTAAGAGATTACAACCGTGCTCTTATTGTAGGAGGAAATACATTTGGGAAGGCCAGCGGCCAGATTATACTTCCTTTGAATATCAATGAGTTGGTTTTGTCCGAAAAAGCCAACAAAGAGTCTCAGGATTTTGTCAAAATCACCATAAGTCGTTTTTATCGCCTAGATGGTACAAGCCACCAACTTAGTGGTGTAATTCCTGACATTATACTTCCAGACATGATCAGCGGCCAACCTTATGGCGAAGAGCAGCTTTCGGCACATCTTCCGGCGGATACTGTGGTCAAAAAAGTCTATTATACGCCTCTTGAGAAGCTTCCTATTGCAGAGCTGTCTGAAAAAAATGCCCTTAGAAATGCTAAAAACACTCATTTTATGGAAATTGAGAAACTCAGTGAAGCACTCTCTGCCTTACACCAAAAAGGACTCAAAATACCACTGAATCATTCTATATTTCAGGGGCAATTTTTAGATGCCCTTGAAATCTATCAAAAAGCCGATCAAATGAGTAATCAAAAAAGTAGTGTTTTTGAAGTCAAAAATCATCGATTTGATCAGGAATTGATTCATTTTGCACCCCATAAAAAAGAAATTAACGACTCACTGAAAGCCGATATTCAAGAAGATATTTATATTCAAGAGACCTATCATATTATCAATGATTTAATTAACCTTAAAAACAAATAATCTGAATTTTATGAAGACAATTTTGCCGGGAATTTTATTATCCCTCAGCCTAATCATCCTGGGAAATACTCAAGTAAAAGCACAGGAATTTCCTACAGCTGTATCTTATATGGAGTATCTGGGTACTGAATTTTCAGCCATCAGTCGTGATTTATGGAGCTATATGAAAACATCTGCCCATAGTCGCAGCGGACGCAAGATAGACAACCGCCGTAAACAATTGATTGAGACCACTGATCTGGTACGCAAAAAGATTGCCGCCATGCCGAGTTTTGAAGGTGACGCTAGCTACAGAGATGCCTTTGTAGAGTATCTCAAGCTGAATGTAACTGTTCTCAAAGAGGATTATGACAAAATTCTGGACTTGGAAGAAATCGCAGAGCAATCTTATGATTATATGGAAGCTTATCTGCTTGCCAAAGAAAAAGCAGGCGAAAAAATGGACATCGCTTATGACAAACTCCAGGAGATTGAGAAAAAATTTGCCGAAGGGCATAAAATTCAACTCATTGAGGGGGAAAGCAAACTCACCAATAAGATCGAAACTGCCAACGAGGTAATTAAATACTATAATGTTGTGTATTTGCTTTTTTTCAAAAGCTATAAACAAGAGGCGTATCTAATTGAAGCTATGAATAAAAACGATGTCAACGCCATGGAACAAACCAAAAACTCTCTCCTGAAATACGCACAGGAAGATACCAAAAAGCTGGATACACTCAAAAACTTTAAAAATGATGCTTCGCTCAAAACATCTTGTCGTAGCCTGCTGACTTTCTATCAAACAGAATCCAAAACCAAAATGCCGATTATTATTGATTTTTATTTGAAGAAAGAAAGCTTTGAGAAAATGTCCAAAACTATGGAATCTAAAGCAGCTTCTCAAAGAACCAAAGCAGAAATCGACCAGTATAATGCGGCTGTCAAAGCCTACAATGCTGCTATTGCAAATTTTAACAAAGAAAATGAATACCTCAACAAAACACGCAGCCAATTGTTAGATCAGTGGAACAAAGCCGTCCAGGATTTTATGGACAAACACGTGCCTTGATCAGCATAAATACTTACTAAGGCACGAAGTGTCAGATGAATAAAAAACGGTCTCCCGTAAATCCGACACTTCGTGCCTATTTTTTACTTAGATCTACAATCACCTCCCGGTGGAGTTCGTGTTTGCCTTCAAAAGGAATCACTTCTACCTGTAAATTTTTCTCTTGTATAAGTTTTTCCTGCGCAGTGATGTGTTCGGATTTGATGAATTCGTCTTGATCTCCGTATACCATGTAGATTTTTTTTCCTCCTAGAATGGCTTCTGTACGCTCAAAAGCCAGATCGTGCGCCAGATTGCCAGCCCAGAGGATGAGTTCGTCAAACCTGATTTGCCCATCAAATACCCAACGACACACGGTGGCTGTCCCCTGAGAGAAACCCAGGATTTTGATCTTGACTTGCTCGGAATTCTTGGTAGATTCACTAAAAACCTTTTCGTACAGCATATTGAGATAGCTGATATAATCCCTAATTTCGCAGAGGCGATCTTCTTTGGTCATCCAGGTAGCTCCTACTCGCCCACCAAAACCATCAAGATAAAAGCGCGAAAGAGCTTCTGGGCAAACCACATAATTTTCTTCGGGGTTTAAAGCATCAAATTTTTTGATGAAAAATTCAGCCAATTGCCCATAGCCATGGCAGGTAAACCAGACGTTTTTGGTGTTTTCGCTCAATTGACCCCAGGTAAAGTAACGAGCTGTTTTTTTGATAGAAAGATGATGACTTTGCACTTTAGTATGATTTTAGAGCGGAATTTACAGGATTTGACCAACTCCGTTTGAGTAAACTCCATTCATTTAATATAATATTTTCACGAATTTACGAATATTTTTTGAAATCTTTCGGCTCAATTTTTATCGCTAATGCGCTTATTCGGCTATATTTGTATGATTCATCCCTGATTATCAATGAATTTAGCCCTATAACTTATGAAAAAAATCGGATTACTTGGTATCATCATTTGCTTACTTATTCATATCAATTCAAGTTTTGCCCAGGAAGACATAGATGACTGGAAATACCAAAAGGAATTATGGATTGATCATCAAGCCAGTACAGAGCTTTTGGAAGATTATCAGATTTTTGTCGAGATGAATACCCTACAGCTCATTGAAGAAGGAAAACTCAGCCCATCAGGCAGAGATTTGCGTATTTTCGACCCCGAGACCAAGCACTTTCTTTGTTATTGGCTGGAAAACGAAATTTTTTCTTCAAATACCAAAATATGGTTTCGTGTTCCTCAATTGCTCCCCAAGAGCCGCAAAAAAATTTATCTGTGTTATGGAAATCCTGATGCTCAGAAAGTAGATTATCAGAGTTGCACCTTTCAGTTTTTTGATGATTTTGTAGGCAATACCCTGGATGAAGAAAAATGGGAAGCAGTCGGCAATGGTACATTTCGTATTCAAAACGGACTGATAGCGTTTGAAGGGCTCGGGACCGATATACTCATTCGATCAACCCAACATTTTGAAATGCCTTTGATTACCGAGATGAAAGTCACCGATTCTCAGGGAAAATATCTTGCCTTGGCACTCATCAAATCCGAGCCATTGCCTTATATCTGGGAAGGGTATACACTGGGGCTCGATGAGGGCAAAAACAAGATAGAGCTTATGCTCACACAATCCGAACTTAGCTCTTGCGGGGCTTATAATATTTATCCAACAGGCATCCGTGGCAAATTATCCGAGAATAATATCGGGATTTGGTCGCTTTCCTGGATTACCCGGAATACGATCTTTGCCAACTGGCCGGGAGGAGATTTGCTGGAGCCCAATGCTATTTGGAGCATTCAACAACTGGACATCGTACTGGGGGTGTTGGCCTGTGATATGGGAAGTACATTTCAAGGCAAACTGACGGTAGATTGGGTAAGGGTACGCAAACTCGCCGCCAATCCTCCGGCACTTACTCTGGGTATTGAAAATTCAAACCCTAAAATCGGCACTATAAATTATCTCAAAGATGGTGTTGGATAAAACATAATGGTTCTCTGACAATTGATGTGGGAATGATCCATACAAGTATTTTCAAACAATGATTCTATAAAAAATAAGTGCATTCAATTTCCGCTCTTGATGATCAATTTTGCCACAAATGCACGAATAAACGCCCTTATTCGTGCATT
>JANRIC010000257.1:0-8043 GCA_033765345.1 Microscillaceae bacterium
AATTAAAAAACTAGTTGCAGCTATGAAAACATTATTTGCCATTTTATATCCGGGTATTTATATTCTTAGTATGATGCTATTCATAACGATTGTATACAGTCTACTATCGCCAAAGCCTGTTTTCCAAATTTTTTCTGATGCTAGATACATCCGTAATTATATGAAAAAACCCCAAACTTTCTGGGACTTGCCTGAACCTGTTAAGACATGGGTAGGGTGATTTCTTGAGTGATGGTGATTTAGGATTCTCTTTAAATTAAAATATACCCAGATTAAAGTGATTTAGGAAATACAAGACCCCTGCGGGGCAAGTTTTCTTGATTGATTAGCTTGATTATTCATGATTTAAGAGCTAAAATTTCGGAAAACCACTTCGGTTTGAGTATAACAGCATTAGAAATCTCCTGGCACTTGTCTTCTTTTTAGTAGGCTACTTCAAAGAACTTGAAGATGAACTCAGCAAACACCCTCTTACTGAGTTTATATGCAGACTTGCCTTATCAAAAGGCAAGGTTACTGCCTTTTTTCTCTTAGAAGGTTTAGAAAAACTCATTGCCTTTCAGGAAGTAGCTTTACAAATGAAAGAACAACATATTGCTATGGAAGATATACAAGAATTTTTAGATAATCTTAAACTTAATAAAAAATGACTTCTCCGAAGTTATCAGTATTTTAAATTTTACAAAATAATTTGGTTGCTTCACCTAGACTTTCTGATTTTTGGGATGTTTTGACAGGGGTATTCAACTAAACTTCGTAAAAAATATTAGTTCTTTAAAAACAATCATCTAAATGGCTATTATGAAAAAGTGTATCCTGCTATCTGTTTTTTTAGGTTTCTTGAGCATTATTCCTTGTACCGCACAATTTAATCGCAAGGCCGGTGAAAAAAATCAATCCAACCGAAAATCCATCATACAATTAGGTGGTGGCTGGCACTTCTCCCAAACACAGCCCAAAGGTTTCAATAAAGTGCTGGAATACTACAATGCATCCTCAGCCTCGAGATTAGAAGGTATTGAGCAGATGCAGGGAGCTTCAGGGGTTTTGGGTTTTTATGGGAATGTGGCTGACGGCACAGGCCCGAGTCTTTTGTTTGAATTGGGCTACCGGGCTTATGGGGCAAAGGTAGATGCTTCGGATGCTGACCCTGCTCTACAATTCAACCTACACGAATTCAGCTTCGGAATGGGAAGCACATTCATTCAAAGTGCTCATTTTGACTGGGGAATAGGACTCGCCCTCAATGGATCGCTGGCAAAAACCAAAGCCGATAATCTACAAGGAGATGCAACCAATCAAAACTTTCAGCACTTTATTATGGGGGCATCCGTCTTTGCGCCAATTTATATTGGTTTTGGAAAAGAAGCTCCTGTGGCTTTGAGCATTCGCCCATCCTATCAATACAGGTTTCTTGAAAGTGATTTTCAGGATCTGAACCGTGCCATCAACCCTGACAACTACGAAAACCTGCCTGCCGATGAACTCAAATCACCCATTCATAGCCTGGGTGTAGAAATACACTTACTCATCCTACTTAGAAAGGTATTTTATTATTAAGTGAATCACTGCGGCAATTCTATGATCTCTAAAAAGCTCGCAGCGGCCGCTGGGGCATTTCTAAATTTTCTCAAAATCGCAGCCGCCGCCGCTGGGCATTTCTAAATTTCTCAAAACCATCACAGCGGCCGCTGGGGCATTTCCAAATTTCTCCAAACTCACTCCCGACACCCGACACCTCACTCCCGACACCCAACACCTCGCCCCCAACACCTCACTCCCGACACCCCTATCTACTTATCTTTTCAATAATATCATCAGAGATACCCGTGTAGGAGAATCCGCCGTCGTGGAAGAGATTCTGCATGGTCACCATGCGGGTCATGTCTGAGAATAAAGTCACCACGTAATTAGCGCAGTCTTGTGCAGAGGCATTGCCGAGTGGAGACAAGCTTTCGGCATACGCAAAAAAGGCATCAAAGCCATCGATGCCCGTGCCGGCCGTGGTTTTGGTGGGAGACTGAGAGACGGTATTGACTCGAATTTTTTTCATTTTGCCTAGTCGCTCTCCATAGCTTCGGGCAATAGACTCAAGCACTGCTTTTGCCTGCGCCATATCCGAATAGCTTGAAAAAGTGCGTTGAGCCGCAATGTAAGAAAGTGCCACCACAGAACCCCACTCGTTGATAGCATCCATTTTTTCGGCAACTTGGAGCATTTTATGGAGCGAAAGTGCCGAAATATCAATACTTTTCATAAACCAGTCATAGTTCAAATCGCCGTAGTCCCGGCCTTTACGCACATTGGGACTCATCCCGATAGAGTGTAATACGAAATCTATTTTACCTCCCAGATGATCGATAGAGCTTTGGTAAAGTTTCTCGATATCCTCTACACTGGTGGCATCGGCAGGGAAAACAACCGTGCTACAGGCATCTGCCAATTCCTGAATTTTGCCCATTCTGAGGGCTACGGGGGCATTGGTCAATGTAAAAGTAGCACCTTCTTCTTTGGCTTTGAGGGCGACTTGCCAGGCGATGGAGTTTTCGTCCAAAGCTCCGGTGATGATACCTCTTTTGCCAGCTAATAAGTTATATGCCATAATTTGTATAGTTTTAGTGATTGATATTATTCAGCCAAAAAACAAAATAGAAATCAATTTATGAAAATACCTAAATAATCCCCGAGTTTTCGAGCGAAATTTTTGAAATAATTCTTCCAAGCCATAAAATGAAAAGAACCGATCTCTCAACCGGTTCTTTTCGCTTTATGGAAACCTTTATCAAACTTAGTGCTTTCTCACGCGTGTTACTTTGCTACCGCCGTTGGGTCCTTGTACTTTTTTGACTCCTCGCGTGCCTCCGTTGGGGCCTTGTACGCCTCTGACTACTTTGGTGCCGCCATTGGGTCCGTTTACTTCTTTTCTGACAGCTTTACCGCCGTTGGGGCCTTTTACGCCTTTCACTTCTTTGGTGCCGCCGTTGAGTCCGGTTACTTCTTTTTTGCCTACTTTTTTGCCCTTGGGTCCTTCATAGACGGTGGTGGTTTTAGTGCCGCCGTTAGGGCCTTCTTGGGTGGTGACGGTTTTGGTGCCGCCGTTAGGGGTTTCGGTGGTTTGGGCAGAGGTCAATTGCAAAGAAACAAAAACAAAAAACAGGGCTACAAGAACAAATTTAAACTGATTCATCATTTTATTGGGCTTTAATTAATTTTAAAATAATTCTGTCTTTTATTGAAATTCTCTTCTTGGACTTGGTATAAAAGGAAAGGTTTAAAAGGGAGGGAGATTTTTTGGGGGAAGCTTTGTTGTGTAACCGTTAGCAAGAGAGCGTCCAGCAAAGATATTCATTCAAGGAAAGTAAGCAGGCTTTAAAGAGGGTGATAGGATAATTTTTTTTTCTAGTTATTGCTAATTTTGCCACGAATGCACGAATAAATGTATTTATTCGTGCATTTGCGGCAACCAATTCCTTCAAGTTTTTAGTGTATACACTAATTATTTAAATATTTATTGTCCACAAAATTTGTCAGACAACTACACAAACTTGGAAAATCTCAACCTGAAAAATAGGTACTTTCATTATTCCCCTTCTTCTTCCTCTTCTTCATCCACCAACATCACAAAAGCACTTCTTCGTGGGGCAGGCATTTCGCTATTTTTACCTTTGACGACCTTCCAGATCACTTCATTAAACGGAATATCTGGGGCGGCATCTTCACGGCTGAGGTTAAATGAGGCTGAAATACGTGCCAATTCGTTTTCTTCCACATTCATTTCATTGAGATCGATGTTGTTTTTGAGGGCGGTGTAAGGAGTCAGGTCAGGCTTTGCCACAAAGCACTCCCACATTGGGGTAGCTCCGGCGTCGTACTGGCTCATCGGAGGTAGTCCTAGGATCAGCTCCATGGTACGGAGCATCGCAGAAGTAGAGTACATCGTATGGACAACCTGCTTTCGCTTGGTATAGGGGCTGATCACCAAAGCCGGAGATCGGTGTGCGTCTACGTGATCGGGTCCGTTTTGAGCGTCGTCTTCTAGCACAAAGATGGCAGATTCTTTCCAGATTTTACTTTTGGAGATGTATTCTACAAATTTACCCAGAGCCAAGTCATTGTCTGCGACCATTGCACGGGGGGTAGGATTACCCACTCGTGCGCCAGCCGTGTGGTCATTCCCGATGCGGATCGTACTAAATTGAGGTAACTGATTGATTACCAGCAACGAATCAAAATCTTTTTTCCAAAACTCGAAGCGATCTACGTCTTTAATACTCAGATCATAAGGAGGGTAATCCTGGTCTATGTGTCCTTTGAGAGCGGGATATTTGGCTTCTCCTCCCCATACAAATTCGCCATAGCTGCGATAACTTAGTCCGGCTCTTTGGCAATAATCCCAAATATGCCCTTTTTCGGGGAAGGCAATGGCGCGTGAGCCTTCATAGTCATACGTACCACCCCTACCTCCGTAGCTGGTTGGCCAGGTTTTTTCGGTATAATCGGTGGCATAGGCTGCGGTAGACCAGTTGTGTCCGTCGGCACTTACTTCGGCATCCACATAAAAATTATCCAGGATAACAAACTGACGTGCTAGTGCATGGTGATTAGGGCTTACAAGTTCGGGAAACAAACACAGACTTGTATCTCCATTGCCTTCTTTCATATCTCCGAAAATCTGATCATACGTACGGTTTTCCTTGATAAAATAAAAGACATATTTGATCGGGGAAGGATCACCCACTTTACGTGGAATGGGGTTTCCGAATTCGCCTTCTGCAAGTTGTTCTTTTTCTTTATTATAAGGTGTATTTTCATAAACCAGGCGTGAATAAGCTGCCAGCAAATCAGGCTGAGGCTGGGAGATAAATGAAAGACTTCCCTTGAAAAGGCTACCGATGTACTGCGTGTTTTCATCCCTTCTTTTGTAGGGATTGGGTCCTTTGGGGTTGGGGAGCGAAGTTTCGCCTTTGCCATTGGTGACGATGATTTTTTCACCAATTACCTTCACAGAGGTCGGATACCAGCCCACAGGGATGAAACCAAGCGACTTACTTTGACCGATTTTAGATACATCAAACAAAGCCAGACAATTGTTATCGGCATTGGCTACGTACAGCGTTTTTTCATCTTCTGAAAGTGCGAGCGCATTGCTGGTAGTTCCTGCGGGTGATTCGGGGAAAAGAGCCGTATTAAATGTTTCTATTACTTTTTGCGCTTTGAGATCAATCACCGAAACCGAGTTCGAGTTGGCATTGGGTACAAAAAGGTGCTTACCATCTTGGGTGATCAAAAGATCATTGGGGTGGCTTTCTACGGCGATTTCCTTTTCGATTTTTTTAGATTGGAGGTCATAAACTCCGATTTTGGCACCTCCCCAAAGCGAAATGTAGAGCTTCTGTTCGTCTTTGGAAAGCAGACAAGTATAAGCTTCGTGATTGAGCTTGATTTTGTCGGTCACCTTTTTGCTTGCCAAATCGCAGATATATAGCGAACTGTCTTCTTTGGTGACTACATAAAGCGTTGTATTTTTAGCATCTATTTCAATGCCAGTGGGAGAGATTTTTTGACCTTCAGGGTTTCTTTCGGGATGCGGCCAGGCTTTGCCCAGTACGATAGAATCCTTCAAAGCCAGTTTTTGATTGTCGATAGCATAGATATAAATTTGGTTGCGGTTTCCAACAGAGGCATACAAGAATTTTTCATCCTGGCTAAAGTGCAAGCCAAACCAGGCCGAAGGGATTTCAATTTCATCCAGCAGTTTTTCGCCTTGTGGGTCAATGAGCATAATGGAGTGCTTGCTTTGGCCGTTGTTGGTGACTGCCAGCAGTTTTTTAGAAGGAGATACCACCAGATTCATCGGAAAATCTCCCAAAGGGATAGACTTACCCGCAGGTGTAACAGACCAGCCGTTGGAAAGCCTGACGCGCTTTTTGAGCAATGCATCGTAGAGTTTTTTACCTTCTTCGGAAAGCTCGACCTGCTCACCAGACTTTTTAGTGGATTGCTTACAACTCAGGCAGCCCAAAACGAGGGCTAGGAAGCTAAAAAATACGATTGTGTGATAAAGATGTCTTTTCATTGTTTGGAAATTGAAGCTTTATAATGAAGATCAAGTATCCAAAATTTTATGGTAAATAAAACTCTTTAACAAAATCTTAATGAAAAGAAAATATCTTGAGGGTGAAGTCGCCGAGAATAGTTGATCAAAAATTTCAGTTTGTTGGGTTATAGGTCTTCATACATATCAAATCCTTAGCTATATTAAAAAAAGAAACGAAATCCAATTATTTTATTATTAAATTTATTTTGCGGGTTTTAAGATAATTTTTATAGAATATATTTTAATAAATATAATTTATTTACAGAATAACTTGGATTCTTATTTTTATACTTTTATCTTCAAGCAAGATTTATATAGACCACTGCATGTTCTCTAACTCATAAACAAAAAAACCAAAAAATTATGAATAAGCAATTGATTACCCAACTGACTTCTACTTTTGAAGAACACGCCCAAAATCACGAAGGTGTAGAGTTTTGGTATGCCCGGGATTTACAGAAATTACTTGAGTATAAACGCTGGGATAAATTCACCCATGTGATTGACAAAGCAATGATATCCTGCAAAAACGCCTCTGAGGAGATTTCTGATCATTTTGCCCATGTGGGAAAAACGATCGCTATGCCCAAAGGAGCAACCAAAGAAATTGACGATTACATGCTCACTCGTTATGCCTGTTATCTGATTGCTCAAAATGCAGATCCAGCTAAAGAAGCGGTGGCTTTTGCCCAAAGTTATTTTGCTGTGCAAACCCGCAAGCAGGAATTGATTGAGGAGCGGATCAAACTGGCAGAAAGACTGGATGCACGCGAGCGACTTACTGCTACCGAAACTACGCTTTCCAAACTAATCTTTGAACGAGGGGTTGACGAAAGAGGCTTTGGGCGCATCCGTAGCAAGGGCGATCAGGCTCTTTTTGGCGGATTGACCACGCAGGAATTAAAACAGAAAATGAATGTACCTACCAAACGACCCCTGGCTGATTTTTTGCCGACTGTCACCATTCTCTCCAAGGCACTGGCTACGGAGATGACCAATATCAATATCAAAAATAAAAACCTACAAGGAGAAGAGTCCATTACGGACCAGCATATGAATAGCAATGAGAAAGTCCGCCAGGCTTTGCTCTCTGATCATATCATCCCCGAAAACCTACCCGCCGAGGAGGATATTAAAAAAGTAGCACGCAGAGTAAAATCTCAAACCAAAAAATCTCTTAAAAATAGTGGGAAGATGAAGGAGTGATCTCGATAACTTAGTTTTATAGAATATAGAAATGCTAAATCTATAAGTTGTAGACTGATGAATAAGTTTATTTATTGCTCCGTTAAAAGTTTATTTATCTCATTTATAAAATTTTTGGCGTATTGCTCATCTTTACCTCCGTAGCCAAAATGAATCAAACGCACATAACCTTTTTTATCGACAAGAAATGTCATGGGAACCACTTCAACACCAAGTAATTTACTTAAACGACTTTCTACATCTAACACAGTCATAAATTCATACGAGTACTTTTGTGTGAATTTTTTAATATAAGCCAGGGAATCATATTGGGCTGTATTCACAGCCAAGATGCACACAGTGGAGTCCAAAGCAAAATTTTGATGAATTTGGTTCAATTCAGGAAACTTTTGGTAGCATGCCCCACACCAAGTATTCCAAAAATCCATCAAAAGCACCTTCCCCTTAAAATGATCTTGCGAGTATAGCCTACCCTTATGATCTTGAAATTGAAAGTCAGCCAGAGGTATCAATACCGATTCTGAAAAATAGAGACTGAAATAAACTTTGGGTAAAACCCAGGTCGCAACACTTAAAGTTATGCTTACCCATAAACTAAAACTAAGAAGTTGTTGGGGATTTTCAAAATTAGAGAATCGGGTCTATTTTTGAGTTGACCAAAACCAAAAATAATGACTACACAATTTGAAAAACTGTCCGATTCTCAATGGGATGCAATATCGTTTCTTTTTCCAACAAGA
>JANRIC010000258.1:0-13716 GCA_033765345.1 Microscillaceae bacterium
GTTGATGGTTTAAGATTTCTACTTTCACTTTAAGATTTTGTGGAAAATATTTTTGCAAATCGGCGTATGTCCAAAGTTTATCTTTTGGAAACTGTGCCGCTATGGCAAGCACATCCTCATACAAATAAGTATGTTTAGAAGATAGATAAGGTGTAATAGGCTCTTCTAAAATTTTATTTTGTTGTACTTCTTTGATGTGCAGAAGCTCCTCCAGAATTTTTTTATCTTCAAGTTGAGCGATCCAACGAATCAAATCTAATTTTAGGCTGTCAGGATTGATGTAAGTCATTGTTTTCTGATTTTTTGGGAAATATACAAAAATTTTCTTAAAAATTGGCGCAAATCGTCAATTTCATACTTCATTCTATGCAGTATGATTAAAAACTTAGAGATACGCAGTTTGTTAGATCATAGGCACATACACCACCTTTTTGGTCTCAAAAAATTCTTCTTCAAAAAAGTCGCTGATCTCGTAGATTTTGCACTTTTTGATTTTTGCTTCCTGGATTTCTTCGCTCAGGTCGCCGCCTTTGAGACTGATGAGCCCATTTTTGAGTTTGTGGTTCCAGTTGAGGTTGTATTTGCCACGGGTCCAGTGAAGGAGCGTATTCAAAGGGGCAACAGCCCGATTGACCACAAAATCAAAGTGATCGTCAACTTCCTCCATACGGATTTGCTCGGCGCAGGCATTGGCTAGTTGGAGTCCATGGAGTACCTCCTGCACTACTTTGATTTTTTTGCCGATAGAATCTACCAGATAAAATTCTGATTCAGGAAACATAATCGCCAGGGGAATCCCCGGAAAGCCTCCTCCTGTGCCTACATCCATAATGCGGGCTTTGGGCTTGAATTGTATGACCTTGGCAATACTCAGGGAATGTAAGACGTGCCGCTCATAGAGTAATTCCACGTCTTTGCGAGAAACCACATTGATTTTTTGGTTCCAGTCCTGATAGAGTACCTCCATTTGAGTAAAAAGATCAATTTGCGTTGAAGTGAGCTCCGGAAAATATTTAAGAATGAGTTCGATGCCGTTCATAGTTTAAACCTTGATTGAAATGATTTTTTTGATTAACAGGATGGATAAATCCAGATTGTATTCATTTATTAAAATCAAAATTACCACAATTTACAAATTACATATCAAACAATTTGAGGTAATCAAAAAATCAAGCCCATTCAAATAAATCATGGTTCCAACAGTTATTGAAATGCACTATCGGCTTGAGGCTGACTGCTGTCAAATACCCGAATAGCGATTACTTCGGCTTCGGCTGTTTTGAGACCACCTACCCAGGCTTCACAAAAAACGGTGGTTTTACGCCCTTTGACCTCCAAGATTTTGGCTTTCAGCTCGATAGTTTGATTATTGGGTGTAGGCTTTAGATACTTGATCTGCATCGTACCTGTGGCATATTTGTATACAGGTTCGGTTTCGTAAGCCCTTTGCTCCGAGCGATAAGCCTGCGAAAGAGCTGTACCCATGCTATGACAATCGATCAGAGTAGCCAGAATACCGCCGTTCATTAGGTTTTTCCAACCCTGGTATCTGGGCTGAGAACTCCAAAGGCAGATACAAAGATCACCTTGCCAGAAACTTTTGATCTGAAGTCCTTCGGGGTTGTCCTTTCCACAACCGAAGCAGATATTGCCTTCCATAAAATCTTGAATATATAATTTGGAGCTTGGATTGTCTGTTTCCATAAAATTGATCTGAATTTGTGCAGCAAATATATCAAATCCAGGGTAATCCGGGAAATCAAACTGATTAAACAAAATATTATTCGTATCTAAGTATAATTTACTTATATTTGGCTAAAATAAATTTCAGGATAACCTGAAATTTCAATCTTTGTAAATATCTTAGGTAGTATTAAAGATGTAATGCTCAAATAACAAGTCGCCTTGCCGTGGGCTGTGTCTTCACAGCCCACTGTTTTGAACGAACAGCATTACTTGTTACGCACTACCATATCTTAAATCCTGTACACAGGTCATACACTATTTCTATGAATCCGAACGAGATCAAATTGTATCTGGGGATCATTGTATCCAATTTTACATCTGTATTCTTATTTGCGATTATTGCTTTAATTAATGCCAGAATTTATAGTTTTGCAGTCAAAACCGTTTGGTTATCACTGGTTTTGGTATTGATCCTAATGGCTTTGGTCAGTGCGTTTTTCTGGAGGCATCTCCAATTACACTGGATAGAATATCTTAAACTTTATTTACTCAATATTCTGGTAGCCTTATTTTGGTTTTTGACGTTATTTTATTGACTATTTTGTCAGCAAATAAGCACGTGTTTTTTTTCATTAACTTAATTATAGAATGACTCTCGAAGAAGCAAAGGAGCAATTTGTTCAAACCTGGGGAACCTTGGGCACGAATTGGGGTATTAATCGTACAATGGCGCAGATTCATGCTCTTCTGATGATTTCTCCCCAACCCTTGAGTACTGAAGAAATTATGGAACAGCTAAAAATCTCTCGGGGAAATACCAATATGAATACCCGTGAGCTGATCGCCTGGGGTTTGGTGCATAAAGAATTAAAACCCGGCGAAAGAAAAGAATATTTTGTAGCCGAAAAAGATATTTGGGAAGTAGCACAGTGCATCATTAGGGAGCGGAAAAGGAGGGAATTGGATCCCATTCGTAAAGCCATTGAAAATCTTAGCCATATTGATGGAAACAAAAAAACACCGGAACATCAGGCATTTCTTGAAGTAGTCCAAGAGATTCAGGGGATTTCATCTACCGCCGATAAAGTACTGAGTAAGTTTTCTTCTATTGAAAAAAACTGGTTTATCAAGAAGTTCATGAAGCTTTTTGCCTAATGCCCCAGTCTTTTACGAAATATACGATACGCCAACCCAATACTGCACAACCCGGCGAAAACCAAAATCAAATTGACGTGAAGGGGTTTATCCAAGAGGGTAAATCCCGTAGCGGTTTCCCAGGCTTTGAAGATATTGATCAATCCTAACACCAAACTCACCCACACCACAAAACCCATCAACATATTATTTATCCAACTGTTGAGTTGATTTTCTCCCAGAATTTTTGGATTGTTCATCACATATAACAAAAAAATACTGACAAATGGCAAAAGCAACCCGTTAAGTGCCTGAGCCAAAATAATAGCTGGTATGGGTTTGATGCCACTTAAACCCAACAAGACTCCTGTCAACAACACTCCGCCCCAAGTCAACTTAAAATACAGGGCATGAGAAGCCCACCGAGGCGAATGATCTTTGGCAAACAAACTTTGAGCCGTCATTGCCGAAGCCAAAGGTGCCGTGATGGCAGAGGAGAATCCCGCCGCCCAAAGGCCAATAGCCAGTAAATAGGACATCCCTGCCCCTAGCCGATTGTCAAGAGCCAGCGCAAATGCTTCAAAAGAAAAGGCTCCCTCCACTACTGTCCCGGTCACCAATACCGCCATCGATATAATTCCCCCCAGTATAATTGCCACAGACAGCCCGACCCGCATTTCAAAAAGAGATTGCCCGGATGTACTCAAGCCCGATCCCAAAAAGAGATTATAAGGCACCACTGTAGTACCTACCAAACCGAGTATATATACACTACTTTCAGGGGGAAAAGTAGGGATAAACGACCCATAAAGAAGTGCTTTGGGGGCTACCCCTAAAAGAAAAGCGGATGTAAGAAATACAATTCCCATAATGGCAACAATCCCTCCCAAAATGTGTGCAATTATCTGTAGCTTAGGTAAACTCAGTATAAAAAATACACCCAGAGCCATACCAATAATCACCCATTCCAGGGGTATGTCGCTGACCAAAACCACCCCTGCCGCCGCCCCAAGTAAGTTGCCGGTTTGATACGCCGCCGAACCGAGAATAATAGCTCCACTGATCAGAATGATCACCAGCCCTTGTTTTTGAGAGCCTTCATAGCTTTTTTTGATGGCCTGCCCCAGGCTCAAGCCTGAAATAATGGTAAGCCGAGCGCAAGCCTCTTGTAAGATTATACAAGCAATCGTAGAAAAAGTCAAAGCCCACAAAAGATTTAATTGGAAGAGTGTACCCGCTTTGGCCGCCGTTGTAATCGTTCCTGGCCCAATAAATGCAGCAGATATCACTGACCAAAAAAGTATATTCAACAGATTTTTTTTTATGATGTCTATTTTCATTATTTGTAAGAAAAATTGCGTTTTTTTTATTTTTTTGGGAGATAAAAATTCCTTTTCATTGTTTATTAAAAAAAATAAATATACCCTGAAAAATTAACACTTAAACTATTTGATTGGCAACATTTACACAAACTGTTCAACACCAAAGTAAGAATTATCAAGATGAAAAAAACAATGATTCAGAAAATTGAAGACGAAATCAATTTCCTTACTAAAAAAAGATCCCAATTATTCGATGAGTGGATTTACCTTGTGAAAAAAAATGATCGTGAATTCGAACTCAACGGCTTCATCAATGACCAAGCCACTGCCAAAGCCGAGTTGCTGCTCAAAGAACAAAAGTCTATCGGCAAAAAAATCATGACTTTATTGCAAAAGGCCGACAGTATGACCTCTGACTAAATTTCTGATATGCGTTGAGTCTTAACCTGCTTTAATTTTTCTGATGAATAATCATTTCAACAAGCTTTAAAATATTAAGTAGTCCATTTAATTGGTCGATAGTCCATAGCAAATACAATTGCCTGGTTATCAATTGATTACAAAAAATACTATCAACTAATTTTAGGCCACGACTTATTTTCATCTTCTTAGATCTCCCATTCCAAATACAACTTAAAAGTGTAGGTTTTCGTCTTATACCCGTATCCAAACACAAAAATCCCCTATTTGCATTTGAAAAAGATTTTATGAAGGGTTATCAGATTGCCGTATTTTTCTGTTTTATAGTTCATCCTTTTTTGTACACAACCGCCCAAGATCACCGATCTAAAGAATTCTTTGATAAAGGTGAGATTGAACTGCACGTAGGTGAGTTTAAGGAAGCCATCAAGTATTACTCCCAAGCCATTCAAAGTTTTAGAAATTATAAAGATGCCTATTTTTCAAGAGCTAAAACCTTTTTGCTGCTCCAAGATTCGGCAAAAGCACTCAAAGATTTTGAAAGTCTTTTAAAACTCGACTCCAATCAAGCGCGCGCTCATTTTTATATCGGTGTTATGGCTTATAATGCCTCTGCTTTTGAACGCTCCATTCAATCTTTTGATCGGGCAATCGCCGCCAACCCCAACTATGCCCTCGCTTACAATTACAGAGCTTCTGCTTATAAAGAACTAGGGCTGACCGCTCCTGCCATCGACGATTATTCCAGGTCTATTCAGCTAGACCCCCAGGTGGCTCTTCTTTATTTTGGTCGCGGAAAGTGCTATTTGGAATTGGAAGACTACCAGCATGCCATCCTGGATTTTGACAAAGCCATTGAACTAGAGCCTCGAAAGACGATTTTTCGGCAGTTCCGTGCCGAAACCAATTTTTTACAAGGGAATTATTTTCAGGCTTCCCAAGATATTGACATGCTCCAAAAACTGACCGAAGACCCGCTTCCCACCTACTATCATAGCCTGAATGCCTTCTGTAAAGCACAAAACAATAATTTTGAAGGAGCCATCGAGTCCATGAATAAAGTCATTCAGGATGAGCAAGATAAACCCGAAAACTACGCCGAAAGAGCTTCCTATCAGGCACGCATCAATGCCCACCAGGAAGCCCTAGCAGATTACCAAAAGGCTCTTTCACTGGATAGCGACAATGTAGATTATCAAATCAAAATTGCCCGAATTTATTTCAAACTCAAGAACTACCCACAAACAATCAAATATGTGAGTACCGGAATCCTGGCTGACGGCTCTCAGCCAGAATTATGGTACCTGCGCGGCACCGCTTACCTAGCTCAAAACAAGAAAAAAGAAGCAAAATTTGACCTCGGTAAAGCCGCTTCTCTGGGATTCCCGGCAGAGGAAATGAGTGCAGAAGCATTGAAATACGCTAAAAAATATTTTAAATCACCAAACTAGTGTTTCTTCAAGCTATTCAAAAAGGGTTTTGTGAAGTCGATAGTCCATAGTCGGTAGTCCATAGTCCATAGCAAATACAACTATTTGATTACCAATTAATTATAAAAATAAATAATATAAACTTATTTTAGGCATAGACAGACTACCGACTATGGACTATCAACTACCAACTATGGACTATTGATAAGACGGCACAAATGAATTATATTTGTTAATTCATATTCAAAATGCCATGGAATTCAAACTTGTTTCGGAGTTCAAACCTACGGGCGACCAACCCAAAGCCATCGAGCAGCTCATCCAAGGACTGGAAGCAGGCGAAAAAGCGCAAACACTGCTGGGTGTAACTGGCTCAGGAAAAACCTTTACCATTGCCAATACGGTGGCCAGGCTGAACCGCCCCACGCTGGTTATGAGCCACAACAAAACCCTGGCAGCCCAGCTTTACGGCGAATTTAAGCAGTTTTTTCCTGAAAATGCCGTTGAGTATTTTATCTCGTATTATGACTATTACCAGCCAGAGGCTTATCTGCCCACCACCGGAACCTATATCGAGAAAGAACTTTCTATCAATGCAGAGATCGAGAAGCTACGCCTGAGTGCTACTTCTGCCCTGCTCTCGGGCAGGCGGGATGTGCTGGTAGTTGCCTCTGTATCTTGTATCTATGGTATCGGTAATCCTGAAGAATTCGGCAAAAACGTCATCCGGCTCAAAGTAGGTGATGTGGTGAGCCGCAATAGATTTTTGTTTCAGTTGGTAGATATTTTGTACAGCCGTACCGAGGCTGATTTTAGCCGAGGAAATTTCAGGGTAAAAGGGGATACCGTGGATATTTTTGTGGCTTATGATGATTTTGCCTACAGAATCTTCTTTTGGGGAGATGAAATTGAAGCCATTCAAATGATTGACCCCGCCTCCAACCGCAAAATTTCTGATGAAAGCCAAATTTCTATTTTCCCAGCAAACCTCTTCGTGACCGGACCCGAAGTACTGCATCAGGCTATGCGCGAGATTCAGGACGATCTGGTCAAGCAAATTCGATATTTTGAGCAGGAAGGCCAAATTGAGGAAGCCAAAAGGATCAAGGAACGCACCGAATTTGACCTGGAAATGATGCGCGAACTGGGCTATTGCTCCGGTATAGAAAACTATTCCCGCTATTTTGACCGGCGGCAATCAGGTACACGTCCTTTCTGTTTGTTTGATTATTTCCCGAATGATTATATCTTGGTGATCGATGAAAGCCACGTAACCATACCCCAAATCCGAGGTATGTACGGAGGTGACCGCTCCCGCAAAACATCCCTGGTCGAGTACGGCTTTCGTTTACCTTCCGCATTAGACAACCGCCCCCTGAACTTCAATGAGTTTGAAAGCCTTGTAAATCAGGTCATTTATGTAAGTGCTACCCCAGCCGATTATGAATTGATCAAATCCGAAGGCGTGGTAGTAGAGCAGATCATTCGCCCCACAGGGGTGCTTGATCCTGAAATCAGCGTGCGCCCTAGCGTCAATCAAATAGACGACCTACTGGAAGAAATCGACGAAACCGTCAAAGAAGAAGGGCGAGTACTTGTGACCACGCTGACCAAAAGGATGGCCGAGGAACTCAGCAAATATATGGATCGCCTCGGCATCAAATGTCAGTACATCCACTCAGACATCAAACCCCTGGAGCGGGTGGAAATCCTGCGGGAACTGCGCCTCGGCACGATTGACGTACTCATCGGCGTAAACCTACTCAGAGAAGGGCTGGATTTGCCCGAAGTTTCTTTGGTGGCCATCATGGATGCCGACAAAGAAGGTTTCCTGAGAAACGAACGCTCCCTGATCCAAACCATCGGCCGTGCCGCCCGAAACGAAAAAGGACGCGTCATCCTTTATGCCGACCGCGTCACAGATTCTATGCAAAAAGCCATGGACGAAACCCGTCGCCGCCGACAGATTCAGAAGGAATATAACACGCTCCACAACATCACCCCACGTACCACCAAAAAATCCAAAGAGGAAATCCTCAAGCAAACCAAAGTCGCCGACCGTCAAAAACCCGGCGTTCAGTATTACATCGAGCCAGAAGAATTCAGCATCGCCTCCGACCCCGTAGTGGCGTATATGTCCAAAGAAGACCTAGAAAAACAAATCTCCCTGACCCAAAAAGCCATGGAAAAAGCCGCCAAAGAACTCGACTTTATGGAAGCCGCCCGACTACGCGATGAAATGAAGGAATTGAAGATTCTGCTGGCGAAGAAGGGGTAGAAAACTATGTAAAAAGCCTTGCTTGATATACTTGGTACATCGCCGGACGCTCTTCTTTGATCTGGTGAAGGAGTTTGTCGTACTCCAGGTGCTGTTTGCAATAATCCAGTAAAGCCTGAATTCTTGCATTTTTGCTTTGCCCTAATGCGAAATTGTTGTATACCTTTTCAAAATACTTCATACAAAAGGTCTGTAAATCTCCATCGTTGAAGGCATCATCCAATAAGTTAAAAAGCTCCGCAATGTTGGGAGTTTTGGGTTTTGGAGGCATGGGTTTGCTGGGAGAACTGAGTTGGTCTAATTGCGCTTGAATCTCCTGATACTCTTTTTGATAAGCCGCTAAGGTTTCTTCCCTGGATTTGATTTGCTGCTCGAGTTGCTTTTTATAAAGAGACTGGGTTGTGTCATCCAGGAGGTCTCGGTTATTCCTCAATTCCCGGATGAGGTCTGTAAGATTGTGGATACTTTCCTGAAGATTTTTGAGCCGGAGTGTTAAGAGTTCTTGGGTCATGGAGATGAAAGATGATGGATTTTGATCTAAATTTACCGAGATCGAATATAATGAAAGTTGTGATAAAAAATACAGAATTTGTGAGGAATTCTGTTGTAATTTGATACAAGAAAAAACTACAGACAAAATGCCTTTTAGTTTGTGCAAGGGAAAAGGCTTATAATTCATTAATAAAGGAAAAGATTAGTTTCTGCACTTTCTTGCGGTCAGCTTTATACTGTTCCCTAGTAATATCACTATTATTGTACTCTTTTCTTAGAGCAGATAAATTCGCTTCTAATGATCTAATTTCCTCTAATTTTTCATCATCAGTTAATTCTTTTATTATTTTTTTAAAAAATACTTTCTCCTCTTTGTCATTAGAAATTCCATTGAATAATATTTTCATTTCCTTTTTCCATTCTTGATTAAATGGCTGTTTTGGTTCTACTTCGGGTTCTGTTTTTGTTTCTGATTCGGGTTCTGAAGGCGGAGGAGGAGTCTCTCCATTTTTCTCGATGATTTTCCAATCAAGGTTTGTATCATTTAAGGTATAAAGTCCCCAGGGTTTTTCATCTACAATATTTAATTCGGGGATTGGGTCTGAAAAACGGTGAATAATTACAGAGCCTGCTTGTATAAGATTCTTAGCAGCTAATTTAGAAGTAGATATCTTAAATGCTTCTTGTATGGTATATCCATTTGCTAGTGCCTGATAAAATTGTATGGCAAATTCAGTTGCTTTTTGGTCTTCTACAGGAACAGAGGTAGCGATCAGGGTTTTTACCCCTAATTGAAAAAATTCCCGTACTTGATTCTTGGTTGCACAACCGTTTAGAAACACTAATTTTAGGTTAGTTTGTTTGGAAATTAGTTGAGCTATAGATTTGGCACCTGCTCTTTGGTCTTTCAGTATCAGTTGCGAACTATTGGCATGACCACCATAATGAAATATTACAATTTGATTGCGATAATGGGTAAAGGTCTCAAAGATATTATCTACTGTACTTTGGTCTTGCCTTTTTAATTTTACCGTATTCTTATCATCGAGCGCCCGAAAAATTTTCTCTATCTCATCAGATTCTTGTTTTAAATACTTCAAATGTCCATCTTTATCATTAGCAAAGGATAGGTAGATGATGGGTTGGGTGTTGAGAGGGGCTGTTCCAGGTTCGGTATTACTCCCTGGAGGTTTAGCACCTGTTGAGGTGTCAGTTTTTGGATTATTATTGGGGTTTGACGAATTTGAATCATCTTTGAAAAGTTTTGATTCATACTGTGAGTACAATTCAGGGCGTACTTTTTCTATTTTTTCAAGGAGATATTTATACTTAATATGTCGTTTACAATGATCTAAAAGTTTCGTAATCTTATCATTTTTACTTTGACCGTTAGCAAAGTTATTGTAAACCTCATAAAAATAATCCTGACAAAAGGCATTTAATTCTTCATCATTAAAAGCCTCATTCAGAAGGTTGCGAAGTTCGGAGATGTTGGTCGGGTTTTTCATAAGTTTATTATATTCCTCTTCATATCCTTTTTGAAGCTTTTGTAAAGAACAAATTCTTTCTTGCAGTTGTCCCCGGTCAACCTCATCCAGTAAACTTTGACATTTTTCATATTCCCGGATAAAATTTTCGATTTCCTCGATACTTGCTTTAAGATTTTTTAACCTTTGTGCTGAGATTTTTTCTAACATAGATACTAATGACTAAGCAAATTTATCCAATGTACTTTTTTTTGAAACTTTACTCTTTCCCTCGTGAATTTTATCTGCTATTCTTCATGTTTCCTGATGGCGTAGATTTTGATTTTTGAATCTTCAAAGTTAATTTTTTGATTTTCATGGGGAAACCTAATTTCGAAACTCAAGATATTAAGTGGAATACTGTCTCTTTGAGGGAATCTTTCAACTTTACAAAACACGACATACTCATTTTCTTGTTTTATAATATTGATATCACTAGAATCAACATTTTCTACAGTTATATCTATATCTATTTTATAATACTTACCCTTTATTTTCTCTTTATGTCGCAAAACTAATTCTCTGTAGTAATCCTCAGAGGGTATGGAATCATTGTCTTTGAAATCATTATATATATAAATTCCTTCTTCAGGAAAACACGCATTATTTAAGTCTTCCGAGATATTTTTCAGATATGGTTCGTGATCTATGCTATCTAAAAAAAGATTAAAGTCTACATAGTATGTTTTTATCAAATCCCGACACCTTTTCAAAATATCTAACTTATCCTTTTCTGAAAGAATATATGGTTTATCTTCTCTCTCATCATTCAAACCAATATGCATAATACTGTTTTCATGCCGATGTGTATAGAATAAACTATCTACATTAAAATTCCAGGTATATTTAAGCCTACGCCTATATTTTGTAGTATCTTCCCTATAATTATTTAATTTTTCCTTTTCTACATTATCTTTTTTATGAATTTCATATCTTAGGCTAAACTCGTGTATATTCCCTACTCGAGTAGATCGATTGGGAGATGTATCGAGGCTGTACTGAAACACAATTTTACCTATTTTGTTGTGGCGAAACTTTATTCCAATGTATGGGGCGATATTCCAGACCGTAGCTGTCTGTTCAGACCCCGGATTAAGCCGAAGATAAGTCCCAGCCAAAAGCCCAAATTTATCAAATTCCTGCAAATACCCCACAGAGGCATCCCATTGCTTGGGTACTGTTTCGTGTTTATATCTTAGCCCTATTTTAAGTCCTTTTTTTCCGCGCGAATTATTAAAAGGAAACTGTGTACCTCCTTCTACGGAATACCCTTGGTCGGTTATTTTTGGATTTTCAGAATTAAACAGACTACTTTGATCAATAAGGTTGAATAAACTACCTCCAAGCCAAAATTTTCTATTACTTAACAATACTCCAATTGTCCAATCAAAAGCCAGCTTAGGATCCCAAATTGGATTAATAGGCTCGGAGGTGATCCCACGTCTAATGGCATCTTCAAATAGCAAATCATCAGCATTCAAACTAATATCATTGAATCCTACTTTGCCTCCTAGTCTTAATCTGAGGTCTTTTTTGTCATTGCGAGGATGTAGCAAAAATTCGTAAGCATACGATGCTGCTAGTTGGGTATTTATCCATCTTAAATTTTTATTGCTATCGGATATTTTATCAACCACCGCTTGAAAGCCTATTCCATGTCCTTGGCCTAGAAAATGATCAAAAGAAATCGCATGGGTATCAAATCTCCCGTCTATATTACTGCTTCCTTGTGTAGCATCTGCACCAGCCCATTGTAATCTATAGCTGTATAAAAATCTAAAGTTTCGGGTAGCTCCAGTATATGCAGGATTCAGGTATAATGAATTCGCATCGTATTGTGTAAAATTACTTCTTTGGGCACTGGCAGAAGATATTGAAATAAGGAACGAAAAAAAACAGAAATAGAGTAAGTAGTATTGTTTCATAGCTAGTAAAGTTTATTCAAGGTTAAGCAATAAAAGACTCCCTGTTAAAGAAATTGGGCTATTATTTTCCTGACATTTGTATTTAATTTTATACACATAAGGACCCGAGGGGGCTTTTTTTCCTTCACACATCCCATCCCAGCAAGGCATCACTTCTGTAGATTGAAATACCTGTTGATTGGAACGATTAAAAATCTTCATCTCAAAAGACACTATCTTTCCCTCGATGACAGCACAATAGCTGTCGTTAATCGTTTTGCTGGAATGAGGAGTAAAGGCATCCGGCATCTGGATGTTATCCTTGCAAGAATTAATCCCTGTACCTTTTATAAAAAATGTAAAGGGGCTTTCATCGGTATCATCATTGGGGATACTTACAGAGATTTGTTTGACACCTTCACTCTGGGGAGCAAAAAGTATCTGAAATGAGGTATTACCTGTTAGAGGAGATATTTGCTGGTCGGGAGGGTCTTTTAGGCCAAACTCATCGGCATTTTCCCCCAAGATTTTTACCAGGGTATCCCCAGTTAAAAATAATTCTCCCTGTCCGGTATTTTCTATAGTAAAAGTATATTCTATGCTATCTCCGATAGATACATTGTCTATATGGACAGTTCCCCCAGAAGCTATATTTCTGGACTTATGATCTATCAATTCTATTTCTGGGAAAAACACCCGCTCCCCAAAGCCCGAAAGCATAATGCTGCAAACAGGGCTATTGGGTGCATTGCTCTTCAGTTCAAATATAGCTTTGTGGTTTCCAGGACTAGTTGGGTTAAATGTAATGGTGAATGTAGCACTTCCTCCATTGGGGGCTATAGGGGTAATATCTTTGGTAACTAATGAGAAAGCACCTGTTGAGTCCACAAACCCCATTTCGGTAATATTAAGATCAATCGTTCCTCTGTTTTCAATCGTAAAAACTCCATTTACAGAAGAATCTAACTTTATACTACCAAAATTAAAGCTCTTCCCTTCTTCTCCATTAGGATTTTTAATTATGATTCTAGGTTCAAATTCTTCTTTTACTAGATTAGATTTAGTAACAAATGGACTTAAATTATTATGTAAAGTATAGAAAGGGTTGTTTATATTATTCTTGGGTATGTAGAGAATGGAATTATCTATTTTACTACCTGATTTTATCTTTTCAAAATGAATCAAAATATTAGAGATAGTATTTTCTGACCTACATGAGCCACTTACGTTAATTGATTCTATATTGTAAAATACTTGGTGAAATAACATAAACACATGAATTAATATTAAAAAGGATATAATAGAATTTTTCATTTACTTAGCTTTTTTTGGATAAAAAAATAAACTGATAATAGTTACTTAGTTATTTTTTTCATAATTATCACTAAGAAGTTGTTGGGGATTTTCAAAATTAGAGAATCGGGTCTATTTTTGAGTTGACCAAAACCAAAAATAATGACTACACAATTTGAAAAACTGTCCGATTCTCAATGGGATGCAATATCGTTTCTTTTTCCAACAAGA
>JANRIC010000259.1:0-26482 GCA_033765345.1 Microscillaceae bacterium
TCTTGTTGGAAAAAGAAACGATATTGCATCCCATTGAGAATCGGACAGTTTTTCAAATTGTGTAGTCATTATTTTTGGTTTTGGTCAACTCAAAAATAGACCCGATTCTCTAATTTTGAAAATCCCCAACAACTTCTTAATGTTAAATTAATAAATTTATTCCTTATAAATATACAAAATCAAAGCTTAATTTCTATAAATTTTTTTGGGAATAATTATAGCTCTCACGTTAAACAATCATGGTTTTTTGACAATTGGCTTGGGGTTTTCAAAAGGAAAAGTACTAAAAAAATACGTCTCAAGTATTTCTTTTTAGCCTATCTAAGTGGCCCTTGTAAGACCTAACACTTTAGAAAATCGCATCAAATACAATGACATACCACTCATTTTATTTTGTCATTCCGACGCAAGGAGGAATCTTAGCTTCTGCATCAAGAAACGTGAAGATTCCTCCTGCCGTCGGAATGACAGTTCCAGATTAAGATTTTGTATTGAATATCAGTTTATTAGAAAACATGTCATTGCTACGCAAGGAGGAATCTTAGCTTCTGCATCAAGAAACGTGAAGATTCCTCCTGCCGTCGGAATGACAGTTTCAGATTAAGATTTTATATTGAATATCAGTTTATTAGAAAACCTGTCATTCTGACGCAAGGAGGAATCTTAGCTTCTGCATCAAGAAACGTGAAGATTCCTCCTGCCGTCGGAATGACAGTTTCAGCCTAAGTTCAAGTCTCTCCCAAACCGGGATTGCTTCAGCGTGCCGCTTTCGCAATGACGGGTCAACCAATTAAGCCAATCATATCAAAAAAGGAGATTTCAATCAGGATAAAATCTTTCAATCCTCCCGATTCCTATTTTCAAATATTTTTCTTAGCTTGAGGCAAAATCTATCTTTGAATCTAATTTTTATGAAATACACACTGAATATCAATCAACAAAACCATCAGGTGGATGTAGAGGCTGCGATGCCTTTGCTTTGGGTTTTGAGAGATGAACTCAATCTGACCGGTACCAAGTTCGGCTGCGGGATTGCCTCTTGCGGTGCTTGTACGGTACTTTTAGACGGTAAGCCTGTGCGTAGCTGCTCGTATCCGGTATCTGGGGCTGCCGACAAAAAAATCACTACCATCGAAGGCATTGCTTCCGAAGCCAAACTTTCGGCGGTACAAGAAGCCTGGATCGAGCACCAAGTGCCTCAGTGCGGCTACTGCCAGTCCGGGATGATCATGGCTACTGAAGCCCTGCTGCAAGAGAATCCAAACCCCAGCCTGGAGGAAATCGAATCTGCGATCACCAATATCTGTCGCTGTGGTACTTACTCACGGATTCGCCAAGCCATTCTTTCTTTGGCTAAAAAGGTAAATGCGGCAGACAAAACACAGACCGAAAAAGCTTAATTCATCATTGATCAAATATCAAAATCATGGAAGAAAAAAAATCTAAAAAAAATAAATGGACACGTCGCGCATTTATGATTGCTGGTGGCGTAGCAGGTACAGGGCTTTTGGTGGGTATCGGCGGACTTATCCACGTCAATCAAACGATTCGTTATTATTCGGGCAAGGGTTTGGGTGAGGGTTCCTCGTTGAACGCCTGGATCCGAATTGCACCCGACAATACCATCACGCTGGCAATCCCGCGTGTAGAAATGGGGCAAGGCTCTTATACGGGGCTTGCGATGATGATCGCCGAGGAGCTGGAGGTCGACATGGAGTCTATCCGCATCGTACATCCGCAGCCGGAGTCTCCTTATGCAAATTTGTTTATTTTTGCCCAAAGTGAAACCAACATTTTTGATGGGTATTCTATCAATGAAAAGCTGTTTTCTTACCTGAATCTGGTCATTACCGGAGGAAGTAGCTCTATCACCGATGGCTATTACAATATGCGCTATGCCGGCGCAACTGCCCGCGAAATGCTCAAAAAAGCAGCCGCCCAACAATGGAAAACTGATGTCAAAAACTGTAAAGCGGAGTCTGGCTTTATCATCAATCAAGGTAATCAAGAGAAATTATCTTATGGAGAATTGGCCTCTGCAGCCGCCAAAATCAAAGTAAGCAGCACGCCCGAACTCAAAAACCGCAAGGATTGGAAAAAAGTCGGTAAGCCCGTCAAACGCCTCGACATCCCCGAAAAAGTACAGGGAAAAGCTACCTTCGGCATCGATGTGCGCCCTGAAAATGTGCTTTATGCGGCTTTTCGCCACCCTTCGGTGTTAGGAGCTAAAATCACAGGCTTTAAAAATAAAGCAGACATCGAGAAACAAGCAGGCATCAAAAAGGTCGTCCTGACTGAATTTGGTGCTGCCGTAATCGCCGACAACACCTGGCGCGCCAAAAATGCCGCCTTAGCCCTCCAAGTAATTGAAGACGAAAAAGAAAGTGTCAAAATATCTACCGCAAGCATCGGCAAAGAACTGGACATTTTGTTGAAAAAACCTGCCTTTGCCGAACACGAAAAGGAAGGTGATGTGGATAAAGTGCTGGCTGAAAAACAAAAAACCATCATTCAGGCGCAATACGAAGTGCCTTACCTGGCACACGCCACCATGGAGCCTCTCAACTGTACAGTGCTCGTAAAAGATGACGCCGTGGACGTGTGGCTGGGGCATCAGGCTTCCTCTACAGTACGCAATGCCGTGAGCAAGGTCTCCAAGATGGATGCTTCCAAAATTATGATTCACATGCAATACCTGGGAGGTGGTTTCGGCCGCCGAGGTGAAGCCGATTTTGTCAAAATAGCCACGGCTGTCGCTATGCAGATGAAAGGTACTCCGGTGATGACCGTGTTTACCCGTGAAGAAGATATGCGTAATGATGTGTATCGCCCCGCCGTAAAGTGTGAATTCAAAGCCCTGGTACAAAAAGATGGTACGATTGAAGCCTGGGACCACAAACTTGCCTTGCAGTCGGTCGTACACGAAACGATGAAAAGAGCCGAACCGCCTTTGAGCATTTCTGTAAAAGACGACACTGCTACCACCGAAGGCGCAAGAGAATTGCCCTACGAAATGAAAAACCGCCGGGTAAGCTTCGGTAACCTGGTAGTGCCTGTCAAGGTGGGGTTCTGGCGCAGCGTAGGAAGCAGCCAAAATGCCTTTTTTACAGAATGTTTTATGGATGAATGCGCACACGCCGCAGGTATAGACCCGTATCAATTCCGACTAAGCAAACTGGACAAAGCGCCCCGATTCAAAAAAGTATTGCAAAAAGTGGCTGAGATGAGCCATTGGAACAAAGCCCTAGCCAAAGATCGCTACCGTGGCATCGCACTGCACAAATGTTTCGGCTCAATCGTAGGGCAGGTGGTAGAAATCACCAAACTAGGAGAAAAAGAATTTAGCATAGATAAATTTTATTGTGTGGTGGATTGCGGTACCTACATCAACCCCGATAGTGTAAAAGCACAGATGGAAAGTGGGATTATCTTTGGCTTGTCGGCAGCACTTTTTGGTGAAATCACCTGGCAAGACGGCAAAGTACAGCAATCCAACTTCCCTCAATACGATATGATTCGCCTAAAAGCCTCTCCTGAGATAGAGACCTATATCATAGAGAATGAGGAGTTTCCGGGTGGAGTAGGCGAACCGGGTACACCTCCTGCTGCACCCGCTTTGGCCAATGCCCTGTTTGCAGCCACAGGAGTTAGAGAGCGTTCGCTGCCTTTGGTGAAGCTGGGGTATAAATTTGTGTAGTGTAGTGTAGTGTTCAATTGCTTGTTGGTAGTATTGCACAGCACCCCTTAAAAGCATTCAGAAGGTCTGAAAAATTCCGGCACTAGGGCTTGAGATGGTCTCACCACAAAAGTCTAAGACAAAATATTCTTTGTAAAATAGCTGGATTTTTATACAAAAAACCCGAAAGCCTCTCAATGCAGACTTTCGGGTTTTTATGTTCTTGTTTTTACTTTACCCACATGTTCAATCGAGGACGCTTGAACCAGGGTGGCTACTATACCAATTTAGCTGAAAATCAGTAAGTTTTTTGAGAGTTTGCCACTGTAAACTTTCACTTGCCTGATAAGCATCATAAATCAGATTAGACAGGCGAATGAAGTTTTCTTCTTCAAGAACACTACGTTTGATCAAACTAATCTTGTCCTGAACATATTTTTGAATTTCATTCCTTATTTCTTCGGAAGATATATTTTCAAGAAGTAGGTTTAAATCCAGATTCTTGATAAACTTCTGAAATTCACCTTCAAAATAATATAAGTTGGTTGATACATGATCAATTTCTTCTTCAGCCCATTGATTTTTGGAATAAATTTCATAGTAAAAGTTCTGATTTTTTTGATGAAACTGAGACATTTGTTGATATAATTCCTGACTCAGAATTAATTGTTTGTATAACTGCAAGTAATTCTCTTCCTGTTGATTTTTTTGAGCCAAGGCCAGATTCATCAAGAATGCGTTTTTGTCTAATTCCAGCAGTTGTTTTTCATGGGCACTTACTTCTTTGCTAAACTGTCGGATCAAAGTCTGGGCGTAACGACTTTTATATTTTACGTGGTCAAACTCAAAATAACGGACTTTTATTTTACCCTGGCTGATTTGCTTTAGGATTTCTAAGTCATCACAATCGGACCAATAACGGCGGATAAATTCTTTGTTTTGCTGGGTATAAAGTTCATCAGGGTTAGGGAGTGAAGCTTTGCCTAGTTCTGAGATAGTTGCCTCTAGGTCTAATTTTCCAAGAAAACGATTATCATAAAAACCGTGATAGAACTCAGCCACTTGGTTTTTATCTTCTTCTTGTTTTACAAAGTTTTGGAATTCAGGATTCAATATATTTTCAAACTGCCTGCCAGGGAATCCAATTTCATAAATATTTTGTGTGCTTTTTGTTTGTAATTGCTCGATGTTTCTAAAAAGTTTCCAAGCTGAGTCTGTGATCATTTCACCTTTGAGCTGTACCTTGCTTAGGTTAGCTTCTCTTTCTTTGAGTGAGGGATGCGATGCCCATTGGTCTTCTATATTTACTCTGGATTTAATCAGGTTTTTCTCAAGGTCTTCATCTGTGATAATAATTTGCTCTTGCTCAAAGCGTAATTTGTTTTTGTAGGCTAAATGATTTACCATAAATTGATGATCCGAATAAAGGTTTGCACTTGCTTTTTCTTTTTCCGCCAGTTGATTGAGCAAATTGGAGGTATAAGAATAGGCAAAGGAGGCAAACTCGATTTTTCTTAGAGCACGGATAAAAGCTTCGTTGCCTGCTGCGCTGACAGCTACCAAATCGGCATTATACTCCATTTCACGGGAGAGCTTCATGTAATTGATATTGATGAGATTGTAGGCAATTTTGAGCAGTTGCCTAACGACACTAACCAGCCAGAAGGTCACCTGGGCAAAAAAACCGATAATTCCTCCACTATTTGCCCATTGTGCCAATAATCTATCCCAATAGTCGTATTCAAATACCATATTGTAGATCACACGGTTTACGGTATAAATATAACTGCCCAGTTGCATGCTTCTTTGGGAAAAGTGTCCAAATTCGTGTGCTAAGACAGATTTGAATTCACTGATATTTAATGAATTAACCAGCCCTAGACCGATAGCCAAGTTTTTACGGACAGGAATAAACATACTCCAGAAATTAGAATTATAAAATACAAAAGCATTCACATCTGGAATAAGAAATATTTTTTTGGGGAATTGCGTTTTGGTCTCTTGAGATAACTGCTCGATAAAAGCAAAGAGTTCTGGCTGATCTTCGGGTTTAATTTCCTGACGATGAGGGTCTTCATCCTTGCTTTGTGAAAATATAAATTTGATCAAAAATAAAAAAAACATAATGCCTAAACCAATCAGCCCGAGAGCGGCTGCCAGGGTTACCCAATGTATCTTGAGTGCCAAAAGCATAAATGCCAGATAAAAACAAAGTACCAAAAGGCACAAGGAAACAGCCACCAGAAAAACATAAAAAAACATAAAAAATACAATAGAGACAATCACCTGATAGACTACTTTACGAAAAGTAGTGGTAGGTTTTAAAAAAGAAAAGTCCCGAACATCAGGAGATTTTGGATACAAAGACTTATTCTCTTCCACTTGGATAAAATTTTAAATGAATAGATTTAAATGGATTTATAACCCTTGAATTTTTTTGGAGCACTACATAGCCATTGCAATAATAGCAAATTTTTAAAAAAAATATAATTTTTCATCAAAGATATATCGAGCTTTTGAGGATGTTTATAAGCCGCTATTCGATATCCGTCGATACACGCAAAATCTAATGCCAAAGTATTGATATTGAATGGCTTAGATATTACAAAGCATTGGGGCGAATTTTTGGATTTTTAAGAATCTCGACGGGAGGATTCACGAATGATCAAATCGGTAGATAAGACCTGTTTTTCAAGTTTAAAAGGAATTTCTTTTTCTTTTTTTAGTAATTGGTCAATGATAATGGTGGCTACGGCATAACCCATTGCAAATCCCGGTTGGCGGACGGTACTCAGGTTCGGCTCCACTACGGCAGCAATCGGATCATTGCCAAAACCTATAAAAGCTACGTCAGAGGGTACTTTTAGTCCCATTTTTTTGGCAGCAATCATGCCGCCGATGGCTGTCTCATCATTGACTGCAAAGACTCCATCAAAGCTTTTACCGGCTTGGAGAATGCCCAAAACAGTCTCAAACCCTAAGGCTTGATGATCGCTCAAAATGATATTTTCTTCGTGGATAGGAAGCTGATAGTGGCGATGCGCCTCCAGATAGCCTCGTTTTCTTTCGCAACTAATAGAGAGTGTGTCAGGTCCCGCCAGATGCAAGATATTTCGGCAACCCATTTGAATCAGATGTTCTACGGCTGAAAATGCCCCCTGATAGTCATCTACCATTACTTGGTTGGTGGGTATCTGATCGCAAACCCGATCAAAAAACAAAAGAGGGATTTCTCTTTTATACACATTATCGAAGTGTGCATAGTTGGTTGTCTCTTTAGACAAGGAGATGCAGATCGCATCTACCCGGCTTGAAAGTAAGGTTTTGAGGTTTTCTATTTCTCGGAAGTAGGATTCATTGGTTTGGGTAATGATGACATTGTAGCCCAGGTCGTGGGCTACTTCACTGATACCGCTGATTACAGAAGAAAAAAAATGGTGTACCAATTTCGGCACAATAATCCCTAGCGTGTTGGTTTTGCTTTTTCTTAGCCCCAGCGCAATAGAGTTGGGCTTGTAGTCCAGTTGGTGCGCCAGTTGAACTACGGCATTTTTGGTATCTCTGTTTACATTAGGATGCCCTTGTAAAGCTCTTGAAACTGTGGAAGTAGAAAGTTTTAGGGCTTTGGCAATATCTTTTATCGTGATCTGGCTGTTTTTTATGGACATCTTTCCTGAGTTTAATTCCACACAATTTTTTTCTTTGAGAAATACTTATAACTTATACATGTGATTTTTTCTATAAAAAATAATATAAATCAAGTAAACATATAAAGCCAACAAAAAATTTAAGCGTTTTGTTAGCTTTATATGTCGATTTTTTGATATTATTTTATCTCTATCACCAAGGGCGTTTTAGGATTTAGCTGAATGTCTTGTGTAAGATTAATTTCTTGCCCGGAGATGATATCCGTTCCTTGTGAAACTCCTTTTAAAATTTCCTGAAATCTTGCCGGGTTTAATGTTTTAGCCGAGGTATTTTTATTGAGAATTACCATTATTTTTTGAGTATCCAAATAACGGAAAAATACATATACACCATCTATGGGTGCAAAATGCATCAATTTGCCCTGATGGATTGCCTGAGCGTTTTTACGCCAGTTCAGCAGTTTTTTCATAAAATTGCGGGCTTCCATTTGTTGAGGGCTTAAACCCTGCCCAGTAAAAGCATTGACGGCATCACCAGCCCATCCCCCCGGAAAATCAGTGCGGATTTCGCTGTGGTCTCCAGGATTTTTATTGACCATTAGGATTTCGGTGCCATAATAAATCTGAGGGATTCCGCGAATGGTCAGGAAATACGCAATTCCCAGTTTAAACAAACCCAAATCTTCCTTCACCTGGGTAAAGAAACGATCCATATCGTGATTATCCGGGAAAACCACTAGGTTTTGGGGCTCAGGATAGAGAAAGTCATTAGAAAGCATGTGATACATCTCAGCAAAACCGCTATTGTGTTCTTCTTTGTTGTTAAGCCCTCTGCTCACACTTGCCTGAATGGGAAAATCCATCAAACCAGGCAAGCAAGAGGTGTAGCCGTTGGCATTTACCTTACCACGTTGCCAGAAAGAGACAATCGCTGGGTTATCTGTCCATTCTTCACCTACGATATTAAAATCAGGATATTCTTCCAATACTTTACAAGTCCACTCACTCATAAAATCCTTATCAGGATAAGGATAAGTATCCATTCGGATGCCGGCCAGATGTACATATTCTATCCACCAGATCGTATTTTGAATCAAATAAGTAGCCATCAAGGGGTTACGCTGATTCATGTCAGGCATTGTTTTGACGAACCACCCATCTACAAATTCTTGGGAATCTGAGCTAGAAACATAAGGGTCTTGGTGTATTGTCCGCCTGTGGTTCGTATTGTGGTACTGACCCTTGTAGTTAATCCAATCTGGGGTAGGCAAGTCTTTAATCCACCAATGTTCTGATCCGCAATGATTTGCGATCATATCCATAATCATTTTAATGCCTTTGCTTTGGGCAAGTTCAGCCAATTTTCGATAGTCTTCATTGGTGCCAAAGCGGGGGTCAACTTTGTAAAAATCTGTGGTAGCATAACCGTGATAAGAATATTCAGGTTGGTTGTTTTCCAAAACCGGATTAAGCCATACAGCCGTAAAGCCCATATCTTTGATATAATCCAAATGATCGCTTATTCCCTGAATATCACCTCCGTGTCGCCCACCTGGAAAGCTACGATTCAGCTTTTCAGACATAGCAGGGTGGCTGTCATTGTCAGGTAAGGCATTGGCAAAGCGGTCTGGGGTGATCAGATACATGACATCTGAGGGTTTGAAACCTATGCGTTCGGATGAACCGGGCTTTCTGGTCAGCAATTGGTATTCGTACACAAGTTTGTTTTTACCGTCTTTTTGAAAATTAATAAGAAATTTACCAGCTTTGGCTTCGGGGCTGATGTGTAGATTTATGAAGAGGTAATTGGGATTCTGAACCTGGATGGTTTGCTCTATTTGTACGCCAGGATAATTAATTTGGGGATTGAGTTGGTTGATGTTTTTGCCATAAACCAGCAATTGCAGGGTGGGATTTTTCATGCCTACCCACCAAAAGGAGGGTTCCAGTCTATCTATTTTATACTGCGCTTGCATGGTTAGAGAAAAGAAGAAAAGAAGACAAAAGGTGATAATTTTGGGTAAAAGTTTCATTTTTGAATTAAATTAGTACAAATTAAAGGATAAATATAGCATTAAGTGTACTATATTGCAAAATGTAGCACAATTTAAATGAATTATAGGATACAAAAAGGGTGTTTTTAAACTTTTTTACTGATGCGATTGGTGCTGATATTTTTTTGGCGGCTACATTTAAATCTTTTTACGGCATCATCACGCAGCTTGAGATGTTTGGTTTTTCGGTTTTGAACGCGTGCTCTCCATTTTTTAAAATTTTTTGGGTTCATTTCTCGGCGCATAATTTTGATAACTTCTTTTTCAGGGATACCAAATTGCGCCTCAATGGCATCAAAACTGGTGCGATCCTCCCAGGCCATTTCTACGATGCGATTTAGTTCGATCTCACTATATATATTCATAGTGCTAAAACCTGGTGAAGAAGATTTAGGTTTGTTTTTTTTAATCAAAAAAAGACCACTCCCAGAATAGGGGGTGGTCTTAGAAAATTTGCCTTAACAAAAATTATTAAGTAGTTGACTATAATTAGTTGATAACCAATGCAATTGAGTTTGCCATGGACTATCGACTCATTAAATAGACTACTTAATACCCCTCGTTTTGTACCAGATTCGGATTAACAATCAATTCTCTCTGAGGGATGGGATACACCAACTTGGGCGAATTCCAGGGAAGATTCCCAACAGAACCTTGAGTACGCTTGATGTCGTGCAAGAATTGCCCCTCGAAAGCTAGCTCTAGGTATCGTTCTTTCAGAATATCATCTAGAGTCAGCGCAGTCAGATCATCCAAGCCTACACGGTCTCGAATAGTATTGATATCTTCAAGGGCAGTAGCACCCACACTGGTTCCCAGTCTGAAATTGGCTTCGGCTCGGGTGAGATACATTTCAGCTAGGCGGATGATTTTGACATTGCCGAATACGTTGCTGAATTTACCGGTACGGATAGAGCCGTCATCATTAAAGAATAAATCTAGCCTTTCGTCATCATCTTCATACAAATCTAAATGCTGATTTTCAATCTGAATATCTCCCCTTCCACCGTCTGCGGAGGAAGCATAAAACTGATTCAGGCTATTGGTTCCGTTTTGGTCAGAAACCTGCTGTGCATAAATATCCTCAGAAGTATTATCCACTCTTACCTGTCCCGGATAAGGGAATTCGTCGGGGTAATAATCTACCAGCTCGAACTCATCGGAAGAAATCACCCTGTCGGCAGCATCACGGGCGGCGGCATAGTTGCCCTGCATCAAATAAACCCTTGAAAGCATGGCAGTGGCAGCATATTTATTGGCAAAAAAGCCGTTGGATTCAGGGAGTAAGCCTTCAGCGTCCGTCAGATCAGCAATGATTTGGGTATATACTTCCTCTACGGTATTGCGGGCGGGTCCTTCGGTCACACCTCGGGTAGGCTCCAGCACAATTGGTACACCGGGGTTAGAAGCCGGGCTGCCGTCTTGATAAGTTTTGGCGTATAGTTTTATCAATTCAAAATAAATAGAACCCCGGATGAATTTGGCTTCACCTTCTACACGCTCCTGATCGGCTTCAATTACTACATCAATGGCACTCAATACATTGTTTGCTACATTGATTACTTCATAACTATCCAGCCAGGTATCTTCTACAAAACCATTGTCAATAGGAATTTCCTTGTTAAATATTTGGGTAAGCCCTTGGAATGTACCCGACCAGGTTACGTCACCATTATCTGCCAGCAGGTCAGGAGCTACATATACTCTTCCGCCATATACATCGGCGTCACCCATAGAAGCATAAGCACCTATGAGTGTAGCTTGTACGCCTTTAGAAGTGGAGAGTGCCTCTTCAGGGCTGATTGATTGAGCGGGTTCGATGTCCAGTCTTTTATCACAACTGGATAGAATTAATAAACCCGCAAAAAGATACATTAAATTTATATTTTTCATATTGTTATTCGTGTTTTGATGGTTAAAAACCTAGATTAACTCCAAATGAAATGGTTTTTGCTTGTGGAGCAGAATAAAAATCCACGCCCTGATTGATATTAGTAGCTTGGTAATCGGCATTTACTTCGGGATCCCAGCCTTCGTAGTCTGTAAATGTCAGCAGATTTTGAGCAGAGAAGTAAATTCTCAGTTTTTCCATTTTGATTTTTGAAACAATCGACTGCGGGAAGTTATAACCGAAAGTAAGCGTTTTTAAGCGTACATAAGAGCCTTTGGACAAATAGCGGCTGGATGGGTTGGTACCATTGGCAAAAAACAAACGTGCTTCGGGTACATCGGTAATATCACCAGGATTCTGCCAGGCACGAAGCTGATCCAGGGTTTGGTTATCATAACCATTGCTTCCACTGGCTGACATATACTGACCTCCACCATTGTAGATATCGTTGCCAAATACCCCTTGGAAAAAGATACTCAGATCAAAGCCCTTGTAAGAAAAGGTATTGGTAATACCGCCAATCCAATTGGGGTTGGGGTTACCCAATACTACATTTTGAGCTTCATTGTAATCATTGGTAAGGCTTTTATCAATAGAACCATCAGCATTGGTGATATTGCGTACATAGAGGGCATCCCCATTGTCAGGGTCAGCTCCGGCAAATTCTCTACCGAAGAATACTCCTATTGGTTGGCCTTCAATGGCACGGTTTAGGTCATTGTCACCCAGTTGTTGGCCATCCAGATCGGTCACTTCGTTTTTGTTGTGTGCAAGATTTAGACTGGTACTCCAGGTGAACTCACCGACGAAGTTCTGAGAGTTTAATACGATCTCAACACCTTTGTTTTCAAGCTTCCCAACATTAGCAATAGCAGTTCTGAAACCAGTTGTTCCGGGAATATTTACATTTAAGAGTAAATCGCTGGTTTTTTTAATGTAATAATCTAATTCACCAGTAAGTCGTCCATTAAATAAGCCGAATTCCAGACCAATATCGGTTTGGGCGGTAGTTTCCCATTTCAGATTTTGGTTCTCAATCTGGGTGGGAGCTTGACCAGGGACACCAACATAACCGGATGATCCGAACAAACCTCTGGAAGCAAAATTATCAATTTCGGCATTACCTGTAAGTCCATAACTTAGTCTTAATTTTAAGAAACTCAGGAACTTGATATTCTCCATAAATCTTTCTTCTGTAATAACCCAACCTGCTGAGGCAGCCGGGAAAAACCCATAACGATTATCTTTTCCGAATCTTGAGGAAGCATCAATTCTACCACTGAGTGAGATCAGGTATTTTTCATTAAACCGATAATTGGCTCTCAGGAAGTAAGATAAAAAGCTAAAAGCAGTTTTTCTGGAAGTACCTGCGGTAATTTGAGCTGCACTAAAGAGTGTTTTATACGAATCACTTACAAAGTTTTGCCCTTCTACGGTATTTAAATCAGTATTGGATTGCTGATAGCTCATCCCTCCTGTGGCTTCAATAGTATGTTTTTCCAGAATTTTTGTGTAAGTGAGGAAATTATTGGTGTTATAATTAGTCACCAGGGTATAATAATTAGAGCCAAAACCATTAGGCGTTCCTGTGTTTCTAGAAGTTGCAGAGCCATAATATGCTTCTTCGGTTTGAGATAAGATGTCTACCCCAATTTCACTTCGAAATACCAAATCCTTGATGATATTAAAGGAAGCGAATAAATTTCCGATGTTGCGAAAAACGACAGCTTTATAAAATCCATTTTCTAGACCTAACAGCGGATTATAGTATACCGGATAGTTGGTATTAGGTAATCCAGTGTTATTGTCCAATTGCCCACTAAGCAGACCTGTACGGGGATCTATCACTGGCGTGGTCGGAGAAAGTGCTACAATCTGAATGGGCGTAGAAAAAGCATTGTCATTGGAAAGACGGTCGTTTTCGGTTCTGGACAGGCTTAGATTCATTCCCACAGTCAAGCGTTTGTTAATGGTATGATCCAGATTGATCCGACCGCTGAGTCGTTGGAAGCGATTTCCGATCAGGATACCTTCCTGATCCATATATTGCCCAGCAATATAAAATCGGGTTTTATCATTTCCTCCAGAGGCATTTACATCAATTTGATCTACTTCTCCGGTTCTGAATACCTCATCTTGCCAGTCTGTATCTACATTATTGGATTCCCAGTCGGGATCACCGGCTCCATATCTTTGCAAGCGACCTTCATTAAAGCTTACATAATCAAAAGATGGATCCAAAGCAAAAGCATTCTCTGCTGCCTCACGGAAGTACGTTGCATATTGTTCTGCATTCATAAATTCTCTTCTATCAGTTTCTTTGCTAAAGCCTTTGAAATAATTGATATTGAGTTTGGTTTTTCCGGCTTTTCCTTTTTTGGTTGTGATGAGTACTACGCCGTTAGAAGCACGCGATCCGTAAATAGAAGCTGCGGAAGCATCTTTGAGCACCTCGATAGACTCGATGTCATTAAAGTTGATATCTGCCAGTGGATTGGTATTAGCAGAAGTACTAGATTGACTTTGAGAGGTAATAGGAATCCCATCCACCACATACAGTGGTTCAGAACCTGCCGAAAGCGAGGAAGCACCTCGTACTCGAATCTTGATTCCCTGACCCAGCTTACCGTTTTGGGATTCTACAAATACCCCAGCGGCGCGCCCTTGGATGGCCTGCTCAAAGGTAGGTACGGCGGTATTTTCAATGGTGGCTCCGCTTACCTTGGCGATGTTACCAGTCAGGCTTCGTTTTTCCTGGATACCGTACCCGATGACGATCACCTCGTTGAGTTGTTGGGTATCTGTGGTCAGTGTTACATTCAAGGTGCTTTCGGTACCCAGTGTGATTTTCTGGGCGATATAGCCCACAGATTGGTACACCAGTACATTTCCTGTAGCGGCTGTGATAGAATAATTACCATCAACATCGGTAATAGTCCCGGTGGTGGTTCCTTCTATAAAAATACTTACGCCAGGGAGACCCTGGCCGCTCTCCAAGTCAGAGACTTTGCCGGAGATTGTTCGGGTTTGCGCATAAGATACCTGTATCGATAACAGACATAGGCTCAATGCATAAAGTAAACATTTTATCATAAAATATTAAGCTAATGTAAAAATTGTATAAACTTATCGGCTTTTTGCATCCGACATGGGGTCAAGTTAATTACATTTTAACAATTTGCTAATACTTATCTAAAAATTTTAGCGATTGATTTAAAAATTTCTAAATTTTTACTATAATATTACTATAAAATTTTGGATTTTTTTAAATCATCTCTCCATATAAATCAAATTCCTCAGCATCATGGATATTTACTTCTACAAAATCGCCGATTCGCAGATAATTATTTTCCACAGGGATAAGCACTTCATTGTCTACTTCGGGCGAGTCAAATTCGGTACGCCCCACATAATATCCCCCTTCTTTTCGATCTATCAAAACCTTGAAGTTTTTGCCTATCTTTTGTTGGTTTAAATCCCAGGAAATATCTTGTTGTAGTTCCATAATGGCATCGGCTCTTTCTTGTTTGACATCCTGAGGCACATCGTCTTTCATCAAAAAGCTATGGGTTTGCTCTTCGTGAGAGTAAGTAAAAATACCCAGGCGATCAAAGCGAGATTGAGCCACAAAGTCATACATTTCCTGAAAGTCTTCTTCGGTCTCTCCGGGATGCCCCGCAATCAGGGTAGTACGAAGTGCTATTCCGGGTACAAAATCGCGAATTTGGGCAATCAGGGCTTCGGTTTTTTCACGGCTAATGCCTCTACGCATGAGTTTAAGTATGGTATCGGAGCCGTGCTGGAGGGGCATATCCAGGTATTTGCAAATATTGGCGTGTTTATTCATTACTTCCAGAATATCCATCGGAAAGCCGGCCGGATAAGCGTATTGCAGGCGAATCCAATCGATGCCTTCTACGTCGGCGAGTCTATCCAGCAATTCGGAGAGATTTCTTTTTTGGTAAATATCCAAGCCGTAGTAGGTCAAATCTTGAGCAATTAGAATGAGTTCGCGTGTGCCGTTTTTGGCCAGATTTTGAGCCTGACTCACCAGAAGCTCCATAGGTTGGGAGACGTGTTTGCCGCGCATCAGTGGGATGGCACAGAATGAGCAAGGGCGATCACAGCCTTCGGCAATTTTGAGGTAAGCATAGTGCTGGGGTGTGGTGAGCAGTCGCTCGCCTACTAGCTCTTGTTTGTAATCGGCTTTAAACTTTTTCAGCAATCGGAGTAGCTCTCGGGTGCCGAAATAAGCATCCACTACGGGAATTTCTTTTTCCAGGTCTTCGCGGTATCTTTCGGAAAGACAACCAGTTACATACAGTTTATCGATCAAGCCCTGCTCTTTGGCTTCGGCATATTGCAGGATGGTATCGATGGATTCTTGTTTGGCATGCTCAATAAAACCACAGGTATTGATGATAATGATGTTGGATTCCTGGTCTTGGGTTTCGTGTACGGCATCAATGCCATTGCCGCGGAGTTGGGTTAAAATATTTTCGGAGTCTACCAGGTTTTTGGAGCAGCCCAGCGTGACGATATTTACTTTTTCTTTGATCTTTCCTTTTGTCTTCATGTTTTGCTTTTTATCACAAAAATTTCTGCAAAGATACATAGGAAAGTCCTAATTTGAAATATCGGGTTTTTATAAGACGATCTTTTAAAACTATCGGTTCAATTTTTGGCAAGAGCCTAAATCAAATGATATTGATCTCCGGTTGAATTTCTATTCCATAAATATCCAGGATAGATTTTTGGATTTCTTGAGCCAGTTTCCATATCTCGCTGCCTTGTCCGCCGCCATAATTCACCAGAACGAGCGCTTGTTGTGCGTGAACACCAATTTGGCCAAAACGTTTGCCTTTCCAACCGGCCTGATCTATGAGCCAGCCTGCGGGTACTTTTACGGTATGTGCATTGACAGGGTAGCTGGGAATTTGGGTATATTTTTTTTGGAGCTGTTCAAATTGAGCCAATGGAATTTCAGGGTTTTTAAAAAAGCTGCCTGCATTGCCTATTTGAGCAGGGTCAGGTAGTTTCGTTTGGCGGATATGACAGACCGCCCGACTAATGGCCTGAATACTAAGTTCTTGAATGCCCATTTCATCAAGGGTTTGCTGAATAGCTCCATAAGAAATATTAAAATGGGGCTTTTTTGAAAGGGTAAAGGTCACTGAAGTGAGGATGTACTGCCCTTTGGCTTCGTGTTTGAAGATACTTTCGCGATAGGCAAATTTGCACTCGGCATTATCAAAAACTACCCTTTGAAGATCGGAAATCCTGAGTGCTTCCACTTGTTCGATGATTTCCTTGACCTCTACGCCATAAGCCCCGATATTTTGTAAAGGTGCAGCACCCACAGTGCCGGGAATCAGCGAAAGATTTTCTACACCAGCGTATTGATGATTCAGGCAAAAAAGTACAAATTGATGCCAGTTTTCTCCTGCACCTACTTTAAGCCGGACGTGGTTTTCGTCCTCGCTGATTTTTTCTATACCCATGAGTTTATTCCGAAGCACAATTCCTTCAAAATCACGGGTCAGGAGAATATTGCTACCGCCTCCCAGCAAAAGCTTCGGATAAGCTGAAAATTGACTTAGAAGCACCTTCAAAGTATCCAAATCGCTGAATTCGGCAAAATATTGAGCCTGTACTTCAATGCCAAAAGTATTAAAGTTTTTGAGGGAATGATTTTGGTAGATATTCATGACGAGGTTTTGCTTTAAGCATGCAAAAGTCTAGAAAAATATGGAAAGATGCGGCAGTTCGGTTCTCATTTTTTCAATTGCTGTCTGAGGAATCCGATTGCCTACAAGACTTAGCTTGTGCAAATGCGGAAAGTCTTTGAGCCATACAGGCAACGCAGTTATTTGATTGTCATCCAGATATAATTCTTCCAGGCTTTTGAGTTGTGTCAGGCTTTGAGGGATAGACGATATTTGATTGTTTTGCAAAAATAATCTTTGCAGTTTGACCAGACTTTGCAAATCTTCACCAATTGTAGAAATTTGGTTTCCGCGAGCGTCCATTAGGGTTAGGGCTTTGAGCGTAACGACTTCAGGAGGGAGTGTGGTGAGCAAATTGAAAGAAATCAGCAAGGTAGTCAAATCTGGGAGTTGACCCATGGCAAGTGGAAGATTTTGTAAACGATTAAAGCTGAGATCAAGAATATTTAATTGTGTAAGCCCGCTGATTTGCTCAGGGATTCGACTAAGTTGGTTATTGGAGAGATGCAGCACTTTTAGGGAGTTCATTTGAAAGAATTCGGGATTCAGGGAAGAAATTTTATTTTTATTGAGGTCTAATAAGAGTAAATTTTTTAGTTTTTCAAGACCGGGAGTAATGTCTTCTATTTGATTATCGGCGAGTTCTAGTTTTTTGAGTTGGGTAAGTGCGCTGATACTACCAGGTAATTTGTTGATTTGATTGTGATGCAAAATGAGAGACTCCAATTGATGCATATCTTGGATGTCTTCGGGAATCCCAGCAATACGATTGTAATATGCCTCAAGGATAATTAATCTTTTCAGCCCAGTCATAATTTCTGAGAGTGAAGTCAATTGATTGTGATTTACATATAATTCCTCAAGATTTTTGAGTTTTGAGAGTTCTTTGGGCAGTCGGCTGAGTTGATTATGGTCTAGCTGTAAAATCTTGAGTTTGGAGAGTTCAGCTATTTCAGGAGTCAGGTTTTCCAGTGTGTTGTTATGAAGGATAAGACTTTGCAGGGATTTTAATTGACCGATGAGCGGGCTAATGACGGCAAGTTGATTATAACTTAGATCAAGATATTTAAGTTGGGTAAGTTGTGAGATTTCATCAGGTATTTTTTGAATTTTATTAAAGCTAAATTCTAGATTTTCCAGGTTTTTAATTCCACAGATAGGTTTTGGTATCTCTACAAAAAGATTGTTTCTCAAATCTAGAGAGTGAAGATACTCAAGGGTATCCAATTGGTCGGGTACTTGATTTAGCTTATTATTTGACAGGCGTAAGATTTCTAGTTTTTTTAAAAAAATAAGCCCACCGGGTAGATTGTTTAATTGATTATTGCTGAGGTCAAGCTCTTTCAGGTTACTAAATTTTAGGATTTCAAAGGGTACTTTGGTGAGTGCTTGTTGGCTCAAATTGAGCTTTGTTACTTCCAAAGGTTGTTTTTTGGCTTCATCGAGGCTAAAAAACACTTTTTCAGAATTCATTTTCTGGTCATAGACAAGCTTTTCTTGCGCTGCAAGTAGGTTGTATTTTGCACAAAAAAAGAGGGATATCCAACCGAAGAAAAATGTAAGATGAATCCTACTCATATTTTAAAGACATTAAGAATTATTCAAAAATGTAATCTAAAAGATAAAACGTCAAACTTCCTTGACTTATTGCCTTGTATGTAGCTATGCCAAACAACACTTGTTTTTCAGTATACGTACATTTGGTTAAATTACACAAACCTCAACTAAAAAGGATATTTCTGATGAGTACGCCAAAACTATTTTATTTGATTGTCTGTATTTTCCTCGGGTTATTTTCTGTAAAAATTCAAGCACAGAACGTCGCAAATCACTGGAATCCCGAACTGTATCAGGAGTTGAATGATGAAAATTTCAGAAAATTCCCCTCATTTCTGCAAAACATAGACCCTGTCAACCCAAACTATACCTTGCTCAATGCCTGTCTTTTTTTTCTGACCAATGAGTTTCGCACCAAAAATAAAAAAAAGATATTGATCTATTCCCCTCAACTCGAGACGGCCGCTTGGCATCATTCCAGAGCTATGGCAGAGTCTGATTTTTTTGGACATCTCAATCCCAAAGATCCTACCAGGGAGACCACCGAACTTCGTGCTGGGCTTGCTGGAATTCTGAACCCAAATATGGCCGAAAATATTGCGATGCGTAATCAGGTTGCCAAAAACAGTACCTATCTGGATTTGGCAGAATCTATATTTAGTCAGTGGATAAATTCCGAAGGGCAAAAATCCAATATTCTTTCGGATAAGGCACTCCAATTGGGATGTGGTGTATTTATGGATCATAAGCTTTGGTTTGCTACCCAATGCTTTCAGAATAATCAGCTCATCAAAATTACCCAAAGTAAAGATGTATTACCCATGTATAAATGACCCAGGAGTTGTTGGTGGAATAAGGACAAAACTCAGATTGACCTACCATTATTCTAAAGTCGCATTTCTTTTTACAGCAATGTCTCTTAATTTCCAGTACACGATCGGAATATTGAGTACGGTTTTCATGGGTAAGTGATAAATCTCGGTATCATCTAGGAAAAATATCTCAAATTCGTTTGCCTGGGAGCTAAAACTATTCTCAGCACCAAAAAAATCACCTCTTTTAAGATTCTCAATCACTGCACCGTCGGCAGTCAATAAGGCGGCTCTTCCCTGAGTAACCAAATAAAGCCCGGTACCTTCAAAAATAGAAAAATGTTCCCCCTTTAGAAAGTTCTGTATATGAATCTGTTGGGCTAGTTTGATATATACTGGTAAGGAGATATTTTCACTAAAAAGCCAAGTATTGCTCAGCGTCAGTACTTTTTCTTCAATGGCATTAAAGCTTTCTACCAGATTGTGCCTTTTGACAAAAGCCAGGTATTGACCTACGGGGATCTGTAAAGCAGTGATGTAGCAAGTAGCGCGACAGGTAGCTTTGGGTGTATAATCCTGATCATCGATATAAAAACCCACGAGCGAACCCGCCGAAAGGTAGTTTTCAACGCCAGTATCCGGGTAAACCAACTCTACAGCACCAGTGAGCAATAGATATACATAATCATAAGGGATGCCGTTACGGAAGAGCGTATCTCCGGCATTGAGATCGACCATGGGGCAGTTGAGAAGGCTAAGTATCTCATAATCGGGTACTTCAGGAAAATAAAACCGAAGATAATTTTGGGCAAATGTCCTTAAAAAATCGTGATGGGTTTCTATGAGAGAATCTACACTTCCAAAGGGAGCAAAAGAGCCGATTTGTTTTTCTTCATTTTTAAGCTGTCTGGAAATATGCGCCAGTAAAATTTTAGGGGTTTTATCCGTATCAAAATCTTTGGCATCTCCGTGAATCATACCACCGCCGATGTCAATTTTTTTCAGGTCGGTGGTCATCAGATAGTCGTTTTTGGTTTTATTTAAAACCAGATCAAAGTGTTTGTGATTGGTATTTTTAAAGATATTCTGCTCCAGCACACGCATAGAAGAAATATCTGCTAAATGCCCATAAGAAAAATATCGATTTTGCCAGAAAGTTCGAAAGTAGAAAATATTTGTTTCCACAGGATGCGGCGAAAGCAAGGGCATTACCTCGAGCCCCTCGATGTTGTTCCAAACATCAAATTCCAGGTCTTCCACATCAAAAAAACGATGGAAACTCTCCTCTTGCATAGACATCAGGGCGCAGAGTTTTTTTGAGACAGAGGCTCTGACCAGTGGCGTAGCAAAATATTTGATTCTATGGTCGGAGCGAACAAATGACATCAAACCAGCAAAGTGGTCATCGTGGGCGTGGGTATTAAAAATCCCCGCTACTTCATTGATACTGACTCCCATGGCATTCATGCTGGTCACCAGGTCGGGACCTGCATCTACCAGATATATTTTACCCTGAAACATGATCATGCTCGCCATGCAAGGGCGGTTTACATCCCAGGCATCTCCTTCACCGGTATGAACTACCGAAAAATATTCTCTATTAAGCTTATGATAGCCTAGATAATAAGGAGGTTCATAATATTCTTTGGATTTTAGGTTAAGGTCAATGGTTATTTCCTCATCCTCGTAGCTTATTTCATAGATATTGATGTCTTTCCGGCGGATATATACATCATTTCGAACAAGGATTTTATGGTCGCCTTCAATAACGAGCTGATCTACCAGTTGGTCAGAGGGCTTGAGCTCGCCAAAAGCAAATTTGAGTTTGATGTGCATGACCAACTCAGCCAGTTCTTGCGAAACTCCCGTAGCCAGGATTTCCTCCATAGTGAGCAGACCATAGTTTCCACGATAGAAATATTCCATTTGCGCCTGAATCTGCGTATGGCTTCCGAGAAGCAGGGGTTTTTCTCCAGTATTATTGGGGTGATTGGGGATGAGCATTCCCTGGATATAAAGCATTTGTAATAATGGGAATTCAGCCAGGTTAGACAACATGCCGTTTTGGAGGGCAATATCAGAGAGCAAAATAGCATTGGGACCAGTCTCGTATTCTATACCGTCTTTTTCTGTTTTATCGATCAAACCCCTTTTTTTCAGGTGTTTTACGGTATCTGCTGGGCAAGCACAAAGCATACGAAAATTGGCCTCCGGGATACTGATCCAATAAATTCCGGTATTTACTTTAAATATCTCAATTTTTTTATGTGTCACTATTTTCAAAAGCTAAGGGATTTTTGCCTTACATTCAATGATAATAATATATGATTACGAAGCTCAAACCAATACGGATAAATTCTCTCAATACAAATTTGTATGCTCAAAAATAGAACTTTACACTCAAAAACCCATCTCGAGCATGTTAGTTTTGAAAAGGTGATTTGGTAAAAGCCCTGATTGATCCAAAGATAATTCTTTTTTGATAGCATTTACAAAATACATGTCAATTTTACCTTTTCCTTTGGCATCTATTTTTCCCCGATATTCACAATCAAAAAAATCTTTGATCATTTCGTAAGTAGTTCCCGAGATATTTACTCTATTCACTTCACCACTGCTCTCAAGTCGGGAGGCTGTATTGACGGTATCTCCCCAAATATCATAAGAAAATTTCTTATGCCCAATGACACCAGCAATCAGAGGACCAGTATTGATTCCGATTCGTACCTCCCAAAAGGGAAGCTCTTCGGTGGGGAAATCCAAAAGCTCTCGATTGTGTTCTTTCATAAAGCGTTGGATTTCAAGGGCTGCCAGCACCAAATCAATAGGATTAGACGTATTGGGTATCGGAATGCCCGCAGCACACATGTACGCATCACCGATCGTTTTTATTTTCTCTATGTTGTATTTTGAAATAATCTCATCAAAAGCCGTAAAAAAAATTTCCAAGATGCTGACCACCTGTGCAGGTGGTAGTTTTTCAGAAGCCGTGGTAAACCCTTTGATGTCTGCAAAAAGAACAGAAACCATCTCGTACTGTCGAACTTCGGCCTTTCCATAAGTCTTAAGTTCTTCGGCAACTTCGGATGGTAAGATGTTGAGGAGGAGTTTTTCAGACTTTTCTTTTTCTTGCTCTATCAGGTTTCTTTGCTTCTCGAGCTGTACACTTTGCTCGTTCATTTTCTCCTCAAAATAATTTTGTCTTCGCGAACGCTTGATCAGCACTTTAAGAATTCCTTTGACGATCTCGATACGATCAGCCATTAATTTATAAAAAACATCTTGTGAGAGTCTGAGTAAATGTGTTTTTACGATGGCAGTTACGGAAGCCGAGCGGGACTTGGCGTCGGATTCTAGAAGCGTATATTCACCAAAAACTTGCCCCTTTCTCAATACAGCAAATACATAAGCTCCATCGTGGATCCTTACTGCCCCTTCAATGATGACATACATATCCTTGCCTTCTTCTCCTTTCTCAAAAATCGTCTGCTCGGTTTTGAGTACCACTTCGGTCATGGCAGCAGCAATATCTTTGAGTACCTTTACGTCTGTTTGAGAAAAAATACTGACATTTTTTAATATCTCCAATCGTTCTTGTGGGCTTACGCTCATTTTTCGGTTTTCCATCATGTTCCTAACCCTTTTAAAAAGCTGATAATATTTATTTATATGAAAGAATCAAAAAATAAATAACCCCTGAAAATACATAAATTTTTAATAATTAATAAATTGCATACCAAAAACTAAGCTAATATTTATTCCTAAGAGATAAAATTCTATTTTTATCCATAATTTCATGTGTACGTTTTCGCCTTAAATATAAGTTACATGTTCATTTTTTCACAGACAAATTCTATTGCCAATCACTTTATCGCTGAGATGCGTGATGTAGAAATTCAAAAAGACCGTCCACGCTTTCGACATAATCTGGAGAGAATGGGAGAGCTTTTTGCCTTTGAAATTTCCAAAAAGCTTGATTATCAATCAACCTCTCTGACAACCCCCCTCGGCACGAGTACTACCAGCCTCATTAGCCAGCCCATCGTCCTGGCGGCCGTACTCAGAGCCGCTTTACCGCTTTATCAAGGGCTTCTCAGGTTTTTTGATCAGGCTGAGAGTGCTTTTATTGGCGCTTATCGTAGTCCTCACCGCGAAGACCATTCCTTTGAGATTATCCGTGATTACGCAGTATCCCCCTCTTTGGATGATAAAGTGCTGATTGTCATAGATCCTATGCTGGCCACGGGTCAATCCATTCTTGCTGCGTACGAAGCCTTATCCGCTTATGGAAAACCTGCATCGGTTCATCTTGTGAGCATCATAGCCAGTGCGGCCGGAGTAGCATTTATTCAGGCAAATTTGCCCTCTTCCCACCTTTGGATTGGGGCATTAGACCAAGAGCTAAATTACAAATCTTATATCATTCCTGGTTTGGGAGATGCCGGAGATTTGGCATTTGGTGCTAAAATTTAGACAAAACTACACTTTCGCACAATGAACTAATACTCAGATTAAACTGATTACCCGGATTTCGCAGCTTGATTATTAAGGAGTTAATTTCCTAAATTTCGGAAAACCACTTTGTTTTGAGTATGAAAGAATAAAATAGTATATTTTTATGGACTTATCATGGATATTATCAAATACATCAGTGTTGTGATTACCAGCATGTTTAAATTCTTGATCGGCCCGGCTGTAGGTTACAAACTGCATCTATCCTTTCTGGAAACTTTTCTTTTTACAGTATTGGGTATGATGCTGGGGGTAATTATGTTTACGTTTCTGGGGCGACAAATTAAAAAACAAATCTACAATCGTATTTTCAAACATAAAAAGCTCTTTACGCCCCGAAATCGCAGAATTGTACGTATTTGGATAAAATACGGTTTGTTTGGGATTGCTTTTATGACTCCTATTTTTTTGTCGCCTCCGGGCGGTACGCTGATTGCCGTAAGCTTTGGAGAAAAAAGAAAAAAAATCTTTTTGTATATGTTGGTAAGTGGTGTTTTTTGGGGGCTGGTAGAGGTAGCATTGATTTATTTTTTTGGAAGTATCACGCACTTTTGAATAAATCGGCAGGGCAATGACAAGATTGTTTTAAGTAATCTTGCTGCTAGTTCTCAATTTTAACCCCCTCGCATTCAATTTTAACCCCCTCGCATTCAATTTTAACCCTCTCGCATTCAATTTTAACTCCCTCGCATTCAATTTTAACCTCCTCGCATTCAATTTTAACCCCCTCGCATTCAATTTTAATCTCCTTGCATTCAATTTTAATCTCCTCGCATTCAATTTTAATTTCCTCTTTATCCCTGATCTGTAGCACACAAAACATTAATTCCGGTCTCTGTGCCACAGACTAGGGAATTGGATATATAGAGGTATATTTTAGTGACCGAATTTCTATGTGCATCTACTAAACCAAAAAATAGTCTTTAAATTTGTATTTTTATTTATTTATTTGCAATGCCTAGATAGGAATAATTTTTTACCAGTATTTTCTCCTAACCAATTGGCGTATTTTATAGGTGTGGGAAGCCTATACTTATTAACCTTTAATATGTTAGAAATTTTTGTTATGAAAAAATCAATTAAAATTCTATTTGCAGTAGTTGTATTTACTGTATTAGCATTGGATGTAAATGTATCTTTAAATGATACATCAGAAAGTTATGTTGTGCTATCTAAGCTTAAGGCACAAGTCGGTCCTAATGGCTGTGCGCCAGGATGTACTTGCAGATCAACTGACTTGGATGAAGGTTGTGTTACAAGTGGAGATAATTGTCTACAAGTATCAGGTTGCCCAGATCCAAAAATTATAAGGTAGCAAAGATGTAATGCTAAAATAACAAGTTACCGTAGGCTGTGCCTTTACAGCCTACTGTTTTGAACGAACGGCATTACTTGTTACGCACTAACCTATGGTAATATAAAACTTAAAATAATGTTCTAATTGTAGTCAGGTTTTGGTATCTAACTGGCTTAGAGCAACGTTCTAAAATATGTTTTGAGAATGAAATCTTATAAAATTATAGTTCCTATTATCTTGATATGGGCTTGTAACCTATCCCGTGAGGATCACCATATTGTACACAAAAACCTAAATTTGTATAATTTAAAACAAATGACTGATCCACTGATTATTCCAATTGATAGTAATACAAGTTTTAGATCAAGTTATTTGGATTATTATGAAAATTCAGATAAATCATATCTAGTATATCTAAGCAATACAAACTCTCATATTTTATTTTTTGATTTGGCAACCAAGCAAAAAACCTATGAGATTACATACCCAGAAGAAGGACCAGGGAGAATTACACAAATAGATGCTTTCAAAATAATCAATCAGGATTCAGTCATAGTAGTTTCTTTGAACTGGAATAGGGGTTGGTTAACTGATTGGGAAGGGAATATTTTAAACGATTTTGCATTGAAACCAGATGAGACTAACCCATATTTGTGGGTAGATAATTTTAAACGTATAGACTTTATTCCACCTCACTATTTTATATATAACAAGGCACCTTATTTGAAGGCTAATCAACCAGGCTTTTGGGATAATCCTATTACTTTTATATATAATTTTGATGATCAAAGTACAAAAGATGTGTTTACTCATAAAGGGAAAAGTGCCTCTAAAATTTGTGCTGGTGCTTATATCCGCTATGGATTTACAGTAGCAAATGATGAACTTATATACTCTTTTGGTTTAGATGACAACATTTATGTGAAATCTTTATCATCAGGAAATGTTAAAAATTTTTATGCTGGCTCTGATTATTGTAAAGAGATTCCAAATATGAAGGTGGGCATTGAAGACCTTGAAAAAAGAATTTTTTTCAATCAAAATTACGCTTACCGACATATCATCTATGATCCATTCAGAGAAGTTTATTACCGTTTTGTACTTCACCCAATACCTGAGGAGGATAATGCAGATTTGCTTCATGGTAAACCATTTTCTATAATTATTTTACTGACATTACGCAGTTGAAGAATTTGGAAATTTGTAAAAAAATACAGTTGTGTTTAAATTAGGGAAAAAATTTAAAAAAGGATGAAATCACCAGAATTAATGGATTTGTATTCGGATTATTTGTTGAGTAGCCCTAATGT
>JANRIC010000260.1:0-50317 GCA_033765345.1 Microscillaceae bacterium
TCTTGTTGGAAAAAGAAACGATATTGCATCCCATTGAGAATCGGACAGTTTTTCAAATTGTGTAGTCATTATTTTTGGTTTTGGTCAACTCAAAAATAGACCCGATTCTCTAATTTTGAAAATCCCCAACAACTTCTAAAACGGTAATCATCATCAACCAAAGTTGAAGCACAACACCTCGCAGCCAGACCAAATCGGGAGAAGCTCTTGACCAAAACTTTAACTGTGCCTTTTGATACGCCCAAAATACTTCCGAAGCAGATAATGACACATAAACAAAAAGACTACCCAAGGTAAAATGAATAATGTACTTCCGAATCCCCAAAATATCCGAAGGTAACACTTCCCTAATCGGTATTAAATCCAATTGCGGATGATAGGCATTCAAATATGCATTGTATTTAAAATCAAGACTCTGAATCTGCCAGCCCAGTGAATACAGTAACCAAAAAACTGCTGGTAAAAAATGTATATAAATCATACCCACAGACCGGATTTTGGTTCGGATGTATAAATAAAAAAGCGGACCTAGAGTGAAATTTAAGCATTCTGAAAAATCTATCAGATACAAAACCTGAAACATATAATGTGTATAACACAAAAATATCTCTAATACAATCAGAGAATTGCTCAATAAAACTGCGCCTAAAAAACGATTGGATAAAACCTGCCTCCGGCTTCCGCTTAGGAAAAAAAAAGCCAGAAATAAACCCTGGATGATGCCCAAAAACATACATAACGCAAAAAAATCCAATCGGACAGCTAATGCTTCTCTTGCCATACGTGTTTGCCCAATATTTTTTTTTAAAGATACATATTTTGGTCAATGAAGATATGAATCATTGTATTAAATACAATTTTTTCCCCGATTTTTTAAATAAAATTTTCTATTCCTGCTTTTTTTGCTTTTTTTGGAGCTTAAAATCTGATCACACACGTATGCTCAATATCCAAAAAAAGATTAGCAACTCTTTCCTTATTATCCTAAGTCTGCCTTCAACCGCTATGGGGTTTGCCCTCTCCATACAAATATCCGCCCTGAGCTGGATACTGAGCACCCACTACAAGTTGGATATTCACGAAGTAGGGCTGGTCTGGGCTGCCGGACCCTTGGCCGGGATTTTCGGGCAGGTGATCATCGGTTTGGTCAGTGATAAGGTGTGGTTTTGGAATGGCCGCCGGAGACCTTTTATCTTGATTGGAGGGGCATTGGCAGCTACCATGCTTTGGGCTTTGCCAAATTTGGATGTGATCCGGCACGCACTAGGTCTGGAAAGTATTTTGCTTATTGCGATCATCGTAGCCCTGACCCTGGATATTGCCATCAATATCAGTTTTAATCCCACCCGTTCTATCATCGCCGATGTGACTCCCGAAGGGCGCAATCGTACTCGGGGTTATACGTGGATGCAAACCATTTCGGGTTTTTTTGGCGTATTGGCCTACCTGATTGGCGCATTGACCGATAAGTACGTATTAATTTATTCTGGTATTTTTCTGGTTTTTGCTTTTTCAGTAATTCCGCCATTACTCATCACCGAACCCCGAGATTTAAAAAATATAGAAAACGGTGATTCAAACCCCTTGAGATCAGACAATCACCAAAAAGAACTTATCAAAATCTACCTAGCACACGCCTTTACTTGGTTAGGGGTTCAGACGATGTTCGTATATACTTTTGCTTATCTGCAATACACGATGAGTGATTTAGATGATCGACAAATGGGCATTGTGATAGATATTGCTTTTGCAGTTTTGAATACGGTCGGATTTATTCTGCCTGCCCTGATCTTAGAGCCGCTCGCTAGGCGCATCGGGCAAGTAAAAACCCATACGCTATGTATTGCCGTCATGGCAGGGGCTTATCTGGCGATTGCCTTGATCGGCACTACACCGACGTCGTTTTATATCCTGATGGCTTTTGCAGGAGTAGGCTGGGCAGCTACGGTCAGTTTGCCTTTTGCCATTATGACCGAACGGGTAGATAAAAGCAAAATGGGCTTTTTTATGGGCATTTTTAATCTTTCGGTCGTTATTCCGCAATTGGTCGTAAGCCTAGGCTTTGGTAGTATCATTCAAAGTAATGAAAATAAAACTTTGATTTTTATTATCTGTGCCATCTCTCTGGGAATTTCAGCCGTTTTATGGCGATTTGTGAGTGAAACCGCCACAGAAAATAAAAATACAGTGTAATAAAATTTACACAAAACATGTGTTTTTCTCGTATTAAACCAGTAATTTTTGTCATTATTTAGTCTCTTAAAAATACTGAAATATGAGAAATCAAAATGCTTTGCTGATTATTGATGCCCAATATGATTTTTGCCACCCCAACGGAGCACTCTTTGTCCCTGGAGCTGAAAAAGACATGGAGCGACTGAGCAAACTCATTCAGGATCAAGCCGATAAAATTGATCATATCTGCGTTACGCTTGACTCTCACCCTGTCAATGACATCTCTCACCCTTCTTTCTGGCAGGATAAAAACGGCAACTATCCCGCTCCTTTTACCCAAATCACCCTCCAAGAGGTCAAAGACGGTAAATGGACTCCCCGATTTTACCCCGAAAAAGCCCTGCAATACCTCGCAGACCTAGAGAAAGACGGTAAGTTTCCACACCTGATCTGGCCGGAGCATTGCCTCATCGGTTCCAAAGGCAATGCCCTGGATGATAAATTGATGGATGCCCTCGTCAACTGGACGCGCCGAGGCAAGTTTTATCAGGCTGTCACCAAAGGTACTTATCCGCTTACAGAGCATTTCGGAATTTTTATGGCGCAGATTCCCGTAGCCGACCGCCCCGAAACCCAACTCAATCAAGGACTTATCAAAACCCTCGAGAGCTATCAAAATGTATTTGTAGCAGGAGAAGCCAAATCGCATTGTGTGGCTACCAGCATCAAACAAGCCCTCGACTATGCCCCCGGGCTTGCCAATAAAATGGTGATTATAGAAGATTGTATGTCTGATGTGCCCAATATGGGTCATCTAGCTGATCCGATCTATCAGGAGGCACGCACCAAAGGTATTCGTTTTGTGGATTCCCGCAATCTGACCCTGAACTAAAAAAGTGTTAGGATTGGGGTACTGGGATTTGGGTACTATATATCTCTGCCCCCTGACACCCGACTCCTGACACCCGACACCCATTTCAATATTTAACCTTAAATCTAATACCCATGAGCGATTTTGATTCTGTAGATTTTAATTTAAGCTATAATAATTTTAACCCCGAAGACATTCAGGTAGATGAGACCATCAATGCTGTGTTTGTGGTGGATATTTCGCCCTCCATTACTACGTATGTCAAGGACTTGAACCACGCTTTTAATGACTTTACACTGACCATGCAAAAATCACACGTCGCCGATCAGTTGATGGTCTCGATCGTAGAATTTAATGAAAAGGTACACGTCAAATCTGGTTTTCAGCCCATCAAACAAATCCCGCAGACTAACTTTGTGCCTTCTGGCGCAGGTACGGCTTTGTATCAGGCCACGGCGCAAGGTCTGGAAATGGCTATCAACTATCGCCAGAACCTTGAGGCATCAGGCGTAATGACCAAAACCCTGATTTTTATCATTACCGATGGGATGGATAATAGCTCCTCACTCACTGCTGGACAGGTAAAAAACAAAATCCAGGATATTTTGAAGCAGGAGCAAAATGCTTTTTCATTTACCACCATATTATTTGGAGTAGGTGATGCCTTTACTTTTGAAAGTGCCCAGAAAGAAATGGGCATTCAGCATCTGGCCAAAGTAGGCACAAGCGGCGCAGAAATACGCAAAATGATCAACTTTATCAGTCAGTCGATTTCCAATACGGCTGGCAATAATCAGATTAGTTTTTAAAGACAAGCATATTGTTTCTTATCCTATCCTCGTTTGAGCTTTGCTATACGCGCTCGAGCGAGGTTTTTTATTTTTATACCCAGATTTAAGTGATTTACAAGATTTCCCTGATTGATTTGCTTGATTTTTAATAATTTAAAAGCTCCTTGCAAGGGTTTTGCTTTTAAAACCACTTTGGTTTGAGTATAAAAAGGGTAGGGATAACAAGTAATACTGCTCGATCAAAACGAGGTTTTAAAGATACAAAATCGGGCGTTTTTTAGGTATAATCACTCAAAGGCACTAAAAGGTCGTTCCGAAGGGCTTTTTTCTCACTCAAAGGCACTAAAAGGTCGTTCCGAAGGGCTTTTTTCTCACTCAAAAGCACTAAAAGGTCGTTCCGAAGGGCTTTTTTCTCACTCAAAAGCACTAAAAGGTCGTTCCGAAGCATTATATAAGACTACCTACCTTAAAACATACATTTTTTAGGAGCAGAGCATACTTTTTCCTTCAAGTTTGGTTCTTATGTAGGCATCGTTTATTAGGTATGGAGCAATATCGCACAAAAATCAATGTATTATGGTTTAAAAAAGACCTTCGTTGGAGAGACCACGCCCCATTTTCAGAGGCTATCAAAGAAGATTTGCCTTTGCTTTTGCTGTATGTGTTTGAGCCTTCTTTACAAAACTATCCCGACTGGAGCCTTCGTCACTGGCAATTTCAATATCAATCGATAGTCTCGTTGAATGAAGAACTAGGTGCTTTTCAATCGAGGGTACATTTTTTTTATGGTGAAGTAGAAGAAATTTTTCGGTATCTTCTGGGTAAATTTGAAGTCAAATCTGTTTTTTCACACGAAGAAACCGGACTTCGGATCACCTATGACCGGGATTTGGCAATGCAGCGTTTTTTTAAACAAAAAGGAATCCATTGGCTTGAGTTTCCTTCAAATGGTGTAGTTCGGGGGCAAAAAAACCGCAAAACCTGGGATCAGACCTGGCTTAAGCGTATGGAATCACCGCAGATACAGCCTGATTTGCACCGTTTGCAATCTGTAAACCTGGAGCTTCCGGTGGAGTTTTGGTTTCCTTATCCTTTGAAAAACGACCTAGAGCAATATCCAGCCTTCTTCCAGCCTGCCGGCGAAGCCAAAGCCTGGCTTTATCTTAAAAGTTTTGTAGAAAAACGTGCCGAAGCCTATAACCGGAATATGTCCAATCCCTCAGCAAGTCGTATCAGTTGCGCTCGTATTTCAGCGCATCTTACTTGGGGCAATCTGAGTGTACGCCAGGTATATCAATATTACCTCCGAATGCTCCCCGGCTCGCCATATCGCTTGCAGTTGAATAGCTTCCGGTCGCGATTGCAATGGAGATGCCATTTTGTACAAAAGCTGGAAATGGAAGACCGCCTTGAGTTTGAGCACATCAACCGAGCTTATGTGCACTTGGAACAGCCATTTAGGGAAGATTATTTGGAAGCTTGGAAGGGGGGCATGACCGGATACCCCCTCATGGATGCCTCGATGCGCTGTGTACGGCAGACAGGCTATCTTAATTTTAGAATGCGGGCACTTTTGGTGTCATTTCTTACGCATATCCTCTGGCAACCCTGGCAAAGAGGGGTGCATCATCTGGCGCAGCAATTTCTGGATTATGAGCCGGGCATTCATTTTTATCAGTTTCAAATGCAGGCAGGTGTGACGGGTATCAACACCGTGCGTATTTATAATCCCACCAAACAAGCGCAGGAAAAAGACCCTGAGGGCATTTTTATCCGAAAATGGCTTCCTGAACTGGCACAGCTTCCGCTGGCTTTGCTGCACGAACCCTGGAAAATGAGCCTTATGGAACAAAAAATGTACGGCTGTAATTTAGGCAGTGATTATCCAATACCCTTGCTCGACGCAGGAAAGGCTGCACAAAAAGCCCGAGAGGTACTTTATGGTATAAAAAAACTCCCCGAAACCCGGCAAGAAGCCCAAAGAATCCTGAAAAAACACGTAAAACCGCCACAGGACGGGTAGTATCTGCTTTGACAATAACTCCATGCAGAAGTTATCCCCCGACTTGTAAGACACACAAAAAAAGCTTTTGATCTCTTCCCTATCGGTTTGAAAACAAATGAAAGGCTAAAAGTATTTTTTTTGTATTTTTCGGTTTTATTGATCGCAATAGTGCACAGTTTCCACAAAAAATATCGTGTCAACGAGTACAACTACTTTTTATCTTTTAAAAATACAGGTTTATTTTCCGTAAACTCTTTAAAAGAGCAGTCGTAGTTTATTATTTTAGAAAGTAAAAAACTGTATTATATTATACTCAAACCGAAGTGGTTTTCCGAGATTTTAGCTTTTAAATCATTAATAATCAAGCTAATCAATCAAGAAAATCAGGCAAATCACTTCAATCTGGGTATAAATAAGCCCATGAAAAAAATTATCATTTTAGTATTTCTATTTCTTTCATTTCAGAGTTTTGCACAAACTCAAATCCATTTTATCAACGGCTATACCCAGGATAGCATCAAGGCAATTCCCAAGGGGCAGAGACCAAACCCAACAGCCTATTGGGAGAAACAATACATCGAGAAGCACTTAAAGGAATTTCAAAAAGGAGCCTCTTTTATCACTTCCAAAGAAATATTGGACAAATACGGTAGGAAAATGCTGGGAAGACCCAACGGTCAGTTTGTTATGTCTAAAAAACAAATGGATAAACTCTTAAAGCAGGCCAAAGGCAGACTTGATTTTATAGAGACTCAATTAGGCATTCCGGCTGGTTTGTGGAAAGACAAAACTTTGGTCAGAATAGACATTCCCGAACCTCAAAAACTAAATCTTCGCATTCCAGACGGCAACGAAGGTGGTGCTAATGATCTGTGGCTACCCGGAGGGAAATTACCGACCGGATATTCCGAAGCTGTGCTTAATCAAATTCCTGAAGGAAGCTATACAGAGAATACGATGATATTGAAGTAAAAAAACCTAATAAAAAACATGAAAGAACTCATCAGAAAGGATTGGGAATATATTTTATTTGAAGAAAATCAGACATTTACGCTTTCAGTTTTGGTAGGGACAGTGGCTCTATATCATGTGGATATTATCTTGAATGAAAAAGAGTTAAAAAAGTATCAAGAGGAAGGGCAAAATTATCTGGATTTGCTGGCTGAGGAAGTCCGTAACCAACCCGAGAAATATCTGAATCGTGCCAATCAAGATAAGGAGGGCTTCGCGTGATAGCAAATAGATCGATGTAGTAAAAATTACATCTATATTTGTTCTGTTTTTATCAATTTGATTGAGCTTTTTTCATCTTTTGGCGGCTAATCTCGTAAATTTCCCTATATTTGAAGCAGACACCCAAACACCAAAATTAATCATGCGCTACGAATCCGATTCTCTGGGATCGCTGCCTATTCCCGAGGATGCTTATTATGGAGTACATACCGAACGCGGACGACAAAATTTTGCCGTATCCGGTATTACCCTTGGTCATTTCCCACAATTCATCGCCGGAATGGTGATGATCAAAAAAGCCGCCGCACTCGCCAATGCTGAAATCGGCGCACTTCCCACAGCCACCGCCCGGGCAATCTGTCAGGCAGCTGATGATGTGCTTGAAGGGAAAATCAAACCCAATCAATTTCCAGTAGATATTATCCAAGGGGGAGGTTGTGTTTCTACCCACATGAATATCAACGAGGTATTGGCCAACCGTGCCAATGAAATCATCACCGGAGAAAAGGGTTATGAATTCATACACCCCAATAACCACGTCAATATGGGGCAATCTACCAATGATGTGATGCCCACCGCGCTGAAAATCACCTTGCATTTTTATATTCTCAACCTCATCAACAGCCTCAATACCCTGGATAATGTGCTAGATGAAAAGGTCGAGGAATTCAAAGATATTGTAAAATTATCGCGTACCTGCCTTCAGGATGCTGTGCCCATTACGTTGGGGCAGGAGTTTAGTGCCTACCAGACATTGATCAAAAGAAGTATTCAAAAACTTGAAAACCAAGCGGATGCCTGCTTGGATATTCCACTAGGGGCTACTGCCGTAGGCACCGGATTGGGCTCCAGAATGGGTTATGTCAACGCTGTATACCCACACCTGCGCAAGGTTACAGGGCTGACAGTACGCAAAGACCCCAATTTTTTTGACGGTCTACAAAACGGCGATTTCTTTATCGAGCTTTCGGCTACACTCAAAGCCATTGCCACGGGGCTTTCCAAAATGGCTACCGACCTGCGGATTTTATCCAGTGGAAATCGCACCGGGATGAAAGAAATCATTCTACCGGCCGTGCAGGCAGGTTCCTCGATCATGCCTGGCAAGATCAATCCTTCCTTTCCCGAACTGATCAATCAGGTGGCTTATCAGGTCTGCGGCAATGATGCTACGGTGACCATGGCTGTAGAAGGTATTGAGCTGGATTTGAATATCTGGGATTCTATCATCGCCAAGTGCCTGTTTGAATCCTGTGAATTGATGACCCGAAGCATTCCTCTATTTGCCAATAAATGCGTACGTGGTATCATCGCCAACCGAGAAGAATGCCTTCATCAGGCGGAAAACACGCTTTCCCTGGCAGTGGTCATTTCCATGGTATTTGGCTATGATGTGGGCGTGAAAACGGCTAAATATGCCCATCAACACAATTTATCTATCAAACAAGCTGCCATAGACCTCGATATTCTAACCCCCGAGCTTGCCGAAGAACTGCTGGATCCCCACATGCTTACTGATGCTTCGCGCAGTGTAGAGATCATCAACCGAATGGCTGAGAAGCAAAAAGAAAAAGTGGATAAAGTCATTCAGACCATTCCCCTTGATACCCGTGAGAACATCTTTGAAGTAATGCTCAAAATGACTCTGGCCGACCAGAAACTATCCCAAGAAGAAGAAATTGTGATGAAAATAATTGCCGAAGCCCTGCAATTAGGGGATAAAGTAGCTGAAATTTCGCTCAATTCGGGCGAACAAGTCTATCTCAACGACCTTGCACTCATGAATGAGCGTGACCGTGAACTGACCTATATCTGTGCTGCCTGGGTATCCGAAATAGATGACGACATTGCCGGAGAAGAAATTGCCCTTTTGGAGGAAATCCGTACTCAACTCAATATAGACAAACGCAGAGCCGGTTTTCTTAAGAAAAAAGTACATCAGATTCATAAAGATGATTCCAGTCTGGTGCCTCAGTGGGAAGAATCGCCCTGGTGGGAAGAATTTGAGCGTTTGCTGGTCAAAGCTATTTCCCTCGTAAAGCAATCATGATCAGATAGATATTCGGGGCGTTAATTTATAGTTTGGGTTATACTTTGGGAGCAGGCTCTGGGTATTCTCTAAAAATTTTATCCCTTAATTGATAAAATGCTTCAGTGGGGTCTTCTCCTTTGCCGTCCACAGAAAGGTCGGCTTTGATTCCATGTACAAAATACATATCCAAAACGCCTTTGCCTTTGGCGGTGATTTTGCCCCGGTATTCACAGTCAAAAAAATCTTTGACGAAATGATAAGTACGTTGGGTAATATTGACCTTGTATACTTCGCCGTTGGTTTCGGTTCGGCTGGCTGTGTTGACGGTATCGCTCCAGATGTCATAAGCAAACTTAGACTTTCCGATGACTCCAGCGATCACTTCTCCTGTATTGATTCCTAAACGGCATTCCCAGTATTTCTCCCCTGAAGCCATTTTTTCTTCTTTTCTTTTTTTCATAAATCGCTGTATATCAAGTCCTGCCAGCACAATATCTACCGGATTGGTCAGATTAGAAATCGGGATTCCTCCGGCACACATATAGGCATCTCCAATCGTTTTGATTTTCTCTAGATTATACTTTTTAATGATTTCATCAAAGTGTGTGAAGCAGTCGTTCAGCTCTTGAATAAGCTTTTGTGGAGACATTTTTTCGGCAATTTGTGTAAAACCCTTAAAATCCGTAAAAAGTACCGATACCCTTTCGTAGGTTTTGATGTCGGATTTTCCTTGCGTCTTAAGTTCTTCAGCGATTTCTTTGGGAAAAATATTGAGTAATAATTCGTCTACTTTGCGTTTTTCTTGATCTAGCTCGTGGTTTTTGATAGAAAGTATGGTATTCATCTTTTTGCGACGAATGTTGAGGATATAAAGTGTAACCACGATCACTAAAAGCACCAGCACTCCAAAAAGAATCAGCATATTGGTAAAAGTTCGCATTCTTTTGGACTGAGCGTCCAGAATGTCATTACGCATACTTTTGATCAGTGAACCCACTTCGCTTTTATTCAGGATGACAAAATCTTCCTGAAGAAGTCCTTTATGCACTTTTTCAATCAAATTATATTTTTCAAGGGCTTGGGAATAATTCTCCTGAGACTTGTACAGATTGATCAAACCTGTGAGAATGATAAATTTAATGGTTTGGGTGCTGGACTCGTCCTGGTGGTTCACAATATCCAGTGCTTTGAGATAATATCTTTCTGCTCCTTTGATTTCTTCTTTTTCTCTTAGCACCTCGGCTGCATAGTACAAAGCATACGCATCCCGCTCGCTAAAAGGAAGCCCTTTCATTTTCTCCTCGGCCAACATATAATATTTGACAGCTTTGTCGGGTTTGTTATTCAAGCGATAAATATCTCCCAGCAATGAAAGAGCCTTCACGGCCAAGTCAGGATGTTTGATTTTATTGGCAAGATGAAACGCTCTTTCGGCATAATGCGCCGAGCTATCCAGAGAAATCCCAGAGACAAACTCGCTGAGCTCTAATAAAATCGTGATTCGGGTGCTATCATCTCGGTTGGCACGAAGATCGCGAAGTAAATTTTTAATTTCCTGACGAGCCAGATTGGACTGAGCAAGGATAAACGTCACAAACCCCAGTTGTAAAAAAAGACAAATCCCGAAAAATAAAATCACCTTGCGCATACAAACCAAAAATTTAAGAACCCTGAATTTTAAAGATAAGCACTCCAGGCAAAATTAAGCTATAAAAATACTTATTTTTTGTGAATATTAATATTCGTTTAGGATAAAAAGGGGCTGCGTGTTTTTATCGTGGAGAAATGCTCGTCTGGGATTAAAAAACGAGACTCCATGATGATTTGAGTAACCGAGCTGGTATAGTCTCTCAGCTTGTAATTCTATTATATAGTGTTGTTATTACATCGCATCCAGTTCAAGGAGCGAACCCGAAGGATAAAAGTGGCTTTTTGCTCTGTTATTTTATGCTTAATTTTATTGCGTGTATTACCCCAATAGAGAAATAAACGCAAAGCTTGCATTGATGCGGCTCTTGGTCAGAATTTAAGAAAACCCACAAAAACGAAAATACAAGCCACTTTTGCGACCAAAAATTTCGTATTTTTGTAGTAGAAACTTAATCAAAAAACTATGCTTGGCAACTTAGACAATGAGGTGATTTTCAAAAAAGCCTTTACAAATATAATCGTTTTTAAGGCTTTTGTACGTGATATTTTGGGTATTGAGGTAGAAGTAGAAAAAATAGAAACCGAAAAGAAGTTTGAGCCACCCCCTTTTTAATTTCCCCCTTTCTAGGGGGAAAAGAAGGGGGTGATTTTGAGTTAGATATTTTTGCCGAAACCGTAGATAAACGAATTTGTATTGAAATTCAAAGAGTGGAGTATGACCATCATTTTGATAGATTTTTACACTATTTTTTGATGCTCATTGCCGAGCAACAAAAAAGTAGCAAAGAATACAACATAGAAAGGACTGTTTATGTCATCGTAGTTTTGACTGCCCCTTACAAAATCAGTGAAAAAAACGGCAAACCCATTCTTGATGAAGTTTTGTTGTTAAACCTGAACCCACAAACTTTACAAGGCAAAATCCGAGAACTATACGGACATCAATTTATTTGCCTAAATCCAAATCACCCCAACACCGAAACCCCGAAACAGATCAGGGATTGGCTAGACTTGATTTACCAATCTATCCACAGCCCCGAAAGACCCGTGTTGAATACCCAAAACGAGGGTATCAGAAAGGCAGTGGAATTGATAAGTTTTGAGAACTTAACACCCGAAGAAAGAACACAAGCCAAAAATAAAGAGGCTTCAAAAATTGTTTTAACTAAGGAAAGAATGGCAGAAAAAATTGAAATTGCTCAAAAACTCATCCAACGCAAATTGACAAACGAGGAAATAGCAGAGGATACAGGTTTAGCCGTTGAACAAGTAGAGCAACTACGTCACGAAAAAGGCTAATGTACTCGAAATTCTACAAAAAAGAAATTGAGCTTTTCTATCACTTCATGCAAAGTTTTATTTTTAACCATAAACTTCACAAATGAATTTTTATTCCTAACTTTGTGATTTAAGCTGCATCAACTCCCTGAAATTATGTTTACAGAACCAGTTCTGAGTGCCCATAAAAATGTAGGTTGGATTGAAGTGATTACCGGGTGTATGTTCTCCGGAAAAACCGAAGAACTCATCCGCAGGATTACCCGTGCCAAAATAGCCAAACAACAGGTGCTGATTTTTAAACCAACACTAGACAATCGCTACCATTCGCAGCATATCGTATCGCACGATGCCAATGCCATTTACTCCATTCCGGTAGAAAAAGCCCAAGACATCTGGGACAAAGCCACCTCCGAACCCGTAGACGTGGTAGGTATTGATGAAGGGCAGTTTTTTGACAATGACATTATAGATGTTTGCAACGAACTCGCTAACTCAGGCACCCGGGTCATCGTAGCCGGGCTGGATATGGATTATCAGGGCAAACCCTTCGGACCGATGCCCTATCTGATGGCTGTGGCGGAGTTTGTGACCAAATTGCACGCTATTTGTGCCGTTTCCGGCGAATTGGCCAACTTCTCCTACCGCAAAGTGCCCTCCGATAGCCAAGTGCTTCTGGGTGAAACCGACAGCTACGAAGCCCGCTCACGCCGTTATTTCTATGGATTAGCTAAAGAGTAGTCGGGGGCGGGGTGTTGGGAGTCAGCTCTCAGAATCGCCCCGCAGTACAGTTTGGAGCTTTTGGAAAATTCAGAATCGCCCCACAGTACAGTTTGGAGCTTTGGGAAAATTCAGAATCGCCCCACTCCCGATGCCTCGCTCAAAAGCTTTTAAAACCGCCGAAAGTAAAGCCTAGGTTCGTGACATCATAATTGGGATTACCCGTACCGACCGTGACATCGTGGATCAGCCCCAGTTTGATACGGAATGCCTCGGGGGCGCGCAGCAAAACCCCGATTTGATTGTGCATAGCAAAGTCAAAAAGTTGGTCTCTTTCTGTAAGCCCAAAAATCCCAAAGCCGATTTGGTGATAAAGCGTGACATTCCCGGCATCCAGCTCACTAAACCAACCCACAGAACTACTGCGAAACTGTGCAAATTTAAAAACGATGTGCTTGTCAAATTCGGGTTGAGGCAGCACAAATTCCTCGCTGAGGCGGCGACGGTCTTCATTGTTAGAAGCACCCTCAATCAAGGTATATTGAAATCCCCCCCTGAAATCCTCTTTGCGGATTACATAGATGCCCAGATTGACCTGAAAGCCGAAGCTCATCCCCGGTGCTTTGGCAAAATCCTTAAAAATCACATTGTGCCGCCCCAGAGTCATCTCCAGGGATATAAATGCATTCGGACGATAAAACTCCTCCGTACCCTGCGCCTGCGCCCACAAAAGGGATTGACCGCAAAAAATCAAAAAACAAGCCGTAAGAATCATTCGTTTTTTCATACGGCAAGATAAAAATAAAATGTAGATTCAAATTGTAAGCAAGATTACAAATCTGCTAATACCCTTTCCTCAGACTTCGCTTTGCGCCACCAAAGGTATACCTCAATTGTAGATTAAGTGCTGAATCTTTGGCATCAAATTGCCCTCCTGTGATCGAGTTGCCGCTTTGTGCATCATTAAAGGAGTATCTGCCCTGGAAGATTTGACTCAGCCCTTGCTGATAAACCAGTTCCAGAGATAAGGCCGAGCCATTGGCAAGAATTCTGCCTGCACCCAGCTTGAGATAAGGTGTAAAACTCGGGTTCGGCGTGGAGAGATAATCCAGGGAAAGTTGTAAGATTTCGGGGATTCTGCTGTCGGGGCGCACATATTGGATCAGTTCTTTGATATGGAAGTTGGCACTTGCTCCTCCTGCCCCATATAGAAAAGTGCGTGTACTCAGCGGTGTCCTATACATCGCTTCTAGGGAGAAAGCCGCAAAAGCATTGCCTGCCGATCCTACACCGCTTACATCTGCTTCGCTACCTATACTTTGGCGGGGTATATCATAGCGGAAAAGATAGTTAGAAAGCCCCCCTCTGACCTCGGCCTGTACTGCCCAATGAGCAGCCAATGGATACTGATACCCCACACCCAGCATAAAACCCGGCGCGCCCTTAAATCCAAAACTGCCTACACCAGGGCTACTTACCTGACCTACCATAAAAATAGGCGTACCTGCCAACAAAGACCAATGCGGACGCTCAAACAACTGCTGGGCAGTCAGCAAAGCATCTGGTACAATCACCTTATGGGCAGCCCTGAAGGCACGCTTATCAGCTCGTTCTTCTTTATTGGGCAGTGCAAAGCCATACTGTAGGCCAAAGCTTAGGTTAAAAGCTCTGCCCCTGGAGATAGACTCAAAAGCAAACTCCTACCCGTTTTTATAATCAGGGAAAGCATAAGAACCCTCTGTACGCACAAACTCTCCCAAGCCGTAATTCCAAAAATAGGAAGTGTAAAAACGAAAATGCTTCCTGACACAGGCAAGCTGTAAGCCGTAGTCTATAGAAAAATTGTGGGCTCGTTTGCCAGAAAACTCTGAATTGATAAAATTATTAGGGTTTTCAGGCTCAATATCCGGTCCGACATAATCTAAACCCACATTCCAATTGTTAAAATAAGATACACCAGCCAGAGCATTTAATTCCCATCGTTTTTGCTTGAAAAAACTGAAAAGCCTTCTTTGTAATCGTATAGGTATCTGTAGCATCGTGTTGCCATTATCACTAAACAAACGATAAGCACCCGAACCCAAATATAAGGTTGCATTAGCACCCACACTATTGGAATTGACACCAAACTCTAAGCTATAATTGCGGTTAAAATAGAGATTGGCCTGCACACCTGCAATCAGACGTGGAGCTTGCTTATCGAGATAAGCTCCCCCGTCATCATTCAACTCGACTTTGTCTTCTTTTCCACCCAAAAGCGTACCGATATACAGCCTTTTTTGGGCATAAGAAGAAATATTAAGACAACAAAGAATGTATAAGAAAATGATTTTTTTCATAAAATAGGCTAAATTTATTTTTAAAAAGCCCGGCAGTTCTTATAAACTACCGGACTTAAAATACAATTAAATTAAATACTCAAATTCAGATTTCCCTGAAGCGACCCGTTACGGACATTGTGTGTTGTCTGGCCTGAAATAATCCTAATACATTTGGCAGGATCAAAAACCGGATTGGTACATCCCGGAAGCGTACAGCCAATAACCGCAGTTTGAAAATCCCATCTTTTGATTCTTTTATATCTGTTTGAGCCGCTATAAGTTCCATTGGTAATAGGTAATTGAACACTTTGACTCTCCAATACCACATTCTGCCAACTAACCGATACAAAATCGGTACGCTCCACGGTCTTAGGTAAAGCTTTGATGTTCAGGAGAATATTCGTCTATTGTTTAGAATTAAGTTACGCTGCGTTAAACTATAATTCAACCACCACCATTTTAATAACTTAGCCTTTATCTGAACACTTTGAAAAACTTTTGGAACATCCATTTATCTAAAGCTATTTTATCAAATTTTACGACTACTCGACAGCCTTATTATCTTTAAGAGTGCAAGAAGTACAACTTCCTGCCTCGCAATAATGGGCTGTACCTAATCCAGGTATCCATACTGATTTTTTTATACAACCGTTACCTTTGGAACAACTACAAGAAACTTCACTAGAATCAAATTTAAGTGATTTTGCTGAATATTTGACTCCATCTACTTCAATGATGTGTGCTTCAAGATAATAAGGAATCAATGCCAAATTACCATAAATATTCATGTAAGCGTACTTATTAGGCTTCAGAGCTTTTTCTTTGTAAAGCTTTGTTATATTGTCAAAATATGTTTTCACCTCAGCTATTTCAAATAATTCTTCAAATGCGTTTCCGTGGATTACTTCTTTGTGACGTATAAGTTTCTCAAGATTTACTAAATCTCCATTTTTATGTGCTGGGATTTTTGCATCAGAGATGAAAGTTATACCTGCATTCTTATTGATTAAACCTCTGACTAATACTTCTGAAACTGAGGATTTATCTACTCCATCTGGAGTGGTAGTAGACATAGTACAAGTTGTGCAACCAGAATTCATCACACAATAGTATTGTCCATCATATTTGACAGGAGAACAACCACTACCTTTACTACAAGTACAAGTAACACCTAAGGATGGGTTAAATAGTAAATTGGTGAACGTTTCTCCGTCTGATTTTACCTTTTGTAATACAAAAAAATACCCTTTTGGAAGCCTGATTTCAAAATCTCCATCACTCATCCTCAAACTACTACCTTCAGGATATGGAATACCTTCTTGCCCGGATTCTGTAATGTTTTTAATAATTTCCGCATCTGTTTTAGTGTCCAATTCCTGGATTAGTAATTCTCCGTCTTGTTCTATACAAGAGGTAGAGAGAAAAATAAATATTAAATAAATAATTCTTAAAATACTTTTCATAAAAAATGATTTTAGTTGAATTTGTTTTATATTGATTATCATCACAAAATAAGCATTCATAAGTGCCACGCAAAAGCATCATGCAGTTTTCATCTAGAAATTTCTCCCCAATTCAAGAATGAATACCTTACGTTGTGTATAATAGTAAGTTTGCCTTTTTTTGCAATATCCAATAGATAAACAACAATCATCTCTCAAATACTCAATATATCTGAATAGATGACGACGGCTCAGTCCCATTTTTTGAGCAAAATCCTGCACACCTCCAGTAGCTTCTCTACGAATATGCACATCTATTCTAACCAATAATTCTATGTTTACAAGCATTTATGTTTCTGATTGAATAAAAATAGATGTTATCTACAAACCATAGCTAATACCTGTAAAAAATTAAGAATATTAAATTTGAGAATTTGAGAATTTGATTTAAATTTTTCATTTGAAGTTTTAAAAATTAAGCTGATAATTTTATGAAGGAGGCTGAAAAAATTAAAAAAACTCGTCCAGCCCTAAAACAGAAAAATTATAAATAAAAAATATTCCCCGGGTTTTAACTGTGTTGAAAAAATTTTCTACTACACGTTAGAAAATCTCTGGCTTCTGTTTGGATAATAGCTTCAAGATAGAAATGATTTTCAAATAAAACAAACGATTTCAAATTTTTTCATTTAAAGATTTTCCAAATCACAAAGATTTGGAAAATCTTGGATTTGCAAAGTCAACTCCTCTCCTTTAACTTGCAGAAAAATTGTTGTATGACTCAAGAATATGTACCAACCACTCGATCTGCGATCAAATATGGGCTTTATGTAGGAATTGCTTCGGTGATTTTATATTTTCTGCTTATTCTGACTGGCCTATACCGCCATCCGGTATCTGTGATGAGCAATGTGATCTTGATTGTGGGGATTATTTTCGGGATGCGCGAACATAAAAGCCTGAACGAAGGCTATATGACCTATGTACAAGGGCTGGGTTTAGGCACGATGATCGCCGTAATCACAGGTTTTATCGTGGGTTTATTTATGTTGATTTATATGAGTGCAGACTCGGCTCTTCTGGCGCAGGAGCTTCAGCTTAACTTAGACAACAATGAAAAGATGGGCGAAATCATGGGTTATTCAGACGAAGAAATTGATGCCATGGAAGCCAGCACACGTGCGATTGTAAAACCAAATGTTTATTTTTTAATTTATTTGTTCTCTTATCTCATTGTCGGGTTTTTATTTACGCTCCTTGTGGCAGCTTTCCAAAGGAAGAACAAGGACATTTTTAGTGAATGATATGCAGTTTAATCCCAATTTTTGGACTAAATTGCAAGCCGTTTAGAGGTTTGAGGCGAGTATTTAGGCAACAATCATACATACCAAATATCAATTTAATTTGAGTATTTACCCAAAAGCCAATACCCAAAGCCCAATACCTGATACATATTGAATGAGAATCGCCAAAAAATTGCAAACACAAACCCATCAAATACCCGACATTAGTGTGGTAGTGCCTCTTCTCAATGAAGAAGAATCTCTGCCTGAACTCTGCGCCTGGATCAAAAGGGTAATGAACGAAGCCGGATTTAACTATGAAATCATCCTGGTCAATGACGGCAGCACCGATGACTCCTGGCAAGTGATCAAAAACCTGGGACTCGAAGACCCTCATATCAAGGGCATTTCCCTCAATCGGAATTACGGCAAATCAGCCGCCCTCAATACAGGCTTCAAAGCTGTAAAAGGCAAAGTGGTCATCACCATGGATGCCGACCTCCAGGATAGCCCCGATGAAATACCTGAGCTGTACCAGATGATTAGCGAGCAAAAATATGACCTGGTATCCGGCTGGAAAAAAGACCGCAAAGACCCACTTTCCAAAACCATCCCCACCAAACTCTATAATGCCGCCACACGCCTGCTCTCAGGTATCAAACTCCACGACTTCAACTGCGGACTCAAAGCCTACAATGCCCGTGTGGTCAAAACCATTGAAGTTTATGGCGAAATGCACCGCTATATCCCTGTGATGGCCAAGTGGGCAGGCTTTAAAAAAATCGGCGAGAAAGTGGTTGTCCATCGCCCCCGCAAATACGGCAAAACCAAATTTGGACTCGAGCGTTTTCTATACGGCTTGCTGGATTTGCTCTCGATTACCTTCGTGACGCGCTACCGCCGAAGGCCGATGCACTTTTTCGGCACACTGGGTTCGCTTTCTTTCCTGGTCGGTACGGTGATCGCTATGATTCTGATTGTAGATCAGTTTTTCTTCTTTGATCCTCAGCAAAGCCTAGTAACCAACCGACCGCTCTTTTACTTATCGCTGGTGGCGGTAGTGATTGGTGTACAGTTGTTTTTGGCGGGTTTTTTGGGCGAAATGATTACCACCAATTCCCAAACCGGCGACTATGTAATCGCCGAGACGCTGAATATGAAGCCATTAGACACCTATTCACCTGACTAAACCCGGTATGGAAGTACGTACTTTATATTCCATTATTATTCCGCTTTACAATCGCCCCGATGAGATCAAAGAGCTGCTGGAGTCGCTCACACAGCAGACTTATCCGAATTTTGAGGTGATCATTGTGGAAGACGGCTCAAAAAAAGATGCCAAAGCCATTGTGGATTCATTCAGGGAGCAATTGGACGTGCATTATTATTACAAAGAAAACTCCGGGCAGGGTTTTTCAAGAAATTATGGCTTTGAACGTGCCCAGGGAGATTATTTCATTGTCTTTGATTCGGATTGTATCATTCCGCCCGATTATCTTGAGATTGTTCACCGAGAAATTCACAGCCGTAAGCTGGATGCCTTTGGTGGGCCGGACAAAGCACATCCTTCGTTTACGCTCATCCAAAAAGCCATCAGCTATGCCATGACTTCTCAGATTTCTACCGGAGGAATCAGAGGCAGCAAAAGAGCCGGAGAAAAATTTCGCCCGAGGAGCTTCAATATGGGCATTTCCAGACAAGTTTATGAAGAAGTGGGTGGATTTATCATTACCCGCATGGGCGAGGACATTGAGTACAGCATTCGCATTGAAAAACATTTTTTTAAAGTTGGGCTGATTCGGGAAGCCTTTGTGTATCACAAACGCCGCACAAATTTTCGGCAGTTTTACAAGCAATTGCACTTTTTCGGCAGGGCACGAATCAATGTAAATCGTTTTCATCCCGGAGCGATTAAGTGGGTACATACGCTTCCGGCTTTGTTTGTGATTTATTGCGCCACGATGCTAGGAAGTTGGTTGATTGACTGGAATTTCTTTTTGTTTCAGGCAGGTGTACTGACTTTGTATACATCGTTGGTTTTTTCGGATGCCTTGGCACGCACCAAGAGCTTGTATGTCGGTTTTTTGGGGGTAGGAGCCGTTTTTGTGCAGATTTTTGCTTATGGTATTGGATTTTTAAGTGAGCTGATGCGCTATTCCAAAGTCCCAGAACTGACCCGTAAGTAATCGGAGCATCCCATTTCTCTCTGTGCTTTTTATATCCAGACTGCAAAAATCTTTTTATTTTGAAAGCTAATCCAGGCTTCTTTGTATTCTTTGCTTTTTCGGAAATCATAAATAACGAGATAACCTTCTTTGAGCTTGTACAAATCCAGGTAATCGCTCAGTTGTTGGAGCCCTTGCTGGTGATAGGATTCGCCTTCCCAGCGTTTGAGTTCGATCACGTGTCGTTTATTTCCAAAGGTAAGGACTACATCAATCCTTCTTTCCTTACCCACTACGGGTTCTTTAAAAGTAAAGCCTTCTCCGTTGATGATTGGTCTGAGATAAGCCAAGAATAGCAGCCGTCCTTCGCGCTCCAGAAAAGCTTCATCTCTGGAGCCGTATTCTTCGCGCATAAATGCTTGAAATTTTTGTAAGACGACCTGCAGATTGATTTGATTGTTTTTGATAAAGGCTTCTTTTTCTTCAATAATCGGATAACTCTGCCCCCTTCGGGTGGCTTGGCGAGAGAGAAAATACGCATAAATTCTTTGCTCGAAAATGCGATTGTGTATTTGGCAGCTACCGTTTTGGTTTTTGATAATCCCATAGGTCACGGCCAGATCAATCATCGGGTCATTGAGGTTGTATTCGTATTCTTTGCCATTGATTACGAGATGAAAGATTAATTCATATAAATCCGGGTAATCTTCTAAGTATTTAAACAGACTATCAAAAAGTGTGGTGGTATATCCGCCATTGGTGAGCATGCCGAAACCAGCTTCTATATCCTCCAAATCCCAGTTTTCCTTATTTTGTGGGGGGAAAATGTCTTCATCTACAAATTTGCAGAGTTTGCTCACCAGATAGGGATAGCCAGAGGTATAATCGTAGATTTTTTGGGCAATGGCAGGAATATCCATCCCGATGTTTTTGGTTTTGATATAATCCAGCAGCATGGTTTCTATTTCTTGGGGTGAAAAACTCATATCTACCTTAAAATCAATGGCAATATTCCAGGGGCTATTCAGCTTGCCGCTGGATTCGGGGCTGATTTTGCGCTTGAGGTGCTTGACATCGTGTACGCCGATGAGGATTACGGAGTGGAAAGTCGGCTCACCTTCATATCTCAGTAAGTAACTATCTCTTAACATTCCAATAAATGAAAGAAAAAGTTGATTATTGCTACTTTTATCAACTTCATCAATCATTAACACAACTTTTCTATCTTGTGTTTTTATAAAGGTGCTTATCATACCTGATAGTGCTTTTAAGCCTGTCGTCTTTGCAGCATTTTCCTCAAAAAAACTTACCGATTCAGGATTTGTATGTTTTAATCGCTTGGCTATAATCTCTAAAAAACCTGATGAAAATCTTTGCTCGTCTTCAAAAATGCTATCTCCAATTCCTTCAAAGCTAATTTTTATAGGCAAATATTCAGGGTTTTTGTGAAGAAAATCAAAGATTTCAAAAGACATGGTTGTCTTCCCATATTGTCTGGGGCGATTCATGGTAAAGTAGCTTCCTCGCTCAATTAGGGCAAGTATTTGGCTTATTTTGGCAGAAATATCCACCATAAAATGCTCTTCGGGAATACATACCCCGGTATCGTTGAAGTATTTTTCCATCATATCCTCTCTTTAAGCTTCTATACAAATATAGGCAATTTAGCAAAAAATAAGCTGAATCAATCAAGATTCAGCTTTTAGCTTGTATTGTATATATGTGTTTACTTCTTCAACTCCAGATAATCTCTCAATCTCCCTTCTAGGTCATACATTTTAAAGAAAAACTCATTGCCCTGAATGTCTACCTTGCAGAAGTGATTGCCGCGCTGGGTTTTGCTTGAGAACCAGGAATGGGTCGGTGCAAAATCCTCCAGGTGTCCGCCTGCACCTCCACTCATGATGTAAATAACGCCGTCGGTTTTATTTATTTTGCCTTCTTTGATCGGCCAAGAGCGTTCGTAAGCGTGTACGTGTCCATAAAAGACCACATCCACACCAAATTCTTCATAAAGTCTTTTGAGATCATCGAAGCGGGGGTCACCTTGGGTAGATTTTTTGCCTTCCCAGGTATTCCCGAAGTCGTCTTCGTCCGACGAAATCGGGCAATGGTGGTGTGTCACAAATTTCCAGGTGGCTTTGGATTGCGCCAATTGGGTTCTGAGCCATTCATACTGCACTCCGCCCTTTTTCAATTCAGCAGCTTCATTGCTATTGAGCATAAAAAACCGTGCATTGCCAAAGGTATAGGTATAGTAGGACTCCGGTTCGGGTAGTCGGTGATAGCGTTTGTACCAATAAAGGTCACTTTCGCCATTGCCAGCTACGGGGAACATCGGGATACGGCTCGCAACCTGGGTAATCCCTGTGAAATACTCCTGATTCCACTCAAATTTATGATTTTGTACGCCTCCGTCGGTCACATCGCCGAGATGTAGCATAAAATTGGGGCGTTCTTCCCAGATCAGTTTGGCTAGGCGGCTATTGATGTGGGGGCGGCTTTCGGTATCACCCAGGATACAAAAAGAAAATGCTGATTCATGCTGCACGGCAGTACCAAAGGTCAATACACCGGAGTTGATTTCCTTGCCATCTTGTGCAATAGATTTGATTTGATAATAATAAGGAGTTTCAGGATTTAGATTATCTAAAGTGATTTCCTGAATGAGCGCAAAGTTGGAGATTTCCTTTTTTTCGGTCAAGGGCAGTGATTTGCCATACTCTACGACAGCTTTGGCGGGTCGGTCGGTCTCCCAGACGATGTTGATGCTTGTCTGAGTGGCAAAATTCAGATAAGGTCCGGCATTGTAATGAAATACTTCGGGGTAAAGCTTACCCTCCTCTACCATTGCCTGAAGTTCATCCAACCGCTTTTTGATGTCATCTGGCTCAAGGGCATAATTATACAAGCGGGAGGCTTTTACGAGGTTGGAGGTTTCCATATAAGGTTCTTCCTCGAGGTAGGCTGCGAGCTCAATCTGGCTGGAAGAAGGATATTTTAACTTTCCCTGGATTTCGGCAGATTCGGCAAGCAACTCCCCGTTGAGGTAGAGTTTCATCTTGCTACCGTCATAAGTGCCCACCAGATGCCCCCAGTATTGTTTCCAGCCTTTTTTGATTTTGGAGGTCAGTGTTTTCTCTTCTCCAGATTCGGTCATGATATGAAACAAAATCTCGTCTCCATAATAACCCAGTAGCCAGGCAGGCTGCTCTTTGGCATCTTTTCCACGGGCTGTGATCAAGGAACCTACGGGCAGGTTGACGTGGTTCAAAATCCAAAGCTCGATGCTGAACTCGGTTTGGGGTAATTTGACTGCTTCGAAGAAATCCGTCAGACGCTCTGTGGGATATTTTTCATAAAAAAGCAAGGGTTCGCCCAGGGTTTTGAATTGCTGAAAGCGGCTTTTGGGAGCTTCGGTTTTGTTTCCGGGATAATTACGGGCATTTCTTTCCAGGGTATAGTTGGGGTGAAATGTCCAGTCGCCAAGTACCATTTTGGCGGTTTCCTGGGCAGAGCCAAATGTACAAATTATTGAATATAAAAGAATTAAGATGTTTTTTTTCATTATTTAATTATTTTAAAATTTTTCTCCTGTCTATCCTGCATGCTTGTTTACAAAAGCATCCTGCCCCATGATTATTTATTCTGCGCCACTTTTTTGTCGCGTTCATCACTGCTTTTTTTGAAGTCTGCCGGGTCATCCAAGTTAGGGGAATCGAGCATCGCTTTCCAGTCGAATTTTTCATCAAAAGGGTCTAATGCTTTTTGCGGGTCAAACACACGCGGGTCAACGGGCAGTGCTCTGTAAGGGCTGAAATCTGGCTTATCCGTAAAGAGGTCGGCCATATCTGTAGCTACGGCATCGTACTGATTAAGATAGGGCGTACCCAGGATATTCCAGAAGGTTTTGAAGATACTGCCGAAGCTGTAATGCTCGTGCCCGATATAATCCTTTTTGGCATAAGGCGAAATGACCATCAGAATGCTGCGGTGTGCATCCACGTGATCTACGCCATCTTGAGAATCATCTTCTGTGACGACGATGGCCATGTTTTTCCAGTAAGGTGTGTTTGATAGGTACTCAACGATGCGCCCCAAAGCTAGATCATTATCCGCCATGTAGCTTTCACGATAGGGGAATCCGGCCTGGGGGCGGTCACCTGCGCCGTGATCATTGGGTAGGATGAGGGTTAGCATTGCAGGCAGGGTTTTGCCTTTGCCCATCCATTTTTCTTCAAATTCCTGCTTAAATACATCTACCCTGAATTGGTCGGGAATGGCCATATTGTAGGTAGCATATTTTTTGGAGGTACGGCTATAAAGCGGAGCAGGAAGCGGATAATTGGCCAGATAACGAACTCCAGCATATTTCAGGGTAGAATCCGAATAGGTAGCGGCCATTTCTACTCCAAAGCCAAAATTAAAGAATTCCAGTCCGTTGCGCTCTAGATGCTCCCAGATGGCGCCGCCTTCGTTGTAATCTTCGGGATAAATAGCCCCACTTGCCCCTACAAAAGATAGATTGCCTTTGGCTTTAGAGTCTTCACGAAATTCGCGATTTCCCCCATAAGCAGCAGATACCCCTGTCTCCATCCATTGATTGGGATAGGTATTGACCAGCCATCGGTGGCCGTCGGCCGAGTGGTCTGAATTTACATAAAAATTATCCGAAATGGCAAATCTTTTGGCCAAGGCCAGGTGATTGACCATAATATCAGCATCTTTGACAGAGGAAGTATTGGCGCGATTGCTGAATGAAGCTTTGTAACCGTAACGTGCCAGGGTGGCTTCTCCCTTCCCTTTTTTGAGTTGTCCGAATACTTCGTCGTAGGTGCGGTTTTCTTTGGAAATGAATACGATGTATTTGATGGGAGATTCTTTTTGTTTGGGGTACGTTGGCACGGGGTTGTCTTTACGAGCGGTAAATTTGGCCGAGGAAGCTTTCTCAAATTTAAAATTGTTATTAATTACCTGTTGGGTAGTCTTTGTAAGCTCTTCATCCGAAGGAATATCCATCACAGATACGCTCCCTTTCATCAATGCGCCGACATAACTGCCTTCGGGTCCTTTTTTAAAAGTAGAACCGCCATTAGGGCCGCTTCCCAAACCTTTGGCATTGGTCACTATGAGTTTTTTGCCATCCGGACTGGTTTTGACTTTGGCCGGAAACCACCCGGTAGGGATATGCCCCAATACTTTTAGAGAAGCCACATCGACCACAGCAAGGGCATTGATCCCCGATTCGGCCACAAAAAGGCGTTTTTGATCGGGAGAAAGTGTCAGGCCAAAAGGCAGAATACCCCTAAAATCACCCAGTCTTTCATCAGGGCTCAGGAAAAGCGTATCCGTTACAACACCCTTTTTGGCATCAATCACCGAGATACAGTCATTGTTGCCATTGCTTACAAAAATTTGTTTGTCGGTAGCTACCAGAGAGTTGGGGCTTGAACCACCTACAGCGGGTACTTCTTTGAATTTATGCCCTACCAGTATTCCGGTTTTGATTTTGGAGGTGACTTTATTTGCTTTCAAATCTACTGCCCAGACAGAGAAAGATTCTGGGCCATTGGCTTTGCCCAGGCCGGGGATGTCTACACTGTCATTTTTGATACCTTCTTCGGATTCTTTGCTGAGGTAGGCAAAAGCAGGGTAATCTTTGGAAGTCCCTTTTAAGTTTTTCGGGTCTACATGGCGAAAAATCTTGTATTCGTACATCCCTACATTGGCAATGTAGGCGGTGTGCTCATCGGGCGAAAGACAAATGCCAAAAGGATAACGACCAGTATCTACCGAAGCGAGGATTTCACGCTTTTCGGGATCGATGACCAACATACGGAAGTTGATCTGATCTAGTACATAAAGTTTTTTGCCGTCTTTACTCAGGATCATATCCCCGATGTAGCCGTGAGAATAATCTACGGACTCATTCTTAACGGCACAATCGATGAAGCCTTTTTTCTCACCGGAGTCAATATCAAAAATGAAGACTTTGTTTTCCTGCCCTCCGGCTACATATACCAGTTTATTATCGGAGCTGATGGCCACTCCCATAAAAACAGAAGCTAGGACTTCATCATTGGTTTCGGCACCTTCGGGGATTTGCTTTATGGTAGGCTTATCGCTGAAAATATTTTTGATAATGGTGATTGACAAAGGACTGGTGCCTGAGTTGGCAGTCACGGCAATCGTACCATCTTGGCTTAAAGTAAGCCCATAAGGATGTGGTGCTACCTGAATTTGCTTGCCACGAGGGCTAAGAATTCGCCCAAGTGGGGTAATGCTCTCACCGGAGGGATCCATTTTAGAATAATTACTTCCGGCAGGTGCGGAGATGATCCAGGGATCGGTAGAGACGTTTTGGGTGGAGGGAGTGCAGCCCAGCCCTACGAATAAAACAGCAAGATAAAAGAGTGCCTGTTTGAGTGTTTTCATATAGTGTAAAATTGCTTATTAAACAAATTTTGAGGTACTTGCGTAGCTAAAGTAAATTGCATAATTTAGACAAGTTTTTGTTTGAACTTTTGACAAGTGCAGCAAAGAGACTTGTTTAATCCGAAGATAGTATTGGGGAGCTAATCCCAAAGCCTTATGTTTTAGGAATACCCAGTGAAAATAAAACAAGCAGGCTAGTCTTATATAACAATTCAAATCTAAAAGGATAATGTTTACGTATGTGAAACTTGTGGTGAAATTATTATTAAATAATATTCATAAAAGTTTAATATTTAGAAACACACCGTTTATTTATTTGACACTAGTTTTGGAATTAAAAGCTTTGTAATCACTTGGTTTTGCAAGCTTTTTATATATAAAAAATCATTAACAAGTATTTAATACTTTTTTGTTGGCTTCATGGAAAAAGAAAAAACCAATGACATTGAAATCAAAGACCCGGTAATCTCTGGCATCGGAGGGCAAATCAAAGAAATTAGGAAACAAAAAAACTGGACTATCCACGACCTGGCAGAGGCTACAGGTCTCAGCAAAGGTATGCTTTCTAAAATAGAAAACGGCCGGACGATCCCCTCTATTACCACCCTGAGTGCGATCACACAGGCTCTTCAGGTTGATTTAAGTCTGTTTTTTAATAATATAGAGAGCAATAATGGCTTTAAGTATATCGTCAAAAAAAAATCTGAATATGGCAAAATAGAGAAAGAAGGCAGGATCGGTTTCTTGTATAATTTTATCTTGAGCCACAAACTGCTAGACTTTGTGCTGGAGACCGTAGTCCTTGAGCTGGAACCGGGCGCCAAACGTGAAAAAGTATCTACGGATGCCTATGAATTCAAATATGTGCTGGAAGGAAGTGTAGATTACATCATCGGAGATGAAGTGGTAAGCCTAGAAGAAGGGGATTCTTTATTATTTGATGGGCGTATCCCCCACTTACCAGTGAATAAATCAGATAAAAAAGTAAAAATGTTGGTGGTATACTTGTTATTTTCCGGTGAGTAAGTTTCTGCCGAATGTAATGCAATGTAAACTGGGTCTCGATCGGCTATATCTGTTATACTCCATGTTAAATAAAAAAGCTATTGTATTTCCTTTAAATTTCTAAGAATACTTAGAGATACGCATGTATAAATAATTAAATCTTAGAGACATCCCACGGCTGATATCATACGTAGAAAAAACAACACTATTTTTGAGGTTTGTTTCTTAACACAAAATACGGGATTAATACAGGTTCTAACTATGAAAAAAAAATATCATAAAGAAGATATTTTGGAAAAAGGGGCACAAATCATCCGTACAAAAGGCTACCACAATACAGGAATAAACGACGTATTAGAGGCCTGTGAAATTCCCAGAGGTTCTTTTTATAATTTTTTTGAAAGCAAAGAAGCTTTTGGTTTACAAGTTATTGCCTACTACGGCGAACAATATCATCGTTTTGTTCTTGGGTTTCTACTCGATACACAATATAGCCCACTTCATCGCCTGAAAAACTTATACGTCCATTTTATCGAATGGAATCGCTCCGAAAGTTTTCAAAAAGGATGTCTGGTTAATAACCTTTGTCAGGAAATTGCTGGACTGCATCAAAGCTTTAGTGAAGCCCTTGAGAATCAATTCAAAGTAATCATTCAAGAAATTAGTTTATGTATTCAGGAAGCCCAACAAATCGGCGAAATTCGTGACGATTACTCCGCCAATTATCTGGCCGAATTCCTTCACAATAATGCTATTGGTGCCCAAGCCCGTATGAAAAGCAGCCGAGATGCCTCCCCTCTCAAGCTTTTCTACCAAATGACTTTCGATTTCCTGGAAAAGAAGAACTAAAGGAATTTTTTATGGGTTTACTAAACAGATCAGTCTAATCATTAGCGAGAGCATTTTATTGGAAAATACCAAAGATTTCCATTTTTATTCTATAAAAAGTGGATGTGAGTAAAAACATGCAGCTTTTTAGTCTTTGACCAAAAGCTGCATTTTTGAAATTTTTTCTGTTTTTACAAAATTAAAAACATTTCTCCAAAATCTCGATCGCCTGTTCAATCTCTCCCAAATCCATAGAAGCAAAACCCATCCTACAAGCATTTAGATTTTGACCTGGAGGGTTGTACCACTTCCCGTCAGAGATATACAGCTTTTTTGCAGCAGCTTTTTGCGAGATTTCAAATAATGGATATTCAAAGGCAAACTGTGCCCAAACAGCCATGCCTCCCTCTGGTTCTTTGAAATGAATACGTCCCGAGAATTTATCCCTCAATAATTCGCAAAACAATTCTTTGCGCTCCCGATAAGCTTTTAATGCTTTATTTAGATAACGCCTGATGGTGCCGTCTTCCAGCATATAGGCAATGGCTTCTTCTTGTACCACATCTCCCTGGCGATCCATGATCCGGCGATATTTGTTGAGTTCTTCTATCAGGTCTGAAGGTGCCACAATATAACCCGTCCGAATAGCAGGTGCAAAAGCCTTCGTAAAAGAACCAATATAAATCACCCAGCCCTCGCAATCGGCACTCGCCAAGGGCAAAAGAGGGCGATTCTGATAATGAAAGTCATAATCATAGTCATCTTCTATAATCGCAAAACCATATTTCCTTGCCATTTCAAGCAACTTTAACCTTCGCTCAGGGCTTAAAGCCACCGTAGTCGGGTGATGATGATGTGAGGTGACATACAAAGCTCTTACCGGATTTTTGCTTGCAAGTTTGTCAATTGCCTCTATGACCAGCCCTTGCTCATCTACTGGTATTCGGCATATTTGTGCTCCTGCTTGCTCAAAACAAAGATCGGCCGTTCTGTAATTGGTCTCTCCTACAATTACACGATCTCCCGGATGGATTAGGATTTGAGCCAGGCTGTATAAAGCCATAATTGTACCCCGACTAATGAATATATTTTCGGGCGGAGCTTTGATCCCACGGTTCTGCCCAAGCATTTTTGAAAGAGCTTGCCTTAACCTTAGCGAACCCTGTGTATGGGTATATGCCAGATAATAAGGGTTTTTATGTGATTTCAGCAGGGTAGCAGTATGTCGCGCCAGCTCATGCAGGGGTGCGAGACGCGTATCCGGAATGCCATCATTAAACTGCAAACGGGCGGTGCTAAAGACAGGAATATCGAGCCGAGTATTTTTACAAAAGCCAAATCCTGTATTTTGAGGATAAGTTCCCAAAGCCGACTCGCTGAGTTTTTTAGGGCGAATTTCGGGCAAAGACTGATTGACAAAAGTACCTTTTTTGGACTTGCTCACCAACCAACCTTCTAGCACAAGCTCCTCGAGGGCAGCTACCACCGTCTGACGATGAACGCCCATAAAATCTGCCAAAATCCTGGAACCAGGCAGTTTAAAGCCCGGTGGAAGAATCCCACGCTGAATCACCGAAACAATCTGATTGGCTATTTGAACATAAATCGGCGACTCTGATTGGGGTTCTAAGTGTATTTCTTGTAAAAAAGGATGCATCTGGACTAGTAAATTTATAAATTCTGGATGATTAGATTAGACCAGTAAATATATACTTTTGTACAGTAAAAATGTCGATGGGCAAATAAAAATATTCGCTCCAAACCATATAACCTTATTCAAACTATCCAGTGTATAAAACCATGAAAAACCCTTTAGAAATCACCGAAAGAACCAAAGTAAATCGCCTTTCAAATCGGGCAAACTATGACCGTGAAGTTATTTACCAAATTTTGGACGAGGCCAAAATTTGTCATATCTCCTTTATCTATGAAGGCAAACCGGTAGTCATCCCTACAAGCTATGGAAGGAAAGACCATCTATTGTATATCCACGGTGCTTTGAATAGCCGCATGCTTGTAGAAATGGAAAAAGGCATAGATATTTCGCTGAGTGTCACCCTGATCGATGGGTTGGTGCTGGCACGTTCGGCATTTCACCATTCTATGAATTATCGTTCGGTGGTGATTTTTGACCAAGCACGCTTACTGAGCGATTTTGAAGAAAAAAAAGAAGCCCTCAGAATCATTACCAATCATCTTGTGCCAGCGCGGTGGGAAGAATGCCGAGAAATAAACCGTGGCGAAATTGAAGGTACCAAAGTATTGACCATTTCTATAGAAGAAGCCTCTGCCAAGATTCGTACCGGCGGTCCCAAAGATGCCAAACCTGACTATCAGCTTCCGATTTGGGCAGGCGTAATTCCTTGTAAGATGCAGTACGGGGAGTTTGTGGAAGATTCAGAGCAGCACCAAGACGCCGTCACCCCGGAAAGTGTAAAGAATTTTTACCTTTAAAGGTAGTTTTTGTAATTTTGAGTAAATAAATGTTTTACACTTTAAAATCTCACATATATGATTAAGAGCCTATCTAGCCAGGAAACCATTGCGCTGGAAGAACGCTACAATGCACAAAATTATCATCCCCTGCCGGTGGTTTTATCCCGGGGAGAAGGCGTATATCTTTGGGATATAGAGGGAAAAAGATATTTTGATTTTCTTTCGGCGTACAGTGCCGTCAATCAAGGGCATTGCCACCCAAAAATTGTACAAGCCCTGATTCATCAAGCACAAACCCTCACTTTGACCTCCAGAGCATTTTACAATGATGTACTCGGAGAATATGCCCGATACATCACCCAGTACTTTGGCTATGACCGGGTGCTACCGATGAATACAGGCGTAGAAGGTGGTGAAACAGCCCTGAAACTATGCCGCAAGTGGGCTTATAAAGTCAAAGGAGTTCCTCAAAATCAGGCCAAAATCCTTTTTGCACAACATAATTTCTGGGGACGAACCCTGGCAGCCATTTCTTCCTCTTCTGACCCTTCTGCCCGCAATGATTTCGGTCCATTTATGCCCGGATATGAGATGATTCCCTACAATGATCTGCCCGCTTTGGAAAAAGCATTGGAAGATAAACACGTTGCCGGATTTATGCTTGAACCGATTCAGGGCGAAGCAGGCGTGGTAGTACCTGATGAAGGTTATTTGAAAAATGCATACGAGCTTTGCCGGGCAAACAACGTCCTCTTTATTGCGGATGAGGTACAAACCGGAATTGCACGTACAGGTAAATTATTGGCCTGTGACTATGAGGGTGTCAAACCGGATTTGCTGATTCTGGGCAAGGCTCTTTCGGGCGGTGTGTTGCCTGTATCGGCGGTATTAGGACGGGATGAAATCATGCTTACTCTCAAGCCCGGCGAACACGGCTCTACTTTTGGAGGCAATCCGCTGGCCTGTGCCGTAGCTAAAACAGCCCTTGAAGTAGTCATAGAAGAAAATTTAGCGGAAAATGCATTTAAATTAGGCGAAATATTCCGTCAACGTATGCAGGCATTCATCCAAAAAACCGATCTAGTAAGCCTGGTCAGAGGCAAAGGGCTGCTAAATGCCATTGTCATCAATGACAGCCCAAAAAGTAAAACTGCCTGGAATATATGCCTGAAAATGATGGAAAATGGCTTATTGGCCAAACCTACACACGGCAATATCATTCGTTTTGCCCCTCCTTTGGTCATGACCGAAGAGCAACTGGATGAGTGTTGTTATATCATTGAAAGCTCCATTCTGAACAGTTAGACAGTGTATAACGCCATGCTTGAAATAAGACCAATTTGTGAAAATTGCGGTAAAAAACTACCCAATGATAGCTCAGAAGCTATGATCTGCACATTTGAATGCACCTTTTGTGCGGATTGTGTCAGTAATATCCTTTTGAATGTCTGCCCTAATTGCGGTGGAGGTTTTGAGAGGCGACCCACAAGACCTACTATCTGTGTAACGGAAAACTGTGTAAGTAATTACCCTGTAGCCACTTTAGAAAAACTCAAACCTGTAGACTTGGAAAAATTCAAACCGATTCAGGAAGCTTTTATTCATATTAACCCCACCAAGCGGTAATCAAAACACAATATCCGGACAATTTTGAAAATCTGACAGAACCCTCACAAAAAAATCCTCGTATAAAAAATACCCCTTTTTCATAGAAGGGGTATTTTTTCTTAAGTACACCCATCTCTAAAAAGAGTCAAAAAATTACCTGAATTAGGAGGTAAAATGTTTATGAAATAAACGAATTAAAAAATAATAGAAAAATTAAACCGTTTTGGTTGTTTTTCTGCTCAGAAATTTATAAATTGCATAGTCTTTAAAACCTAAACAAAATCTTGAAACCTTTGAAAAATATTTATCATTACCTGGAAATTTTGTTTTTCGGATTTAGTTTACAGGCTTGTCAATCACCCAAAATACCTCAAATCTTGGCAGGCACAGATACGATTGAGATCATTTATTTCTCGCCCAAAGGGAAAAATACCCTAGAAGATGAAAGATTTAACATTCGAGACAAAACATTCATTCACGAATTGCTTTATTATATCTCTGACAAAGATACGCTCATAGATTATTGCAACTACGAGGGCGTGATGAAATTCCACAAAGCACGTGTCGGGATAGTTTTGATGGAAGCTAAATTCAGCACCCATCAGAATTGTTCTTTTATGACCTTTCAATATCAAAACAAACAATTTACGCGCCTGATACAGCCGGGAGGAGTTACTTTTTTACGACTAGCCCGAAAATACAAAGATGCCATTGACAATGAAGACCTTTTATAGATAAAAACTTCTCAAACCCTAACCTCCATATCTTATGCAAGTAACACAATCGTATACCAGACCCAGCACCTCCACGGTGGACTCTCAAGGGATGAAATTTGACTTCTCGGCCGAACTCTCTCGCCCACCCGTATCTATCAATGCCTTAATCAAAAACAGCTTGGCTTATGCCCGGATCATGCTTGCTCTTAGACAGGTAGTCAAAGGAGACTGGCGAAGCCCACAAAAAGACCATTCTGCTTACCAGGAATGGGTCATGGAAAGATACCTGGAAGAATTGCCTGAACACCTCAAAGGGCTGGAAGCTGAAAAAGCCCTGCTTTTGGAGAAACGTGAGAAACTCAAAATCCGACAAAAAAACCTGAAAAACGAAATTGATCCCATCCAAAAAGAAATTAATAAAGCCCGAATGGAGTATTACCAATGGCTGTATAAACACGATCGGGAAAAATGGATAGTGCTTGACCCAGTGATCAGTGTACATCCGGACGCCGTAATTTTTGAAGCTTTTTCTCTTGATGAATCCAGCTATGGACGGGTATCTGTACCCGCTGACCTGCTAGAAACTTTTGGAGAAGTACAATTTGGCACTACCAACATAGATTTTAGCCAAGCACTCGCAGATGAGATTTATCGGGTCAGGTCTTATCGCCCGGCCTGGCTCAAAGTGGCTTTTGAAAAGGTCGAGCTATCCACAGCCATCGGGAGTAATGTCGAGAAAAAAATAGACCTACCCGAAAGTTGGGTCAGAGGCTTCTTGCAGGTACAATCTGCCGCAACCCTGGAAGGAATTGATCTCGAACTCGATACGCAGACCGTCGCCGATGTGCTTTCAGAACTAGAGCGCAAAAAAGAAAAAGTAAGTCCGCGTTCTATTCGTTTTTTACTCAAAAAAGACAAAAATATCAAAATCATTCTAGATCCTTGGAATATAGAAATTATCGATTCGCACATTTATCAGGGAGATCAAGAAGGGGAAATTCGTCTTTGGGGGCGCAGAAGGTTATTCGTTTTAAAAGACTTGCTACCCTATTCTGAAAAGGTCTATGTCAAATTATTAGGTACAGGAATGCCCTCTTACTGGACAATAGAAATGGACGGGCATCGCTTCGATCTGGGGCTTTCAGGCTGGACAGACAACGACTGGGCTAAAAAAGGCAACTTTGACCTGCTGGCTTCCTCCGGAAATAAAAAAAATATCGATATGAATCGTGTAGAGCATATCCTCCAACAAAAATTAGCCACCTCACCCCAAGAAGTGGCTGAAATCCTTAAGGTAGAACGAAGTGCCGCCACATTTGCCCTTCAGGAACTTGCTAAAAACGGACAAGCCATGTACGACCACCTGAAAGGGACTTATCGGTGGCGGCAATTACTCAAACAAGACATCAAAATTACGGAAACCGAAGACGATGAAAGGCTGAAATATGCCGTCGGTTTGGTCAAGGACAATCATGTTGAGATTCTTTCTACACAGGTTTTAGAAAATCAACATAAAGAATTTCAGTTGGCAGTGCAAGCCAAAGATTTATTCAAACCCACTGTCCAGTTGGATTTGGATGGTCGCATCAAATTTGCCGATTGTAGCTGTAGCTTTCATCGTCGCAATCAACTCCGACAGGGACCTTGTCCACATATTATGGCGAGCGTCATTTATATATCCCGTTACAGTTAAACCTTAAATCGTATTTCCACAAATTTTGACAATTCTTTTCGCTTAGTCCGACTAAGTGCTTCCATATTATTCACTTTGGTAAAATCTTCAAATTTTTGATATTATGATTCAATCCGAACAAAATGCCTCCAACTGGAGAGAAGAAATACAAATACTTGGCAAATCGTATTTTGAAATTCAGGACATGATCCGCCTGGGTTTTCTTAAAATCAATACAGGTGACCTTGAACAGCTCAAAAAACAATTGGTGGAACTTAATCAAATCAGCACCGAACTTTACCGACTCAAAAAAGAACTAGACGGCGTAGAAGACATCACACCGATCATTAAAGAAATTCGTAAAAACCGCATAGAAAGAGTAAGAGCCAAACGAGCCATCAGGAAGGTCGAGAGAGAAAAAGAAGAAGAAAAAAGAAAAGCTGAAATTAGCGAAAAACGCAAAACCACTCCTTCCTACTTAGGTGAAAAGATCGCCGAAGGGCTTATTTTTCAGGGTCAGGACGAAGAATTGTTGCAATCATTGTCCTTGCCACACGTCAAAGATTTGCTGGAATTATCCCAGCTCATCCAACTGAGTCGTGAAGAATTGCTTTGGCTTTGCTACCACCGACAATCCGCCCGTATTGATCACTATACCCGATTCCAAATACCCAAACGCAAGGGAGGCTTTCGTACTATTTCTGCCCCTAAAAGTAAAATGCGTATTGCCCAAAAGTGGGTTCTTGAAAATATCCTCTCCAAAGTTCCGGTTCACGAATCTGCTATGGCATTTTTAGAAGGTAAATCCATTGTAGACAATGCCGAGCGTCACCTACATAAAAACCTCTTGATCCGCCTGGATTTAAAAGATTTTTTCCCTTCTATCAAATTTCCCAGAGTCAAAGGTTTGTTTAAATCATTCGGATATAGCCCAGGAATGGCTACCATCTTTGCCCTTCTTTGCACAGATGCTATGCGGCTTGGAGCATCTCTTGGAGACAAAAAATACTACGTAGCCCTAGGTGACCGTTACTTGCCCCAAGGATCTTGTACCTCTCCTGCAATCAGCAATATTATTTGTCGCAAACTGGATAATCGCCTCAGTAAACTGGCACAAAGCATGGGCTGGACTTATAGCCGATATGCTGACGATTTGGTATTCTCTCACGAAGATAAAGATGCCGAATTAAAAAATATTTTAGGGCTGACCAAAAAAATTATTGCAGACGAAAATTTTATACTCAATGAGGAAAAAACTCTCGTAATGCGACCCCACCAAAGACAAACGGTCACAGGAATTGTCGTAAATCATGACGAACTAAGAATATCGCGCAGAGACTTACGGCGATTTCGGGCTTTTTTACATCAATACGAACAGGTAGGACAACAGGCAATGAGCGAAAAACTTGGGAAAAATGCCATTCAATATGGGAGAGGATACCTGGCTTTTATTCAAATGGTCAACCCACAACAAGCGGAAAAAATCATCAAAAAACACGCTTGGCTGGCTGTTTGACCCAAACCATGTAAGTATTTATACTCAAACCGAAGTGGTTTTCCGAGATTTTAGCTTTTAAATCATTAATAATCAAGCTAATCAATCAAGAAAATCAGGCAAATCACTTCAATCTGGGTATAAACGGTAAAGATATATTCTTTACCATTTTTTTTTATAAAATGCTTGAAATTGCGACATTTTTGTAAGAATTTGGGCATGAATTTAAAAAATATAAAATTACTCATGTAAGAATTTTATATTTTCATTAGTTTTGGCTAGCTTATTGAGATGTGTTACTACTTGTATATTTGATCTACAATAGTCTATATTCTCATAATTATTACCATAATCATTGAAAACTTGTCTGAGTCTCTATCCTTGTGAATAGAACTACATCCGAGACAGCACGTGTTTTATATTACCATTCATCAACTTATTTAATGAAATTTAATTAATTTACAGATTTAAACGATCTTTATGTATTTGCTACCAAGTAAGCAATTGGTTGACTTACAATTGTTGGCCTATGAAAGAAAAATCAACCCAAAAAAAGATACTAGCAACCTCGATTGCCTTGTTTAATGAAAAAGGTTACAAAAATGTAACCCTAATGGACATTGCCCGAAACTGCGAAATCAGTACAGGTAATCTCAATTATCATTACAAAAAGAAGGATAATCTTATCGTAAGTATCTATGAACTATTTCGAGACGAACTCGAGCAAGTTCTTGCCCAATACCGAGTATTCCCAGATTCAAAAGCATTTGATAATCAGATTGTTACTCATTTTCAGTTTCAAATCAGATATCGTTTTTTTTATCTGGATATGCTTGAGATTTTTCGGGATTTTCCCCGAATTGCCAAGATGCATTCTCAGTACATTCAAAATGAAGTCAATAATGCAAAAGCCATTATTGATTATGGAGTAGGGCGCGGTATTATTCAGCAAGAGCCATATCTCCATGCTTATGATACACTGGCGCAAAATCTTTGGATAACGCTTTTTTTCTCACTGCTACAACATAAGATAAGAAACATAGACCTATTTGAGAAGGATGTCTTCCAAGTAAGAAGAAATGTCTGGCATCTCTTGATCCCTCATTTTACTCAAAAAGGGGTACAAGAACTCAAAGATTTCGGCATAGTTAAAGAAAGTGGCAGTGTATTGGAAATTATTTAAGTACTCCGTCAGTGTATGCGTTCAACCCAGGATTTCTATATTTTCAATCGCAAAAGATGATAGGTATAATACCAAGGCTGCGCCAAAGAAAGTTCAGGAAAATGGTAATCTTCTTCGGTCAAGTCTAAAATCTTCTCTTTATTTTGATTGAATATCCTATAGGAATCAAGTTCTTTATAAATTTTGACCGGAATCAGGTCTCCAGCAATTTCCCATTCTGTTAGTAGATAAAAAGCTCTTTTATTATCTTTTTGGAAAGCATACTTTCGTCCTTCTCCATCTTTTTGATAAACCCTCAAATCCAAGTCTTCATCCTGCAGCTTCAACCAAATATTCATGTAAGGTTTGTGATAGTTCGGATCAATGATATGTTCGGATACAAAAATCTCTTCCCATTGGTTCGCCCAGTATTGCTCCAGAAGAGCCAGCGTTTGTCGGTGCCCATGCCTAGAAGAACAAGAAGTAATCACTTGCCCCTGATGGCTGAGAAGATTTTTACTTTCACAAATTAAAGCATCAAGCACCAAGCGCCCGTCATAGCCAGCTTCATTCCAGGCAGAAGTACTCAGCCTGTTTTCTCGGTGCGAAGTATCCGTAAAAAGCCAAGGTTGTACTGGAGGGTTAGAAATGATCAGATCAAATGCCTGCCCCGAAAACGAAGCAAAACGATCGCTTTGTACACCTTTGGCGTGAAGGCGATTAAGTTGGGCATTTTGCTCGGCCGACACAACCGCTGCGGCGCAATAATCCCCCAAAATCACGTTTGTGGCGCCAAGCATCTCACAAGCAATTCCAATAATACCCGAGCCTGTACCCAGGTCTAATACAGAATTATCCTTCAGAGAAGACAGGTAGTTATTTTGGATAAGAAAATTTAGCATTTCGGTAGCACTGTAGGGCAGCCATACATCAGGGTCCTGATAGAGGGCAATTTCAAGATGCGCAATAGAATAGGTTTTAATCTCAAGAACTTTTTCAATTTGATTGGGTGTCATTTTTATAATTTATAATGAAGATTCAAAAACAAAAATATAAACTTCTTGCAAAAAAATCAGAACGGGGTTGAGCTTTGCACCTTTTTTGTATTGTGCATGGATAATATTTAAAACCGGCGATTTATTCGAGTCTGATGAATATTTGAGTTCATAAAATTAAAAAAATAATCTGAGCTATTCTTAAAGTATTGAGGAAAACCATATGCTTGCCGCTGAATATCAACTTTTATTTGAAGGTACCAACTCTACAGTTTATTATCAAGAAGATAATGAATATCAGACCCCTGTCGTGATCAAAGTGATTCGTGATGATCAGGCCAGCCCCAGCCAGATATCTTCTTTCTACAACGAATACGAAATTACTCAAAATTTGAATCTGGAGGGTACTCGCAAGGTGTACAAAAAAACACTGTATGAAGGAAAACCGGCCTTGATCATGGAATACATCCCAGGCTTAACCCTCAAAGAATATTTCCAAAAAAATACCTTAAGCCTGAAAGAGTTTCTTGAAATTGCCCTCAAAATCTGCCAAATTTTGGGTGAAATTCATCAGCGCAAAATCATACACAAAGACATTGACAGCAAAAATATTCTCCTTAGCGAAGACAAACAAATTAAGATTATTGACTTCGGAATTGCCACCAAGCTCAGTCTTAAAAGTCGCAACCTGACTAATCCTGAAAAACTCGAGGGTACGCTGGCTTATATATCCCCCGAACAAACCGGGCGCATGAATCGAGTCGTTGATCATCGCACAGATTTGTATTCTTTGGGAGTAGTATTTTATGAAATTCTAACAGGGCGACTTCCTTTTGACAACAGGGATGCGATGGAGCTCGTGCATGCTCACCTTGCCCTTAGCCCTATGCCCCCAGCAGAAGTCAATAAAAATATCCCTGAGATTATCTCAGATATTATCCTGAAATTGCTCCGTAAAAATGCCGAAGATCGTTATCAATCTGCTTACGGACTCAAAGCCGACCTTGAGCGATGTCTAAATCAGTTGATCAAGCAGGGCAAAATTACAGCCTTTGAGTTGGCTCGCAACGATTATTCAGGCAAGCTCCAGATTCCTCAAAAACTTTACGGCCGCCAAAAAGAAATTGGATTTTTGCTCGATGCTTTTGAACGCTCGTGCCAGGGAGCCGCTGAGTTATTACTTATCACGGGTTATTCCGGCGTTGGAAAGTCTGCTTTGGTCCACGAAATTCACAAACCCATTACTGAAAGAAGAGGCTTTTTTATTGAAGGCAAATTTGATCAGTTTCAAAAAAACGTACCTTATTCTGCTTTTATTCAAGCTTTTAAGAGCTTTGTTAATCTTTTATTGATAGAAAATGTCAGAGAACTGGAAAAATGGAAAAATAAAATCTTAGACGCTGTCGGAGAGAATGCCAAGGTAATAACGGATTTTATACCAGGGCTTGAACTCATTATTGGCAAGCCGCCCGAAGTAACGCCTTTGAGCCCTACCGACGCACAAAATCGCTTTCATCGGGTATTTAGAAATTTTGTCAATGCCATTTCAAAAGAAGACCACCCACTTGTGATTTTTATTGACGACTGGCAATGGGCAGATGCCGCATCTATGAACCTCCTCAAGATTTTATTGACCAACCAAGAGGCCGATTATATGTTTATGATCGGTGCCTATCGTGGAAATGAAATCTCTGACTCTCACCCTTTTATGATGATTCTTGAAGAAATCAAAAGGGAAGACGTAACCATGAACACCGTTGAGCTGAATAACCTAAGCCATGATCACCTCAACCAACTCATCAGTGATGCCTTGCAAATGCCAGAAGAGCAAGTAAGCAATCTAAGTGAATTGATCTACCGAAAAACGCAAGGAAATGCATTTTTTGTCAATCAAATGCTCAAAACACTTTATGAAGATAACCTACTTCGCTTTGATTTTGAGCATAATACCTGGGTTTGGGATTCCGAACAACTCAACGGGCTCAATATTACAGATAATGTAGTAGAGCTGATGGCAAGCAAAATTCAAAAATTACCCCCAAAAACCCAAAACGTACTTAAATTAGCTGCTTGCGTCGGAAATCGCTTTGACTTGACGATTCTTACCATTGTCGACGAAAACAGTGCTGCCGACGCCGTAGAGGTAACCCGTAAGTTTCTCGAACCCGCCTTAATGGAGGGGCTGGTAGTACCTATGGAGGATGATTATAGATTTGCCCACGATCGCATTCAGCAGGCTGTCAGTTCATTGATTCCTCAAGAGGAAAAAAAGCATATCCACCTGAAAATCGGTCGATTACTCGTAGAACATATCCCCGAATCAAAATGGGATTCCCACATCTTTGATATTACTAATCAATGGAATTTTGGATTGGAGCTGCTCAACCGGGATGAATTGGCTTTTGTTGCTCGGCTCAATTATCTGGCAGGTCAAAAAGCACGCGATTCATCCGCATACAAAGCCGCATACAATTATTTGCAAATTGCCATCCAATGCCTACCACCCGATAGCTGGGATGTTTATTACGAATTTACCCTGAATATCTATGCAGAAATGCTGGAGGCTGTTTTCCTAAAAGGAGACCTGGTAGAAACAGAAAAATACATCCATATCGTCAAGGAAAATGCTCAGTCTACCCTCGATAAAATGCCTGCTTTTGAAATCGAGATGCAGTATCATATCTCCAGAGGAGACCAACAAAATGCACTTTCAGCAGGACTGAATGTAATCCAAATGCTCAATATTCCTTTGGCAGAAGCACCTTTATTAATCGAGGATATCGATGCCCTGGCTAATCTGCCTGATATCAACCATAAAAAAGTAGAAGCTGCTCTTCAAATTATGGACAGTATCATTACACCTGCCTGGTCGATTAACCCTGATTTATTTGCAAAAATTACTTATACAATGGTCAACCTATCCATTGAATACGGAAATTCTGCATCGGCCTGCGTTGGGTATGCCTTTTATGGAGGGCTGCTTTGCGGAAAATTAAAGGATATTGAATCGGGATATAAATTCGGCAAATTAGCCGTGAACCTGCTAGACCGCTACAATGCAAAGTTTTTTAAAGCCAAAGTAGATAATCTCTATATTTCTACAGTAATGCATTGGAAAGAACACGCCCGAGCAACCCGCAAACCGCATTTTGAAGCCGTCCAAATCGGATTAGAAACTGGGGAGATCGAGTTTGCTTGTTATAATATCGTAGAATCCTGTCATTATCAATTTCTGATGGGAGTTGATCTCGAATCGCTCCAATCACGCTATACCAAAAACCTAGAACTCATCCGCCAGCTCAAACAACATTTTCATGTATCGTATCTCACGCCCTGGCTTCAAATGATTCAAAACTTAACCGAAGAAGGCGAAAACCCTACTTTATTAAAGGGAGAATTCTTTGATGAAACCCAGGAATTAGAGCATTTTATTGAAGATCAGCAACTTACACTTGCCTTTGTCACCCTTCAGGCTAAAACGATACTGGCATATCTATTCAAAGATTACGAAAAAGCCTTTGAATATGTACAATTAGCCGAGCAATACAAAGAAGGTGTGACTGGGATGCTCCTTGTACCTGTACATAATTTTCTTTATTCTTTGATTTTGATCGCACGTTTTCCAGAGGTTTCTCTCGAGGAAAAACAAGGCTTCCTACGACAAATTGACCTCAATCAAAAAGACCTCAAACTTTGGGCTTATCACGCCCCTGAAAATCATTTGCACAAATACCAGCTCATCTTGGCTGAAACTATGCGACTCTCCGGCCAAAACACAAAAGCTATGGATCTCTATGATGCAGCCGCAGAAGGAGCAAAAAAATATAAATTTATCCTGGAAGAAGCCCTCGCAAACGAATTGGCTGCTGAGTTTTATTTCAATCAAGGTAAAATTAAAATCGCAGAGACTTATTTGGAAGACTCCTACTATAATTATCAAATATGGGGTGCCAAAGCCAAACTAAAGGATATTCAGAAAAAATACGGAAAATTTCTGCGTAACAAACGCCGTGTGTCAGGCTCTTATGCTACTTCATCTACCATTGCCTCTGGAACAAATTCTACCTTCGGACCTAATCTGGACATGAACACCATCATCAAGGCTACCCAAGCACTTTCCAGCGAAGTCGTACTCGATAATCTCCTTAAAAAGATGATGCTCATCGTGATTGAGAATGCCGGAGCTGAAAAAGGCTTATTTATCTTAAATCGAGATAGCAGATGGGTCATCGTAGCAGAAGCCAATGTAAATAACCCCGAAGTAGAATCTATGCAGGAAATCCCTATCGATGAGGTCAATGGATTGAGTGAACGCCCCAAACTCTCGAGCGAGGTGGTGTATTATGTGATTCGCACCCGCAAAAATGTCGTCATTAGTGATGCCAGCAGGGATAATGCCATTGTAGGACCCAATTATCTGGAAAAATGCCAACCCAAATCCATTCTCTGCCTACCGATGATTCATAAAAATAAATTGACAGGTATTCTTTATCTTGAGAATAATCTCACTACTGAGGCCTTTACTCCTGACCGACTCAAAATTCTGGAACTCCTTTCTACCCAAATCAACATTTCTATCGAGAATGCACTCTTGTATGAAAACTTGGAAGAAAAAGTCAAAGAACGCACCACTGAAGTAGTAAAAGTCAAAGAAATGATTGAGAAAAAAAACCTAGACATCACCTCCAGTATTAACTATGCCAAAAGAATTCAAAACGCTAGTTTACCGCAATTATACCGTATTCAGGCTATTCTACCCAAATCTTTTATATTTTTTAAACCCAGAGATATTGTCAGTGGCGATTTTTACTGGTGTTCTCGCATCGAACCCCAACCAATTTATGAAGAACTTTCCGAAGGAGGGCAGTTCAAAAAAGTACTCAAAGGCTATGATACCGAAAAATTTGTAATCACTGCCGTAGATTGTACCGGCCACGGTGTACCCGGAGCCTTTATGTCTATGATCGGTAATGACCTCCTGAATGGTATTGTGGAGCTAAAAGGAGTTTCAGACCCAGCTAAAATCCTGAAGGAATTGCATATCGGCGTAACCAATGCCTTGAATCAGCAAGAAACCGATAATAAAGATGGTATGGATATAGCTCTTTGTGTAATTGATTATGGACGAGCCAAAGTAGAATTCGCTGGTGCCAAAAACCCCTTGGTGTATATCCAAAACAATGAACTTTTTTACATCAAAGGTGATAAATTGCCGGTCGGTGGCGCCCAACGAAGCGGTGGACGTACTTTTACCAAACACACCATATCACTCAATGCACCCACCAGCTTTTACATATTTTCGGATGGCTACCAAGATCAGTTTGGAGGCGAACACGGACGTAAATTTATGCTCAAACGATTCAAACAAATGCTGCTTGAAATCCACGAAAAGCCCATGGAAGAACAAAAAGAAATTATCGAAAAAGCCTTTTATAATTGGATGGGAGACAGCAAACAAATTGATGATGTATTGGTGATTGGTTTTAGGATTGACTAAATTTGACCGTTTCTTGCAAATTCACCAAAACCTTGCTTAAATTACGCATGATTATTCAAAAAGCAGAAAGACTCCAAACCATTTCAGAATATTATTTTTCAACCAAGCTCCAACAAATTCGCCAAATGCAAATCCAGGGGCTTGAAGTCATCAATCTGGGTATCGGTAGCCCCGACCTGCCCCCTCCACCTGATGTATTGCAAGAATTACAACGCTCTGCCCAAAAACCCGATGCACATGGGTATCAATCTTATCGAGGACTCCCCGAATTAAGCCAGGCAATCAGTCGGTTTTATAAAAATACTTTCGGAGTTCGGCTGAACCCAGAAGCTGAAATTCTCCCTCTGATTGGCTCTAAAGAAGGGATTTTTCATATTTCTATGGCTTTCCTCAATCCTGGAGATACCGTGCTGGTGCCCAATCCGGGCTATCCAGCATACACCGCCGTAAGCAATATGCTCCAGGCGCAAATTGAATATTATGACCTTCGTGAAGAGACTCATTGGCGCATTGATTTTGATCAACTCCTCCAAAAAGACCTGCAACGAGTCAAAATTTTGTGGACAAACTACCTGCACATGCCTACCGGAACGGACGCAAACTCTGAAGAGTTCGACAAACTCATAGCATTGGCACACAAGTATCGCTTCTTAATCGTCAATGACAATCCGTATAGCCTGATTCTCAACGATAATCCCAAAAGTATTCTGGAAACTCAAGGCGCTCTTGAAGTAGCTCTTGAACTGAACTCTCTCAGCAAATCGCACAATATGGCTGGCTGGCGAATCGGTTGGCTGGCCGGGAAGCAGGAATACATCGATACAGTTCTTCAGGTCAAAAGCAATATGGATTCAGGGATGTTCAAAGCTCTTCAAAAAGCCGCAATTACTGCCTTAGATGCTCCCTTGACTTGGTATCAAGAGCTGAATCAAGTTTATGAACAAAGAAGAAAAATAGCCGAAAATCTTATCCAATCACTTGGTTGTACTTTTGACAATCATCAAAAAGGTTTGTTCCTTTGGGCTAAAATCCCAGATAATATCCAAGATGTCGGCGATTTTTGCGACCGGATTTTAAATCAATACCACCTGTTTATTACCCCCGGATTTATCTTCGGCTCACAGGGCAATCGCTATTTACGTGTATCACTCTGCTCTCCTGTTGAAATTTTTGAAAAAGCACTCAGCCGTATCCTCCAAAAACCTGTATTGAGTTGATTGTTGGTATTTCATAGATTTATACTTCTAAATATCAGCATCTTATGATAGAAATATCCTACATCTAAAACCTGAAATAACACACGTATAACTTAACAAATTACATGCAAGCTTGTATCATAGGGCTGGGACTCATCGGCGGGTCGATGGCACTCAGCCTAAAAAAAAACGGATTTATCCATCGGGCAGTGGGAGTAGAATTAAACCCAATCCACGCTCAAAAAGCACTTGACTTGGGTTTGGTGGAAGAAGTGGTTTCCCTAGAAGAAGGAATACAAAACTCCCTGCTCACTATTCTTGCCATCCCGGTAGATAAAGGGGAAGCCCTGATTAGCAAAATTCTTGATCAAATCCCCTCCGAAAGTGTGGTCACTGATTTGGGTTCTACCAAATACGGTATTTGTAAGGCTGTACAAAATCATCCCCAAAGAGGGCGTTTTGTGGCATCTCATCCTATCGCCGGAACAGAAAACACAGGCCCAGAAGCTGCTTTTGACTCCCTTTTTGAGGGGAAAATGGGCATCATTTGCGACCCGGAAGTCTCCGACCCGGATGCCTTAGAACTCATCAAATCGCTTTACCTAAGCTTGAATATGACCCTGTCTTATATGCCTTCCAAAGATCACGATTTGCACCTGGCTTATGTATCGCATCTTTCACACATTACTTCTTTTGCGTTGGGGCTTACAGTGTTGGAAGTAGAAAAAGATGAAAAGAATATTTTTACCCTGGCAGGCAGCGGTTTTGCTTCCACAGCTCGCTTGGCTAAAAGCTCTGCGTCGATGTGGGTTCCTATTCTTTTACAAAATAAAACCCATCTCCTCAAGGTTTTGGATGAATATGTACGATTTATGGAAGATTTTAGAAAAGGGATTATGGAAGAAGATCATCAGACACTTCAGTCGCTTATCGAGCGTGCCAATGGAATCAGAAGGATTTTGGAAAAGTAGTTCCCTCATAAAATAGAATATTTTGTTTATCTTAAAATTGTACTGATCTACTCTAAAACAATATTATTTTGTACCATTTTAATTATCTTCTTTTATTTGAATCTATTAAATTATGTTAATATTATTTTTTAGGTGATTCATACAAAATCAGAATATTATTTTATTTTGCAACAATATTGCACAAATTATATTTTTTTTGTAACGATGTTGAAAAATAAAAATTTTATTTTTAATGCTTGCATCAATATAAGTTTTGGTCTATATTCAGAAGCATTTTAATATAATATTAACAAAACATTATTTATGCGCTATTTAAACAAAACATTAGCCCTTGTTGCTTTTGCAACTTTATTGATTGTTTCGTCTTGCCAAAACAACGAAGAAGTTGTTTCTGAAGACCAAGTATCTGAAGAAGCCCTGCAATCTATCCGCAAGCTCGGATTTTCTGATGCAGGTGTCATCAAAACCGATGGCGGTTATATCGTGGAAAATGACATTTTTATCCCCGAAAACCGTCTGAATGAAGTGCCTTCCGTAAGCATTTTGCTGAGAGCTGGTGACGAAGAGCAGTACCGCACCACCAATGTAGTAAGTACAGGTGGCAATCGCACCGTTACTGTGTATATCCCCCAAGGAGGAAGTACCGGATTCAGCAGTACTTATGTGGCTGCCTTGGATGAAGCCATTGCCCGCTACAATGCCGAAGGACTAGACCTGAAATTCCAGCGTGTGACCTCTAGCACCGGTGCCGGTATCACATTCAGCAGATTGTCCCGACGTGATGAAAGACGAGGCGTATTAGGTTCCGCAGGTTTCCCTTCTAACGGCAACCCCTACAACCAAATTCTTATGAGTGGTGTACTGGAAAGCAGCTACGGATTGAGTGTAAATGGAATCGCTACGATTATCGCACACGAAATGGGGCATTGCATCGGTTTCCGCCATACTGACTACTTTAACCGTGCCATTAGCTGCGGTGGTGCAGCCAGCAACGAAGGCGCAAGTACTGTTGGTGCTATTCTGATCCCCGGAACTCCCTCTGGTGCTAGTGCAGCAGCAGCTTCTTGGATGCTGGCTTGTACCGATGGTAGCAATCGCCCCTTCAATGCAGACGATAAAACAGCCCTTGCCTGGATGTACAACGGAAATTTCTAAAATAAATTTACTGCTTATTTTAAGAAACCCGTGGAGTTTTCCACGGGTTTTTTTATGCAAGAGATGTTGCAGACGTTTTACTGAATGATTATTTTTTTTACATATAATTGCCCTTTTTGGGTTTTGAGATGTAAAAAATATAGTCCAGGAACCAAACCCTCCGTTGGAATTTCCTTAGAAACCCCCGATTGGAAAGTATAGGTCTTTTCCAGTTTGCCGTTTGCCTGGAAAATTAGTAACTCAGTAATTGCTTCTGAAGCATCCAACACGCTCAGTAGTTCATTCCTCAAAACAGGGTTGGGATACACAAAAAACTGATTATCAGGCGTAAAAAAAGCATCTACTGCATTGCTGTACCATTGCCGCCCTCGAAGATCGCTCAGGGCTACCCGATACAGATTCCGGTTAGGCTGCGGTTGGCGGTCAACCAGCGCAAAGTTCGGACTTTGAGGGGCATTCATTTGGACAATATCCCGAAATTCACCGTTTTCAAATCTTTGTAGCCTTGCAGAGGCCAGTCCGTAGCTTGTACCTAGGCTTATATCGAGTACAATAGTATCCCGACTGATAAACTCCCTCACCAGCACAGCGCGGAAGTAACATTCGGTAGCTTGAAAGGTATAATTAATTGTCAAGCCTTTGGGGTTTTTGCCCTTAAATACGGGCGCTAGGGCATAATACAAGCCGTATGACTGATTTTTAGGAATGATTATCAATGTATCAGAAACAACCGCATAGGGTTCTAAATATTTCTCGCCCAGATTATATACTTCATATTGCTCGATGCCGGGTATTCCCGACCAAAAAAGCAATACTTCATCTTCACAATCAAAACCTACCTGAGGTACAATCGCCTGGCTTACTGTAACTACATCCGAATAAAATGCCCAATCATTGCCAGTCAATCTGAATTGTAAAAGAGCCAACGTATCAGGAAAATTCCAGGTGAATTCACCTAAAGAAGGGTCAGCTATTTCGGCAATACTGCGCCAGATTTGTTCCCCATCGTATTGGTATTCTAGTTTGGCTAAGCCCGAAAAAGCAGCAGGGTTCCAGGTAAGTGTATATGATTCCCCTCCTTTGATCAAGTCATAAACACCGGGATAAATCCAAAAAGGCTGATTATCAAATTCATACACAATATAAAAATCCTGAATTGAGTCAGATAAATCATAGCCTTTTACAGAAATCTGATAATTTCCCGATTCAGGTTGATCTAGGGTAATTTGTTCTATGTTGTTCAAATGATCAGCTTTGCGCTGTGCAGGTTTACGCAGTGAATCCGCATGAGGAAACGTATTTAATACCCAGGGAAACCATTCAGAGCCCGACTGTAGGTCGGTAAGTTGCAAGTCTAAGTCATTGATAAGTGCCTTTGGGGCATTGGGGGTGGCTTCGGGGTCATTCCAAACAAGGGTAATTTTGAGCTTTTGAGTGCCGGGAGGCACCTGAATGGAATAACTTTTTAATTCTCCTTCGCTGATTTGATCTTTGATAAACCTTTCTTCTACCATGCTTCTGACGGCTCCCAGTGCGTCTGCGCTTCCAAAACCATATTCAAAATCTACCTCGGGTCTGCCCAGGTCATCGGCACTATTGATCAAAGCCGCTCTGACTAAGGCAGAAGAAGGCAGGGTTTGATATCTATCTCGATAGGCTTGTTGTACCAGCAGACTGATTCCTGAAACCAGCGCTGCTGATTCTGAGCTTCCAAAACCTCCGTAAGCGGTCAGTTCGGGTTTTATACGCCCGTCGTAAGCAGGGCCTCGGCTGCTCAAAGGGCTAATTAATTTCTGAGCATCTATTTCGCCGATGCTGAGGGTATTTTTAGACATTTTAAACTGCGCAGTCAGGTTGGCAAAGCCTGTTATTCCGGCATACGTTCCACTTTCGCTGCTCTTATCCCCTGAATTACCGGAAGAAAAAACGTGCAACAGATGGGCATTTTCCCGTACCTGTTTGTCGTAGGCTTGGGTCTCCAGTCCGTAATAATTCTCGATGCCAACTCCATAAGAATGGTTCTGCACGGATATACCTTGTGTATTCAACAGAGCGGCATCATCCGGCAATAGATTCTCGAAGCTGGAACTCAACAGATGAACCTGCCAAGCTACCCCTTTGCCCAAGGGAGAAGAATTCCCTCCGCCACCAATCAAACTGGCCATGGTCGTTGCGTGATCGGTAATTTGACTGGGGAAATTTGCCAAGTCCTTTACACGCCCTTTAAAATCAATATCCTGGGGATCAAAAGCCCTTTCTTTGATAGAGACGTGTAACCCTGCTCCATGAAGGTCGGGGAAAAGACTATGCACAGCACTAACCGCATTAATCCGAAAACCACCCAAGTCGTTTTCGCTTTCTTCCAGGGCTGTACGTTGTCCCTGGTCGATAAAATCTATCAAAGGGCAGGATATGAGCTTGGGTAGCAGCTCGATATCAGGCAGATGTATCAGTATCAAGCTGCTATCCTTGCTGAACCCAAGCATGTCAATGGGTAGGGCGTTTGTCTGCTGCCATTCCAGGAAGGCTGCAACCTGATTCACTCGGATGCGAAGCGATTGGGTGTTTTTTTGCTGTAAATGGAGGGTGGGAGCAGTTTTTTGAGATAAACGAGAAGGGGATGTTTGGGCGATTAATATGCAAATGTTCAAGCAAATGAGTATACTGGAAATGCTCAGGCTTTGAATAGCTTTCATAGGGATAATTTTGTGAATCTATAGAAAACAGTGCTGTTTAGTAAGGATTAAAATTAATGATTTTTTTATTGTTGAAAGAAGATTTCGTACAGAATAAAGTGTAAAATTAAGCCCAAGTTAATTCGAATGCTTTGGCTCTTGTTGAATTATACCCAAATTGAAGTGATTTAGGAAATACAAGACCCCTGCGGGGCAAGTTTTCCTGATTGATTAGCTTGATTATTAATGATTTAAAAGCTAAAATCTCGGAAAACCACTTCGGTTTGAGTATAAATACACTAAAACATTGAAGGAATTGCTTGCCGGACTATATATACAGTTTATGGTTGCCGGGGTTAAAAAATATGGTTCTCTGACAAATTTTGTGGGTGACACATCTTGATTAGACTTGCTATCCACTAAACATTTGAAAGAATTGCTTGCCACGAATGCACGAATAAGGGCGTTTATTCGTGCATTCGTGGCAAAATTGATCATCAAGAGA
>JANRIC010000005.1:0-3923 GCA_033765345.1 Microscillaceae bacterium
CGTAGCGGTGGAGGAGTTCCTCGATTTGAGCCGGAGAGCTATATTCGTGCTGTGCGAAGATACGCCGGAGATAAGGGCAATTATCAGAAGAATAAGGGGTATCTGCCAAAGCATCTTCTACAACCTGACAGACGTGTGCATTGAGTTGCTCCAGAAATTCGCTTTTGTGCATTTGCCCTGCTTCGGGGAGGGCATCGTTTTCTACGAGTAGAGAAACAGGTATGGGAGAGCTAGTAGGAGAAGTTTCCTGTTTTTGGATCAGAAATTTTTGCAGGGGACTGACAAAAGCTTCGTCTTTCAAACGTGCCTGCAACCTTGCCTGAAAAATCTCTGCGGGATTTTGCCGATTTTTGAGGTCAAAAGGGTGATCTTCTGCATTGTGTTCTTCCTCGTGTTTGTCTTCTTTATCGGCGTAGTCAGGCATAAGTTGAGCGTTGATTTTTTTAAAAGATAGCAAAAATCAGGTGAATGGACAAAATTAGTTTTAAGATACCTTTAGAGGTGTTTAGAAAAGTGCTATTAAGATGTTATGACAGTCTAAGTGTTACTTTATAGCACTTTTAGTCACCAACAACAGTTTCTATGGGCATAACTTTTAATTTGAAGTAGGTGCTTTCAAAAAAGCTTGTTGGTGACGAAATGGCCGCACAAAAATAATTTGTAAAATTAACGCTTAACATCCATTTCTCAAACGCCAATAAGGGCGAAAATATGTATTTTCATTATTCTAATTTAGAATCGAGAAATAACTAAAAATTTTTTCTTGTAATCAACCCTTTTTTATCGAGAGAGTCGATTCTAAGAAGGTATTTTTCAGGATTAAGGCTACTAAATATATCAAAGATAAATATGTGATCTATATCATAAAAAAGGATTTTTGATAATTTGTTTTTGTAGTATTGTTTTACTTTGACGATCTTAAGTTTCTTATCGAACTCGTGTGTTTGAATCAAACTTTCATGAAGCATAAATTTGACTTTAATAAGTTCTTTATTGTCAAAATAGCTTATTACTCTCGATCCAATGTTTTGATCCCATTCAATAGATTGGGTCAGTTGAGAATGGTTGTCATACATCTCTTTTTTGAATAAAATATTACTATCATAATAACATACAGATTTTACTCTTGATGAATCAAGCTTTGATCGCTTGGTAATAATCATTATATTTTCTTTTTTGAAAGATGTATCGATCAAGAAAGAGTTTTCATTGTCCTTTAAGTAAAGGTTATTATTCTCTTTGCAGGATATTGCTCCTAAAAATATCAAGCTGTATAAATAGTGAATAAAGGTTTTCATGAGGCGGTCAAATTTATTTGTATGAATTTATTTTGCTGTACATATTCCAAAGGGACTTGTAGAATATCAACAATTTAAGTCAAGCAGGATGTCTACTATGAAAAATCTAAATCCACCTTTTTACCTAAGTTTAATGAGTTGTAAAAAGAAATCTTCATTTCCTTTCCTGGTATAAATGTTCAAGGTTATATTTTTCTTTTCTCTAAACAGCCTCAATTTGTCTAATCTGTACTCAAGTGAATCTTCTTGATAGATTAAGCTATCATTTCTATAAATCTTAATAAACTTATATATATTATAAATATTGATAGAATCTTCATTTATTTGCTCTTCCATAAATTCTCTCCAAAGCCTCAAGTTTAATTTAATATCTGTATCAAAAAAGAGAATAGTATCCTCATTTGATTCCCAACTAACTTTTTCATCAAAATCAAAATCAGGAATTTCTTTCCAGCGTTCAATATCTTGATTAGAAGGCTTACATCCTGAAAGTAAAAAAAATATGATTAGTAGTTTGATTTTTATAAAATTTAATAAAATTATCTTGTTCATATAAAAATTTATTATTTCAATTTTAAGACTTGCTCCGGTTTGATCACTTCGTTTTTTAAATTATTAAGGCGTTTTATTTCAGCTACGGTAACTCCTGTCTTTTTTGCAATTCCAAAAAGGGTATCGCCGGGTTTAACAATGTAGGTTTGAACGGGCGAAACAGGAGGACTATTCATATTTCCTTTTCTTTTTAGTTTCCAGATAGTCAAATCTGTTCGAGAATCTGCAACTCTAATTAAATCATCACCCTTCAAAGCTGGGTTCTCTTTCTTCTTAGTTTCAAAATAAGAATCCCAAAAACTTTGGGTCGCATATAATAAATAATCATCAAACTTGCTTGCGGAATACCTCCTAAATCCAGCGACAGAACCGGGTTCCAGCAAATTTGTAATGGCGGTGAAATTTTGATCTGCAAAATATAAGAATATTCCACCTTCTGGACGGTTCTCTACAAATAAGGAGACAGAATGATAGCCGTCCATGAGAGCCATGGTGTAAAAGTGCCATCCATACTCCTTAGCAACTACTTTTTCAATAAAACTCCAGGCACTATTCTTCATTTTTATTGGGCGTCAATTATTACTTGTGTCTCTATCAAAATTTGTTACAAACTTGTCTTTTTGAACAGTCAATCCATAATCTTCCATATAGGACATAAAATTAGGAAGTGTGTTTTCCCCTAACATACGTTCTCCAACCTGACGGCTATTACCTGACTTAGCAGTAGCTTTGGTTACAGTTTGCTTCTCGGAACTGTTGCTATATAAATTTTTTAATTGAGTTCTTAAAATAGTTATGCAATCAAGTTTAGCTCCACTATCTTTTGAGGCATTTTCAATGAATTGATCCCTCAATTCCAGTATTCTGTCAGGATTAAAAATTTCATCTGATGAATTTATTGAACTGTTTTTCATAGTTTGCACGTGTGTCTCAAAATCTTTTTTTGTATTTCCAGTAAGAAATTTAAGAATAATTACTTCTGCTAAATCTTTGAAGGTTTCCTCTAAATCCTGTTTACCCGTCCCTTTGATAAGATGTACAATCAGACTTTGATCTTCCTCAGGTATGAATCCTGATACATTATGGATTAATTCTTTAATTAAAAGAACTTTGAGTTGGGGACTCAATAAAAATTGACCATACCCAGCTTTCCAAAAATTTATTACCAATCTAGCATTTACTTTACCCGATTTTTTCTGAGAAATAGTTTTGTTTTTTATGAGTTCGTTAAGATATTGTTTTGCTTCCTCTAACTCCTGATTTTGTTCTTTGTCTTTACTACACCTTTGAATATGTAGTCTTATTTTTGCTTTTTTTTGTATTGATTTAGCATATTTTTTGTCAAAAATATAATTTACTGTGTTGAATGCACTTAAGTCCGCCTCCTGTTCCAAAGCATTATACTCCGCACCTCCCATTTCCAGCTTGGTTTGAGCCTGTAGGCTTGCTTCCTTTTGCTGCTCCACGTGTGCGAGTTCGTGTGCCAGCAAGGCATCTCCTACCAGTGTACCAGGGCGGTACTCTCCCGAACCGAAAGCTACGTGATTACCCACAGTAAATGCACGGGCGTTCATATCAGTAGCCAGTTGTGCGGCGGTCTGGTCGGTATGTACTTCTACCTGTGAGAAGTTACTGCCAAAAGCACCTTCCATTTGCTTGCGGGCACTTGCGCCGAGTTTTTGCCCAGTACCGAGTTGCTGCATTACCTTAGCCGGATTGTGAGATTTGACCGAGGCCTTCGTCTTGGGTTTGCGGAAAATCCCCCCAAGGGTCGAGCTGAATACTCTTCCCAGAGAGTACAAAGCCCTACCGGCCATTTGAATTCCTGTACCCACGTGTGCTCCCTGTCCGGCATCTACTTCTTCAGGTATAGGTATCAGGCTAATCATATCCAGGGGTAGACCGGAGAGTGCGTTGCCTTGCACCCAATCCAAAGTAACTCGGTGGGTATGCTCGCCAATAAGCCGAATGAGTTCCTGGGTATTTGCTGCCTGTTGGGTTTGGGGAGCGTAGCGGTGGAGGAGTTCCTCGATTTGAGCCGGAGAGCTATATTCGTGCTGTGCGAAGATACGC
>JANRIC010000261.1:0-57732 GCA_033765345.1 Microscillaceae bacterium
AAGGGAATTAAGGGAATTAAGGGAATTAAGGGAATTAAGGGAATTAAGGGGGGCTGCTTAATTCTTAATTCTTAATTCTTTTAATTGCTTTAATTCTCTTCCAATATAGATACTTTGAGCATTACATCGTATTTGGCTCTGAATTTTCGGAAATTATATTCGCGGGGAAGGTCATACCCTTGCTCGGACGGATCAAAGTAGTCGGTATTTACGCCGATGAGGTCATCTTGGCGCAGGTGTTTATAGATTTTTTTGGCTAGTTCAAAAAGTAGCCCTCCGATCACGATTGGCGTAATGGATGATTTTTTGGTGACAGCATCCCAGATGTCCTCGAGGTCGGTTTTTTTATTTTTATTGATATCTTGTGCCAGTGTTTTTACGGTTAAATCCATACTTTCTTTCCAGTTGAATTTTTCAGGTTTGACGATCTGTGTGTATCCTTTTTTCAGTTCATCATAAATATCAGCATTGTCTTTTTCATAGAGAGAAAGTATCACAGCAAAATACTGTGCATCTCCGATATTCACGATCAGGTCATTGGTTTCGGGTCGCCAGCCTAGTCCTTTTTCTACCTTTTTTTTGATCTCGGATACTTTGCCGAATAGTGGGCTTTCGCTGGACGGGACAAGGGCATTATTTTCTACCTTAGAGGCGATGACCATAACGGCATAATAAATCTCATCTTTGCCAAACTCACGGGTGGTACGATTACAAAAAATCTTAGGGATTTCAATTTTGATTTTCATGGATGCTAAGTTTTTGATTGATACTTAAAAAAATGGTGGATTGTTGTACAAATTGCAAACATTTCTTCATTTTTCAAAGTGTTTGGTGTGATTTAAATCATTTATATCAAGAAACCAGAGAGTCAGAAAATTTTCAAAGCTTTTTTTTAGAAAAAATGTACTCCTGAAAATCCAGGCAGATGCCTAAGGCAGTATGATTGACCCTATACACTATTACTTAATCCTGATTCTTAGCTGTGTAAGAAAACCTCATTTCGGAGATTGCTTCATGACGAATAAAGCAGAATATTGTATACTCATTAAAACAAAATTCTGCTATGCAAAAAGTTATACTGTTGGGGCTGTTGCTTCTTACCACGCCCTTATTGCCGTCCCTTGCCCAGGGGCGCTATCGCCACGAGGCTTATAAAGCCATTGATTTTTTTCATGAAGCAGGAGCTACTGGCATTTTGGTAGCTACGCCCAATACTACGGTGACCATGCCCGCATTTAGTTACAAACCCCGACTGAGTTTCGGCCTAAACAGAGCCTACAGCATTTCTTTTAGTATGCCTCTCAGCTTATTTCTAAATTATCACGTCATAGGTGAAAATGGCAAAAGACAAGTCAAGCTCGGTTATGAAATCCCCATTAGCGTTGATCTGAATATCGGTTTGGGGTCTACTTCCAAATGCCGTGAAGACATCGGTTTTTTTATCGGAGCGGGTTTTGGAATGAGTGAAGTATCTATTTCCCAACTGGAATCCAGCAATTCGCAGGATAGCAAAATTGCCGGAAATTACGGACATCTGGGCTTTAGATTACCGCTCAAAAACAGACATACCTACAGCCTGAGTGCCTACACGATCTGGGGAGCTTTTCACCGCAAAGTTTTCGGATTCAGAGTATTATATAGCTTGTATAAATACTAAAATCATTGATCATCCGAAGTATTTTTTTACGAGCTTTAAATTTAGGGCATAAAGTATGTATCATTATTTACAGTTCTCCTTGTTTTGTGTACCGCCATAGTCTTTTGTTTTGAATAATCGCTTTATAAGCTTTTTAGCAAGTAGAAAAAGTATTTTTTTGCCCTATTCAGTGGTTGCTTTGTGATATTTAATTTCTATTTCCCCCCAAAAATCCCTATTTTTGGCTATGACCAAAGTAGAAGTCCACAAAAAAGCAAGCCTGGCAGGGCATACAGATTGTATTTATACGCTCTGCCCTAGCCCCAATGATCAGTTTTTTTTCTCTTCCGGTGGCGATGGTATTGTAGCTCGCTGGGATTTGGCAAACCCCGAGATCGGCGATCTGATCGTGCGGGTGCCCAATTCTGTATATGCCCTGTATTGCCTCCAAGCACAAAAACAACTGCTTGTCGGGCAGAATTTTGAAGGTTTGCACCTCATTGATTTGGAAAATAAGCAGGAAATTCGCTCAGTAAAACTTACAGATGCGGCTATTTTTGATATTCAATGTTATGGTTCGGATATTTTTGTAGCTTGCGGAGATGGCGTGGTCATTGTGGTAGATTATGAAACTTTCGCCCTACGCAAACACCTGAAGGCTTCAGACAAAAGTGCCCGCTGCCTCAGTATCAACCCCATAGAACGGGAATTTGCCGTAGGATACAGTGATCATAGCATTAAAATTTTCGGACTCCAGGACTTGGACCTTCACCAGAGCCTACAGGCACATAAAAATTCGGTATTTGCCCTACGCTACACGCCTGACGGGCAGTATCTTCTCAGCGGCAGCCGCGATGCCCATCTGAAGGTTTGGGAGGTAGAAAAAAAATATGCCCTGTATGAATCCATAGTGGCGCATTTATATGCTATTAATCACCTGGATTTCAGCCCTGACGGCAATTATATGGCTACTTGCAGTATGGATAAATCGGTGAAGGTCTGGGACATCAAAACCTGGCAACTCATCAAAGTCATTGACAAAGCAAGGCACGCTGGGCACGGTACTTCGGTAAATAAACTGCTATGGTCTGCGTACGAAAATCTCCTTATTTCGGGAAGCGATGACCGCCTAATTTCGGTCTGGGATTTGACTTTTTTATGATTGTTTTTTTGTTCAACAATATTATCCGTATATTTAAGCCCTATAGAATTGATTAATCACTCATTATATTAAGCCCCTAGCAATAAACTATTATGAAGATTACGCCGATTGAGATAAAACAAAAAACCTTTACTACCAAATCTTTCGGAAAAGGCTACGACCGTGAAGAAGTGAATGCTTTTTTACTACTCCTCTCTCAGGAATGGGAGAAAAAAATGGACGAAAACCGCGAGCTAAAGTTCAAGGCGGATTTTCTGGAAAAAGAAATTCAAAAATCCAAAGAAGTGGAAGGCTCTCTTTTCCGCACCCTCAAAACTGCCGAAGATACCAGTGCCAATATCATAGATCAAGCCCGTAAATCAGCCGAACTTAAAGTGCGTGAGGCACAGCTCAAAGCCGAAGTCATCCTCAATGATGCTCGTGAGCAAGCCAAAGCCATTGTCCAGAAAGCCCAAATCCGCTCTCGGGATACACTTGAAGATATGGTGAGCGAAGTACGTAAAATTGAGCGGGATTATCAGGACTTAGAGCATTTTAAAGATAATTTTATTGCTGAATTAAAGGTCTATATGAAAGAAGCCCTGGAGAAAGTCACTAAATATGAAACTAAGGGCGGTAACCCGCTTTTTAAAGAAAAAGTCGTGATGGCTCAGGCTTACCTTGAAGAACGCAATGAATTCATTGATCAGCAAGAAGTCATTCAAAAACAGGAAAAAGAAAAGATGGAAGCAGAATCCAACCAAAAGGTGGTCGCTCAACCCGAACAAACTACCACGGATGAAGCCAATTCCTTCTTTGATGAAGTAAACTCCTGAGAAATCATCTTGTATGGACAAAATTATCCTGGAAGGTCTGGAGTTTTTTGCTTACCACGGCTTCTATAAAGAAGAGCGCAAAATCGGCAACAAATACAATGTCGATCTGATCGTAGAAGCTGACCTGCACGAAGCAGCCGATAAAGATAAACTCTCATTTACAATCGATTATGAGACACTTTACCGAATCATTCAGCAGGAGATGCAGCGTCCTTCCAAACTACTAGAGCACATTGCCCGGCAAATTATTATTCAAATTTACAGGCAATTCCCCGAAGTTAATTCTATTGAGGTGAGTGTAGCCAAATTTAATCCACCCGTAGGAGGTGTCTGCAAATGGGCTAAAGTAACCCTCAAACGGAAAGCTGACGAATTAGCCAAAATGATTAAAAATTAATATATATGCAGTTTTATTGGATTAGTTTTCTGGTTTTAAGTAGTTTTTTTATGGAAAAACCAGCGTATCGTATTTTTGACCAACAAGGAAAAGCAAGCGATTATGAAAAATTACTTGCAGAAGCCCAACAAGCAGATGTGGTTCTTTTTGGCGAATTACACAATAATCCGATTTGCCACTGGCTTCAACTCGAGCTAACACGTGATTTATACAACTTCAAAAAATCTGATCTTGTATTGGGTGCTGAAATGTATGAGTCTGACAATCAGTTGATCTTGAATGAATATTTGTCGGATTTGATCACCGAAAAACACCTACAAAGTGAAGCGAAAATTTGGGATAACTATCAGACAGATTACAAACCTGTATTAGATTTTGCCAAAAAAAACGCTATTCCATTCATAGCTACTAATATCCCCCGGCGTTATGCCAGTGTGGTTTCCAAAAAAGGACTAGATGCCCTCAGCGTACTTCCCAAAGAAGCCAAACAATACATCGCCCCCCTGCCGATAGAGTTTGATGTATCGCTTCCGGCCTACGCCAATATGGTCAAAATGATGGGAGGCGCGCACGGCGGCAGTATGGGCGACATGAAGCCCGAATATTTCGCCCAGGCACAGGCCATTAAAGATGCTACGATGGCACATTTTATCTTGGAAAATCTCAAATCCGGACAGACATTGGTTCATTTCAACGGCTCTTACCACTCCGATAATTTTGAGAGCATTGTCTGGTATCTCAAAAAGCAAAAACCTAAGCTCAAAATAATGACGATTAGCTCGGTAGAGCAGGAAAGCATCGAGAATCTCGCCCAGGAAAACCAAAACAAAGCCGATTTTATTCTAACAATTCCACAATCTATGACCAAAACTTATTAAAAATAAAATCGGTAGAAACATCCTATTGTAAAGTTTCTACCGATTTTATTTGAATAAAAAGCCAACAAGGTCAAAGCCTAATTTACCTTCATCAGTCGGCGTTTGAGCATCCCCTTTTCACCTATGAATTCTAAAAGATAAATCCCCGAAGCATTCTGGGATAGATCCAATGAGTAAATTTCTTTTTGACTAAGTTTATTGATTTTGGATGTTTGGATCAGCTTCCCAGCGAGGTCGTAGATTTTGATGGTAAACGCTCCACGAGCTGCAAAATCCATATTTAGCTCAAATACATCCGAACTTGGATTGGGATACACGTTCAAACCTGCTTCGGGAAGGAATTCCTCGATCGGATTAGCAATATCCAATACGATCTCAAAAGTATCTCTCAAGCTTTGAAAATCATCACTATCTTTAATAATAAAAACAAAACTATCTTCAAGATTTGCCAGAGAATTATTGGGAAGATAATTAATCAGCCCGCTATCAATATCTGCTTGTGTAAAACTCGATGCTGTACTCAGAATCGTACTATTTTTTCGGAGATTACCCAGCGTAGGCAAGGACTGTAAGGCATAGGTCAGATTTGCTGCATTATCTTCATTATCACCTGCTTGTAGTTGTGTATTTTCAATCACGTGCCCTCCCGATTTAGGGAAAGAGATCAATCCATCATTCAGCGATACAAAAGGCGGTGTATTGCCATTGCTACCGTCTGTGGTACAGATTTCCAAACCCCAACTCAACAAAGTACCTCCGTCTAGGTTTTGCCCGTCAAAGATTTCAAGTGTCCAATCTCCTACGGTAGATTCTCCGGCAAAATCCCCCAAAACACCATCTGGTTGGTAAAATCCCATATCTGTGGGTGGGCATAAAAAATCGCTTTGTACGGCTTCATCATCCAAATTTACTCGGATATTATTTTCGTCATTGCAAATTTGATCAAATAAGGTCACCTTGGTGCCGGCGGGGCTGATGAGTTTTACGGTTAAATCCTTGATATAGGTATGATCAATTTGAAGATTTAGCACATTGACATCATTGATCTGATAGTTTTGCTGGATTGTGAGGGTAGAATTCACGGTAGGATTACCGGAAGCACTGATTGTTTTAGGAACCTCGGTACTCTGATAAGTCGTACTACTCTGACAGTCCACAGTTTGAAAAGAAAACACTGAGGAGAAAGAGCCTTCCCCACAAATATTAAATGCTTTTACCCTCCAGAAATAGGTGATTCCTTGATCGAGACGATTGATTAATTCATAACTTGATTGCGTCAGGTTGCTACCTATCTCTACCACCTGATCAAAATCTGCGTCTTTGGCAATTTGCACTTCATAGGATGCAACCAAGGGCGCATCCTGCCAATCTAGGGTGGGTTTCAGTGCCAGACCTGTATTTCCATTGGTCGGGTCAAGTAAACTTGGGACAGGTACGCCATTATTGATTTCAATGCTTACAGTTTGGTTTTTATTTTGGGTACCACTGATGGCAGTCACCTGGATGGTATATGCACCTGTACTAATTCCGACGGTGTTGCCAATGGTTAATACAACATTGTCGCTAGTAGGTACAAAATTATTTTTACTGAAATTGGCTGTTGCACCCGCTGGGAGGTTGTTTACAGAAAGATTGACATTCTCTGTAAAAGCTCCAAAGGCAGCCAGTTGTACATCCAGTAAAATAGCATTGGGGGTACAAATTGATGCTTTTTCTGCGGGGATCAGCAATGAAAACGTAGGCTGTGGGGGAGCAACAATGGTAAAATTGGCATTGGAAATATCAAAAAAGACATTTCCTACGGCTTCTATTTTGATTCTGTTTTGTGTTCCGGGCAGGTTGGGCACTACCACTCTTTGGGTACCGTCGTTGGGAGTTTGTGCGGCCAAGACTGTGGAAAAAGTCTGCCCGCCATCTGTAGATAGAAGAATATTGACCTGTGTACAATTGATGGGGCTTTGGTTGGTCTTGGCTACATCCCAGGTAACGGTTTGGGTTGTGGCGGCTGTCCAACTTTGAGAAGAATTGGGGGCAGTGATTAAAAAAGGTCCGGCTTGCCCGATCACATTGAGTATTGTCTGATCATTGTCTACACCGCCGACCGGCTGGTTATCTCTCACCGTCAACCTAAAAGTGAGGGTACGGGTATAGCTGGGCAAAACCTCACCCAGGGTTTGTGTATTGTTAAGAATGTCGCTGAGCTTGGGAAAAATACGGGTAGGGCTGGCCACTGGCGGGAATGAACGAAAGATCGGTGCATTTCCGGAGGGTGTATTGGGCGAGCCTGCCGGCCCTAGGTCAAATTGCTCCCAGCAATAAGTCAGATCATCTCCGTCGGCATCGGTAGCAGAGCCGGTCAGCGCAAAGGGAGTACCTATGGGGATATTCAGCCCGCTGATCCCTGCATCTACTACCGGAGTGCGGTTTCCGGTAGCGGTGGTTAGGGGGCAATTATTCCCTTCACTTGTGGTAGAAAAGTCTACTATTTCGTCAAAACTTTTGGCGTGGAAATAATCATGGCTGTTGTTTTGGATATTATCCGTATCGCAGAGCCCTGCATAAGCCATAATGGTAGAGCCGCTTCCGGGTTCGTAGGCTGCTGAAGATGAGCGATTTCCATTACAACCTCCAGTAACACTATTAAAGGTATGTGCCGCACCAAACTGATGACCAATTTCGTGGGCTACATAATCTACATCAAAAGCATCTCCGACAGGTGAAGCAACCCCAGTAACTCCACTTGCTTTAAAATTAGGAATACAAACCACCCCCAAGGCAGCCAATCCGCCGGCACCCGTGCTGAATGTGTGCCCTATATCATAGTTTAGGGTTCCTACGCTATCATCTATGACTTCCTGGCTTTCATCGATAAGCAGCCCTGGGTCATCATTGTTAAAAGGGTCGGTTGTAGCATTCGTAAAAACGATCTTGCTATTATCTACTAAAGTAAAACCAATGGCCAACTCCCGATTATAAATTCCATTGATGCGGTTGATGGTAGTGACAATGGCGTTTTGAGCGGATGCTACGGTACCTCCGTGAAACTGCGTATATTCTCCGGTAGCAGCTACGGCCAAGCGATAGGTTCTCAATGAAGTACCGGATGCTTTGGCTTCGTTTTTATGGGTGGAGGTGTTTTGGTGTGTGGAGTTTCCTTTTTTACTTTCCGAAGGTTTATTTTTAGGATTTTCATTCAGTTGGCACACGAAGCTTTTTTTGTTTATGGCATCATACTGCATATCTTTTTTATAAAAAACCGCATACATATTTTCCTGATCATCATCGGTATAGGGATCAATGTACACTGTTCCTGTGGGGCTAATGACCATTGCGTGAAATCCGTGGCTAGTCCAATCCATTCGGAGGCTGGCTGAGGGGTCGTCTATACCTATCCCTGCAAAGGTTTTCACATCGGGTAGTTTTGCAGCTAAATCAGGCGATAAGATAGCATGCTCTACGATTTGAAAGCGTTGCCAGCTTCCATCAGGTAGAGGTAGAAGGATCATACTACCTAATTTTACAGCTTCAAAAACCTGCCCTGATCGGATAGATTTGATAAATGTCTGAAAGCCCTGGGCTTCCAATTGGACGAGGCGATAGTGGTTCAGTGCTGAGGCAGATTTAGCCTTGTTGGAGGGCTGAGGCACATCTTGCCAGAAGTTGTCTTGAGCATCTAATGTATGGGGAGAAAATCCCCAGACTAAGCTCATAAAGAACCAGATAAAAAGAATTCTTGGAATTTGTCGCAAAAAAAGCATCATAGTATTGTATTGATTAATCTACAAAAGACAAGGTGCGCTCAATTTTATTCATCTATCAAAATCGATAAGATGTATTCATCTCAATTTTTTTAAATACGGATAGTATCCTATTTTGGTAGCCTAAAAGACGGGAAGAATATGTTTAATTTATGGTATTGAGTGATTTTTTTATTCTTTTTCTTCGTGTAATTTAAGTAAAAACTCGAGAAAATGATGATTCAGCTTATTTAATAAATCTTGGTGTGAAATATTATCTTCGGAAGATTCTTCATCAGGCATATTGAGTGGCTGGTTGTTTAGAAGTTTGATGGAACCATTTTTTTGTTTTCTCTCCGACCAATCTGCATAAAGGCTCTCAAAGCGTTTCATTTCTTCGGTATCGAGCCAGAGTACTTTGGCGCGTACGCAGGCGGGTTTATTTTCGTGAATCAGATTTTCTACCATAGATTTAAACTCTCGGTTGTGAAACCTTGCCGTCCAATTTGGGAACAGTACCGAAATATTATAATTAAAAAAGTCTTCGGGAATGGGCTTGCCGGTGTCGTATTGAATGTAAAAAGCAATTTTATCTTCAAAAGGAATATTATCCACATCGGCAATAAACTCAAATAGTTTGTCCATTTTTTGATGGATTTCTTGGACAGACGGAAAAGCCCAGCTTACCAGCTCGATATCAATTCGCTCACTTTTAAACCGGATTTCAAAATACTTATCTTCGCGTTGAACAACTACAAAGTTTTCATAAAGTTCTTTGCCTTTGTCAGACTTGCGGATATATTCCTTTAACTGATTTACAATCTCGATTCGGTGATTAAAAGTATATCTTCGGGTAGAGCGGAGGAAGTTTTCGCCTTCTTCATTCAGGAGGTAAAATCCAAATTTTTCATCTCCTACTTCGGGGCGAAGAAGTAGGTGTTCGAGCAAATAAAATCCTTCACTTTGCATATTCAGCTCACGGATGAAGTGGACGAATGCTTTACAACCTCTTAAAGCCTCCTCATAAGTGTGGTATTGAGCGATAAACAACCATTGTTGGAGGTCAGGATATTGAAAAATCAAGTAAAAATCAGGGTCATGCGCAGAGGTCTGTCCGATCAGGTAATTTTCCAGATTCAGCCCTTCACGCAGGAAACCGGAGTTAATTTTATTTACCTGAAATACGGCTGTTTTTGATAATGCCTTTTCATCGGCTTCTGGCTGATTTTCAAGGGCTGACAGGTCTTCCTCATCCACAAAATCAAATTGTTGTATAATCAGATCTGCGTTTAGTCCTATTCTGTTGATGTCTGTGGTGGCATTCCAAAGCTCGATGCGTGAATCGAGGGCGTTTTCCTCTATAATTTTGATATTTCTCTGATTAAAAGTATCCAAAATAGAGCTTTTTCTGGAAATGGTGTAGACCGTATCACCGTTGGCATTTTGCAGGGATTCTTCCTGAAATACCTTATCAAGCCCCAACAAGATGCTGATTTTGGCTTCTAAGCCTGAAAGATTTCCTACGCTTTCGGGGTTCAGGAGATAATTAAATGCTCTTACGCGATTTTTATTGATAGAGGGCAGATGTTTGAGAAACCGAGTTTTGTTTTGAATCAAAAAATAATCAAACTCTCGGCTGGAAAAATAGTAGTTTTTTTGTGAAAAAGAATATTCCATATAGGCTTCTCCGTGGATTGCCAGCAGAAAATCCAGAAAGCGATTACGACGGTCTGAAAAATTATCCTGTCGGCGCATCAGCTCCTGAATACCCAGATAATAATCCTTGGGAAAACTGGTATCTCCCAGTTGCACATCTCTTACAATTTCTTCTGGCTGACGGATATACAATTCCTGGATGTGAGGAATGTTGTCCAAATTCTGATAAAAATAGGTTTGATCAAGTTCTGCTTCCAGAGAAAACAGTTCTTTGACATTACCCAGTTGAGCCAGGTAATTGGCCATAATTTGCTCAAAAAGCAGCAGGTAGCCTTTGAGCTGTTTTGCCTGTGCATTTCTTTGGGGAGTAATTTTGTCGGGGATGCCGAATTCACCGATACCATAGATGATCGGAAATTGATTTTGAATAGAATAATATTCTTTGAGATTTAGTTTTCTTCCGCTTTCAACGTCTACTGCCTCTCGATTTTCACGATAGACCCTTTTGTTAGAAGACTTCAACTCATTTAGCTTACGTTGAAAAATAAGGGATTGGATGTTGTCGTGATTGACACTATTTTTATAAAAGCTGATAGTATAGTCTTTTTTATCCCGGCTACTACCAAATATCACTCTGGGGATCAGATGGGTAGAAATAATAAATTGATTGTCATAGATTTCATCGTTGATTTTGAGGTAGAGATTTTTTACGCTGACTACTTCCTCCACTTCCATCATAATCTTGATAATCTCAGAAATTACGATTTTATCGAGTTTTAGGGGCAAATCCTGGTCTCGGATGAACCCATGGGTCAGCGAAGGTCCTGTATAAATCTCCTGTAGCTCAAGTCCTTGATTAAGAAGTTCTTGCAAAGAATAAAAATGAATTTCGGGATTAAAGTACTGATCTATGGCGAAATATATTTTTGCCAGGATAGTTTCAATTTCCTCAATTTTGTCTATCTCTATGTCTGCAAAGACAGATACATCCAAAGGTTCAAGGACAACAATTTCTTCAAAATCCTCGCAGAGGTTTCGGTGGTTACAGCATACTTCCCGGATTTGATTCAAAATAAGTGCTTCTTTCTCAGCATATTGCTCATTGTTTGTTTCTTCAAGGGGCTGTCTGTCCAGATCAACAAAAATTTTATAAAGCCCTTTCAAGGAGTTTTCTTTGGGAGTGGTAGGAAACAGCCATACATTTCGAACCTCCTTGACTTGGTCTATGATCACCTTTCGATAATCGTTGATTGTCAGTGGATTAGATGGAAAAATGTCTTTGGGTTTATGAAAGGTGTGCCCGCCCTGCGTATCAGTAAATAAAATATCCTGGATGTCAAAATTGACTCGGTACGAAAGGTCGGTTAGTGCGTAACACAACTGTTCTAAGATTGTAACGCCGGGGTCGTGCTCATTATAATCAGTCCAAAATGCACCAGTAAGCTCCTGAATGAACTGAATGCCCTGATTTCTGAGAAACTCGAAGTTCAATCCCTGATTGGCGTAATCTTCGTCGCTGATAAATTCAGGTTTTTCCATCATTGAATTATGTTAGTTAGGTTGATTAGAATTATCATTAAAACTGATATCAGAGTAGTTTTGATCGGTTTTTAATTGCTGATTTGCCTGTGTATTGAGCTTGCCGATCAGTTCATAAACCTCTTCAAAGGGTAATTTACCAAGGGCTTTAAAAATGAGATTGGCCTCCGCAATGGTCAGATCAAAAACTACTGTTTCACTTTTCATAAGATGTTGTTTTAGGTCAAATGAGTCAATATCTATTCCTTTTTTTGAAATTATGCAAATATTAAAGTATAAACAAAACTTATTTGATTGATTTTTAAAAAAAATTTGGATTTTACTTTTTTTTTTAATAAATAGTATAAATATTGCTTTATAAATTGTAATACTAACTAATCATTCAACCGAAATATGATATATTTTGCACTTAAAACGATTTCGGAAAGTCTTAATACTTATATAAAAAACCGCTTTTCTCTTAGTAAAGATAAGGTAATCCTGTCTGAAGTCATAGACAAAGATAGCCAGGAAGCTGCTACGGACAAAGATAAAATTGCACTTACCTTAATTAATATTCAACAAGAGAAAAATATCAATAAAACCTCTCACGCTACAAGCACCCCTGCACCTCTTCATTTAAATCTTTTTTTGATGTTTTCAGTCTACTTCGGCGAAGACGGCAGTTATGAGGAATCGCTCAAAGAACTTTCGGCTGTGATCAGTTTTTTTCAGGCTAAACACGTGTTTAATCATCAAAATACGCCTGATTTACATCATAATATTGACAAACTTGTTTTTGAATTTCTCAATCATGATCTACAAAACCTGAGTTATATATGGGGAATGTTGGGAGGAAAATACGTGCCTTCGGTCATGTATAAAGTTAGAATGATCACTATTCAGGAAGGAAGTTTCGACAATTTTCCTCCTGTTTTTACTGGTTTTGGCAGTGGTAACTTCTAAATAAAGCCCTAAGTCTATGCTTGATTTACAATTTAAATATAATCCCTGGATTACATTGACGGTTCTGCATCATTATTTTGAAGATCAGGTCGCCCGTGATTTTCGTTTGGTGCCTTCTGATGATACCCAAAGGCTGTCTCGTAAAATGGGATTTTTGATCAAAGATACCCCCAACGGCATGGTGGTGCTCTATGATGCATTACATACAGAGGCTTTAAGAGATTATTTGAAACAGTACGAAGTCATCAAACTATCATTTTATTTATATTTCTCTGATCCATATCTTTTTACTTATACCAATCTCCCTCTTTTTTTAAATTCTACAGCTTATATTTTTTATTTTTCCAATGAAGGGGCAAGCGACCGAAAATTACTCCACACCCAAACCTTTGTATCGGGAGCAGATGCCTGTCCAGCCAAACCCAATAACCTTGAGCTAAACTATGATAGCCCTCCCCAAAAGCTGAGTATTCGCCATGGGCAAATCACTGTTATGGAGCTAAAGCCTGAAGCAGGGCAAACTTATTACATAGATTTGAGTGAATTCAAGGAGGGGAAGTATTCACTCTATGAAAATGAAGTACTTAAAGAAGAGTTTATTAGGCTAAACATCAATTCTCTAAAACGCCCTTTTGCTTTGCTCGATTTTAATATCAGTGGCACAGTAGCCCAAGAGATGATTCAGCATATTCAACACCTGGAGGATATTCCGGAGCAAAAATATGAAATTGCCCTTGACACCCGTCATACTTATTGGAAATACTATATTGTACCCAAATACGGAGAAGGACTTGAGAGCCTTTATATAGATACCGGAGATAAAAAAATAAAATTTTCAGGTCCTATGCCTGCGAAATTGCCTAATGGGGCGGATGCATACCTTTTTGAATCCGAACAAACCCTTTCACTCAAAGAAATATCTCCTTATAAATTTCAGCTCATTAAACAAAAAGATGCCAAAGGAAAAGATGCAAAAAAAATTCTACGCAGATTACCCTGTCCCAATTTAGGTTCTATCAAACCTGAATCAAAAGATAAGGATGCTAAGATTTATTCAGAGATTATTGTTTATATTTAAATTTAACAGATCTATTACATTTTTATTATGGCAACAAGACTTGCAACACCCGGAGTTTACATTGAGGAAAAGAATGCATTTCCCAACTCGGTGGCGGCTGTACCTACGGCCGTTCCAGCCTTTGTCGGTTATACTGAAAAAACTGTCAGAAATGGACAGTCTTTGATTAACCGCCCGGTTCGAATTACTTCTCTTACCGAATATCATGATATTTTCGGTGGAGGCTTTCAGTCTACTTTTGATATCAAAGAAGCCAGCGGTAGTGAATTTGATACCCAAATCGGCGGCAAAAATTTTCAGGTTGTTCCTAGTAACAATGCCAGATTTATCTTATATGACAGCATGCGCTTGTTTTTTGCCAATGGAGGAAGTACTTGTTATGTCGTTACGGTAGGGGCATATTTTCAGACTGACGGTAAGTCGGCTACACCTACTATTCCTTCTTTGCCTACGGCTGATTCTGGAGCCAAAGAAGAAGGTAAAACGCCTGTCAGTACGCCAAAATTAGCTTCTACCAGTGCTGCGGCAGGTAAACCCAAAGCCAATCAAATCTCTAAAAAAGCACTTGAAAGCGGCTTAAATACCCTGATCTCAGAAGATGAACCCACGATGATTGTCATTCCTGAAGCCGTCATGCTGGAAAAAGCAGATTGTTTTGCCTTGCAACAAGCCATGATGATGCACTGCGGCTATAAGATGAAAGACAGGGTGAGTATTCTGGATGTATATGACGGATACAAAGCCCGTAGCTATGATGAGCAGGACGTGATTACTCAGTTTAGAGAAGGAATAGGCAATAACTTCCTAAACTTTGGAGCTGCCTATTATCCCTGGGTATATACTTCAATTGTACAAAATGAAGAAGTAAGTTTTGCTAATTTTAGCAATCTTGAAGTATTGGCCACCTTGCTTACTATTGAAGTAGACGAAATCACTAAAGACAAAAAAAGAGCCGAAGAAAGTAAGGCTGAAATCAAAAAACTTACCGAAGCCAAAGTAGATGCCGAAAGCCTGAACCAAACACTCAAAGTGATCAGCCCTACTTACAAAACCTTCTTGGATAAAATCAAAATGTTGCTCAATATTCTGCCTCCCAGTGCCGGAATGGCAGGAATTTTTACAGCCGTAGACAATAGCATCGGCGTATGGAAAGCCCCTGCCAACGTAGGGTTTAACAGCGTGATCACTCCACTCGTGAAAATCACACACGACGACCAGGAAGACCTCAATGTAACCGTGACCGGTAAATCTGTCAATGCCCTGCGTACTTTTGTAGGCGAAGGTACCGTAGTCTGGGGAGCTCGTACCCTAGATGGCAACAGCCAAGACTGGCGCTACATCAACGTTCGCCGTACGATGCTTTACATCGAGCAATCCATCAAAGGAGCCGCCAAAACCTATGTGTTTGCCCCTAATACTGCACCTACCTGGATTCTGGTCAAAAGTATGATTTCTTCCTTCCTGACCGGACTTTGGAAAGCCGGAGGCTTGGTTGGTGCTACTCCCGCAGAAGCTTTTGAAGTAGAGGTCGGTTTGGGTGCTACGATGACCCCCAATGACATTCTGGATGGAATTATGCGTATTACCGTGAAGGTGGCCGTATCTCGTCCGGCTGAATTTATTGTAATTACTTTCCAGCAGAAAATGCAGGAATCCTAAATATGTTTCATTTAATTTTTAACAAATTATTCAAACTAAATTATTTTCACTATGGCAGATCAAAACGCTGACCTATGGCCAATACCCAAGTTTCACTTTACTGTAGATTTTGAAGGTGACACCATGAGCTGTCAGGAAGTCACCGGGCTGAAACTTAGCACCGAACACATTGAGTACCGTTTTGGAGATGATCCTACTTTTACCAAACAAAAAATTCCGGGTTTGAAAAAATACGAAAATATTACCATCAAAAAAGGTGTATTTACCGACGATTTTCGCATTTATGAATGGTATAATGAAGTGCAAACCGACCCTTCTCAGCGCAAAAAAATCACAATCAGCCTTTTAGGAGATTCGGCTGATGAAGTGATTATGACCTGGGAAATTGAAAATGCCTTCCCGGTAAGTATTTCTGCCCCGGACTTGAACGCCGAAGGGAATGAACTTGCCGTAGAAACCATTGAATTAGCCCATGAAGGAATCAGCCTACAACAGGCTCCCAAATAATCGGTAACAATGGCGGATAATGTAGCTTACAGACCACCCATCGGTTTCTACTTCACAGTAGAAATCGTGGGTTTATCTAACGCAGACCCGATTGGGTTTCAGGAGGTAAGGGGGCTTTCTTTTGATATTCAGACGGAGGAGATCGTACACGGAGGAGATATAACACCTTACAAAGTGCCTACATCCATTCGATACCCTAATCTGGTTCTGAAAAAAGGACTGATTCCCAAAAACAAAAAATACGAAAAGGGTTCAGCTTTGTTTGATTGGTGTCAGACATCAGTAACGGATCAATTCAAGATCAAGGCTTATAATATCAATATCCAACTACTTGACAGACAGCAAAATCCCCTTGCTTCCTGGACGGTAATCAGGGCGTATCCGGTAAAATTTGAGGTTTCAGAATTTAATGCCGAGCAAAATGCCATTGTTTTTGAAACCGTAGAGCTTTGTTATAAAAGATTTCAGGTAGAATCTCCCAATTGATAGATCAATCGGATTGATTTTTTTTGACTTAATTAATTTACTTAAAGCATCCTATGGCAATTGAAATCAAAGAAATCATCGTGAAAGTCACCGTAGATTCACAACCTAAGCATTCCAAACAAGATTTGAAGATCATAAACACCTTGATTTATCAAACCAAAAAGGAAATCATAGAAGAATGCAAAGAATATATCCGAAAGCTAAGGGAAGATAAATTTGAAAGATAACGGAGATAAAATATGAATACCACAAGATTAAAAATAATTAAACAGACCAATTCATCCGGCGGAGGGGGGGGATCATCTTCTTCCGGGAATGGTACGCCTACATCTAATGCTGCGGATGATCCAGAGGGCTTACCGGCTCCTTCCAATAGCGGCGATAGCGAATTTGTCGCACTGATCAATCCGGCTACTTTGACCTTCGGGGCTTCTATTAATTATAACGGACCCAGTCCAAATGCTTCTCCTGCTGGAGCAGGTGCATCGGGCAGTGCCTCTCCAGCACAGCCTATCGGGCAGGCACACCCACACTTAATCTACCAAAGTACTGATCCAGAGACTTTATCCTTTAAGTTGGTTTTTGATGGTACAGGAGCTTTGGGTGCGGCTACCAACCAACCTAGCTTTGTCACCCAACAAATCAATCAGTTAAAAAAAATAACTTATTATTATCAAGGAGAGGCTCATGAACCTAATAAGGTACTGATTGCCTGGGGTAACTTTACTTTCTATGCCAAACTCAGGTCAATGTCTATCAATTACAAATTATTTAATCCAGAAGGAGACCCCGTTAGAGCCGAAGTAGACCTGCAGTTTTCAGGATCAACGAACCCCGAAGAAGCTCAAAGACTCATGAATCAAAGCTCGCCGGATTTGTCTCACGTACGCGTGATCAAAGCTGGCGATACGTTGCCATTGATGTGTAAACGTATCTATGGAAATAGCAAAATGTATCTCGAGGTCGCACGTATCAATGGTTTGGTAAATTTTCGTAACTTAAAACCTGGAACGGAGATACTTTTTCCTCCGATTAAAAAATAATTATGGCTAAATCACTTGTATCTGATGATCATACACTCCTATCTTTTTCTATCTTGATAGAAGAACAACCCATCCCCAATAGCTATGGGGTAGTTTCTATTCAAATTATAAGAGAAATCAACAAAATATCCTCTGCCCGCATTAGACTGGTTGATGGAGGTTCGGCAGAAGGAGAGGATTTTGTGATAGGAAATTCCCAAAATTTTATCCCCGGAAAAAAAATTACCATCAAAGCTGGGTATAACAGCCGCGAAAAAGAAGTATTTAAAGGAATAATCATCAAGCATGGCATCAGCCTGGATCAAGGGGGAGCGTTCTTATGGGTAGAATGCAAACACGAAGCCGTCAAAATGACCATTGGCCGCAAAAACGAAATCTTCAATGATAAAAAAGACAGCGATCTTATCAATAGTATCATTCAAAAATATAGCATATCCAAAGAAGTAGAAACCACAAATACCAAGCATCCCGAACTGGTACAGCATTATTCCTCTGACTGGGACTTTGTCCTGATGCGAGCTGATATCAATGGCTTGGTGGTAACCCCCGATTTAGATAAACTCGTAGTCAAAAAACCTAATTTTGACGCAGAACCGGTCTATAAAGTGACTTATGGGGTTGATCTCATTAGCTTTGATGCTTATATTGATGCACGAACCCAACTCAAAAAGGTAGAAGGGCTGAGTTGGGATTTCTCCAATCAGCAGATTATCAAGGCACAAGGAAATAACCCCGGCGAACACCATGCCGGAAACCTTAACTCCAGCCAACTAGCCAATGTGGTCGGATTGGAAAGCTATCAAATCCAAACCGCAGCACACGTACCCATGCCTGTATTGGATAAACTTACCAGTGCCAAGCTTACCAAAGCACAACTCGGATATATGAGAGGAACCTTTAAAATTATGGGCATTGCTGATATAAACCCTGGAGATATTGTCGAGATCAAAGGATTAAGCGACCGATTTAACGGTAAAATGTACCTGGGTGGTATCAAACACGAAATTGACGACCAGGGCTGGATTAGCGAATGCTTTATAGGGCTTAGTGACGAATGGTATGTCAATGAAACACCAGGTATTGATGCACCTTTTACTTCCGGGTTTACGCCTCCCATCAAGGGGCTGACTACTGCCGTCGTCCAACAAATTGACCAAGACCCCGATGGGAACTATCGAATACAGATTTCTATCCCTACGCTACAAAAGGATAATATGAAACTCTGGGCGCGTTTGTCTCATTTGTACGCATCCAATGATGCCGGAACTTTTTTCCTTCCAGAAATTAACGACGAAGTAATAGTCGGATTTCTCAACGAAGACCCCCAAAACCCCATAATTCTGGGGATGCTTTACAGCAAAAAAAATAAAGCTCCTCTTGAGCCCAAAAGCGATAACCCCGAAAAAGCAATCATTACCAAGCAAAAATTAACAATTAGCTTTAGTGATGAAAAAAAAATTATTACCATCAGTACACCCGGCAATAATAAAATGATATTTAGTGATGATGAGAAAAAAATTGTGATCACGGATCAACATGAAAATACCATTGAAATGAGCCAGGATGGTATCCTGCTAAAAAGTAAGAAAAATATTGTCCTCAAAGCCGACCAGAATATTACTCTGGAAGCACAAGGAAAAATCGGACTCAAAGCAACCCAAGACCTGACCGGAGAAGGAATGAATGTCTCGCTCAAAGGGAATAGTCAGTTTTCAGCAGAAGGTGCTATGGCCGAATTAAAAGGAAGCGGACAAACAACAGTCAAAGGTGGAATCGTGATGATCAATTAGCCGGACAAAGGGAGGAACTTAATTCCTTTAATCAGCAAATCATCAATGCTTCAAAGATATTATTTATACCCAGATTAAAGTGATTTAAGAAATACAAGACCCCTGCGGGCAAGTTTTCTTGATTGATTAACTTGATTATTAATGATTTAAGGGCTAAAACTTCGGAAAACCACTTCGGTTTGAGTACAAAAGAAATTATTTAACAAAAACCCTATAAAAATGCCCCCTGCTGCAAGAATTACAGACATGCACGTTTGCCCGATGGTTACTGGAGTAGTACCCCACGTAGGAGGGCCAATTATCGGCCCTGGCGCAGCAACCGTACTCATTGGAGGGATGCCTGCCGCCGTTGTCGGAGATACAGTCACTTGTGTAGGACCACCCGACACCATTGCTATGGGTTCTTCCACAGTCATGGTCGGCGGCAAACCAGCCGCCCGAATGGGAGACTCTACAGCCCACGGAGGCTCGATTATTTTGGGGTGTTTTACAGTAATGATCGGCGGCTAAGATTTGATCAATCTTGTAGCCCATAGATTTATTCAATAGATGACAAAATATGTTTAACTTATAAAAGGGCCTTGGCCCAATCAAACACCTGAGAAAGTATCGGGAATCCCTGAAAAGAATTTATCATCCATAAGTGTATAATATATGAAACACCGCAAAACATTTTTAGGAATCGGCTGGAAATTCCCGCCCACTTTCAATAAAGCGACTAAAAGCGTAGAAATGGTTTCTGAAGATCAGGACATCCGGGAAAGCCTGCTGATTTTGCTTTCTACGCGCCCCGGAGAGCGTATTATGCTTCCCGAATATGGCTGTGATACCCAAGCCCTTGTTTTTGATGCCATAGATGCCACCAACATCAGCATCATGAAAAGGATGATCGAGCGGGCAGTACTTTATTTTGAACCCCGAATTACATTAGATGAAATTGATATCCAGATCGTAGATCAGATCAATGGTTTGTTGAATATTCATTTAAACTATACCATACGAAAAACCAACACCCGAAGCAATATGGTGTATCCTTATTATATTATCGAGGGTACTGATGTGCGTTATCAAGTGCAAGCGGGTTAGTTTGAGCCTTGACATCTAAGTTCAGATGTATAAAAACCATTTATTTATCATCAAGAAATACCCTGATAATCAAAAAATATTTTAATCGTATTTTGAGAAATGAAAAATTCAGCCGTTATCGCCCGTCATAGTTCCGATCAGAAAAGACGCTTTTTGGATGCGCTCGATTTTGATTATGTCAAAATAGATGAACGCACTACCGAGGATTTACTCCTTTTTACGTACGGACTTTCTAAGCTTATTCATTTTTATAACCTTCATAACCAAACCGACGGCGATTGGTCGGATTTTTTAGATGATGAGGTAGTCATACTAGCCCGTATCGCAGATACAGAACCCAACAAGATTGAAGATCGTTTTAAAATCTATCTGAATAAAATCTCCAGATTTCGGAAAATTGAAAAAAAACGTTATTATGTTCAAAAATGTACCGAAGAGATTTATCAAATTGCCTTTCTCATCAACAGTTGGCTCAATAAATTTAGAGACATTGAGCAGTTTGTGAATATTCAACTCGAAGCCCGTGACGAAATCCTCAATTCCATCACCAAAGACCTAAGTGCAGCACTACAAAAACTTAAATCGATTTGTGATACCTCTGCGAACTCCCAAGTATTTGATTTTAATCTTTGGCTTGATTTCTCAGTTTTTGATAGTTCCTGGGAGTTAGATCAGGCTGCTGCCTATACATTCTTGGGAGATACACCACAAGAACAAACGGAGGTGCTTTGTTACGATCTCCAAAATATTTTTCAGGTTTTTTATGAAACCCTCATTTATATTAAAAATCGGGCAAAATATTTTCTTAGCAGGTCTTTTCAAAATGATACTCATTATCCAGAGGTAGCCCTTTTGCTGGCTTTTCTGAAACTCTATCAGATTCCTCAAAATAACATCAATGAAATTTCAGCCCGCTATCTTGATTTTTATTACTACAAGGTACTTCGGCAAAAGCTCAAAAACCCAACCCACGACAAGGCATACCTAAGCTTTTTGGTGAATGACAATGCACTTTTTGCCCATATTCAAAAAGGAGATCGTTTTATAGGCGGGGAGTATGAAAATGGCGACAATATCATTTATGTTGCCGAAGAATACCTCCAGGTCAATAAAGCATCTGTCAAAAAAGTATATACTATTTTTCTGGAATCCAGAAGTGTAAATATCCGAGGTCGCTCCAAAAAGCTGATTAGCAATATTCTTTCTACCACAATTCCCACAGAAGAACTCTATCCCAATAAACTCAAACCTGAGAAAAAACCATATCCTTGTTTTGGGGAATCTCAGAGCAATAAAAGTGCCCACGAAAAAAACATGTCTGATGCGCCCCTAGGTTTTGCAATCGCTTCACCAGGGTTATTCTTAAGTGAAGGCAAAAGAGAAATTACTCTGTACCTTCGGTTCGCAGAAGAATCTTTCAAAAAGTTTAATCTCCAGCTTCGTGATCTTAGCGTAGTTACAGGTGATCCGATTCAGGAAGTGTTTATTAAGTGCTTTTTGGAAGCATTCAAAATCCATCTGACGGGCGCAGCAGGATGGCTTGAAGTGGATAAATATGTGGTAGTACAAGGTGAAAATAATTCTCTTACCATCCGCTTTGATGTAGAAAGTAAAGAACCTGCAATCGTTTCTTTTTCTAATCAAATTCATAGCGGAGGTTTCGATACAGACCTCCCTCTCCTAAAAATTATTCTCAATAGCAACTCTTACATCTATGCCTATTCTCTTTTAGAAAGCCTTGAGCTAGAAGAAATTACCATAGATACGCAGGTGAGTGAAATAAAAGATCTCTTATTATACAGCGATATTGGGGCACTTAGCCCGAATAACCCATTTTATCCTTTTGGGTCTGTGCCCGGAGTAGGCTCTTATCTGGTCATCGGGAAAAATGAAATATTCCAAAAATCTATCAAAGGGCTGGAAATCAATATCGAGTGGTTTAACCTACCCAAAAACAAAAACGGGTTTCAGGGTTATTACGAAGCGTATGATATCGGTCTGGATAATACTTCGTTCGAGGCCAAAATCTCAATTCTGGATGAAGGGCGTTGGAAACCTGAAAAATACAATGACCAACAAACCATTAAACTCTTTCGCACGGTATCTTATGGTACCAATGGTCTTGAAAATTCTCCTTCTTATACAGACGACCATACCGACAACCTCAGTCCAGGCGGCACACTCAGCAATTTTACGACCATTGTTATAGACAAAGAGGAGCTTGTGAAAATCAAACTCCCCCCCAATTATGCAGACATCTCCAAAAATATTTCTTACAGCAACACCTCACAAAGAGGCTTTTTAAAACTGGAACTTTCCGCACCGGATATTGCCTTTGGAAATGTGATCTACCCTTCGGTACTTTCCGAAATAGTCATTGAAAATACACAATCGGGGCTTTTGGAAAATGTGCGGCGAGGCTTTGCCAAAAAAGAAGCCAAAAAACTGCCCAGCCCGCCTTATGTCCCTCAGATAAAATCTATTTCACTCAATTATGAGGCATCTACTACGATTTCTCTCACAGACCGCTCCACTAAACAAAATAAATCTGACAAAAGAGGGCAATTCTACCATATTTATCCTTTTGGCGACAAATTGGTCTACCCCGACAACTCTCAGCAAATCACTCCCCTGATCCCTACACTGAATTACGAAGGAGCACTTTTACTGGGGTTTGACGGGCTTAATTTGCCTCAAACCGTATCTATTTTATTTGAACTTGTAAATGGACAAGCTTCTTCCACAGAAGAAAAAAAACCCTTGATCGAGTGGAGCTATCTGGTTAAAGATGAATGGAAAACCTTCTCCGAATCCAAAATTATTAAAGATGAAACCAGTAGCTTTATCAAAACCGGGATCATTAGCATAGAACTACCACACGATCTGACAAAAGGGAATACAATTTTGGATGGAAATCTCTATTGGCTGAGGGTATCTGCTGTCAAGAATATTGAAGCTACCTCTAAAATCGCCAGCCTTTGTACACAAGTTCTTACCGTAACATTGCACAACCTCGATGAAAAAGGTGAACACCTCAAAAAACCCCTCCCTGCATTTACCATCGACCGACCCCTAGATAATATTCCCGGAATTCAGACGGTCACACAACCTTTGGAATCTTTCCAAGGCCAACCCGCAGAAACCATCCAGCAGTTTTATGTACGCACCAGTGAAAGATTGCGCCACAAACAAAGAGCGGTTACCCCTTGGGATTTTGAGCATTTGGTCCTTGAAAAATTCCCTGCCATCAGAAAAGCAACCTGCTTGCCCAATATGACTGGTAATAAATTATATGCCCCCGGAAATATCCTGATCGTTGTGACGCCCTTCAATAAACCGGATGAAGAAGATAACCTAGAACCCAAAGCCAATAGCGAAATACTGATTCAGATCAAAGAATATTTGCGGGAATTTACCTCTCCTTTGGTCAATATCGAAGTACGTAACCCTAATTATGAAAAAGTACGGATTATTTGTGCCGTCAAACTGGCTCATGGGTACAACTATGGATTCTTCGTGCAAAAACTCAATGATGATATCAATAAATACCTCATCGGTGATATGATCAAGACTACCAAAACCTTTGAGTTGGGAGGTAAAATCAATAGCTCGGATGTACTCAGTTTTATGCGTACCCTGCCTTATGTGGATTTTATCACTAAATTCTCTATGGTTCAAATTGCCAAAGACATCTTTAACCGTTATATTTTACTGGATACCGCTCGCGAAAAAGATGCAAAATCTTTTCTGGAAGCCACCAAACCCTGGTCAGCCCTGATCCCTGCCCGCAAACACCAAATAACCATCTTAAATGAAAAAGAAGAAATAAAATCCTCCCAATCAGGAATCACAGACCTTGAATTGGGAAATAATTTTATTATCGATGAATAATTATTTGTTATTTTGCAAAAAATGTAAAACTGCACAGGATGTCACTACAAAATCGGGAAACCTTAAAGAGCTTTTTTAGAAAAGGACAAATGCCTACCGAAGGCAATTTTAATGATCTCATTGATTCAATGATCAATAAAGTCGACGATGGTATGTCTAAAACCATCGATGAAGGATTACAACTCAAACCCATAGGCACTACGCAAAAACTCATCAGCTTTTTTAAAAGTATCGAAGAAAAAAACCCCGCCTGGAGTATTCAGGTAAATAGCGGAGATGCTACCCTTAGTTTTAATAACCAAATGGGCGACAAGGTTTTATCACTTTTTACCAAAGGAAATAAAAGCTATGTAGGGATTCGCAATGAAAAACCTGAATACGAACTCGACGTGAGAGGGGTTACAGGAATGCACGGCAGGATCGGAACTTTGTACCAGGGAAGTGTACCAGCAGACGGTAACTGGCACCCCATCGTTCAAAAACTTGACGGATGCCACGCCTTTGAAATTGTGGCAGGTGTCGGTAAGCAAAAAACTGGTAAATACGCCCTGATCCACGCTTTTGCACTTAGTACTTATGGTAAATCCCGCAATACCATCCGAATAAACCAGGCTTATTATGGAGCTCGATACAATAAAATTGAACTTCGTTGGACAGGCGATACCTACTCCTATAATCTAGAGATGCGTTGTCGTCGTAGCTATGGTGGAGAGTTTAATATTCAGTATTTTATATCCAGCCTTTGGTTTGATACGCTGATGAATGATAGCATCAAAAGAGATACTGCCAAAGAAAACGGCAGCAAAGAAGAATAAGGCACGAATAAAAATACTTGATCATTTTCCGGTTGAAAGCCTTAAGGAATAGGGGTATCTTTGTTTAAAAATTATTGAATACGTATCTCTATGAAACTATACGAGCAATTAAACGAAGATATTATGTATAAGGCAGTCCTTGAAAAAGATGCCGGCTTTGAAGGATTGTTTTTTGTGGCTGTTAAAACTACAGGCATATTTTGCCGCCCCGCCTGTACTGCCCGTACCCCAAAACGAGAAAATGTAGAATTTTTTTCCAGCAGCAAAGATGCCCTCCTACAAGGATACCGCCCCTGCAAAGTCTGTAAACCTCTGGAAAAAAAAGGCGAAACCCCAGACTATATTCAGGAGATTCTGACAGAAATCTCTCAGGATACCGAGCTCAGAATCAAAGATGACGACCTCCGACAACGAGGCATCGAGCCTTCCAAGGTGCGTCGTTGGTTTGTCAAAAATCATGGCATCAGTTTTCACGCCTATCAAAGAAGCCTGAAAATAAACCAGGCTTTTGTACACATCAAAAACGGTGAAAAAATATCCGCTGCGGCTTTTGATCTCGGGTATGAATCTTTAAGTGCTTTCCAGGATTCCTTCAAAAAAATCACAGGGTTTGCGCCAAGTAGCAGCAAATACCAAAGTCTGATTAGCCTTCAGCGTATTACTACAAGCCTCGGCCCTATGTTGGCAGGGGCAAACGAACAGGGAATCTGTTTGCTTGAATTTACTGACCGCCGCATGCTTGTGACACAGATCAAACGCCTAGGCCATTTGCTCAAAGCTTCCTTTGTACCTGGTCGGCTTCCTGTACTGGATGAATTACAAAAACAAATAGATGCCTATTTTCAGGGTAATTTAAGGCATTTTGACCTGCCTTTATACTTTCCAGGCACAGATTTTCAGCAAAAAGTATGGCGCGCACTTATAGAGATTCCTTATGGGCAGACACGCTCCTACAAAGTACAGGCACGGCATATAAACCAAAACCAGGCAGTCAGAGCCGTAGCCAAAGCCAATGGAGATAATCGGATCGCAATCCTTGTGCCCTGCCACCGAGTACTTGGCTCTGACGGCAACCTCACCGGATACGGGGGAGGCGTTTGGCGTAAAAAATGGCTACTAACCCACGAGCTGAAAAACGCACAAGATAGCCAGATGCCTTAACCCTGCTTACAGACCGGAATTTTACCCTGCTGTGTATCGGAGATCAGGGAGATAGACAGAAAAAATTGTAAGCATTTCATTCAACTGCTTCTTGACAAAAATCAAGAAGTTTGACCAGCTTAATTTTTGATGATCATCTTCCTTCCGAATACTCCATTCATCTGGAAATCCAGTATATACACTCCCTCCGATAAATCTGAAATATCCAGGGATTTTTCCAAATAAAACTGCCTTTTTATTCCTTGCCAGTGCCCTTGTCGAATACCGCGCAGATCGTACAGACTTAACTGATAATCTCCAAAATAAGCGGCTTCCAGTTGAAAATTCAGAATTTCTTCCATAGGATTAGGATCAATCTGCATCAAAGACGAAATGTTATTTTCTTCCGCTCCTGTGACCGTAGCAGGGAAGGTCAGCCCGTTTGAGGTAGCTTTACAAGACCCCGAACCTGTCCCGAAAGTAGCTATGACGTGATACAAACCATAGGACTGAGGTATATAGAAGCTCTGGTCGGATCCGGGAATGGCTTCCAGATTAAGATACCATTGATAGGAGTTGGCATTTCTGAGATTCGCCTGAAAAGCCTCCCCATCAAAAATAATATTTATAATGGGAGTATCTCCGTCGATCACCACTGTTTCATTGATCAAGGTGGAAGCTATACAGGAATCCACAGTTACAAGACAACTGTATATCCCGGTTTGCTCTGCCAAATAACGCCTTGAAATAGCTCCAGAAATCGGCGCGCCATTTCTCAACCAATGATAATTAGCACCTGTTAAAAAAGGAACTACCTCCAGGGGTACTGATTTGCCTTCACAGATTCTTCCGTTACTTGAGCCTCCACTTACTACTGAAACTGCTATTACATCTTCCAAATTACATAATGCTTGCACCACAGCGATATTACTCACAGATATACCACCTACATTCAAGGCCAATATCCTATAGGCATAAAAATTTCCTGCGGTAATGCCCTCAGTATCTTCAAACTCTTTAAATCTTTGCTGTAGATCATTTCTAAATACAGCGATAGTATCCTGAAACCCCTCTATAAATGATGCGCCCTGCACACGTTCTATCATAAAAATAGTTGTCGTATCGAGATCATATTCCCAGGAAAGATTGATTTGCCTCACAGAAACAGCCCGTGCAATCAGGTTTTGAGGAGTAATAGGCGCAGGTTCATCTTCATCTGCGGGCACCGATACCGAAGCAATATTGCTATAGGGGGAATTACCCTGATCATTAAAAGCACGAATACGATATTGGTAAAATAGATTTTTTTGTATGTTTTGATCATTAAAGCTTCTTTCACTGGCTTCAGGCAATACAATTTCTTCAAAAACATTTTCACTCAGCGCGCTGGCACGCTCGAGCCTAAACCCACTTAGTCTATCACCAGGATGCACCCAACTTAAAGCAACTTCTCCCTGAGCAGTCAAAGTAGCCTGTAAATCAGTCGGAGCAGCCGAGACATCTAAAGGGCGAATGGCAGAAATATTACTGTATGCAGAGAATTCACCCGATTTGACGGCTCTTACCCGATAATAGTAAAGGCTTGTTTCGCTAATCACATCCAAAAACTGAAGCCCTGTGGTGGTATTTAAAAGGCTTCCCTGCACAAAATCTGCTGTTAAAGAACGTTCTATTTCAAAATTGACACCATTGAGTCCCTCCCCATACTCCCAGTTTAGGGCTATTTCGGTCAAAGAATTGGCATTGGCTCTCAGATTGAATGGCGGCGAAAGACGAATGACCACCTGGAAGGTATCACTTACAGTCACGCCATTAGAGCTAGCCTGAAGTACGATCTCTGTACTCCCGCTTGTATTAGGCACAAAAACAATATTCAGGTTATTATTGATGATTTGGACACTAAGTAGGGCTAGATCGGGTGAATTTACAATACTCTGTATAATGCCTGCCGGATTATCCACATCCTCAAATACGCCTGAAATATCGATATTCAAGGGAGGATTATTGACCCCCACAAAAACATCCGAAATAGGATTCAGGATCACAGGAGGGTCGTCTACGGGGCTGATGTTGATTATGAAAACATCCTCGACAATGAGTCCATTGGAATTGCCCTGCACAATAATAAGAGCCGTGCCTGAAGCATTGGGCACCGATGTAAGAACCAGTGTATTGCCTGTAACGCTCACACTCACTAGCTCTGGATTGGAAGAAGAGGCTGCTTTGACGATTGCTGTATCGTCGCTATTGGGGTCTGTAAATACTGTACTCAAATCCCTGATGATGGGTAAAAAGTCTTCCTGAGCACTCAGGTCTGAAAGCGGAGCAGCCACTATAGGCGGAAGGTCTACACCTATGGTGACGGTGGCTATGGACGAGGACGTATTGCCCGAAGCATCGCTTGCTGTGAGTACCAGCACAAAAGACTGTCCGGCATCTTGATTTGTAAAGCTGGTTTTGCCACTGCTGATGGTCAGCGTGCTAATCCCGCAGTTGTCTCGGCTATTAGCATTAATATCCTGAGGCAAAACAACCGCATTGCCGTCTTCATCGGTTTGTAGCGTAATATTTAGAGTGAATACATTCGGGGAGAGGGTATCCAGCACATTTACCTGTGTGCCACAGATACTTTCATTTCCATCCAGATCACTGAGGCTTAAGGTCACACCCCGAACCCCCAGATCGCTGCAAGTAAACAAACTTTGGCTTAACACTTCGCTACCTGGGTCGATGCCAACGCAATTATCAGCACTGGTTTCCTTTATATCCGCAGGTATCAATGAGGCTAGTCCATTATTATCCAAATAAAGTGTAAAATCTTTGCAGACTAACAAAGGAGGCGTGCCGTCTTTGGTACGCACACTGAGCGTATTGCTGGAGGTGCTATTCCCAGCAGCATCTTTGGCTACTACCCTAAATGTATAATTTGTACAGGTAGTTAATCCCTCGACTAGATAGCTTAAGCTGGTGACGGTATTGAGCAGGGTGCTTCCCTCAAATACATCATAGCCTACTACCCCTACATTGTCGGTAGCGGCGAGCCACTCGAGGGCAACGGAGGTTTGAGTGACTGCCCCTGTATCAAGTATTGGGGCAGAAGGAGGAGTAATATCATCTTTGAAAAGCCGGATGATCCGGTCTCTTCGTATGCCTTTATAGCTTGTGAAATTGCCCCCAGCCAGGATTTTACCGTCCGGCTGAATCACCGTTGGACGTACCCAATCATCAAAGCCTGTACCCGAACTAAAACCTGTATCCAGGCTGCCGTCTGTGTTCAGCCTGGCAATATGGTTGCTTGATACCCCATTATAACTTGTAAAATTGCCCCCTACCAGGATTTTACCATCGGATTGGAGGGTAATAGAACGCACAAATTCATCAAACCCTGTACCCGAATCAAACCCTGTATCCAGACTCCCACCGGCATTCAGGCGAGTAATAAAGGTAAAATCTCCCCCAGCTAGGATTTTGCCATCGGGCTGAATATTAATTGAACGCACCACATCATTCAACGAGGTACCTGGGTCAAAGCTTGTATCCAGGCTGCCATTGGCATTCAGACGAGTAATCTGATTACGGGTTATGCCATTATAGCTTGTAAAAAATCCTCCGGCCAGGATTTTACCATCCGGCTGAAGGGCAAGGGATATGACCCTTTCGTTAAAACCACTCCCTGGATTAAAGCCTGTATCTAGGCTGCCGTCGGCATTCAGACGAATAATGCGATTGCTGGGGATACCACCGTAGCTTGTAAAAAATCCCCCAGCCAGGATTTTGCCGTCCGGCTGAAGGGCAAGAGATATGACAGTAGTATTAAAACCACTCCCGGGATTAAAACTTGCATCCAGGCTGCCATCACTATTTAGGCGGACAATGCTTGCACGGGGAACACCATCATAGCTTATAAAAAACCCCCCAGCTAGGATTTTGCCATCGGGTTGCAGAATAAGCGCGTATACCTCACTTGGTTCTCCAAATCCAATACCCGTAATAAAACCAGTATCCAGGCTACCATCAGCATTGAGGCGGGCAATGCGGCTGCGGGAAACACCATTATAACTTTTAAAAGCTCCTCCTGCCAGGATTTTGCCATCAGGCTGTAGCACCAGTGAAAAAACTGCATTATCAAAGCCACCGCCTGTATCCAAGCTACCATCGGCATTGATGCGACTGATCCGATTTTGTGTAGTAATGTCAAAGAGTGTAAATTCTCCCCCCGTCAGGATTTTACCATCCGGCAGGAGGCTTATAACATATACCAAGTTATTGAAGCCTGTACCCGGATCGAGGGTGCTGTCAATACTGCCGTTGACATTCAGGCGGCAGATACGATTTCGGGCAGTTCCATTATAATTGGTGAAAGCTCCTCCAACCAGGATTTTACCATCTGTCTGAAGAACCAAGCTAATGACTGTATCATTAAAGCCAATGCCCGAAATGAAGGAATTGTCCACAGTTCCGGTAGCATTCAACCGAATTATATTGTTGGAAGATGTACCGTTGAAATTGGTATAAAAACCGCCTACTAGGATTTTTCCATCTGTCTGGACACTAATCTCATATACAGTATTGTCAAAGCCTGTCCCCGGATTAAAACCCGTATCCAGGTTGCCGTCGGCATTGATGCGGGCGATTCCTCTGCGGGAAGTGCCATTATAGCTAAAAAAATTTCCTCCGACCAAGATTTTACCATCCACCTGAAGGGTAACTTCATATACATCGGAGTCAAAGCTGCTGCCTGTGAGGTTAAAGGCTGTTTCTAAACTACCGTCTGTATTAAGCCGAACCAGGCGATTTCGGGTAGAACCATTATAATTGGTGAATCGCCCACCCACCAGTATCTTTCCGTCTGTTTGGAGGGTAAGCGACTCTACTGCATTATTAAAACCTGTACCTATATTAAAGCCTGTGTCTCGGCTGCCGTCGGTATTGAGTCGGGCTATCCGATTGATAGCTACTCCCTGATAAGTTGTGAAACTTCCTCCTACCAGAATTTTATTATCCGATTGTATGGCAATAGACAGGGGAACATTATTAAAACCGCCGCCGGGGTCAAAACTTGTATCCAGACTGCCGTCGGTATGGAGGCGGGCTACCCGGTTGCGTGTAATACCTTGATAGCTAGTAAAGCTCCCACAGACCAGGATTTTTCCATCCGATAAGAGGGCTATATCTTCTACACTTCCGTTGAAGCCACTCCCAAAGCTAAAAGAGGGTAAAGTAAAGGAAGGGTCTATATCACCAGGGTTTTGGGCAGTCAGCACAGCAGGGATGGTAAATAGTATAGAGCAAATCAAAAGGCTTTTGAACCTGCTTCCAATTGATCGGATGCAAGTCAACAAAAAAGTAGGAATATTCATTATGGTGTATGTTTTATTAGCCAATGAGTCAAAAAGTCTTTTAAAACCAATGATTTGATTGTTCTGATTTATGTGTTTGCAATTTCATCATATTATTTTAGAAAATAAATTTTTAGGATGTAATTGTATGAAGGTTTGATTGAGCAGGCATTTCTACAGATTGAGCAGGCATTTCCATAGATTGAGCAGGCATTTCCATAGATTGAGCAGGCATTTCCATAGATTGAGCAGGCATTTCCATAGATTGAGCAGGCATTTCCATAGATTGAGCAGGCATTTCTACAGATTGAGCAGGCATTTCCATAGATTGAGCAGGCATTTCTACAGATTGAGCAGGCATTTCCATAGATTGAGCAGGTATTTCTACAGATTGAGCAGGTATTTCTACAGATTGAGCAGGCAGACTTACCGGATATTTTCCGAAGACCTTAAAAAGGATTAAAATTTTATTTATCTTGCCCAAAGTTATAAGAATGAGATTTTAAGAGATTTGTTGGTTATGTATAGATACACACAAAAGATTTTTGCAGGTTTTTCTTTGGTAATTTTATTAAATGCCTGTCTGGACATTCAGGAAATCAATTATATTGCTTTTAAAGCTGATTTTGAAGCCCCTGCCAATATTCGTCAGGGAGACACCCTCTATCTGACACCGGGTCAGGCTACTGAGGGTGCACAGACTTTTGAGTGGTACATCGTAGAGTTAAATGCTACTTTCTCAAGCGAATCTTTTGTGTTTCGTTTTGATTCTTTAGGGCGATACACGGTTCGTTTGAGAAGCAGTATCCAAAAATCTACAGGTTTGCTGCGCGATTCTTCCCAAAGAGAAATATGGGTATTACCTCCCACGCTGCCTTTGACCGACACCAAGATTTTCGGTTTGTTTGAAAGCGACGAATCGGTACAGGATGTACTGACTCTTCCGGGGCAGAACGGTTATATGCTACTGGGGCGTAGGGATGTGAATATCCTACAAATTACCAGACTGGATCAGAACGGCAATGAAATCTGGCAAAGCGAATTTCCCAACCTCACCCGTGGACGCATTGAGGGCACACATATTTCACTGACTGAGCAGGGTTATCTTTTGGTCTGTGGTACTATCCAGAGTAGCCCCCAGGAGAATGATGCATTTATTATACAGTTGGAAGATCAGGGTGACCAGGCAACAGTCCGATGGCAAAAGGTGGTCAGCTCTGTAGAAAGTGAATCCTATACTTCTATTTTTGAAATTATCCAAAATCAGGATGTAAGCTACTATGCAGTAGGTACGATTACGAGCGGCGGTCAAAGTACGATCATTATTGATCGCTACCAAGAAGATGGAGTACTCAAAAGCTCACAGTCTTTTGAGAATGTATGCTCAGGCTGCCAAAGCCGAAAAGCACAATTGATCAATCGCGAAAACGAAGCAAATCTGATCGTAGCAGGTCAGGAGACTGGTAGCCCGGCAGTTTTTGAATTTAAAATTCGCAGTGCTGAGCTTAGTCTAAACAATAAACTGGTCTTGGGGCGTTTAAGGGGGCAGAGTCATCAGACTGCCTTGCTTTCCGACGGAAAGTTTGCCGTGGTGGGTGAGGTTGAAAGCGGAACTTCCGACAGTACGCAGGCCTTTATTATGAAGTTGGATGTGATCAGCCGGTCGGTAGTGCCTACTTGGATTAGTCGCACTTTGATCTATCAAGAGAGGTTTTTGGATGTACTGGAAGGTGTAGACGGTGATTTATGGGCTATTGGTAGGCATTACAATCCGCTATCAGGGGAAGACATTATTTTGTGCAACTTTGACCCACTATCCGGCCAACAAAATAGTGTACATTTATTAGGAAGCCCTGTTAATGAAGGTGCTGCTCGTTTTCTAAAATCGGAGACAAGTGCATATATCTTTGGTTCTGTGGAAAATAATACCGCACTAAGATTTCGAAATATCCTTTTTGCGCCTATAGTTCTGGAGTAATTTTAAAGAAATTCTCAAAAAAACCTTATTATCCAGGGCTTTTACCACTCTTTCTGAAAAACTTCCTGACTGGATGTGCCTTTGTTATTGTGGAAAACCGATGTTTTTTTCAATGATGCCTTGGCAACCAATCGTTTGATATTCTCGATGGCTTAATTGGGTAATGCTAAACCCTCTCAATAAGCTCCTTGGTACTTTCTGGTCACCCATTCGAGGCAAGCCAAGCCAAGCAGGAGGAAAAAGAGCCATTTGAGGTTGATCATCTCAGCAATATCTTCGGTACTATGGATGATATTGGGCTTTCGTTGGGCGAGGAGGTCTTTTTCCAGGTCATTGAGTTGGTTAGGCAGGTAGAATTTGCCTTCAGTTTTTTGGGCAAGTTGCCTAAGGAGGTTATGGTCGGCGGTATTGTTGAGTGCTTCTAATTGTAAGTCTTTGACGGTAAATTCGCCTGAAGATTGCTCGGCACGATTCTGAACGGTAGCGGAGGCACTATACCTATAAATTCCTTTGGGTAGTCCGCTGATTTCATAGCGGGTATTGCCCTCGGTGACTGTGTAGGAATAACGGTTAGATTTGCCCTTTTCGTTGGTTAGTGTCAGGTTGATTTTTTGGTCGTATACCCTTTCATAAATTTCGTTGTAGACTTCGGTCTCAAAAACCACCTTTTCAAAATCATAAAACTCCGCATTGATCGGGTAGACCCGCAATCTGCGGCGGTCTTCTTTGGTAGAAAGATATTGTATGAGTTTGGAGATAAGGTCATCAAAAGCTTCGTGGCTATCACCCAGAGCGTATTCTTCCATACGCCATTGCCAGAGCCCTTCTCCGGCCAGTACGGCAGTTTTTACGCTGCCTGATTCATCAATCACCAGGAGTGGTTTTTCGGTATCCAGGTTTCCTACGCGCTGAGTCATAATTACCTCGGTGCTGTTGCTGACATTATAATCGGCAAAAGGCACTTGTATTGGGGGTAATTTCTCGATCTTGGCAATTTTATCGCCCTCGAAGCTGAATTTATTAAATTGGCGATTAAATACTGGCGTGACCTGATCCATACGCCCGAATCGCCCTACCACGCCTAGACTTTTATTTTCTTGGTTAAAAATATTGAGATTGCTCTGCGCGCCCAAGATAAACCATTTGGCTACGTCTCTGAATTGGGCCAGCAATTCATTGCCGCCTCGATAAATGCTTGGAATCTGGTGAAAAATCACCAAGTCGTATTTTTCTTGCTTGAGAACGTTAAGTCCGGGGATATGCAGATCAAAGCTATAGTTTTCGTTGTTTTCAATGACTGAACGAATGGCTTTGATGTCAGGATGAGGGGCTGCGGCTACTACCAAGATTTTTTCTTTTCCATCTATCACTTCAATGTATACATCCCTAGAGTTATTTTTATTGGTAAATTCGCCATCGAGTACATCTACACTTACTACATAATGTTGCATGCCTTTGACTTTGGCAGTAGTATAAAAGGTAACTTGTTTGATTTCTTGTTCGGATTCAAAATTGACAGTTTTCCGATCTAAAATTTGCCCGTTTTGACTCAAATAAACTTGAACCACTCGATTGGGGTAACCTACGTGCTCGACCTCTGCTACGACCGGGAATTCATTGCCTAGATAAGCTACTTTATTCGCCAGGACGGATTGCAGCTTGATGTCTCTCTTAGGCGTAGTATCTCCAAGTGCTACGGTAAGTATAGGAACGTTATAATTGAGGAAATTCGGTGAAATGCCCTGATTATGAATACCATCTGATACCAATACAATTTTAGCCAAATTACGGTTTTCATAATTATTTCTAATATTATTGAGCAAACTGCTGAGATTGGTGCTAGGTGCATTGAAGGGAATATTGCTCATTTGTGCTGGCGTGACGGCTTTATCCAGTTGCTGGACATCAATTTCTACATCATCATTGCCCAGTTTGGCGGTGATTTCTTTGAGATTGTTTAAGAGTGCCTTGATTCGGGTGCTGTCATTAACATTGGCGATAGACTGCGAATTATCGATGGCAAAAACTACTGTGGGTTTTTCTTCACTATTGATTACCTGACGAATAAAAGGATTTAGTAATAAAAGTAAGCATATAATCGTCACCAATACAAAACGAAATATTGCTAAAACACGATTAACAGTAAGAGACCAGGAGGCTTTTTTTTGATACAATACAAAGGCATAAGAGGCTCCTACCAAAAAACAAACCAATACCCACCAAGGTGATTGATCGGTCAATAAATTAAATCTTTCCATATAATTTTAAAATCAATAAAATCTGAGAACTTAATCATCTGATTTAATCAAAAAATCCTACCCTCTGCAATCCACACCAACAGCCCTGTAAATTAGTCTCTAATAAAATTAAAACAAAAAAACTGTACAAGGTATTTTAGCTTTAACAATTCAACAACATATATTAAATAGCATTTGATTCATTCTCAGAACATTTTACTAAATTTGTAAAGCGATTTTATACCCCAATTAAAGGAATTAATTTGATTTCTTTGATTAAATAGTCTGATTCGTGACGATTCTATGACAGATTTACCTTAAAACCACTTTGGTTTTCATATATAATCATTAAATGAGCGGTTCTTATGCAAAAAGCTTCCGAAATACCCCAGTCACTCAATGCTAATTTAGACTTTGCCTATTGTAATTCGCTTTACGAGTACTCGCGTCGCCAGAGCATCGAAGTGAAAATCGGTCATATCCCATTGGGGGCTAAAAACCCAATCCGGATTCAATCTATGACCACCATAGATACAATGGACACACAGGGCAGTGTGGCGCAAGCTATCCGAATGATTGAGGCAGGCTGTGAATACATTAGAATTACAGCACCCAGCATCAATGAGGCCAAAAACCTAGAAAACATCAAAAAAGAACTTGCCCTCAGGGGTTATCATACACCACTTATAGCTGATATTCATTTTACGCCTAATGCCGCCGAAGTAGCTGCCCGCCTTGTAGAAAAAGTACGCATCAATCCGGGCAATTATGCCGATAAAAAACGCTTTGAAGTGATCGAGTACGATGATGCCGCTTATCAGGAAGAACTTGATAGAATCCGCGAGCGATTCAGCCCTTTGGTAAAAATCTGCAAAGAATACGGTACAGCCATGCGTATCGGCACCAACCACGGCTCTTTGTCCGACCGGATTATGAGTCGTTATGGAGATACCCCCCTGGGTATGGTAGAATCAGCACTTGAATTTCTGAGAATCTGTGAAGACTTACATTATTACAATATTGTACTTTCTATGAAAGCCAGCAATACCCAGATTATGGTGCAGGCTTATCGCTTATTGGTACAAAAGCTGGACAAAGAGGGTTTCAAACCATACCCCTTGCACTTGGGGGTGACCGAAGCAGGCGAAGCCGAAGACGGACGAATTAAATCTGCCGTGGGGATCGGTACTTTGCTGGAAGATGGTCTGGGAGATACCATTCGGGTATCCCTTACCGAAGACCCTGAATATGAGCTTCCTGTAGCCCGCAAACTGGTAGATCGCTACCATAACCGCCCCGGACATCGGTCTATCTTAGCCATTGAAGCTTCTCCCAAAAATCCTTTTGTGTATGAACGCCGCAAAACGCACGAGGTACTCAACCTAGGGAAAGATAACGTACCCCGCGTCATTGCAGATTATAGCCGATACAAATCCATTGAAATGGATGACCTTAAAGCCATCGGGCATACGTATCTACCTGCCCTAGACAAATGGGGAATGAATGACCTAGGAGCAGATTTTATCTATCTAGGAGACCACGAGATTCCTTTTATGTTTCCCAATGGACTAAAAGCGATTCAAAATTATAAGGTTTGGTCTACCGAAGATCTAAATTCTTATCCGTTTTTCACGGTGGATGAGTTTCTTCAGGCAGATAAACTTTCACATGAGCTTAATTTTGTACTTCTTCATATCGATGAGTTGAACGCTGAATTGGTACAAAACCTCAAATCTGAAATACAAACAGTACTCATTATTGAGACCACCAACGAACACGCTATGCCGGAACTCAGAAGATTGTTCTTTGAATTAATGCGCTGGGATGTGAGTCATCCAGTAGTGATTAGAAGGCAATACCCGGCACTCCCTGATGAAACGCTTCAATTGTATGCTGCCACAGACGTTGGGGGCTTATTAATAGATGGACTGGGGGATGGCATCATGCTTACTGCGGGTGCTGAGGCTGTATTTGAAGATCAAAAAGCTCGAAATCAGACCTATAAAAAATACAATGATCTGGCTTTTGGCGTTTTACAGGCAGCGCGTACACGCATGAGCAAAACAGAATATATCTCTTGCCCTTCTTGCGGGCGTACGTTGTTTGACTTACAGGAAACAACTGCCAAAATCCGCAAAAGAACGGATCATCTTAAAGGTATAAAAATCGGCATCATGGGCTGTATCGTAAATGGACCCGGCGAAATGGCGGATGCCGATTATGGGTATGTAGGCTCTGGCAAAGGAAAAATCACACTTTATCGCAGCAAGGATGTAATCCGCAGAAGTGTACCTTCCGAAGAAGCCGTAGATGCTTTGATAGAATTAATTAAAGAAGACGGACACTGGATCGAACCCGGCGAAAGCACATCTGCCTTGTAGAAGTATTTTAATGGTATGTTCGCACAAACGAGTGAAAGAGATATCTTCATTAAAAAAGAGAAAAAAAACAATTATATATTAATATCTACCAAGAAAGTTTTTAATATGAACAATCAACGAATCAAAGAATTTTTCAAATTTGGCGAAGTGTTTCATTATTTTATTCGAGTTTTCCAAAAACACGATCCCAGCCGCCCCTTGAATCTTAACCTCAGAATGATGCACGGAATCAATCGTATTTCTATCATTATGTTTTTGATTTGTTTGGTGGTCATCATCATTCGTCGCCTCTTTTAAATGATACGCTTTGAACGAGCGAAAGCCTATTAGTATGAAAATGATCAAAATTTACCAACTGATTCTGGTATGGATCAGTTTTGTTCCCTTCTCGGTTCAAGGGCAAACCATTCAAAACTCTATATTTTGGAAAATCTCCGGCAACGGACTCGAAAAACCAAGCTATATCTTTGGCACACACCATTTGCACGATTATGCTTTTATTGAAAAAAACGAAGAAATTCATAAGATTTTAGCTTCCGTAGATATGGTTGTGGGTGAAGTTGTTGTAAATGACCAAAATATGGCAGGTATCATGGCCAAGCTTTTCAGCTCTATGATGATGAAAGACCAAACCCTTGAGAAACTCCTTACTCCCGAACAATTCAAAAAAGTGGACGCATCGCTCAGAACTAGCTCAGGTTTTGGACTCAAGTTCTTTAATAATTACAAACCTATATTTGTCTATCTAATCATTATGGCTTCTAAAATGGAAGCTCCCATCGGCAATTCTATGGATATTTACTTTCAGCAGGTTGGGCAAAAAACCCAAAAAGAAATCAAAGGTCTGGAAACAGCCGACGAGCAACTCAGCGTTCTTGCAAATGGGTACTCCCTGGAGCGTCAGGTAGAAATGCTTATGGAAATTGTAGATGAGCAGGAAGGCAGCGAGTCTGATCAACTGAAAGAACTTGGTAATTTATACCGGCAGCAAAACATCCAGGCTCTTTATACACTCATGCAGGAAACCAGCCCCGAAGATGAGCTCAAGATACTGCTCATAGACAGAAATATTAAATGGATTCCTCAAATCAAGGAGATTTTTGCCGCACAAAAAAGTGCTTTTATTGCCGTAGGGGCAGGGCATTTACCCGGTGATTACGGAGTTTTAAACTTACTAGCGCAAAAAGGTTATACACTTACCCCGATATTGATTCCGGTTGAATAAACACTGAGAAGTTAGTATTTGATACTCATAATAAAATGGTTTGCGAAAAAAAAGGTTTTGTAAATCCTTAAAAACTTGCCCCGAAGGGGTCTTGTATTGTGAATCATATAAATCTCGTGAATCATACAAATCTTAGTATACATACACTCAACAAAACACATGATCATTATTATATCCTGTACCAATCGCAAGCAATCCGTCAGCAAAAAAGTATCGCTGTATTATCAACAACTTCTCACAGAACGGGGAGTAAACAGCCGTATCTTGGATTTGGAAGGACTTCCGATAGATTTTATCCATTCGGCATTGTACGAAAACTCCGGCAAAAATCCAGCTTTTAACCAATATCAGGAAATCATAGATGCCCACGAAAAATTTGTGTTTGTTGTTCCTGAATACAATGGCTCTTTCCCAGGGGTACTCAAAACCTTTATAGACGGGCTGAGATACCCCGATTCTTTCCGAAATAAAAAAGCTGCACTGGTAGGATTATCTTCCGGAATGCAGGGGGGGGCTTTGGCATTGAGTCATTTGAATGATATTTTGAGTTATCTGGGTACGGATGTGCTGGGGCTTCGGGTCAAGCTGCATCAGATTGGCGCCAATCTAGAAAACGGACGAATCAGCAATAAAATTTTTAATCAGTTTATTGAGCAGCAAATTCAAAAGCTTTTGGATTTTTGAGGTTGGGAGGTTATTGGTTTTTGTTTTTTTTCAAAACTAAATTTTAAAATTAAAGCCATCAAGAGAATACAAAATGCTTTAATCATCCTTAGCACTTATCTGATATTCAAAAGGTACAAAACCAGAAATTTCCAAATGATCTGGACTGGTTTTACTATTTGAATATACCATGATTTCTTTGGTAAAATAGCCTTTATTTTCAGTACTGTATTCTACTCTGAAGCTATCAATTTGATTGGGGAATAATTCATCAGAATTCCAGGTAGGGATTGTACATCCACAAGTAGTTTGTATGCTATCAATTTTCAAGGGTTTTTTTCCAGTATTTTTATATACAAAATATGTATTGGCTTGTGTCTGAGTATATAAAGTATCAAAATTGTGTTTGGTTTGTTCAAATTTGATTACAGACACCTGACTACTATAATAGTACTTAACCAAATAAGGTGGTAGAAATAATGCTGCCACCAAGCCTATGACAAAATAGATGATGTATTTTATTTTTTCCATTCCTTAGCTAGTTTTTTGATATTATAGCGCAGTATTTTTTCATGATTAAAGTCATTGGCATATAAATATTCTTCTTTAGCATCCACAGAAATAGCAAATAGGTCATCTGGAACACGAATCAAACATTTTGGATTTCCTTCCCAATCAAATACTTTGATTTGACTTTCCTTCACTTCTCCGGCTGCATTCATTTTTTTATTCTCTAATGCTGCGAAAATAAAATTTTTTGTGACACTTAGATCTGAATAACCATCCGTTATACCTTTTAAAGGGGCTCCCATAATATCCATTTTTTTGGCATCATAATAATTATCATCCCAATTTTCGCCACTTACGATACTCTTGATTAACTCCAGGTTAGCATCAAAGATGTCAATTCGGTTAAACAAACTCATACTTTGTACAAATAATTCTTTGGAAGGGTGTTTTTTAAAACCTGCAAAGTAAAAATTATACAAAACCATGGGAGGGATAATTTGAGCGTTTTTTATTTTAGGAAAGAACTCCACTTTTTTAATTAGTTCTTGTTTTTGAGGGTTAAATGATTTAATCCGCCCCCCGTTTACCTCATCATAACCCAAATTCCCTATGACTTTTTCATCATTCACATAGATCAATTGATTAAAAGGGAAGATATCTGCCTTAATGTTCATGGTTTTTTCAATGATCGGCTTGGGAGACTTAGCCTGAATTACTTTTGAAAGATTTACTTTTAACAACAAACCCTTCAGCACATCTGCACACCATAACATGATACCATGTTGATTGACTTCATACTGATTTACATGAAAGATAGCATTCCACTCATCGGGTCCATCGCCTACCACTCCTAGAGTACCCAGATGTTGGAGAGAATTGACACCATAAATATTATATTTTACAGTATCTTTGTAAATTCCAATTAATAACAAAGTATCCAAAACATCGATAGATCCATTTTCATAAAATTGATCTGCCAGTATCTTTTCACCTTGTAGGTTTTGCTCACAAGGAAAGTTTTTGACGATTGTGATGATCTGATCAGTATTCTGGTCTGTAGAGGAATCATCACAGCTAAACATAAAAAATAATATTCCAAAGATTAATAGTTTTTTGTTCATAAAATAAAAGATTTTGAATTGAAATATTTTAGCATAATGAAATAAATAATAGTTGGCTTTATTTATCCTTCATTTTTTTAAAAAATCAGTAAAAATATGAAAAGATAATACAAGCCAACTAATTCTTATTGCGAAAACGTTTCTAAACAATAGAATATAGAATAATGTATAATTTGAACTCAATATAAGGCATAATTGAGATTAATGTGGTGGAGGAGGTGTAAAACTACCACAATAATGAATGGCAGAACCTTGCATATTAAAAAGTTCCTTGCAAACGGTACCTGCACAAAAGGTGGTTCGATTTCCAACTTTTGGTGAAGCATTATGATTACACACCATAGCAGAAGCCATGGCTTCTTGTACTCTCAAAACAGGCACGTTTGTATCTCCTACTGTTTCTAAAGACACTTGTAAATTCAATACAAACACAGTAAATACAATTACTGCAAACAAAACTTTAATTGATTTTTTCATTTTGTTGTAAAATTTGAATTAAAAATTTAACCATTAAAAAACGTTGGCTTCCCGCACCAAAATGGTCACGATCGCTGGGAAAAAATACACTACCCGGATAGTGCAAATCAAAAAAAAAAAATAGAAATCACAAGTTTTTATAGCTATTTTTTGGGATTTGGTAGATAAAAAATGAGTTCTTAGCTAACTTAATACTAATGGTTTTCAAATCCTGTTTATGATTCAAATGTAGTCTGTAGCTTATCGCACAGACAACACCGTGCGGTTTGTGTGTCACAACCCACGGATTAGAGGAGTGTACAAATACATTTCATTAAAATTTCCCTAATTATTTCCAAAAATACACAAAGTATTTTGATAAGACTTATCATTTTTATACATTTGCACTCCGAAATTCGAAAGGTACGCTTAGATAAGGAATAATTTAGTTCGAAATGCCTACAATTCAACAATTAATACGTAAAGGGCGCAAGGTAATCAAAAGTAAATCCAAATCTCCTGCTTTGGATTCCTGCCCTCAAAGAAGAGGAGTTTGTACTCGTGTGTACACGACCACTCCCAAAAAGCCGAATTCTGCGATGCGAAAGGTGGCCCGCGTGAGATTGACCAACACCAAAGAAGTAAATGCTTACATCCCCGGAGAAGGTCACAATCTTCAAGAGCACTCCATCGTGTTGATCCGAGGAGGAAGGGTAAAAGATCTACCCGGAGTACGCTACCACATCATTCGTGGGGCACTGGATACAGCAGGTGTAAATGGAAGACTACAAGCTCGTTCAAAATACGGCACTAAAAAACCAAAGGAGAAAAAGTAATTTAAAAACATTGAATTATTATGAGAAAGAGAAAGCCACCCAAGCGCTATCTTTTACCCGACCCGAAGTTCCAAGATGTTCGGGTTACCAAGTTTGTAAATAACCTGATGGTTGACGGTAAAAAAAGTATCGCCTATGATATTTTCTATGGCGCACTGGAAATCGTTCAGGAAAAAACCAAAGAAGACGGTCTGGATATTTGGAGAAAGGCACTGCAAAATGTCTCTCCTGCTGTAGAAGTAAGAAGCCGTCGTGTGGGAGGTGCTACTTTTCAGGTTCCTACCGAAGTTCGTAATGAACGCCGGGAATCATTAGGAATCAAATGGTTGATCAAATACGCAAGAAGCCGTAATGAAAAAACCATGCAGCAGCGATTAGCCGCCGAGATCATGGCAGCGTCCAAAGGTGAAGGTGCAGCAGTGAAGAAAAAGGATGATACCCATAGAATGGCAGAAGCTAACAAAGCGTTCTCTCACTTCAGATTTTAATACCTTGTTCATACATAGACTTAGACTGACTTTCTAACCCCAATCAATGGATAACAACAATGGCTGACTTAAAAAAATTAAGAAATATCGGGATCATGGCACATATTGATGCCGGTAAAACCACCACCACCGAGCGGATTCTGTATTATACAGGTCTGACGCACAAAATCGGTGAGGTGCATGAAGGTGCTGCAACAATGGACTGGATGGAGCAAGAACAGGAGCGAGGAATTACCATCACTTCGGCAGCAACTACCACTTTTTGGAAATATCCTACGGATAAAGGGCAAGTCACCGACCAAACCGAAGACTATCGAATCAATATCATCGATACCCCCGGTCACGTTGACTTTACCGTTGAGGTGGAGCGATCTCTTCGTGTATTGGATGGGGCTGTGGCACTTTTCTGTGCAGTATCCGGGGTTGAGCCTCAGTCTGAAACCGTATGGCGTCAAGCAGATAAATATCGCGTCCCACGTGTTTGTTTTGTCAATAAAATGGACCGTGCAGGAGCCGATTTTTATAATGTGATCAATGATATTCGTGAAAAACTAAAAGCCAATCCCGTTCCTTTGCAAATCCCTATCGGTGCTGAAGACAAATTTACAGGGGTTGTGGACTTGGTGAAATATAAAGGCATCATCTGGAATGAAGATGATAAAGGAATGACTTACCAAACCATCGACATTCCTGAAGACCTGAAAGAAGAAGCCGAAAAATGGAGAGCTGAGTTGATTGAAAACGTAGCTTTGTATGACGAAGAGCTTTTTGTCAAATTTGATGAAGACCCTGACTCTATTACCGAAGAAGAAGTCATGGCAGCTATCCGCTCTGCGGTCATAGATATGTCTATGTTCCCCGTATTTTGCGGCTCTGCCTTCAAAAATAAAGGCGTTCAGGCTGTTTTGGATGGAGTTTGTGCGTATTTGCCTTCTCCTTTGGATCTACCTGATGTTACAGGATTCAACCCTGATACTGAGAAAGAAGAAATCAGAAGACCAGATGTGAATGAGCCTTTTGCAGCATTGGCCTTCAAAATCGCTACTGACCCCTTCGTAGGCCGTTTGTGCTTTATGCGTGTGTATTCGGGTACTCTAGAATCAGGCTCTTATATCCTGAATATGCGTACCGGTAAAAAAGAGCGTATTTCACGCCTGATGCAAATGCACGCCAATAAGAAAAATCAAATTGATAAGGTAGAAGCAGGGGATATTTGTGCAGGTGTTGGTTTTAAAGATATTAAAACCGGTGATACTCTAGTAATCGAAGGTAAACCCATCATTCTTGAGGAAATGACCTTCCCTGAACCAGTAATCGGGTACGCCATTGAAGCCAAAAAACAAGCCGATGTGGATAAACTATCCAATGCCATCACCAAACTGGTAGAAGAAGACCCTACACTCCGTGTGGAAACTGACGAAGAAACTGGTCAGACCGTTATCAAAGGAATGGGCGAGCTTCACCTGGAGATCATCCTGGATCGTATGAAGCGTGAGTTTAATGTAGAAGTAAACCAAGGTGCGCCTCAGGTAGCTTACAAAGAATCTATCACCAAAAATGTAGAACACAAAGAAGTCTACAAAAAACAAACGGGTGGTCGTGGTAAGTTTGCTGATATTACTTTTGAATTAATGCCTAGAACTGACGAAAAACAAGGACTTGAATTCGTCAATGAAATCAAAGGAGGGTCTATTCCCAAAGAATTTATCCCTGCCATCGAGAAAGGATTTGCCAGCGCAATGTCTAACGGACCGCTTGCTGGTTATCCAATTGATTCTATGAGGGTACGTCTTTTTGATGGTTCTTACCACGATGTGGATTCTGACTCGCTGTCTTTTGAACTTGCTGCCCGTATCGGATTCAAAGAAGCTGCTAAAAAAGCCGCTCCCAAACTCCTCGAGCCGATTATGGCCGTAGAAGTAGTAACACCTGACGAATACACCGGTCCCGTAACCGGTGACCTCAACCGTAGAAGAGGTATTATGAAGGGTATGGATACCAAAGCCGGTGCTCAATTGATTAAGGCAGACGTTCCTTTGTCTGAGCTGTTTGGTTATGTGACAGATTTACGCACCATTTCTTCCGGTCGTGCTTCTGCTTCATTGACCTTCTCACATTATGCTGAGATACCAAATAACCTTGCTGAGGAAGTAATCAAAAAGACCAAAGGAGTAAATTCTTAATAAGCAATTTTTGAAGAAAAAGGAAGGCTTTATGTATTAAAGCCTTCTTTTAAAGAAGATAGATCAAAAAAATGAATCAAAAAATTAGAATTAAGTTAAAATCTTACGATCATAATCTTGTGGATAAATCCTCTGAAAAAATCGTAAAAGCTGTGAAATCTACTGGTGCAGTGGTGAACGGACCTATTCCCCTTCCTACCAAAAAGGAAATTTTCACAGTATTGAGATCTCCACACGTAAATAAAAAATCAAGAGAACAGTTTCAATTGAATACCTACAAAAGGTTGGTAGATATCTACTCTACCAGTGCCAAAACCGTAGACGCTTTGATGAAATTGGAATTGCCCAGTGGAGTGGATGTTGAGATCAAAGTGTGACGAAGTTTTCTTCAAAAAATAAGCACAAAGCCGGTTTTTAGCCGGCTTTTTTATCAACTTGCCGCAATCAACTCTTTGATGAGAATAGTCAGATTAGGTTCTGCTTTTTGCGCTGCAGCAATTACTTCTTCTACCGTCACGTGTTTTAAAGCTCCCTCAAAACAAAGATCTGTAATCACGGATACAGCAAAAGTAGGCAGATTCATGTGTCTTGCCACAATTACTTCTGGTACTGTGGACATACCAACAGCATCCGCCCCAATGATTCTTAAAAATTTATACTCCGCAGGAGTCTCAAGATTCGGACCCGATACACTGACATATACTCCCTGATGTGCCGTAAAGCTATGCTTTTGAGCTATCCGAAGCGCTTTTTCAATCATAGATTTGTCATAAGTCTCTAGCATATCCGGAAATCTAACCCCTAACTCGTCCTCGTTTTTCCCTCTCAACGGGTTATCAGGAAGTAAGTTAATATGGTCATGAAGTACCATTAATTCGCTAATTTTATAACTTGGGTTTAAACCCCCAGCAGCATTAGAAACTAATAACTGCTTGATGCCAAGACTTTTTAATACTCTTACCGGAAAAGTAACTTCCTGCATCGAGTATCCTTCATAATAATGAAAACGCCCCTGCATTGCTACCACCGGGCGGTCTGACAAACGCCCAAAAATCAATTTGCCGTGATGAGATTCTACCGTAGATATGGGAAAATAAGGAATATCATCATATTCTATCACTACATCTATGTCAATTTCTTTGATCAAAGCTCCCAAACCTGTACCCAGGATAATGCCGAACTCAGGCTCTGTACTGACAAGGGTCTGAATGAAGCGAGTCGCTTCTTGAATTTTTTCTATCACTTTTTACAATATTTAATTTGGTAAACTGCCATTTTAAAACCCTAAGTTAGTACGAAAAAAAAATATATATAAATATTCTCCCCAATAAATTGACACAAAACAGATATTTAATTATCTTGCTGAATAGTATTTGTATATATTTTTAAATACATCCATTATGAATACTTTCAAACTCTTAATTGCTTTGATCTTGATCAGCTATTCTATTGATCAGGCAGATGCCCAAAGCCTCACTAAAGATCAAATCAAAAGTCTTAAAAAAGAACTCAAAGATCTGGAGAAAGACCCTGGGCTTTATCAAAAAATGAAAGAAGAAGAGGTTTCTCTCAATCAACAAATCCGGGATAAAGAATCTTTGATTGCAGACCAGAGTTATCTCTCTGATGAACTAAACCGCGAGATTAAGAAAAAAGAGGAGGATATAGAATTGCTAAGAAAAGAGCTAAGTGATTTGAATAACCAACTTACCAGCAGTACAGTAGCCAAGGATACCAGTACTTTCATGACTCCAAAAGGAGGAGTCTATTTTAGCGTACAAATTGGTGCATATCGCAATGAGAAAATAGCCGAAATTCTCAAAGAAAACAGTAATTTTAGTATCGAGGTAGATAATAACAGCGGTCTGAAAAAATATATGATCGGAAAATTTAACTCCTATAAAGAAGCCAAAAACCTGAGTAAAATGCTTGCCAAAGCCGGGGCACAGTGTTTTGTAGTGGGTTTTAAAGATAATGCGAGGGTTAGCCATCTTAAACAATTACCTGAAAAATATTTCTAATGCAGCCTCCTCTAGCTCAGGTTTTGATGCTTGCCGCTTTATGGAGCGGATTTTATACATTGCACAGCGTATTGGCCTTAGAAAGTATAAAAAACAAGATTTCATCGCTTTATCCATCTTTACTTTCTTATTATAGAATTTTTTACAATATATACCCAGATTGAAGTGATTTGCCTGATTTTCTTGATTGATTAGCTTGATTATTAATGATTTAAAAGCTAAAATCTCGGAAAACCACTTCGGTTTGAGTATATTTTCTGTGGCAACCATCATCCCAGCTCTGTATCTTTATAGATATACAAAATCTCCTATTAAGAATCAATTCTGAGAAGCCTATTTTTCCTACTGCAAGAAGATCAAAAAACTTATTCCTTTTTTATTCTAATAAAAAATAAAAAAGGACTTACAAAGCACTTGCAAGTCCTTTTTTATTAACTTATGTGTTCAATTAATGAATGACCAATCTTTTAGCGATGCTTTTACCACCTACTTCTAGGCGAATTATATAAATCCCAGCAGCTAATGATTTGGTACTGAGGGATACTTTATTCACCCCCTGGTTTGTGCGGATAGGCTGAGTCATCAAGGGTACTCCCATCAGGTTATTTATACTAAGTAGTGCGTTGCCTTCTGGTACATTAAACTCAATATCCACATTTTCTCCACTAGTCTGAGGGTTTGGAATTAATTTTAGGTCAAAGTCTTTGAGATCTTCCAGAAGAATACGCACCGGTGGGCCAAAACTGCTTTGACCGTCTACGCTTACGATCCTAAGTCTATAATACAGTGCAAATTGATCTTCGGGAAGATCACTGTCTAGGTAATCGTATTCTACCAATCCGGTAGCAGCCGAAGCCGCATCTACTCTACCAATAGGCATAAAGTTACTACCATCAACCGCCCTTTGGATTTCATAAAAAGCAACTTCTTGTTCATTTGTAACAAGCCAATTGAGATAGACTTGTTCACCGATGAGTTTTCCGGTAAAATCCAGCATACTCAAAGAAAAAACTTTGAGCGGGTCAAGCAGCGAAGAAGTTACGCCGGTTCCCAGTTCACAAGGATCTCCTCTGAGTAAACGATCGAGGCTGGCGGGGTCGGCATTGGTACACTCCCCAAATTGAATATCATCAATCCCAAAGTCGTTTCCATTTTTCTCAAGAGAAAGATTTTCTATACAAATATTCATACTACGCACCTGTGGATCAGCTTTATAAATACATCTGACCAAAGACCATCGATCGGGTTTTTCTCTAATCAGGAAGGAGGATCCAAGCACTTTCAGACGGTGATTTTGAGGCTCTCCCGGCAAATTACAAGCTGTTGCTGCTCCATAAGATTGCTGACGACTGGCAGCATTATCACTTGATATAGCAAATTCAAAATTATGACTTGCTGGTGGTGCTGGGTTATGGAAAGTCCTCTCTGAACCCGCAGGGGTATAAAAAGTGGTGACCCCTGGCAGTCGTGTTTGTTCGTTGCTACGAGTACTGTCTATCACTGTTCCGCTTGCTCCAAAACTAGGGAAAGAACCTTCATTATTAGGGTCTTCCATATCACAGATGGTCATTCTCAGGAATGGGTCTGAACGGGTAAGCCCGGCGATAAACTCACGATCTCCACTGAGCATATTTTGCACCCAAACAGAAAATACATAATAGCTTGTTGAGCCGAAAGAAGTACCCCGATGGATGGTTTGGCACCAGATTTTTCCGGGAGGTAGATTACTGGTGGGGCTGTAAGAACCATTCACAATCATAAAATTCGCTGATTGTTCACTGGGGATAAATCTAGGAGTATTCAGTTGAGTTTCAAAAGCACTTTGTGAAGGCAATATATTAAAATATCGCCCACTGGTAATAGCCTGAGATTCGGAGATTAGCACTGGTACACAGGGTTCGTCAGTGACTGCAAAAGAACCTGAGGCGCAATAGGAAGGGTCTTGAAATCCTCCGCTCACGCCTATATTCCCACCATAACCTGAGTAGCCTTTTCCATAGCCGTACCAGTCTTTTTTGTAAGACCAGGGGCTTTGTGAAATGGCATAAAGCCCTTCGGGATCCATTTCATTTTGTTTGCTTCTCAGATAAGAATAGGGGTTTGTTAGATTTTGATCCGTAGTTGTATTATTACCCAAATCTCTTTGGTAGCCATAATCAGAAGCATAGTGGGCATAGTCTTCAATGAATGAGGTTCTGTTTGCACCTGTCACCAAAGGTTTGGTATGCGTGCGAGGGTCTTCTATGCCAAAATAGGTAGCTGCTGCTACCGGATCGCTGATTGCTGGCCAGTTTTCAAAGTCACCGTGTACCACAAGGTCGCTGGAGATTTCACAAGGGGCAAAGGGGAAAATACGTATCCTACCCGGCATATTCGGTGCTGTACCAGTACCTCCGGTAATATTCATCACCCTGACAAAATAAGTACGGGTAATCGAAGTGCTATCAGGATATAAAGGGAAGGACAAGGATTCGGTACCCTCAAAAACCGAGTTGATACATCCTACGAGTTCCAGTCCTTTTTCATTGGCGTTGGGGTTATCGGGGTTAGTCAATACGGCACCATCCAAATAAGACCCACAATTACCAGTGGCTCCGGTAGGATCTTCTGGCATGGTATAGACAGCTACGGCGGCATTTTGTGTATTAAAGCCAGATATAAAAGCTCCATTGTCATATTGTACTGTCACACCATTGCTTGAGAAGCCCGTAGGGACAGTAAATTTAACCCAGCCCTGACTTCTTATGGGTGGCGTATTACTTTCCAAAATGTTTTCGGTAGTCCCTCCAATTACGCAGGGCAGGTTATCGGCTGTGGTAATTGTAGAGGTTGGCAGTTCAAGTTCGTTGGCAGCATTCCAGGCACCAAGTACCTCAAAACTTTTAAAATCGCCTTCCAAAGCTCCATAATCATTGGCGGGAGGGCAGTCAGGCTGGGCAAGCGTTTCACCCCAGGAGACGCAGAGTTTTCCGAAGGCTGTTTTGCCTGCCGTTTTGTTGATCACCCGGATATAATATTGTTCTCCCAGGCTGCTTGCGTCCAATGTTAGGGTTACTTGTTCTACGCCTTCTTCCCCTGTGCCTAATATATCACTGCACGATTCCAGAATCAGATCGGCTGGATCACAGGCATTGGTGCTTGAAAATACAGCCAGTGAAATGTCGGCAGCTTCATCAAAGGTAAAGTTACGGTTATCGTATTGGATCGTGATTTGATTGTCGGGGAGAGAATCCACGCTTACTGCATTGGGCACTGTAAAAGTCGCCCAGGCATCTCCGGCGGCACAGGTCAAGGCTTGGTTGGCAGAAGCCAAAAGTTCAAAATCAAAACTTAGATCTACGTCTCCGGCAGCGCAGTTATGAATTTCTACGGCTATTACATTATTTCCATTGATAAATACTCCTGGAGCGATCGGTATCTCTACGAAAGTATCTTCACTAGCTTCGCGACAGAAGCCCGCTACGGCGGTACTTGCTGCACCTGCTGCCAGGTTGTTTCTGTGTACTTCCGTACCATTGATATAAACAGCTATGCCATCATCTCTGAGTAGTTTTAGCACATAACTGCTATAATTGGCGGTATTGATATTGATCTGTTTGCGGAAGTAATAAGTAATACGCCCTGGAGTAATCAATGTTTCTTCGTCATTATCTCCGAAGCCAAACTGAGACTCTCCGGTATTCCAGGCTGAATCATCAAAGGCGGGGGCGCGCCAGGCGGTTCCGAGGTCTGCCCCGGAGTCTTCATATTTCCAGGTTTCGCCTGAGTTGATGATCTTTGAGGCACATCCTACTGAAAGTGCATCTATAGCAGGGTCGCTACAGGTATTCAGTCCATCAAAAACATTGAGTGGTACACTACAAGCACCAATTTGTAATACTCTGGCTTGATCGCAGGTGTTATTATCCAGATTGCCAGCTGAGATACAAAGCGAACCCGTCATGGTTTTTCCATTATCCAAATCATCGGGGCGAACAATATCCATAATTCGGATGATATATTCTTCTCCGTTTTGGGTTTGGAAGCTTACTGCTTCAGTTTGCAATCCTTCACGGCTAATACCCAATGAATCATTGGCTGTATCAGCACAAGCCAATTGGTTGAGTAAATTTCCGGCACCATTTAATCCTAGCCCACAGTCTACGGGGCCAGGTCCGATAATGGCTGTATACACAAGAATAGCAGGATTGCTGTCTACTTCCTTGTTTTGATAAGACACGGTTACTTCGTTGCCGTTTCCGATAAATCTTATCCAGGCATCTCTTGAGTTGTTGGTTGGAGCTACTGTGAAGTCAGGTACTCCTCCTACTGCCGAGGTCATATTATCACAGCCACGATCTACACGGGTGATGGTATCCCCATCAAAGATCGTTGAGAAATCGCTAGGATCGTCATAATCTCTCCAGAAAGTACCTGTATTTTGAAAATCAACAGGTATATCAAAGGCCAGGTTACAATCTCCGACCAATCTAGTCACCAAATTATTATCTTCACAAACATCTCTTTCGGCTGTATTGAAGATACAAAACCTACCTTCCATCGGGTCTCCATCAATGCTAATGATCTGCACAAAATATTCCAGACCAACGATGGTATTGACCTTAATCGTCTCAGGAGTTCCTGAATTCAGTACATTATTCACACAGCCTAGTGGAATGAGAGAAGCACCACAAGCCCCTCGATAGACAGCAATCGCTACATCTTCGTTGAGGTTGGAATATTGAATGGTTGTTTTGGAAGAATTGGCAGTAAACTTAATCCAACCGTCTCTGTAATTGGTGGCAAGCCCGGCACATGTGGGCGTTACTCCGGTTTGCTGCCGATTAAAACTTGCAGGGATGTCAAAACTTTGATCACAATTTCCTACTAAGGTAGAAACGGCTACTGTACAGATATCTCCTTGAGCTGTGCTGTCTTCACGGATACACAGCGTACCTGTGGTTGTACTGGGGGTAAAAACAGATAGATTATTTACCACCCGGATATAATAATTGGTATTGGGTTCCAGGTCACTTCCGGCGATGGGAATAATCTCGCTTCCTTCTACATCGTCAGGTACAATATCACTACATTTTTCTTCGGAAAGTTTATAAATGGTAAGTTTTCCATTCATCGTTCCGGGATTTTTACGGACTACCCGGATATAATAGAAATTGCCACCAATCGGGGGACTGGCTGCGGGGTCCATGATTTGTGCTTCTTTTCCTACAACTACTTCATCTCCGCCGCTACACAGGTCATAGCTTTCAATATTATTGCAATCTACACCACCGAGGATATTCAGAATGGCATCGTTACTGGTATTTTCATAGACAACCGTAAAGGGTTCCCCATCACTGGCATCATATCGCACCCAGGCATCGGCAGAAAAAGTGCCAGTACAAGGTTCAGCATCATTAAAAAAAGTAGTATTACTTGTCAAGGTAAAACCTGGGTCAGTAATATTAAAAGTCCAGGTAGTATCTGTACCCAAAGGCGTGGCTACAAAGGCATCACTACAATCTTCTGTTGCTATGTTGGTAGGGTCTGTAAAGGTAGTTTCACCTTTATAGAGCACCAAAGCTACATTGTTGGAGACGGTAGGTTGACTGTTGTCATTATTGTACTCTATAATCAGGTCAGCGGGGCTGGCACCTGTCTGAAATCTAGCCCAGGCATCATTTGTATTGATACCTGACATACACGTTGCCGGATTGAGCAAGTGAGAGCCTCCATTGCCATTAAATGAGCCTAAGATATTAAATTGTTCTCCGCAGTTCGTGCCGTCAGTAGCATATTGAATGGCTGTATAAAAATTATTTTCTGCTCTGAATTCATTTTTATAAACACATAAGGAACCGAGCATATCCGAAGTAGGGGCAATGGGTCTTACTACTCGAATATAGTAAACCTGCCCACTAATCGCCGTAAAATCTATTACAGAGGTAGGCAGGTTTGAGCAGGCAATTAGATTTGCATCATTGAGAATGGGAGCATCCAAAACCATTAAGCTTGGAGAATGCCCTGAGATGGTAGAATATTCCATTCTCACACTAACCGGAACACCAGTGTTTTGAGAGAATGTCAGCCAGGCGTCGGTATCTTGGGCAGGATTGGTACAGAAAACACCGGTCTCAGGCGTATTGCTAAAAGAAGCCAGTATATTTACTTTTACATTACAGTCGCCCAGAGATAAAGAAGGTGAGCTTAGAAAAGGGTCTGTCAGGAGATTTCTGGAAATAACCGGGAAAATACAGACTCCTCCCTGCATGGCATTGGCATTGGCAATGTTCAGCACCCGGATGAAATAAGTGGATCCTTGAACTACAGAAAACTCCAAGGCCTCCGGTCCTACGCCATTGATTACATTGGTACACGTCAGGAAACTAAGATTGGCACAGTCTCCCTCGTAAATTTCCAGGGCAGCGTTTTGGTCGAGGTTGGTATATTCTACGCCTACGATTCCCGTTTCGCTAGCGGTAAAGCGCATCCAACCATCTCGGTTTAATGTATTGGAGTTTGGGTTAAAAGTAAAAGCAGCACATCCAGCATTCTGACTTCTGCCTTCGTGATTGAAGAAGCGAGTTCCGATATTAAAATCAAAATCACAGGTGCCGACAGAAACCTCGGCGGCAGAGGAGCAGATATCTCCAAAAGATTCATCACCTTTATAGATAGTTAATTTTCCATCTGAGGTAGCCCCAAGAGTAGAAATCACCCTGATTCTGGCTGTTGCGCCCTGGCTAAGGTTTACAATCAAGGATTCAGTTCCGTTTTCACCCTGAAAATTATTGATACAAGTTATCAGACTAAGGCTACCGCAATCTCCGGTATAAACCGCCAAGATAGCGTCTTCGCCCGGGCTATTGCTCGAGAATTGAATTACGTATTTTCCTGTAACAGGTACGTTAAAAGATGCCCAGGCATCGCGAGTTGCACTGGGAAGGGGGGTGGCTGATGTAATACAATTGAGCGGGTCGCCGGGTGCTGCGCTGAGTGCAAATGCATTAGAAATATCAAAATCAACGTTGAGAATATCTTGAGCCCCGAGATTATACACAGTAGCTCCGCCACAATTATCATCTTGTGTATAGGCTTTAAAAACCGTACAAATACTCAAACAAAATATAAGTAATATCCTTCTCATAGGTGTAAAGGTGTAAATATTCTTTAGCATATCCGGATTTATTTGGTTGTTGTGTAGTGTTGCCGTCCTTTATTAGCAACGTAATTTATTTAAAAATAAGAAATAAAATATTGTTTTTTATTACTCAAATTACAAAGTTTTAAATTTCATAATCCAGTCATAAAAAAAGGTAGTTTTAAAACACCCCCAAAGTATTTGATAGAAACACAGATTAGACAGTCAAATGGGCTTTATGAGAGATGATAAACAGGAAACTTAGCAGTAATTTTTATAAAATATTCAATATTTCCAAACACATCGCCTCTTTAAAATACGAAATCAACTTTTGTGGGTTACAAAAACACTTGATAATTCACTTGGATATTACATACACTCACATGGAAAAAACCTCCGATCGGGAGGGTTTTGGCTTTTGAAATAGCGGTGTAAGCTTTGTTTAAAGCTTAGTAATTATTGATTCTCTGACAATGTATTTGGAAATGATCACATATATTTTTTTTCAGACAGCAATTATAAAAAAACTTCCTTGATACTTTTATATGAAATCTTGTTGAAGCACGTCCTCTCAGGAGAAAGACCTAAGAATGAGGTCTTATAGTTTCTTTCTATTCAGAGGATTAGCTTAGGGACGTGCCCCGCAGGTACCATGGAGTACCCAAAAGGTGCAAGCGAGAACCTTTTGGGTGCAACGAAGCCCCAAAAAGGTAGACTTGAGCAGCCAGGAGGTGGAGGAGGAGAGCCCGATAGGTGGCTAAGATACCCGTGTAGGTTAAAAGGAGTACCCTCGTAGGTGGGGGAGGTAGTCAAAAGATAGCTCACTCGAGCAAAAGTCCGGGTCAATACACCTTCTCGATGTGTAAGATCGGCGGCTTCGCCAATTGTCTTAACACACCCGAATTTATTTTTGGAATATCCCTCGGAAATACTTATTTTAGGGAAATCAAGCTTCCTCAATTAGCCAGGATTAGAAAGAAATTACCCAGAAGAATCATTATTATCCCTTTGGACTTAATATCGTCAGTTTAGAGAAGATGGGAGAGCCAGATATGAAGTTTCAGTACAATGGGAAGGAGAAACAAAGTGAGTTTGGGCTCAATTGGGCAGATTATGGGGCGAGGTTTTATGATCCGCAGATTGGGAGATGGCATGCGGTTGATCCACTAGCGGAGAAAAATCATTTTGATTCTCCTTGCGCTTACACACATAACAATCCTCTGATTATGATTGACCCAGATGGAAAAGATGGTATAAGAGTAGTCGATGCAAAAAATAAAACCATAACAATTAAAGCTGTTTATTATGTTCAAACTGAAAATAGGGCTTATGTTGAAGGGACTAACAGAGTTAAATTTATTCAAGGATATTCCGAAAAAGACATTCAATCCCTTCAAGAAAAAACAAACGAGTATTTAAATGGCTTGGAAGCTACATTAACTGAAGGAGATTATAAAGGATACAAAGTTCAATTTGATCTACAGTTTAAGGCAGGTGGTGACATAGTTGATGCAGAAAAGAAAGCTTCGGAAGAAAAGATAGATGGTTATTCTGTGGGTAATTCTTTTGCGAAAGGCAACGAAAAAACGACTAAAGCTTTTCAACCTATTGAGATTAAACAAGGAGATGGTGTTACAACATCTATATCTGTTGCAGGTGGCCAAACGGCAGAAAAAAAGAACATCACTATGAATGTTGAATATGACACCAAGATGAACCGTATCCATGAAATTTTCCATACTCTTGGCTTTTCCGATTCAAAAGATAGAGGCAAGGGATCTGGTATAATGAAGTATCCCCCTGAGAAACCTACACAGGCTGACATAAATCAATTAGGAAACGATTCCTTTTTACCCACAGTTATTAAAAAAGATGAAGAATGAAAAAAGGAACTTTAATACTGCTTTTTCTTTTGAATGCCTGTTCAATCAGTAATGCACAACAACAAGATTGTATGCTTATTGAAGATACTTTTTATTTGATAACACTCGATGTAAGAGCTTATGAAAGATACCCATTAGTAATGATGGGACTTACAAAGAACGATCTTTTCAAGAATCTGAAAAAGGAAAATATCACTACTCTCTTAAAAAGTTTTTATCAAAATGCTTACTATTTCCCTCATTTGCCCCATAGTATGGAAGATTTGATACTTACTTGCCTAGGAGATAGCGTCGGATATACTTATCTAAAAATGCATGAGGTACAGATAGCTCGCTTGACAAGTTATATTGTTACCAAAGGTTTGAAAAAGCAGTTCGAGCTGGATAGTGGGGAAACAGTTTATTATTCTAATTTAACAATAACAGGTAGTTTTTGGAGAGTAGATAAAAACCATCCTGGGATAAAAACTACTTCTAGTGAAATTGATATTAAATATCTTCAAGAAGTTCAAGATTGTTACATACCATTTGAAGTAAATGTTATTAAAAGAAGAAAAACCCCCATCTGGCGCAAGGATGGGAACTAAATGAAAAAAAGAAACCTGGCCCCATCTGGCCCACTGTTCGGCGTAGAGTTCAGGACTAAAAAAAAAGTTTTTCTTAGCACTGTTCGGCGTAGAGTTCAGGACTAAAAAATAAGATGTTTTCCTTAGAATAATTCTAAGGAAGCCAATTACAGTAGATTGCATCTACTCTGCGCAAGCAGAAGGCCGTAAGCTGCTCAAGAAGCAAAGCATACACCCGAAAGTCTGCATCTAGAGGCTTTCGGGTTTTGTATGTAAAAATCTGGCTATTTCGCAAAGAATATTTTATCTTAGGCTTTCGTAGTGAGAACGTCCCAAGCCTTCGGCTGGAATTTTCAAACTTTCCTTTTATGGAATACTTTTAAGTGATGCTGCGCAATACTTAAAAGAGCAGGGAATAATGCTGAATATTGTTCCAAAACAAGCCTCTCAGGTGCGCCAAGGCCT
>JANRIC010000003.1:0-9059 GCA_033765345.1 Microscillaceae bacterium
CGCCACCCCCCCCCCCCCCACCCCCCCACACCGCCAGCGGCCCCCCCACTAGGAAACGCGCACCACCAACGACCCCCTCGCCACACTCAACACCCCCAGTAGCACCAACAGCCAGCCGCACCCCCCTCGCACCGAACCGCACCACCTTCATTCACCTAATTCTTACCCAAAACAAAAGACTTTCGGCACAGAAGTTTTCCTCCAGACCAAGCGAGCTCGCCCCCACCCCCGCGAAAATCTACTTGTTATACGGTCAGATTTCCTCCTGACAATGTGAGCGTGCCCCCCCCCCCGCTAAAATCTCCTTGTTCAATGGTCAGATTTCCTCCTGACAAAGTGAGCGTGCCCCCCTCTTGGTAAATTGAATCTATTACGACGACATTGCCATTCTTAATATCCAATGTAGCACTATTTGCAAGCCGAATTACCTTTGTATGTATTTGTAGAAAATTACTTGAGGGTATTGCCAAACTACCACTCCCAGAAATGATTAATTGATCCAGGGCATTAGACCCAAAAATATTAACATCATAGTCTATTTGAGAATTAATTACAACTTGATCGCCCAGTTTCGGAATTTCATTTACATCCCAAATAGATGGATTAGACCAATTGCCGGAACCTATGGAAGTTACAGTTCGTTGGGCGTGTAAATTAAGATGAGTTACTGTGAAAAATAGTAATAAGATTAAATACATTCTTTCCTTAAGCGTAAATTTTTCCATTGAATCCCTGTGGTTAATTTATTTAAAGTAGTTAATTTTCTTTCCAATCTCAGGCTGCGAAGTTTCTATTACTGTGCTGTCTGAAACACCTGAATATTGCCGTAGCTTTCGTATTCGGTACCGGTGGTATCTCGACTGAGGGCAAAGCTGCGGATGTAATAGGTCTTGTTGGCTTGCAGTCCGTTGATAGTACTGCGAAAAACTCCCAGGCTAGGGCTTGTTCCGGCGTCTGAGAATTGTATATCACTATCTTTTAGATCGGGTTCGGTATTGGTGCTTTCCGACCAGCAATGTCCGTATCGGGTGATTTCGTATTTACCCAAGTTCAGGAACTCGCTGCGTATTTCGGCGGAGGTGTTATTGACATTAAAAACGGCTCTGGTAATCAGGGAAGGCAGATTTTGATCCTTTCGGGTGGCAAAACTGATGGTGCGTTCGTAGCGGATATTGCCATTGGTCTCGATATAAGCTCTTACAAAATATTCGTTATTGGGCTCCAGACTATCGATGATGGTAGAAAAATCTCCGGTTTGAGTAGCTTTACCAAGCTTAGAAACGTGGTCATTGACGGTTGGATTTTCGTGCGTAGCCCAGCAATGCCCGTGTTGGGTGATGGGTTCTTCGGTCTCGAGGCTGATGATGAGCCCTACGATGGTTGCCGAGCGGTCATCAAGTTGAGCAAGACCTCCGGTATCAAAGAGATTGGCGCGATCAATATTAAGGATTTGCTCGCATGAAAGAGCTGTTATCCCCGAGAGGACGATTAGGTATCTACTTATATGTTTACGCATAGCACTTTGAAGTAATTTTTGTAAAAAATCAAAATTTGAATTGTAATCCCAATTCTGAATTTCGGAGTTCGGTGTCGTAATTAAGTCCGAAATTGATGTCCAATTTTTTATTTTTTTCTTCAAGCCGTTTAATTTTTTTTCTATTATTCAGCCCTTTGATGCCTACTTTGATCACATCATAGACCCAGTAGCTTAGTCCTAAAAAGGCCAGGGTCAGGGCTGCTTTATTTTGGGTGTCAGATTTCTTAAAATAGTTATTGGCTTCGGTAATATCTTCGGAGCCTAGAAAACGATCATAATTTTTATTGGACCGGATTTTCATCCAGATACTGCTTCCCAGCAAAGCACCAGCGGGCGCAGAATAATAAAGCCAGTTTAATTTGTGCTTCATCGTGGTTACTTTGCCATCGCCCCAACCCGGAAGCACCGCAGAGAGCAATGCATTCTCTGGACCTCCTAGATTAAGTGTACTGGGCTTGTACGTTGCCCAGATTTTGAAGCGAACATTATTTCCGAAAAAATTCGGATTTTCCTTTAAATAATCCCAAACAATTACCTTGTCTGGTCCGGCGAGGACTTCTTCCCCAACGTGTCCCTCGATGTATTTGAGAGGTCCTACATAAGACTTTCCTGCATCCTGAGAGTAAAAAAGTTTAATATCATACTCGTACTTGATATTGTTGCTTTCTTGAATGCTGTAAGGAATCATAAGCTTTTTCCGGGTTTTGTCTACAAATACCTGCTTTTGCTCAATGATTTGCGCCAATGCCGGTTTGATTCCTATTGTAAGAATGAATATAATTATGATTAACCCGTGCACAGTGTGTTGAATTTTGTTGATTTCTTACTCGAAGAAAAGCATAAAATTCGATAATTACAAGCCAAGACACTTGAAAAGCTGATAAATTTTGAATATTTTCCGGCTACTATATACTAATCATATATTTATTGTACAAAAGTGCTTTTTAACTAATCATTTCTTACGTTCGTCCTAAAAAAAGAAGCATTAAACAGAAATTCTCCAATATCTGAAAAAATTGCTCGAAAAAGTTATTTTTTTATAGCAAATTGCAACAAAGTATATAAATTATGAGTAGCACACTCTTTTTATAACTATTTAAATAGGTTTTATAATAATAAGAAGCACCATGTGGATTGTTTTAAGATTAACTCTGTTATTGATTCTGACTCATTCTGTACTAAAAGCACAGAGTTTTGAAGAGTTGTATCTAAAAGCGATGAACTCTTACGATCAGAAGGATTACGACAATGCCATTCAGTATGCTGAAAAGGCCTTGCCTTTGGCTGTGAGGAAGTTAGGGCAATTTAGTGAAGACCTGGGCAAGTTTGTCAACAATCTGGGGCGTTTCTATCTTGAAGTAGAAGATTATGAAAAAGCTGAAGAAGCCTATCAAAAAGCCGTAGAAATTCGAAAAATAGCTTTGGGAGAAAATCACCCTGATTATGTCAACTCTCTCAAAAGGCTGGCACAAGTTTCTTTATTGCAAAAACGCTACCCCGAAGCAGAAAATATTTTTAAAGATTTACTCAATATTTATCAACAACAGTCCAACTTCTCCCCTACGGCTTATGCCCAGGCACTACACCACCTGGCTGTGGTGTACGAAAATCAGAAAAATTACACGGCTGCCGATTCTGCCTACCGCGAAGTCATTAATATTCAGAAAAGATATAACAACGAAATTCCCGGGCAAGACCTGATGCCCACCTGGAACCTGGCAAGGATGTATTATAATACCCAGCGATACCAAGAAGCTATTGCCGAATATCAAAAAATACTTCACAATAACGATAATTTCCTCTCCGGAGAAGATAGCCTTTACACAGAACTACTCAATGAATTAGCCCTTTCTCACAAAGATTCATACCAATACAACCAGGCAAAAGATTTTTACAAACAGGCTCTTGGTATCTATCAGCGAGGAATGGCCCCCAAAGGGTTTTCTTATGTACAAACATTGAATAATCTCGGAAACCTCCTGATGCAATCGGGCGAATATGAAGAGGCCGAAAAATATCTCGATGAAGCCCTCAGCCTAAGAGAAGTGCTTTTGGGCAAAGGACACCCCTTGTATGCCCATACACTGAATGATCGTGCCCGCCTACATTATTATCAAGGACAATACGACATCGCAGAAGACTATTGCCGAAAAGCCCTTAAAATTCAAAAAGAAACTCTAGGAAACCAACACCTGGATTATGCTTTTTCCTGCCAAAATCTGGCTGATATTTATCAAACAACCCATCAGTACGTCAAAGCTGAAGCCTTGTATAAAGAAGCAATTCAAATCTTTAAAAATCACCTCGATAAAGAGCGCGAATCTTATGCCGGAGCTCTCAATAATTTGGGGGAGTTATATGACGCCCAGAAATTATACAACATGTCCGAGCCTCTCTATCAAGAAGCTCTAGACATTCGCAAAGCACTAAGCGAACAAAATCCCCGCCCTTATTTGCGTACCCTTGAGAATCTAGCACAAATCTACATTCATCATCAGGATTACGAAAAAGCTGAACCGCTCTATCGGGTATTGCTGGAAATCAGCCGCTCCGACAGTAGCCGCCACCCACAAGAACACGCCGAGTTGCTCAATCACCTGGCAAGCTTATATTACGAATTGGGTAAAATTAACCTCTCCGAAGAGTTCTACCAACAAGCATTGGATATTTACCGCTCACAAGCCGTAAAAGAAGATCATATTTATATCAATTCATTAAATAACCTTGCCGGAATTTATAAAAACCAGGGGCGTTTCCTGGAATCCGAACAATTGTATCAAAAGGCCTTACAAGTCAGTGCCGAGACATTGGGGCAAAATGACTTCTATTATGCCAAAATATCGCATAATCTGGGGCTTCTGTATAAAAACACAGGTCGATACGAGGATGCCGAGCAATGTCTGCAAAGATCATTGGCTATCTTCGAGACCCTGAAAGATCATCCCACAGATTATGCCGAAGCCCTCAGAAACCTGGCTTCGCTTTATCGAGCCAAAGGAATCTATGCCGAAGTAGAGCCGCTTTATCTCGAGTCTCTTAAAATCCTGGAAAGTAAAGCCGGGCACGACCACCCCGACTTTGCCTACACCCTCAACGCATTGGCTACCCTCTATCGCTTCCTGGGTCGCTACGAAGAATCTGAAGGGGCTTATCAAAAAGTACTTGAAATCCGCCAACGTACAGTCGGCAAAACCCACCCCGACTATGCCACTACCCTGAACGATCTGGCGAACCTCTACCGAGTCATCAATCGCAACGAATCGGCTGAACCGCTTTATCAACAAGCACTTCAAATTCGCCAAACCAGCCTGGGAGACCACGACCCTGACTTTGCCGCTTCCCTAGATGATCTGGCTGGTTTTTATCAGGCTTCTCAAAAATACGATCAAGCCGAACCGCTTTACCAAAAATCACTCGCCATTCGCCGAAATACTTATGGAGAAAATCATCCAATTTATGCTGCTTCACTCAACAATCTGGCACTCCTCTACGAAAATCAAGGCAAACTGAATCTGGCAGAGACGCACTACAAAAACGCTTTGAAAGTATTTGAAAATTCTTTGGGTAATCAGCACCCCGATTATGCCAAAGTACTCAACAACCTCGGCGCACTCTATGAAAGACTAAACCGCCTAAGCGAAGCCCGTAATCACTACAAAAAATCGGTTGATATCATCATCAATCAAGTAAAAAATAATTTCAGCTTCTTGAGTGAAGAAGAAAAAAGACTTTTTTATAATGCCAATAAAACATTTGTAGAAAATTTCATCCATTTTTCTGTCAAAATCAACCACGAATCCCCAAGCCCCGAATCAATTGCCCTCTTGGGAGATTCTTACAATCTGCAGCTCATGACCAAAGGTATCGTGCTGGATGCAACCACCAAAGTACGTAAAAGAATACTAGGCGGCGGTGATCAAACTCTTGTCAAAAAATACGAACAATGGCATAACCTCAGAGAGCTGATTGCCAATCTCCATAACCTCGGGCAAAATGAAATGCCTCACAAACGAATTAATCTCGACAGCCTCGTGCAATTAGCCAATCGCCTCGAGAAAGACATTGCTCAACATTCTGCCGAATTCTCAGAGGTATACAACCCCGAAACCCCAAGCTGGAAAGACATACAAAACCAATTAAAAAGCGATGAAGCTGCTATCGAAATCATCCGCATCCAATCCGATGAAAATGCAATCGTATACGCCGCACTGATCGTAAAACCCCTACCCAACCAGCAACCTGAAATGGTCTTGCTCCCAAATGGAAATGAACTGGAAGGCAAATTTTTTAATTATTATCAAAATGTAATTCATTTTCAAGCCTTTGATAGATATACATACAACCAATACTGGAAAGCGATTCAACAAAAACTATCTGGCATTCGCAAAGTTTATTTTTCACCCGATGGCGTTTATCACCAAATTAACCCATCTACGCTTCGTAATCCCAATACCCAACGCTATTTGATCGATGAATTGGAGCTTGTCTTGGTCACCAATACCAAAGACATACTCAGTACAACTCCCAAACTATCTACCAATGAATCACTTAAAGCAGTGCTTCTGGCTCGCCCAGCCTTTAAAATGAACCAAAACTCCAAAACCAAATCACTCAACAAACTCAAGAAACAAATGAGTGAATGGCTTGTCAGAGCCAGCCTGAGCGATCTACCAGGTACAGAATTTGAAGTGCGGGGAATTAAAGAAATACTCAGCCGAAACAATTGGGAAACAGATACTTATCTCGGAAGAGAAGCCCGTGAAGAAGTCATCAAATCAGCCGAAAACCCCCACGTGCTGCATATAGCCACACACGGTTTTTTCCTTCAACCCTATCAAAAAAATCATCTACAATACAAACAATTTGAGATTAACTCCAAAAACTCTTACGAGCTCAGCGACCCTATGCTAAGATCGGGATTATTACTGGCAGGCGTACAGGATTATTTAAATCTTGATAAAATTCAAAATTATCAGGAAGATGACGGCATTCTGACAGCTTATGAAGCCCTTAGCTTGGACTTAGACCAAACCGAACTGGTAGTGCTTTCTGCCTGTGAAACCGGACTAGGGCAAGTGCGGAGCGGTGAGGGTGTCTATGGCTTGCAAAGAGCGTTTAAAATCGCTGGCGCAAAAACTTTGTTGATGAGCCTTTGGAAAGTAGATGACAATGCTACTCAGGAGCTTATGCAAACTTTTTATAAAAAATGGCTGGAACATGGTAACAAAAGACAAGCTTTTCTGGAAGCACAACAAATACTGAGAAATAAGTATCACAAACCCTACTACTGGGGAGCTTTTATTATGCTCGAGGATTAAAATCCACTACAATAATTCCATATCCCTCCCCTGGTTGCCCTGTAATGGGTAATTACACACCCTTCCCATTCAAAATAAATGGCGAAGAATGTAATAAACAAATAAAAAACATCCAACGTACAGCCCCTATTTGATTAAACAACATCACTTGTTACACACCTTTCAAAAAACTTATGTGTTCCAAATAAGGAAAATAAGTCGGGAGAACCAAAATCTGAATTGGCATAATTATCGCTAAACCCTAAGTGTAGGAATATTCTTCTTCATTTCAGATTGTTTTTTTTGAGAGTAATAAAAACTCAAGATTTAATCCAGCTTATTGGGATTTAACAAATTCTCTCGATCTTTTATATTGTATGTAATCTTAAACTTGAACTTTCTATGAGAAGAGCTGATATTATTCAAGGTGTATCGAATTTAAATAAGGTACTTACTCAATCCAAATTGTTAGAGTCCTTTAAACTCCTGAGAAATTTTGAAAGCGATAATCCAAAAGCTTCTTTCAATTTTGAGGAATTGCTGATCTCTCTCAATAATTATTCCATCCATTACAATCATTTGGGTGAGGTAGAAAAAGTAATCATCAAAATCATGGGATTGGAAGGACTGGAAGACCCCAAAAAATGGGCTCAACTGATCTATAATCCTGATAAAAAATCGGAGCTTTCGCACCTGACCCGCAATATGGAGAATACTCTCCTACTCCTGCCCCGAATCACCGATTTAATCTCGCGTGAGTTTGATATGAATAATATGTCTAAAAACAATCAAAAAGACGTAATTTGCCTGATTCTTCCCGAAGAAACCGGTTCTTATTCATCTCCTGAAAGATTAAGCAAGGCACTGGATTCTATCAATATCTTCTATAAAGCCTGTGCCGAAATGCAAGGGCTTCATTCGGATGATTTGAGCGTAGTATCCCTGGATTCGGGCAAAGACAAATCCATTGATTTTATCGGAAATGCGGCTGTCATCAAAGCTGTAAAAGATATTATTATTTCTATCTGGCACAATGCCCTCTATTACAGCGATAAACCTTTTGCCGAACGTACCGAACTGATCAAACAATCACTTCCTGTCATTGGCAAAATTGAAGATAAAAAAATGAAACAAGAGATCGGCAGCGAACAAGCCGAAATCTATAAAAGAAATATTGCTCAAGCCGCCGAAAAGTTCCTTTCTGCCGGAGCACTGATTGAAGAACTGGAAAAAGAAGGAAGCAGAGACCCCCGTAATTTACTTAGCCCCGAGCCTAAGCTACTGATTACCAATATAAAAAAAGATGAGTCGATAAGCCCTGCTAAAAACAACGAAAGCCAAGAGCTGAATACGCATCAAAAGCCCACTGAAAAAGTAAGTAGCTCTGCTGCCACTCTAAATACACAAAGTGGTTCGGCCAAATTATTGGATAAACTGGATAATCTGAGCGACGAAGATCAAGAACTATTTATGGAGCTTTTTGAAAAAATGAAAATCTCCAAGAATCAAGAAGAAGAAGATAAAATCAGTACGCCAAGCAATATTGACTTTGAATTAGAACTGGATAATACCTTTGCAGATACCACACCTAAAAAAATAGAGCCTGAGGAAAAAAACCTACTCGATCCTAAAGACAGCATCGGAAATTTATGGAATTTTAAAATGAACCATAAACTAAATGATGTGGATTAGCCTGAATCTAGGGATATAAACCTTTCGCTCACAATACCTTATATAAAAACCCGAAAGCCTGTTTGTAGCAGACTTTCGGTTTTTTATATAAAAATCTAGTATTTTATAAAGAATATTTTATCTTAGGCTTTCGTGGTGAGAACGTACCAAGCCTTCGGCGGGAATTCGCAGACTTTATTTTTATAGAATTCTTTGAAGTGATCCGAAGGAATCACCTCAAAGAACAGGAGGGTGTAATCCTTGAAACCAAGCGAAATAAAGAATGATTGAAAAGCAAGTCAAAAACAAGGCTTGCTTTTTTATTTTCCGTACCTTTGCTGCAGATTCTATAAAAGCAAAAGATGAGCAAAAAACTAATTCGTTTTGATTGGGCAGTCAAAAAATTACTCCGCAACAAAGCAAACTTTGTAGTGCTTGAAGGCTTTTTGTCTGAACTTTTATTCGACACGATCAAAATAGAAAAGATATTAGAAAGTGAAGGCAATCAAGAAACAGAAGAAGACAAGTTTAATCGAGTAGATATTCTGACACAG
>JANRIC010000012.1:0-23114 GCA_033765345.1 Microscillaceae bacterium
TTCACAAGCAAACCATATTTTTGCCTCCATGATCGCACAAGTTAAATTAGAAGCACTCAAAATTGCTACCAAGAAAAATCACTATGCCCTTAAAAAACAAATCTTGATTGAATCGCTCAAATCCGCTTGGAAATATTTGCAGGAACTCAAAAATTGGGCACTAGAAAAAAATATTACTTTTCCAAATTTTGAGCCTGCGTAATGTCAGATTTTAATATATTTTTAAAAACTCATCTGTATGTCACAAAACCGAAAAGTAGTCTTATATATAGCGATGAGCCTAGACGGCTATATTGCCAAAACCAATGACGACATTAGCTTTCTTGACAAAATACAAAAAGCAGGCGAAGACTACGGATATGGCGAGTTCATCTCTACCATAGATACCGTAATAATAGGTCGTAAAACTTATGACAAGGTCTTATCTATGGGTTATGGATTCCCACACAACGATAAAGATACTTATATCATCACCCGAACTCCGAGAGAACAGATCGGTACTGTCAAATTTTATACAGGAAATTTAACAGAATTGGTTACTAGATTGAAAAATCAGGAGGGAAAAAACATTTTTTGTGATGGTGGTGCCGAAATTGCCCACGAACTGATGAAAGAAAACTTAGTAGAAGAATTTTACATTTCTATTATTCCTGTCTTTCTGGGAGAGGGCATCAGGCTTTTTAAAGATGGTAGACCGGAGCAAAACCTAAAGCTTGTCAGTACTCAGCTATTTGATACTGGCTTGGTACAATTGCATTATCAGGTAGAATAATTGACTGGTTTATAAAAAATTCTATAGAATATGGAGCAAACTGAAGAGGAGTTGCAAAATCAGGGTAAATCCTTATCTTTGGTATTTCAAATAAATTTTATAGGTTTTCGTGAAAGAAACAAAGCGCAAATCATTTTATTATCCTGAAATCCCTGTTTTTCTGATAGGTATCCCCTTCATTAGCGCATTCAATTATTTCCTCACTTATTCCAACATTCGCCCAAATTTATTTCTGCTCATTACTTTTACCGTCGATACAGTTCAGGGTTATTTGGCTTGGCTGGCCGTCAGACTACTTATTATTTATTTGGATAAACGAATTCCTTATTCCCCAAAACCATTTCGAAGAATAGGAATACAGATTCTGACTACAACCTTACTGGGTCTTTTTATCATTGCCTCCAGCACCGAACTCGTCAGTTGGGTTGCCAAATCAAAACCAGCTCCTTTGAGTTTTTATACAGTGGATTTACTCATCATCAGTATTTGGTTTTGGGTGATCAACGGGTTTTATATCGGGATTTATTTTTATCGTCAGTGGGAAAACCTGGAGCAAGAGAAACAAAAAACACAAATTGAAAAACCTGGTATTCTTGTTAAAAAAGGCAATCAAAGTCTTTTGGTAAAGTTTGAAGATATTTTTTTATTCACCATCAACACCGATTATGTACAATTGACGGATCGCGAAGGTAGAAAATTTCTTCTGGATCAATCCCTAGATAAAATCGAGAAGCAATTACCCCCAACGGATTTTTTAAGAGTGAATCGAAAGTATATCCTCCATCGCCAAATAATCAAGGGTTTTCAAAGAATTGAAAATGGAAAACTTTTAGTAAGTATTATTTTCCCTACGGATTCACCTGCCGAATTGACGGTAAGCCGAACCAAAGCCCCTACATTTAAGCAGTGGTTTTTACCGCAATAGCTACATTTCAAGGATAAAATTGCTACATTTCGCCATTTTTCACCTGTTTTTGCCCGTTTTTGAGCAGCACCCCTTCGTACTTTTGAAAAAAAACAAATCCATGAAAAAACTAATTTTTATACCCTTCATCGGGTTGATACTTTTTATGCAGATGGCTTCGGCACAAACAGATCAGCCTAAAGATTATCGGAATTTCCCGATTATTGTCACGCTACAGTTTCACTCACTCACAACTCCTTTTCGGAATCTGAAATCAAACTTCAGAAATATTGGGATTGGCATTGGTACTGAAGTGAGTTACTTTGACTCACCAAATTGGGTGCAGCAGTTTAATATTCTTTGGTATCATAATAAAGCCGTTGGGAATGGGCTGATGTTGTATACCCAAGCGGCTTGGCGACCAGAGCTTTTTGCTTTTACGTATGGCGAAATCAAAGCAGGCTTGGGTTGTCTAATCTCAAACCGACCAAGCAAGTCATTTATAAAAAATAATGGACATTGGATTTCGGTAGGCAGAAAAGGTAAAGCGATGCTGACTCTTCCTGTGGGTATTTCTTTAGGCTATCAGGATTATTCTGAGCAAACCTATCTTTCACCTTTTATCTCCTATCAGGTTATGCTTCTAAAGGGTTATAACCAAACCATTCCGATAGTCCCTGAGTCTCTCTTACAAATAGGTACGCGTATTCACTCCAAATAAACTATACAACTCATGAAAACTTTACTCTTTAATTTTCCATTGTTTTTCTTGCATTTTTATCTGATTTTTTCAACAAATCAGGTTTATTGTCAGGAATTTAATGTAAAAAACTGCACCGAAGCCCTTGAAATAAACCCACAACACCACAAAGCCAACTCAATCAAAGAAGCCATGGCGGAGCTCATACAACAAGCTGTACCTGGAACGGTAGCAGCCATATATGACCGATACGGCTGGTGGGTTTATGCAGATGGATTGGCTAAAATAGAAGATCAAACCCCTATGCAGATTTGCCATCTGCAATACTTACAAAGTATCTCCAAAACTTATATGGCCGTAGTGATTATGAAGCTCTGGGAAGAGGGTAAAATTGACCTTGACAAACCAATCACTCAATTTCTACCCGAAAGAATAAGCAACAAAATTACCAATGCCCAAAATATAACGGTAAAGATGCTTCTCAATCACACCTCAGGTATTGCTGAATATAATTATGCCCCAGCTTATGTAACCAAGCTTTTGCAAGAGCCCCTTTACCTCTTCAAAGCAGAAGAATATTTGGAATATATTGAAGGCAAAAAACAGGATTTCGAGCCTGGAAGTAAATATTCTTATAGAAATGTAAATTATGTTCTTTTGGCATTGATGGCAGACCATATCACCGGGGATCATCAAAAATATATGGAAGAGGTGATTTTTAAGCCCTTAGGACTCAAACAAACTTATTATGGAATCAAACAAGGAAATACCTACGAAAACAGGCTGGTAAATAGCTATTGGGATAGGCACAGTAATTATATTTTGGAAAATATCTCTGTCTTACAAAATACCAATGTAGCTTCTATGATTGGAGATGATGGGATCATCACCACGCCGCAAGAAGCGATACTTTTTCTAAAAGGGCTTGTAGAAGGAAAGTTGGTAGCTCCCAAAACCTTGGAAATGATGCAAGAGTGGGTCTTAAACAAAAAAGGAGAACCAACTTATGGCTTAGGACTGGCAAGCACCAAGTTCCTCGGTGAAACAGCCTACGGACATAGTGGTGGTGGTCTAGGGTCTGGATGCCAATTGTATTATTTTCCTAGCAAAGGTATCTATATGTTTTTAGCCATTAATCTGGGTACTGTCACAAATAGCCCGATTCACGAAAAAACAACTAAAACGATAGAGAAGGTCTATCAAGGAATATTGGGTGAGTAGCATCTTTTTGATAATGTTAAAGGGCTAATCATAAAATGGTAGTATTAAAGATGTAATGCTCAAATAACAAGTCGCCGTGGGCTGTGTCTCCACAGCCTACTGTTTTGAACGAACAGCATTACTTGTTACACACTACCCATAAAATTTGACCTATTCTGGTTGATAACTTCATCCAGTGTATATGTACATTTTTAAATTATTGTATTTAATAAACTGAAAATCAATAATTTATCTATTTGAAATAACTCTTTTTGTTATTTGACAAGCAAATTGGGATCAATGTATATATGCTCTGGAATCAAAGTTTATATCCCTTGCCCGAATAATTTTGATTGAGGTTAAAATTACCCTTATTCTCCATAAAATCTGATTTTTACACAGAATTTTATACTTTTGTACTCGGTTCATCCCAAAGAGTATTTATTCAAATTTTATTCATCAAGACCCTCGAACAATGATATACTTAGCCAATCCTACTCGTTATGAACAAATGGAATACCGCCGATGTGGAACGAGCGGACTAAAGCTCCCTGCTGTGTCGCTTGGCCTATGGCACAACTTCGGCGGCGTGGATGTATTTGAAAACTATCGCGCCATTTTACGCACCGCATTTGACAAAGGCATTACGCATTTTGACCTGGCTAATAACTATGGTCCACCTCCAGGATCTGCGGAAGAAAATTTTGGCATCCTCCTCAAAAAAGATTTTTTACCTTACCGAGATGAGTTGATTATCTCCTCCAAAGCAGGTTATCTGATGTGGCCCGGCCCTTACGGCGAATGGGGTTCTCGTAAATACCTCATCGCTAGTTGTGACCAAAGCCTTCGAAGAATGGGATTGGACTATGTCGATATTTTTTATTCACACCGACCAGACCCCAATACTCCACTGGAAGAGACTATGGGCGCGCTGGATAGCCTGGTGCGCCAGGGAAAGGCCTTGTATGTGGGTATTTCTAATTATTCAGCCGAAGATTCTGCCAAAGCCATTGCTATTTTGAATCGTTTGGGTACGCCCTGTCTGATTCACCAGCCCAAATATTCTATGCTGGAGCGATGGGTAGAGGGCGGTCTGTTGGATGTACTTGGAAAAGAAGGCCTAGGTTGTATCCCGTTTTCGCCCCTAGCACAAGGTCTCCTGACCAACAAATACCTCAAGGGCATCCCTACTGATTCTAGGGCTGCACTGGCACACGGGTTTTTAAAAGAAGAACAGGTCACCACAGAAATAATCCAAAAAGTAGAGAAGTTGAATGCAATCGCCCAAGATCGTGGTCAAACTCTTGCCCAAATGGCCTTGGCTTGGCTACTCAAAGACCCTCGAGTTACCTCGGTACTCATTGGTGCTAGCCGCGTCACACAGCTTCTGGATTCTCTGGAATGCCTCAAAAACAAAAATTTCAGCGGGGAGGAATTGGCAAAAATCGAGGATATTTTGAAATAATAAGGTTTTAGGCATAGGGTGTTGGAATGGGGTAAACTGTACCCACCAACCCCTTGCTGAAATCTGCGATGAAAATATATAACTAAGAATTGATTTTATTTGACTCCGTTCATCACTTACCTTATACCATTTTTAACAAAATCCAAGATCTATTCTAAATCAAACAGAGATTTCAACTTAGTTTTTAGATGGCTATGATAAGCATCAGGTAATACTCCTAGCTCTCGGCGAATTAAATCAATTGGTATAGTAACTAAACGATGTAAGCGAATAGCCGAACTCCTCATTAATCCTGTACCAGCAAAATCAGGGTCACTGTTCAGAATATATAAATCACTATCCTCGTTGGCTCTTTGTATCTGGCTTGTAATAAATGCTATTACTACATGATTATAGCTACTGATTTGTTCACTCAGACACACTGCTGGACGAACTTTTGTGCTTCTCAGATCATCAAAAGGAAAAGGTACTAATATAATTTTGTACCTCATGATGCTTGAAAAGGTTTACCATCCTCCAAACTATAAATTTCCTCTTCTTTCTCTTTCAGGAAATCAAAAGCTGGGTTTTTTGAAATAGACTCAACCCATGATTTGTCTGAAAACTCATCCTCAGGATATAAAATAATCACCTTCACTTCTGATTCTTGGAATGGTAAGGGATGATCAATATGTAATATTCCCTTGCTATCTATTGTGCCTTTAGTTTCAATTGCTTGCATTGTGGAAGTTTTTTTATTAAATATACTAATTTTTAAACAATTTCAGTTGTAAACCCAAAAAATTCATTTATCCTTTATCTTTACTACACGCTATATCATCCCTCTGGATTTCAGCTCCAGATATTTATTAATGGCATTGATAGAAAGGTTTTCGGGTTTGGTAAAAATGGACTGAATACCGTATTTATCCAGTTCATAGAGGATTTGATAGCGTTCGTAAGCGAATTTTTTGGCGATGGTTCTGAGGTAAATTTCCTCAAGAGTTTTGGCTGTTTCTTCGGCATAATGAATCAGCTCGGTATTCTCAAAAATCACAAGCACGAGTAAGTGCTGCTTGTTGATTTTACGCAAAATGGGCAAAACACGCTCCAGGGCATATTTGCTCTCGAAGTTGGTATATAAAAAAATCAGGCTTCGGCTCGTTATTACTTTACGCAGGCGTTGGTAAAGCATTTCGTAATTGGCTTCCAGGGTAGTTTCTTTTTCTTTGTAAAGGGTATCGAGGATTGCCTGGAGTTGGTTTTTATGGCGGTCTGCTTTGACGATACTGTCTATTTTTTCGGCAAAGGTAATTAATCCGGCTTTATCTTGCTTTCGTAGAGAGGTATTGGCAATAATGAGGCATGAATTGATGGAATAATCCATGAGGCTAAGTCCGTGAAAAGGCATTTTCATAGAACGGCTTTTGTCCAAAATGCAATAAACCTGTTGGGCGCGTTCATCGGTATAGCTATTGATCATCAAGCGGTTCATACGTCCGGTGGCTTTCCAATTGATACTTTGAAAATCATCTCCTAGTGCATATTCCTTGATTTGTTCAAATTCGGAGCTATGTCCGATGCGTCGGATTTTTTTAAGTCCTAGGCTTTGCGATCTTTGTGAGACCGAAGCCAATTCAAACTTCTTCATATCCAAGATAGAGGGATATACCGCTACCTCTGCATCTGCTTTGATTTGAACCCTTCGCTCAATCAGACCCAAGCTAGAGCGAAGGTATAGATTAATTTTACCAAAATTATAAACTCCCCGACTGAGCGGACGAAAGGGATAGCTGAATTCTTTTTCTTCTTGGGCTTTTAATGGAAAAGAAACCAGGAAATCTCTTTTTTGCATTTGAAAAGGCAATTCATCAATGACTGACACCCATACAGGTATTCCTGAAAGATTTTGTAATTTCAGTTGTACGGTCTGCTCATTTCCCAATGATAATATGGCAGGAGTAATTCTTTGAGCGTCAAATTTTACTTGTTTGCCAAAGATTAATACAGTATCTGCAATCAACAAAACCCCAAACAAAACCAGCAAGGTCTGGGCAAGCGGCATGAGTACAGCCCAGAAAAAGCCAAAAATAAAAAGAATGATGATGCCCGACCAGACACCAAAAAACCTGATCGGCAAGTATACATTACGATACAGTCGGTTCATCTGGGTACTTCTACTTTTTTGATAATATCGTCTATTACATCTTCGGGTTCCATGCCCTCAAGTTCTTTATCGGCATTGAGAATAATCCGGTGATTGAGAACCGGTTTGAGTACAGATCGCACATCATCCGGGGTTACAAAATCGCGCCCTTGGATAGCTGCCATGGCTTTGGAAGTACGAGATACGGCCAGAGAGGCTCTTGGCGAAGCTCCGAGGAACAAATCTCCGTTATTGCGGGTGTTATAAATCAATTGGGCAATATAATCCAGAATTTCGTCCTGAATATGGATTTTTTCAATCAATCGGCTGTATTTTTCTATTTGTGTTGCATCCAGTACAGGTTTTACTTCTTCGGTTTTGTTGTGGTCGAAGTCATCTCTGAATCTTCTCAGGATTTCTTTTTCGTCTTCCAGCGAAGGATAATCGAGCTTAATTTTGAAGAGAAAGCGGTCTAATTGTGCTTCGGGCAGTTTGTAAGTTCCTTCTTGCTCGATGGGGTTTTGGGTGGCAAGCACCATAAAGGGAAAAGCCATCGGATAGGTTACGCCGTCTACGGTGATTTGTTTTTCTTCCATCACTTCAAACAAGGCCGACTGAGTTTTGGCTGGTGATCGGTTGATTTCATCTATCAGTACAATATTAGAAAAGATAGGGCCTTGATTAAAGTTAAATTCTGTGGTTTTCATATTAAAAACAGAAGTGCCCAGTACATCTGAGGGCATCAGATCGGGGGTGAATTGAATACGAGAATAAGCCACAGAAAGCGTTCGGGCAAAAAGTTTGGCGGAAAGCGTTTTTGCGATACCGGGTACGCCTTCTAATAAAATATGCCCTTTGGCAAAAAGCGAAACCATAAGCAGGTCAAGCAATTGATCTTGCCCGATCAATACTTTTTTGATTTCTTCTTTCACCCGGTCTACGGTGTGGTTAAATTCCTGCAGCAAATAAGCCTTATCTGTGCTTGTTTCCATTATTTGCGTTGTTTATGAAATAATTCTATTAATTGATGAAAATGTATAAGTTCTTCTTGCGAAATGTTTTTTTTGAATTCAAACCTTTGGTGAAGGTCAAAAATCTCTTTGACCACCTTGATAGGCACGCCAGTTTTGAGGCTAATTCGCTCAAAAACGGCAGGATTAACTTCGGAAAGTTGCACGTTGTAATGCCTTCTAAGGTCTGTCAAAAAAAGGTTATAAATATGTTTGGACAGTTTAAAATGGTTTTCGCTTTGGTAATAGAGCCTGCCCGTAGTCTCTGCAAATTCAATCGAGGAGTTGATATTTGCCGGAAGAATCGGGATAGCTCTTTGTCTTCTTTTGGAATAAAAAACAAAATAAATCACCACTCCCAAAAGCAAAAGATACCAGGCCCAGCGCAGGCTCGGCTGAGCAAGGATGTATTTTAGGGGGCTTCGGCTGGGTTCGTTTTCATTGGAATAACTCACTTTGCTGTGCTCATCCCAGTATAATTTGCCATTAGACAGGGAGGCAAAGACCTGGTCGGCATACAAGAGCTTTTTTTTGTCAACAAGGTGAAAATTACTAAAAGCCAGTGGGGTGGTATGCAAATAAAAATAACCTTTTCCATATTTTATACGGACGAAATTGGAATAATAGTCTTCTTCCTCTTTGGCTTCTATGTATCCCAGCTCCTCATAGGGTGTTTCGCAATCCAATTGTGCAAAATACTCCCAGTAATAGGTTTGTTCTTGTTTGCGAACCCTGTAGGTAAAGTCCAGCTCTTCATCGTTTTCTGTAATGGGTTTGTCAAAAAGCCCCAGATTTACCGACTCGAGGTCTTCATAAAAATACACTTCCAAGCCGTCGCAGGCCTCGTCCTGTAAAAACTCAATCAGTTCGTCTGGGAAGTATTTGACACTAAGAAAAGCGGTATTCCCTCTTTTTACATAGTCAGTCATCTTATTAAGGTCATTTTTTCCAAAATGAAGTTTTTGCCCCACAAACACATAATTGGTGTTTGTTTTCCGCTCTTCATCCAATACTTCCCTAATTGGTCGCTGGATACTCACAAACTTTCCGGCGTATTTGTCCTTCAGTAGTTCATACAAGATAAAAGTGCCATAAGGCTCGTCTCCTTTGTTTTCATAGTCCTCATACCAAAGAAAATTTCGTTCGTTTTCTCCTCCATTCCAATAAAAATAGAAAAAAACAAGAAACCCAATGACGCTCAAAGAGCTTAAGAGTACAATACGCTGATTCGTCATTTAAATTTTTTGATCTAAATTATTTAAAAATTTTTCAAAAGAATGACAAGATTCCTGCATATAAGTCGGTTCAAAAAATTTATCACCGTACCAGATCATTTCATAAGTTCGGGTCAGATAGGCAAAATCCACATCATGAGGCTGCCCTTTGAGCTCGAGGATATATTGCCGATTGGTTTTTTCTTTTTTCCAAAGAATGAGTCCTTTATCGTGTAGGGTTTTGATAATCAACAAGTAATAAATTCTTAAGGCGACCCTGTAATTTCCAGATTTGAGTTCTGCCTCCAGGTGTTCGCGCAGCGTCTCTATGCTTATTTCGGTGACTTGAGCATTTTCAAGAAAGTCAACCTTAAAATCTTTGGTTTTGATTTTGACCTGGGTATTGGAAGAAACAATCCAAATGACCAAAAAAGCAAGTACTACGATAAGCCCTGTAAATAATATAACTTTCATTGGGTCTGAAAGCTTGAATTTAAAAAATTCAAATTCAGGCTGGCGTTTTGTATCGGCTTTTTTAGAAGGGGTTTCTTTGGTATAATCCAGGTTTTTGGTGAGTTTTTGCCATGTAGCCTTATCAAAGTATTCAGGTTCCTTTTCCTGGGAAACTCCTTGCGTGCAAAAACCAATATTCAGGCTTATTGCCAACCAACACATTCCTAAGATCTGTATGAATGTTTGTTTCATAAGGTTTAATTTTTCCCGAACTCATCGACTTGTTTTTTGAGTCCGGAGGCATCTACCACTTCTTTAAAACTAAAATATTGCATTGTAAAAGCAATCAGATACAAGGGAATAATCCATAAAAGCCCTAAAATAAAGGTTAAAATAGAGAAAATACTAAGAAGTTGATAAGGAGTAAGAAAATTTTCAGGCAGATTCCACTCGACAAATTCTTTATAAATTCCTGAAAATAAGACATAGGGAGAAGTCAAAAGTAATAAAAAAGCATACCCCAAAAATAATAAAAGCAAGTGATGCCCTAAGAAATTGCCGAAATTTCCTGCAATCAGTTTATAAACCCGCGGGATTGCCCTAAAAACGGAGATATTCTCCATATAAGTCACTGAAAGGCATAAAAATAAAATCGGAATTCCTCCCAAAGCTACTATCCACAAACCATAGCCATAGATAAAAAACATCAAATTTAAGATCAAAATCAGTAAGACGCTTTGCCCCATACTAAATGCGAAATTGACCGACTCGGCTTCATTTTTAGAAGCTAATTCACGCATGACAAACCACACTATGACCAGCATACTTAATGTATTTAATACAAATATTTCGGGATGGGCACTATAATCCAGATGATACATCACCCGGTTGATAAAAGTACCGATGACGTAATTGTCCAAATCCGACTGAATCAAAAAATAAACACCACCAGTATACAAAACACTTACAATCAAAGCATATTTCTGATATTTTCTTAGCATAGACTTAAAAAAATAGACTGTATCTGCAAAAACTTCATTAACGGTTTTGATCTTTCCTTCAAACTCGATCTTCACCGACATACGCGGCAGCAGACGATGGCTTTGCTCTGAATACTGAAATCCTACCTGAGACTTATAATAAGGATACCATACAAAATAGACCAGAATAAAAAAAGCTGACAAAAATATCACTGCCCCTTTTAAAACATCGGGTACTTCGGTATAGCGGGTAATGAACGACTCTATCAGAGCTGCCATTACAATAATCGGACTGATGCCAAGGATGAGCTTTAGCCCGGTACGAGCCGAAATCTGAAAAGCTTTGAGCCTGGAGAAAGTTCCTGGGAATATCAAGCCTTTGCCCAGTTGGATTCCTGCGCCGCCAGCAATGATAATAGAGGAAATCTCAAGCGTGCCGTGAAGCCAGATCGTCAGAAATGATTCCCAGAATAAACCCTTTTCTATAAAAAAATACTGGAAAGTACCAACCATAACTCCATTAAATAATAAAATGGCTATTGTGCCTATTGAGCATATTATTCCTAAAATAAATGTGAAAAAAGACACCCTCAAATTATTAAAACTGATCCCAAAAAACATATCTACTTCGTGCATTTTTTTATAAACTGCCATAGGATCTCCCCCTTCAATATTGGCAAGCGTCATCTCCACGTATTGGTCCCCTAAAATAACCCGAACAAATTCAGGGTCATTGTACGATGATAAAACACCAATAGCCACCGCCAAACTAAATACCATCAAAGACAATAAAAGCTCTTTTCGGGATTGGTACACGATATATGGCAGTTCTTCACGCCAAAAGTTCAAAAATTGCCCCCAACGTGCTCGCCGATTTGTATAAATATTGTAGAATAATTGTTGACAAAGGTGGTTGAGATACAAAGTGATGAACCGATTCGGGTAAAAAGTCCTGGAATACGACAGATCATCCGTAATTTGTACAAATAGATCACTGAGTTTATCGGGATCTTTGATATTTAAACGGGTTATATTTTCAAAGTTGACCCATTTTTCTTTGTTTTGCTCAATAAATTTGGTTTCTTTCATTCAAAATTAATTTTGCCGATTTTAAGCCGTTTTATGAAAAAAATTAAAATTAATACCACTCAGAATGTAGTCATTGAATACGAAATTGCCCAACTTCGGGAAAGAATAATTGCTTTCATCATTGATTTTGTTGTTATCTTTTTGGTTATGACCTTTTTATGGTGGATTTATGTTTCCACAATGAATACTGTGCTGTTATTTCTTTTTATTCTCCCTTTTTTTATATTCTATTCGCTTGTTTCCGAAATCTTCCTAAACGGACAATCAGCTGGCAAAAGGGCTATGGACATCCAAGTAGTCAAAATCAACGGAACAGAGGCCCAATTTAGTGATTATATTTTAAGATGGGCATTTAGAATTCTGGATATTTATTTTTCGCTGGGTATTTTGGCTGTACTTTTTATTCGGTCTTCTTTTAATGGGCAAAGATTGGGCGATTTGGTTGCCGAGACCGCCGTCATCAAACTTAAGCCTTATAAAAAAATTAACTTCAAAGATGTGACCAAAATACAATCTTCAGAAAATTATCATCCTTTATTTCCAGAGGTAAAAAAACTCAGCGAAGAAAATGTGCTACTAATCAAAACCGTATATGAGCGATATGCCAAATATCCTAATAAAGCCAATCAGGAAGTTTTAAGAACGATGGTCAGCCACCTCAAAGAAAAGCTGGATGTTACACAGTATCAGATGAGTGATATGGATTTCCTAAAGACTCTCGTAAAAGATTATGTAGTCATGACTCGATAAAGTACAATTATATATTTTTTCAATACTTACCAGGAATTTCTTTTTTATCAAGACTCCTATTAATTTCCCAATTATTTTCTAACTTTAAGCATTCTATTCAGTATTTTTGAAAATTCATGATTAAAAATAAGGGACAAATGGCGGATACACACACAAAAAAAATAGTTGTTCTGGGTGCAGGAGAAAGTGGAGTTGGGGCCGCCCGACTCGCCAAAAATAAAGGATTCGAGGTCTTTGTCTCCGATATAGGTACTATCCAAGACAAATATGAAACCCAGCTTGATCAGGAAGAGATTCACTTCGAGGAAGGCAAACACACCGAAGATTTTATCTTAGATGCCCACGAAATCATCAAAAGCCCTGGAATACCCAATACTGTACCCATTCTGCTGAAAGCACAACAAAATAATATTCCTATTATTTCTGAAATTGAGTTTGGCGCCCGCTATACACAGGCCAAAATTGTAGCCATCACCGGAAGCAATGGCAAAACTACCACCACCCTGCTCACTTATCACGTTTTACAGGCGGCAGGCTACAATGTAGGTGTGGGTGGAAATATGGGTAAAAGCTTCTGCGGACAACTGGCCGACGGAGTCGACCATGACTATTGGGTGCTTGAGGTCAGCAGTTTTCAATTAGAGCATTGCTTCGAATTCCGCCCCGACGTAGCCCTGATTCTCAACATCACCCCCGACCACTTGGATCGCTACGAAAACAATTTCCAGATTTATATCAATACCAAGTTTAGAATCACCCAAAACTTGGATAAAGATCAAGCCTTTATTTATTATAAAGATAATCCTGCCATTTCACGTGAACTCCGAAAAAGAGCCATCCCTACCCAATATTACCCTGTTTCTACCCAGGAAGTGATTGATAACGGAGCTTACCTCAAAGATGATGAGCTGCATTTTTACGTCAAAAAAAATAAAAGAGCTTTCACCCTGAGTCAAGAAGACCTCAATCTGAAAGGCAAACACAATATGATCAACATTATGTCATCAGTACTCACATGCATGAACTTGGACGTACCCGATGATATTCTGAAAACTTATTTCAAAACCTTCAAAGGTGTAGAGCATCGCCTGGAAGAAGTAGCCGATATTGCAGGTATCCGATTTATCAATGATTCCAAAGCTACCAACGTAGATTCGGTGTATTATGCCCTTGACAGCTTTGATGAAAAAATCATCTGGATTGCCGGTGGCGTAGATAAAGGCAATGACTATGAAAAAATCAGAGACCTGGTCAAACAAAAAGTAAAATTTCTGATCTGCCTGGGTAAAGATAATACCAAAATATTCAATACCTTTCGCGATAGCGTGCAAATTATCTATCAAACCGACAACATGCGCGATGCCGTAGAGCAGTCTTTCGAGCTGGCAAGAAGCGGCGATATTGTATTGTTATCCCCTGCTTGCGCCAGTTTTGATTTATTTGAAAATTTCGAAGACCGTGGCAAGGCTTTCAAAAAATCAGTAGCCAAACTAACCAAATTAGCCAATCTTAAAAAAAGATAAGTGAGCTCTATGTCTGACGAACACGATATACTGGAAAATACACCAAAAAATAACACCAGAGACTCGGATCCGTCTGTTTTAATCATCTGGTTTGAAAAATATTTTAAGGGCGATAAGGTCATCTGGGGAACAATCATTGCCTTATATCTTATTGGAATCCTGGTAGTTTATAGTGCCACAGGTACGCTGGCTTATCAATCTCAAGGCGGAGATATGGAATACTACCTCTTTAAGCACAGCTTTAATGTCATTATTTCTTTTCTCATGGTCTGGATATGCCACCGGATTGACTATCGCTACTATTCCCGCTTATCTCGCATTTCTCTGCTGATCTCCATTCCTTTACTTTTATTGGCTTGGCAATTTGGCGTGACTATCAATGATGCCAATCGTTGGATTACCATTCCACTGATCGGCCAGACCTTTCAGCCCTCCGATTTTGCCAAACTGGCACTCATCACCAGTATTGCCAGTATTTTAGCCCGTAGACAAAACAATGTGGATGATTTTCAGGAAACTGTACTTCCGATATTTATCTGGACAGGGATTATTTGTACCCTCATTGGGCTTTCCAATGTATCGAGTGCCTTGTTGTTATTTTTTAACAGCCTGATTTTGATGTTTATCGGCAGAATCCCAGTGAGTCAATTGTTATTGTTTATTCTGGTAGGTTTTGTTTCTACTGGGATTTCGTTGTTGGTGGGTCAAAGGATGGAAACCTTTCAAAGCCGGGTAGATAAATATTTGAATAATGAAGAAGTATTTCAGGCAGACCAATCTTATATCGCCATTAGTACGGGTGGTGTATTGGGCAAAGGACCAGGCAGAAGTGTCCAAAGAAATTTCCTCCCCAATCCCTACTCTGATTTTATTTATTCTATTATTGTGGAAGAGTACGGGCTTCTTGGCGGCTTAGGGGTATTAGGGCTCTACCTCTTACTGCTTTATCGGGGGGTAGTGGTGATGGCTTCTACCAGTAGGCCTTTTGGGGGGATTTTGTCGGCGGGGCTTACATTCAGCCTCGTGATTCAGGCATTGATCAATATGTGTGTAGCCGTGGGGTTGGTTCCTATCACAGGTTTGCCCTTGCCTTTGATTAGTATGGGAGGTACTTCTATGCTCTTTACGGGCATTTCACTGGGGATTATACTCAGTGTAAGCCGTGGCGACATTGACAAAGACTTTTCACCCAAGAAAAAACCAGAAAATTCTTCTAAAAAATAATCTATGAAAGTAATCATCAGCGGAGGCGGTACCGGTGGGCATATCTACCCTGCCATTGCGATTGCCAACGAACTTAAAGCACTCGAACCTCACACCGAATTTTTATTCGTGGGTGCCATCGGAAAAATGGAAATGGAAAAAGTGCCTGCCGCAGGTTATCCCATAGAAGGGCTTTGGATTAGTGGTCTTCAGCGAAGCCTTAGTTTGGATAATCTATCTTTTCCTTTTAAGTTACTCTCCAGCTTACACAAAGCCCGTTCTATTATTCAAAAATTCAAACCTGATTTGGTCATCGGGGTAGGCGGATTTGCCAGTGGTCCTCTACTTTATATGGCTTCTCGTATGAAAATTCCCTGCCTGATTCAGGAACAAAATTCTTATGCCGGGCTTACCAACAAATGGCTGGCTAAAAAAGTAGATACAATTTGTGTGGCTTATGAAAATATGGAGCGTTTTTTTCCCAAAGAAAAAATTGTACTCACTGGCAATCCTGTAAGAAGAGATATTTTGGATTTGAACTCCAAAAAAGAAGAAGCTTATCGTTTTTTTGAATTGAACCCCAAGAAAAAAACTCTTTTTGCTTTTGGAGGAAGCCAAGGCGCACGGAGTATCAATGAAAGTATATCGAGACATCTGGATACGATTGTGGCTCAAGATATACAGATTATATGGCAAACAGGCAAAAATCCTTTTCAGCAAACCTCCGAAAACAATGACCTTCTTAAAAACCCTCTGATTAAGCAATTTGAATTTATTTATCGGATGGATTTGGCTTACTCCATAGCCGACGTCATCATCGCAAGATCAGGGGCAAGTACGGTATCAGAAGCTTGTATTGCAGCCAAACCAATCATTTTTGTACCTCTCCCTACGGCCGCAGAAGACCACCAGACCAAAAATGCTTTGGCACTTACCCAAAAGGATGCCGCCGAATTAGTACCCAATTCGGATGCCCACGAACAGTTGATTCCCAAAGCTTTGGCACTTTTGCAAAATCCTGAACGCTGTCAGACACTAAGCCGAAATATCCAAGCTTTTGCCCAACCCGACGCTACCCGTAAAATTGTTGAAGAAATTTTGAGATTAAATAAAAATTAATAAACCAGTCTGATGTTCAGTTTTTCTTAAATTAGCAACTCGAATCAATATGACCGTATTTTAGCTAAATAATACACTTACTACACTAATGACAAACAAAAGCGCAATAGCAACGATCAGCATATTAAAAATTACTTTCCCGAAAAATACCCGAAGTATTTTGTTTAAACTTATTGATTTCATGGCCGATTAATTTTAGCGTTGAACTTTGGTTTTAGCATATATTCCTACAAGATTAAAAAAGTAAACACTTATCTAGTTTTTTTTATATGAAAATTCTCAATTTAAAACTTTAAAAAGCCCAAATATCTTAAATACACCAAGTCATCATGAAAAACGCTTTACTCCCTCATACGAATACCCAACAAGCCGTTACGCAGACATTTTACCCTATTTTATTGGCAATTAGCTTCTCACATCTGCTTAATGATGTAATCCAGTCGGTTATTCCAGCCATTTACCCTATGTTAAAGGAAGATTTTAGTTTAAACTTCACGCAAATCGGTTTGATTACGCTTACATTCCAAATAACAGCCTCAATTTTACAGCCAATTGTAGGTATTTATACCGATCGTCGCCCGCAGCCTTATTCTCTGGCTATTGGCATGGGTTTTACCTTTTTAGGTCTGGTTTTACTTTCTCAGGCATTTCATTTTTATTTGATTTTGGCTTCTGTTGTGCTGATTGGCGTCGGTTCGTCCATTTTTCATCCTGAATCATCTCGTGTCGCTTATTTGGCTTCGGGGGGCAAAAGGGGTATGGCTCAATCGCTGTTTCAGCTAGGAGGGAACGCTGGCAGTGCGCTCGGTCCTTTGTTGGCTGCTTTGATTATTATTCCATTTGGGCAGACAAATATCCTTTGGTTTTGCCTAGTGGCCATGTTGGCAATTATTGTTTTGTACCAAATAGCACGATGGTACAAAACACATCATCATCGCCCTAAGAAGAAAGATCATGCGGACAAAAACTCCACATACCTGATGCCTACTGTTTTAAGAGCATTAGCAATATTATTGCTTCTGATGTTTTCTAAGTTTTTTTACCTGAGCTCTATGACGAGTTATTTCACCTTTTATCTGATTGATCGTTTTCAGGTATCCGTAGCTAGTTCACAGTTTTATCTGTTTGTGTTTTTGGCGGCTGTGGCAGTAGGCACATTTTTCGGTGGTCCTATGGGTGATCGTTTTGGGCGAAAGTATATCATTTGGATCTCTATTCTGGGAGTAGCCCCATTTGCGCTACTTTTGCCTTATGTAGATCTTTTCTGGACAATTGTATTGGTCATTCCTATCGGCTTGATTTTGGCATCTGCTTTTTCAGCTATTCTGGTATACGCTCAGGAGCTGATGCCTGGTAAAGTAGGAATGATTTCGGGGCTTTTTTTTGGGCTGGCCTTTGGTATGGGCGGGTTGGGTTCGGCTTTATTGGGCAAAATGGCTGATTTGACGAGTATTTATTTCGTATATCAGCTTTGTGCTTTTTTACCTTTGATTGGGATCCTGACGGCCTTTTTGCCTGAAGTGGAAGGAGATCGCCATTGACCCACGCAAAGATAGTATTGTCATCGCCTGGGAATGGAGATTACATACTACCTTAAATCATTCCATGTCACCACAAACCCAGATATATTGCAAAATATCCGGGTTTGTGATGATAGGGGCTTTGTAGGAGTAAACCCTAAGTTTGAGAAAAAAAACCTGTTTTCCTAAAAATCACATCCGCTCATACAATGCACGAATTTTGTCTCTACTGATGATATTTTTCCAATCTGTGCCTAGTGCGTGGTTCCACATGTGGTGCAGATTAAGCGTGGTGTCAATCATTTTTTCTATCTCCGCATCCGTCCAGTCTTTGGAAAGGTTCGTAGGAATGTCTATCTGATGTTTCTCTACCATTTCTTTAAATTCGGCTACTCCTTCAGGATAATATTCTTCCAGTTGATTGAAACAAATACAATTTGCTATCCCGTGGCGGGTGCCAAATACATAAGATAATCCATAAGAAAGTGCGTGACAAACCCCTACTTCAGAATAACTCAGGCTCAATCCGCCGAAATAAGAAGCCACCATGAGTTTTTCATCATTGATTGGGCTACGTCCACTTTCCTCACCCAAATAAACATCTCGGCACAAGTCCATGGCTTTGTATCCATAAGCCTCGCTGAAAGTATTCTTAAGAAAACCCGTCATAGATTCCACACAATGGATATAACAATCCATCCCGGTATAAAACCAATGATTGGTCGGCACAGTAGCAATCAAATCCGGATCCAGCACAATCTGGTCAAAAACCGTCCAATCGCATTTTAAACCTAGTTTTTTCTCCGGTCCGGTGAGTACGGCAGTCATCGATACCTCAGCACCTGTGCCCGATATAGTAGGCACGCCTGCGTGATATACGCCGGGTTTTTTGATCAGATTCAGGCCTTGATACTGCGTAGAAGAACCTTCATTGGTCAGCATGAGTGCAGTGGCTTTGGCAATATCCATAAGGCTTCCGCCTCCAATTCCGATCACACCCGCAGGCAGCCCTTTGGTTTGAAGAATGCGGTCGCGAAGTTCGTCAATTTGAGAGGTTTTGGGTTCTTCCCCTCCAGCATAGATAAACTCTACCATATCCTGTGCGTGTAGGGGAAGGTTTTTCTCGAGTTCTTTTCCTTTGAAATAATCATCCACCAAAAAGACCATGACTGAATTTTCATCTGTACGTTTTTCGGACAGTATTTCATCCAACCTGCCAAAAGTACCCCGCCCAAAGGCGCATTTATTTACACTTCGAAAGTTTTTAAACATGATTTTTCAAGAGTTTGGGGACAAATATAAATCTTTCAGGCTGAAATTTAATCGGACGTATAAATTTTAAGCCCATTCAGTGCTAAAACTGAAGTAAACTAAGATTTTTCAGTATAAAATTCACTTAATACATAAAAAAAATCCTTTTTTATCAAAAATTAATGTAAATTGCAGGGACTTATGAAATTACACATTTGAAGAGAATTATTGCCATATTGCTTTTGGCTCTGATATTATACAATATGATGGGCTATTATCTGATCTTTACTTTAAAGTATTATCAGATAAAAAAGGCTTTTTCTCTAAAAATAGCACATGAAAATATTCCTCAAAATCGCTACATCGTCGTTAAAATCCCTTTAAATCTTCCCTACCCGATTGATTGGCCTGACTATGAAAAAGTAAGTGGAAGCTTTAGTTATCAGGGAAAGTATTATGAAAAAGTAAAACAAATTCTACGCAGAGATACCATGATTGTATACTGCCTGGAAAATAAAGCACAGAAAAAGCTTATCCATGAACTAAGCGACTATACCAAAAGCTTTTTGTTTGACCTGGATAAAAAACTCCCTCAAAATAATAAAAAACACACCTTTATTTTTATCAAAGAATATGTATTACCCTCAAAGACTTTTATTCATCCTATAATTCATAGGGTATTACAAGCCTATTCAACGGAGTATCTTCTCAAAGAATACTCTCATTTCCTCAATATTCCCGTTCCTCCTCCCGAATCCCTTCAATACGCATAAAATCACCTTACACTATTTTGTATTCTTTTTCTTAACTGAAAGCGAATCGAGGTATACCATTATGTAACCTCTGCGTGCTTGTTTATCAGAAGACAAAGTAATTTCAATACCTGTATTTACAGTTTTCAGGGCATTGTTTCGGGGTTTGTACCTTGAGACGTGTAGTATTTGGGATTGGATTTGAGAAAGACGTACTGAGGCACACTGAGCCAAAGATTGCTGTCTGAATCTCAAATCTATGATCCATCCTACATACCCTGGCTGTGTCTATGTTGTATACCTCAAGGGGTATGATTTATTTTTCGGTTTATTTAATTTTTAAAAATTTAATGATTGATATGAAAAAAATAGTCAAACAGATATTTTGTCTATCTGTATGCATATACTCTGTCTTTAATCTTTCTGCACAAACTCCTTCGGATGCCTTGATGATGCAAAAAGGCGAGTTTTGCTTTGGTCTAAACTACGAATACGGCTCTTGGGACCAGTACTGGGAGGGTACAGACCTTAGAAGCAACGAAACTATTGCTACGTTACGCAGGCAAGCTTTTATGCCTGGCGTTTCTATAGGTATTCTAAACCGCGTCAATCTCATCTTGTCGGTTCCTCATATCAAAACTTCATCAAGCGAGCCAAATGGAGGCAAATTTCAAGGAGCTAAAGGCTTTCAGGATTTGAGTATTGTTTTAAAAACGCAACTTTTCCACCGTGAGATCGGCAAAGGCGATTTGTCATTGCTAACGGCTTTGGGCTTTTCTACGCCAATCAGTCGTTATCTTTCTGACTATATGCCTTATAGCCTAGGCTTAGGTGCCAACCAGTGGACATTCAGAGGTATAGCGCAGTATCGCCTTCACTCGGGTTTATATGCCCATGCAGCCTTAGCGTATTTATGGCGAGGCTTGACAGAGGCCGAGAGAGACTACTACTACAATAATGGCAGTTATTACACCGCTTTTATGGATGTACCCAATGCCTGGAACTACCACGGATCAGTTGGCATCTGGTTATTTGACAATTCCTTGAAAGTAGAGGCAAATTATATGGGGTTAAAATCCCTAAGTGGGGATGATATTCGAGCGTATAATGCCCCTCAACCCACCAACAAAATACAATTTGACCAAGTTGGTTTTTTTAGCCAATATTATTTCAAAAAGAGCCTCAAAGGTTTGGGAGTGCTGGCCTATTACAATCAAATCATTCAGGGAAGAAATATGGGTAAATTCTCTACATTCGGCTTAGGGCTTACTTATCAATTTAAACTTCAGTTCAAATCAAAATCCAATACACAAGAAGATTAATCACATGAAAAATAAAATTACCGTATCGTATATCTGCATTCTTTTAGGCATATTGGGCATAAGTTCTTGCGAGCAGCAGCTACAAACGGAAGCCCAATATACCGATTATCAGTTTACGGGTTTAGATGCTAACGGGGGTACCTGGAATCCGATTCTTTTGTCTGATGCCGATCAGATCAGTATTCCTGTGCCAGAAGAGGTCAACTCGGCTGCTTATTTGGCAGAATTGTCTTCTTTGAAATCCACCGTTCAATCGCTCAATAGTGAACAAAAACGTGCTGTAGACTACTGGACAAATAACCCCATTTTGCGATGGAATGAAATTGCTCTGGAGTTGATAGCCAAGTACAATCTCATTCCCGGTCCGAATGGTGAAGGAGGTTATACCCTTCCTAATCCGGCAACTCCCGATCAGGAGCCTTATTTTCCTTTTGCACATCCACCTTATGCCTGTAGAGCATTGGCATACCTGAGTGTAGCCCAATACGACGGGCTGATTAGTGCCTGGCATTATAAATACACCTACAATCGCCCAAGCCCTCATCAGGTGGATAATACAATACCCACTTCATACATAGACAATAACCTGCCTTCTTATCCTTCGGATGGGGCTGTGATTGCTCTTACTTCCAGAGATATTCTTTCTGCCATGTTCCCACTAGAAAAAGAATATTTGGCTAACCTTGCCCAGGAGCATCTCAACAGCTTAATCTGGGCAGGTATAAACGTAGAAAGTGACATTAATGCCGGAAAAATCATCGGCGAAGAAGTAGCCAAACTAGCCCTGGCAAGAGCTTCAACGGATGGTATGAAAAATGCCCAGACACCTAAAGCCGTATCGGATTCCATCAAAGCGGCAGCTTTTGCGCGTTTTGGCTGGCAATGGGATAATCAGGAGATTCCTACCCGACCCGTAGGGCTTACGCCTCTCTTCGGTAAAGTCCGCATGTGGAATGTCCCCAATGTAGAAGTTGTAAGACCAGGAACGCCCCCAGCTCCCGGTTCGGAAGAATTTGAGAAGGATGCCCAAGAACTCAGAAACATCGTAAAAAATGTCACTGTGGAGCAAAGAAAAATTGCCAATTACTGGCAGGATGGTCTGGGAAGCTACACCCCTCCAGGGCATTGGAACCGGATAGCCAAGGAAATGCTGATCAAATATCAATCAAATCCTTTGCGCTCTGCTAGAACATTCGCCTATATGAATATGGCCATCATGGACGGGGGGATCAGTTGTTGGGATACGAAGTATTATTACCACTATCCACGACCTATTCAGACCATGCCGGGTTTTAAAACGATCTTGGGTACACCTAATTTCCCAAGCTACACATCAGGGCATAGTGTCTTTTCATCGGCGGCTGCGGAGGTATTAGCGCATTTCTTTCCCGAAGAAGCCTCCAAGTTTAGAGCCTGGGCTTTGGAAGCAGCAGCATCCAGAATATACGGTGGGATACACTACAGATTTGATTCAGAAGTAGGCACTGAACAGGGCAAAAATGTAGCGCAATATAGTATTGATGCAGCCAAAATGGATGGAGTAGAATAATCAAATAAGTTTATTTCATCTCTGAAAAAAAAATATTAGGTTCTCTGACAATTTATGTGGGAATGATCCATGCAAGTATTTTCAAACAATAATTCTATAAAAAATAAGTGCATTCAATTTCCTCTCTTGATGATCAATTTTGCCACGAATGCACGAATAAACGCCCTTATTCGTGCATTCGTGGCAAGCAATTCTTTCAAATGTTTAGTGGAT
>JANRIC010000013.1:0-3366 GCA_033765345.1 Microscillaceae bacterium
AATTTCTTCCTGATAGATTTTGTGGATATCTTCCATTTCGGGGGCAATGCTTTTGAGAGCCTCACAGTTTTGTACAAGAGCAAACAAGGCTTCTACCCTTTTTTTCTCGATGGCAATTTTAGACACGTGCTCGGCGCTAAGTCTTTGCAGCATTTTACCGGTGTAATAGTGCAGGGTTGCCGTCCATTCGGCAAAACTGAATGATTTTCCAAAAAGCTCTGTTTCTCCGACACAGGTTAGCACCTGACTGTCGAGAATTTTTTCTTCGGAAGTAGGAGGATTTTTGGGATGATAGGTCACTTGTGCCGATAATGTTTGGATACAGGTACAAGTTGCGAAAAGCAAAATGGTCAGGAATAGATTTTTCATCACAATTTGGTGTTTAATTTTATTCAAAATACGTGAAATGCTTTTAAATTTCTAAAATAATCTGAAAATATCCTGTAATTTATTTAACTTTTACGAGCCATCAGATTTAATGTATTGATTTTAAATGATTTATAGACATGAAAATTTTGAAAATTCGCCTAAAAACCCAAAAGCTAGAAGAATTAAAGAGCTTTTATATACATAAACTGCATTTCGCGCCCCTGGCAGATGAAAAAAATTATTTTTCTTTCCAAGCAGGCACATCAATCCTGGAATTTGAAAAAGATCAAAGCGACGCATCTGCGCCCAACTACCATTTTGCTTTTAATATCCCCAAAAATCTGCTGGAAGAGGCTAAAAACTGGCTGTATGCCCAAAACCTTTCTTTATTGGCTCAGGACGGAAATGACACGATCGATTTTCCGAACTGGAATGCCAAAGCTTTGTATTTTATCGATCCGGCCGATAATATTGTTGAATTCATTGCGCGGTATGATTTGGACAACGAGCTTCCGGGTCCGTTTACGGCTCAGTCAATTTGCGAAATCAGTGAAATCGGGCTTCCTGTGCCTTCTGTCAAGGCAATGTACGAAATCTTACTACAGGAATTTGAGCTTCCGGTATATAGCCACATCAGCAATATGGATACCTTTTGCGCCGCTGGTGATCCGCAGGGTTTGTTGATTATTGTTTCATTGGAGCGTCCCTGGTTTTTGACCAATACCCTCAATGGAACATATCCTACGGAGATTGTTGTTGAGGGGAAATATAACCATCAAAAATCTTTGAATCATTTACCTTATCGAATTGAAAGTGTGTCCCATAAATCTTAGATCCCGATACTTTTTTGCATTCTACTTAGGTATTTTGAGCTTTTTAAATACCCAGGTCAGCGGGCAAACCCTGCAAATCAAAGGAAAACTCATCGATGCCAATAGCAAGGCGGGAGTTCCTTTTGCCCACATCGCCCTTTGTGGTAGCACTCAGGGAACTTCAAGCAATGAAGACGGAGAGTTTCGCCTGAATCTAAGGTCTGACAATCAAGACGATAGCGTATGTGTTTCTTGTATAGGATATCATCTACTCAAAATTTCTTTAAAATCTATACAAACACAAATTGCACAGGAATGGACACTTAGCCCTCATGTAGAGAGCCTCCAAGAAATCATTATTAGCGATGAAAAAGTGCCTTCTGTCATAAAAATAGTCAATAAAGCCCTCCAAAAAATCCCTCATAATTATGCCTCTGAGCCTTATCTGATGGAAGGATATTACCGAGATTATCTGGTCAAAGACAATGAATACGAGAATATTCTGGAGGCAGCAATCGGCATTTATGACGGGGGGTTTCATACCCAGGATACCTGGACAAGGGTCAAAATCTATCAAAGCCGATACAGCAAGGGAGTGCCGATTGATTATACAGGGGTGTATGAAAATAACCTCGGAGGTAGAAGCGGGCACGTCAATATCGTAGGAGGGAATACGATGTCTGTTTTGATGTTTAATAATCCAATACGCAATTATAATCGGGATGCAAGCCCCAAAACAGGTTATGAGTTGGATCAGAGTTTTAGCCTGGCGCACAATTTTGAGCTAAGTGGGATTAGCTATCTCAATGATGAAAAAGTGTATTGTATTCAGGTAGAGGCCAATCAGAATCACGAACAATTTCAAAACCTGAGAATGGTCAATAAAGAAGAAGCCTCTTATCAGATAGGAGGAACCCTTTATATTCGTGACCGGGATTTTGCCATACTTCGGTTTGAATACCACATTATACAAGATCAAAATCCACAAGCACTCAATCAATTGAGGGTTGAGTACAAGGAATACGAAGGTAAAATGTACCTGAATTATCTTTCTTTTGCCAACCATCTTAGGCTCAAATCAGACTTTAAGGTTGAGCAATTTGTACACTTTCGAGAGTTGTTTATCAATCAATTACGCACAGAAGATCTACCTTCCCCGGACGAGTTTTATCTTTTTAGCCGTATTCAGCAGATTCATCGGCAGGAATATCTTAGCGATCCTCATTTTTGGGATCGTTACAATATGGTACTTCAAAAGAACTTTGGGAATTAAATCAGGTTATTGACTTCCAATTCTACTTTGGTGTGTGGCAGCAAGCTTTTGATTTTCTCAATTTCAAATTTACTGAGTGGATTGCCCCAAAGCACCAATTTACGCAATTGGATAAGCTTGGCCATAGATTCGGGTAAATAGTTAATTTGGTTGGATGTAAGCGTGAGGAATTCCAAAAAAGCCAATTCTCCTAATTCTTGAGGGAGTGATTCTAAAAAATTACCAGAGAGATTCAAATGGCGCAGGCTTTGGAGCTCCTTGATATCCGGTGGGAGTGCTCTGAGTTGATTCGCTCTCAGGTTGAGAATTCGGAGTTTTTTTAATTGAAAAATACTTGTTGGAAGGGTGAAAAGCTCTTTTCGTGCCAAGTCGAGGCACTCAAGATTCTCAAGCAGTGCCAGGTGATGGATAAAGTCCTGGATGGGTTGCTCATAGGTAGCGAGTTCAAGGCGTTTGACTTGTTTGAGTGGGTATTGGAATTGATGCTTGAGGCAAAGTAGAATTTTTTCTTGTGTATTGATACTTTCCCAATATAAATCATCCGGCACGCCGTCGCTTTTCATAATCTGAAAGGCAAGTTCTGCGTTTGCTGGGTCATTGGTTTGAAGCAGTTTTTTTAACTTTTGGATATATTGGGGATTTTCTCGAATAAAATCACTACGCATTCGGCAATTATTATTTTGTGTCTTTGGATAATTTCCGGAGTTCTTTACGATGCTATAAATATAAGAATTTCTGGTTCTCTGACAATTTATGTGGGAATGATCCATACAAGTATTTTCAAACAATAATTCTATAAAAAATAAGTGCATTCAATTTCCTCTCTTGATGATCAATTTTGCCACGAATGCACGAATAAACGCCCTTATTCGTGCATTCGTGGCAAGCAATTCTTTCAAATGTTTAGTGGAT
>JANRIC010000014.1:0-16995 GCA_033765345.1 Microscillaceae bacterium
GGTTCTCTGACAATTGATGTGGGAATGATCCATACAAGTATTTTCAAACAATGATTCTATAAAAAATAAGTGCATTCAATTTCCGCTCTTGATGATCAATTTTGCCACAAATGCACGAATAAACGCCCTTATTCGTGCATTCGTGGCAAGCAATAGTGGATAGCAAGTTTAATCAGGATGTGCCACCCACAAAACTTGTCAGAGAACCAACATAATTCTAAACTTTGGTCTATATTTACCAAAAAATCTAATCAATTCAAGTTAGACCATGAAACAAACTATTATCTGTATCGGAATTATACTTGGTACGTGGGGGTCTTTAAGTGCCCAAAGGCTATGGACGGGTTTACGCCTGGGAATAAATGAATATAACATTGGCTCCATTACCCAACGTTATATTTTCACCAATAACGATAATCTGGATATTGTCTTAGAGGGGGGGAAGAATGTCGAGACCATGCTAGGCGCAGACATTTATTTTGAGACACCCAGCGGTTTTGTAGTGCAAGGAGGTTTTTTCTATAATTTCTCTTCCAATAAAACATTTAATTATGCCTTTCAATCACGCTTTGGAAATACCGTCATTACAAGAAATGAGGGAGAAATCAAAGGAAGTACCGGCTATTGGAATCTTATGCTGGGTGCTGGCTATAACCTAACTCACAGAAGTCGGAAGCTGATAATCAGCCCTGTATTAAGTCTACGCTATGGCAATGGGGTAGAAACATTTCACGAAGATGTGTTCGAGACTTATGATCCCTCTGAGGGAGATTTGGTGCCGAGTGGGGTGTGGCCTGTAAATTCATTTTATGGCGGATCAGCCTATTTGAATGTGGGTTTGGATTTTGAAAGATTTGGAATTATGTTTTCGCCGGGAGCTACTTATTTCTTTCGGGGTGATCAATTAAAGAGACCTCCCGTATTTCAAGCGGATTTTACCTTGGGTTTTTACTATGCCATTAATTTAGGAAATTTGTATTAAACCTATGCATAAAAAAATATACATTGATTTACATTGCCACCCTACCATCAAACCTTTTGGGCGTAGTTTTGAGGCGCAGCTAGCACATAGTGCCGACCCGAAGCTTAAAAATTCTATTTGGTTCCGAGATCGCCCTAATTTTATTGAAAAATTGATCAATTGGACTACCAGCCTGACCAAATTCACCCAGTCTGACTATACTACGCTCCAAAAGGGAAACTGTAAAATCATCTGTGTATCTCTTTATCCGCTTGAAAGAGGCTTTTTTGATATAGCAAAACTTAACCTAGGAACGGGCAATATTTCTGATGCCCTGACCAATCTGGTCTTGGGAGTAAGTAAAAAACGTATTGATTTTGTACAAAAAAACAAAAACTATTTCCTGGATTTGGACAAGGAATATCGATTTTTGTTGGCTAGGAATAACCAATCTGTCAAAATCCAAGATAAAACCTATCGCTACAAATTAGTCAGTAACTTTCAGGAGATACAGGAAGGCTTTTTGGAAGATACCATTTATAATATTCTTAGTATTGAGGGTGCTCATGTATTCAATTGTGGCTATGACCCGATCAACGACCCAGCCGCCCAACGCAAAGAAGAAGTCCTGGAAAACGTTCGCCTGGTCAAAAATTGGGAGTTTCCTCCTTTTTTCATTACATTGGCACATCACTTCTACAATGAGCTTTGTGGACACGAAGAGACCTTTACCGGGATTGTCAAAACGGCAATCGGCCCTAATCAAAAACCGGGATTGGGTGAAGGCATTACTCCCTTAGGCTACGAAGTGATCCGAGCTTTACTTGATTCGGGCACAGGCAAGCGCATTCTCATTGATCTCAAACACATGAGCATTCGTGCAAGAAGAGAATATTATGATCTTCTCAAGACAGAAGATTTCATAAATCAAGACATCCCTTTGATTGTGAGCCACGGTGCCGTAGCTGGGCAAACCGATGAAAAATCAGGTACTTCCTTAGGCATCCCTGGAGCAGATCGTAAATTTCTCCCTGAGCCCATTAACTTTTTTGATTTCGAGTTGATCAAAATTCAACAATCGGGAGGAGTATTCGGATTGCAACTGGATGAACGCCGGATCGCAACTAAGGCAGCTATTCGCAAAACCCGTCAATTAAGACTCAACAAACAAAAAATAGCTTATCACTGGTCATTGTTGGTCTGGTATCAAATCCAACATATCGCCGAGGTACTGGATCGTGCCGGGCTACTCGCCTGGAATATCACCACGCTCGGTTCGGATTTTGATGGGATTATCGATCCTTTAAGTGCTTTTTGGAACGCCGAAACCTATCCTGACCTGGAGCAAAACCTGCTGATTCACGCCAAAGAATACCTTAAAAAACCAAATTTGCGTGAAAACTTTAATAAAATCAGTGCAGAAGAAATCATTCATCAGGTGATGTACGGCAATGCAGCAAATTTCCTGGAGAAATATTTTCAGCAAACTGGCGTCTAATTTTGTGAGTGGAAAGATATTTGTTAATTTTAGAATATACTCAAACCAAAGTGGTTTTCCGAAATTTAAGCAAGTAAATCCTTAAAAATCACTTTCAGTTGGGTATAATATCGGTTTTGTAAATTCATAAAACATCATCATTCTTGAGCAAAACCACACTAGGAAAATTGCTGATATTTTGTAAGGAGTCTACGGATCAATGTTCGGCCTGAAAATAGATATCACAGAATACATGTTCAATCCAGACAATATTTTAGAAAGCTTTCTGCAAAGCAGTTTTGACGGCATTTTAATTTTTGACCAGGATTATACCCTGATGCACTATAATGACGCCTTCAAAGCCATTTTTGAACTCCCCGAAGGTGATCTCGTTCAAGCAAACCTGTTTGAATTGCTTCCTTTTTTCAAAGACGAAAAAGAAGAATTTGATCGCATTTTTCAAGGCAACTCCCTAACAGCGCACGAGTTCAGCTATCGCCATACGCAAAATCACCCGAAAATTGTTCTGGAGATCAATGCCTCTCCAATACTTCGCCAAAATACACTCTGCGCCTTGTTGGTAATTAAAAACATTAGCGAGAAAAAATCTAAGTATCAATCTCTTACCAATAAAAGACTGAAAGATGCCATCAAAGCGTATGACTTTTCAAGTGATCGCCTTAAATGCATCATCAACAGCTCCAATGACCTGATTGTAGCCATTGATCCGAATTTTAGATTTATTCTATTTAATGATCGCTTTAAAGCTTCCTTCGAAAAATACTCCGGAAAAAAAATTAATCTGGGGGTAAATATTCTGGATTGCATCAGTCACTTTCCCAGAGCCCATAAAAAAGCCCAAAACAACTGGGAACGCGCTTTGAACGGTGAAGAGTACCTGATGATTGATAAAATTATTTATGAAGACGGCACCATCTCTTACTTCGAGTCGGCTTTTAACCTTGTAAAAGACAAAAGCGGACAGACACTAGGCGCCTCTCAAATCATTCGTGATATTACAGACCGTGTACAGGCAGAAGAATTGTGGATCGCCAGTGAAAAACGATTCTTTAAAATGTTTAATGAAGCCGTTGTTGGCTTTGCTCTTATTGATCTTGAGAACCAAAGGATTATTCAATCCAATCCTACCCTTTGCGAAATGCTGGGTTTTAGCCAAGAAGATTTGGCAAGGCTAAGTCTTCAACAACTAAATCACCCTCTCGACTTTGCTGAAGAACAAATACTTATCAAAAAGCTCCTCCTGGGCGAGATCGTTTCTTATAAGCTTGATAAAAGAGTATACAGCAAATCTCACCAAGAAATCTGGGTTTCTGTCTCAGGTACGGTATTGCACGATTCCGACAATCAGCCCGAATATCTACTACACGTCATTGAAAATATTACCGATCAGAAATTAGCCCAGCAAAAACTAACCGAAAGTGAAGAACAAAACCGGGCATTGGTCAGTGCCTTCCCAGATATGATCTTCTTAGTAGATCGAAAAGGCAATTTCATTGATTTTAAAAATAAACACAATAGCTTTGAACTCCCCATCGTAAAGCTCTTTGGAAAAAATATTCAAAACCTGCCGCTCTCTGCCGAAATTAAACAAGAAATGATCAATCTCATCAAAAAAGCCATCCATTCCAATCAGGTAGAGTTTTTTGAGTGCGAAATCAAAGTTCAAGAAGAGGTACATCAGTACGAAGCCCGTTTTATCAAAAGTGGCTCAGACCTGGTGCTGCTCATCGTACGCGATATTACCAAGCGCAAACACGAAGAAGAAAAAATTAAAGAACTCTTTGAAAAAGAGCGAACTCTCAATTATGACCTCGAAAAACAAAATGAAATGCTCGCCCGTAAAGAAGAAGAACTCGCCCAGGCTAATACACAACTCATCCTACAAAACGAAAGCCTTTCCAATACCACACACGAACTGCGTAAATCTCGTGAAAATCTCAAGGAAGCTCTTAAAACGCTGGAAGAAAGAAATTTTGAACTCGATCAATTTGTCTACAAAACTTCACACGACCTCCGTTCTCCACTTTCTTCGGTACTTGGCATTGTCAACCTGATGAAAATTGACAAAGACCCCGAAAGACTCATAGAATACATTGATCGCATAGAAAGTAGCATCCTCAGACTAGATGATTTTATTCAATCCATGTTGAATTATTCCCGAAATAATCGCGTAGAAATTAAAGCCGAACCGATTGACTATGTAGAGCTTGTCAATCACAGCATTGATGATCTGAAATATTACAAAAACTTTGATTCCATCCGTATTGATTGGGAAATTAGCGGCGAGCATATTGACTTTCACAGCGATGCACTGCGAGTAAAAATTATTTTTAACAATATCATCTCCAATGCGATCAAATACCAGGATTTACAGAAAAAAGACCGCTTCATTCGTATCAAAATAACCGTAACAAACGAAAAAACTTATCTTTGTTTTCAAGACAACGGAATAGGTATCGAGCGCGAATACCTCAAGAATATCTATAAAATGTTCTACAGAGCCACCGAGGAAGCCGAAGGCTCAGGTTTAGGCCTATACATCGTCAAACAAACCGTAGATAAGCTCAAGGGGCATATTCATATCGATAGTGAAGGTATTCACAAGGGACTGACCGTTGAGGTAAACTTGCCCAATCTGAAAAAACTAAAAAAAATCCCGATAACCTAAACCACAAAATATACGTGGATCTACCCCCCTAAATCCTCACCTGTTCATTTTCTGCCAATTGCTCTGCCAGTTTTTTGGCTTTGCGGATACAATCTGCCAGGGAAATGCCGTCTTTCCAGTTGGCACAGACAAAGATTTGTTCTTTTTCCAGATTTTCGGCAAACCGATGTGCCGGGAGAATATCCAGGTCATATTGGGGAATGGTTTTTTCCCATTTGTACATTTGCTGAAATATCGGGTTGCCCTTGATTTGGTAATGATGGGCAAGTTCCTGATGTACTTTGCCCAGGGTGACCAGCTCAGTTTGGCGGGTATTGGCTGTGTACTGGCTTCCTCCTACAAAGGTTGTAAATAGCACTTCATCTTCAGGGCACCTGCCTGAAAACACCGAACTTGACCAGATGCTTCCGGCGGTGTATAAATCTTCCACTTTAGGGTTTAGCCCTCCGAAGCCATTCAGGGGATGGGCTACCGAAGTACGTTTGTAGGCACTATGCACCACAATCATCGGCGGATAACTGATTTTCAGTAAAGATTCGCTTTCCTGAGGAAAGAGATCTTTGAGAAATTCATACATAGTAAATGAAGGAGTGCTGATAATCAAGCTATTGACGCTATAATCACCCTGAGAAGTATGCAAAATATACTGATCATCGCCTCGAGTGATGCTTTGAACGGCTGTATGGTAAGAGATATTTTCCAGTTTTTCGGCGATAGCCCGTGGGAAGGCTTCCATGCCTTCGGTAAAACTCAGCGATGTTTTCCTGCCTGCTGTTTTATTTTTCATAAAACCTTTGATTACAGAGCCGTATTGTTGCTCATATTCCTGGAGGAAGGGAAAAGTTTTTTCTACCAAAAGTTCATCTGGGTTACCAGCATAGATACCCGAAACAAAGGGATTGAGGGCATAATCTACTACCTCAGTGCTAAATCTGCGGGCAAAGAAATGGCTCAAGGTCTCTTGTTGGAGCTTCTGAGCAGGTTTTTTCATTTCTCGATAAATCGCTTTTTTGGTGGCAAAGCTAAAGAAATTATTGCTGATTAGTCCCAGAGGGCTTGCGGGTAGTTTGCGATATTTGCCTTTACGGAAAATAAAACGGTTTTTACTGACTGCATTGGGGGCTTGGGTGGAGGAAGAAAGCCCAACATCATCGATGAAAGCTTCAAGAGCTTCATCTACCAAAATGGAGTTAGGTCCTAATTCCAAAAGATATTTACCTGTTTTTTTTGTCTGGATAAAGCCTCCGGGGCGGTCAGTAGCTTCAAAAAGCTGGTAAGGGAGGTTGTTTTTTTGCAGATAATACGCTGTGGTAAGTCCGGAGATGCCGGCGCCAATAATTCCTATCATACTTATTAATGTGCCTCTGGTGTATTTTGGCGCAATTTACCAACAAAAGCTGAATTGTACCGTGATTTCTTTGATTTTTATGATGAATAGTCTGATCTTTCAACAATTTATGCTAAAAAAGCCTTTGCAAAAGGATAGGATTATGCTTCAAAAGCACTTTCAATTGATTTTTAAAGTATAATCCTCAATTATTTTTCTTATCTTTAAAAGCAAGAAATACATCGTTATTTTTCTTAATCTCAATAAACCCAAACTCAAAACCTTTATTTTTATGGCTGAATCAAAAAATATGCTCGATGCCCTCGTACAGGCACAAAGCAAATCTGTAGAAAATTTGATGGAAACTTCTCAGAAAATGAGAGAATCTTTCGGCAAAGAAGATGCTATCCAACTTATGCTCAAGATGATGCAAGAATGGTACAAAAAACAAGAAATCATCACCCAAGAAATGTCTTCTTCAATCAAAAATCAGGTGATTACTGACAAAACCCCTGATTTTGTAAAACAATTGCTGGAACAACAGGAGAAATTCAGCCAGCAATGGAAACAGGCATTTCAGGATATGACCAAAAACTACAGCGGTGAAAGTCTTTTACAGTCTTATAAAGAAAACGCTGAAAAGTTTTTTGTAACTTGGAAAAAAGCGTACGATCAGTTTGCAGGGATGTTTACCAATAGTTTTGGTTTGGAAAACTACGACCCCGCCACACAAGCCAAAGAAATGCACGACAAGTTTGTCGAAAATGCCACCAAGTATATTCAGGCTCTAGAGGGAGTGAAGTAATAAAGGCAAAGGAATCCGGATTTTGTATGACACGATCCGGGTTTTTCTCTAAAATTATATGAGATAAATGTGTACAAGATACTGCCATACCCCCAACAGTTGCACCCTGGACAATTTAAAGGATTGCTCATTTGCTGGAAGAACTAAAAAGAAAATCTTGTAAATCTTCTCATAATTTGTAAAAACCTCAAATACACCCCATACAAAATCGACACCGGAAGGCGAAGCCTAGAAAATAAAACAATGACCTTGCTCATCCGGGAAATAGGCACAGGAATTTTTTTTAACAAGATGTGGTATTGCTTGACCAACTCAAAATTTTCTGTAAAAAAAGCCTGTCGAAGGTGATAGGCCACACAGCGGCTTAATGCCTGATGTTCGGAGTCAGTTTGGTTGAGCTGAAAGGCTTTATGACAGACTGTGAGGGTAGACTCGAGATGCGGATTGTTTTTTTTTTGACTAAAACCGCTGGAATGTGATTTTTTTAAAACTCTTTTTTGGGTAGTGACTTCATCCTGATAATAGAATTTATACTTGCGCGAGGCGCGCACCCAGAAATCAAAATCTTCATAACTCAGGTTTTCATCATAACCGCCAAGCTCGTCTAATACTTTTTTTTTGATCATCATACTGGGTGTAGAGATAAAATATCTTCTCAAGATTTCTTCATAAACATCTCCTGAAGGTATTTTCCGAAGGCTTTTTCCCCGGCTATCTATCGGATAATGATACCGTAGTGCCTTACCTTCTGGGTCAATGTCGAGGGTATTGCTGAAAACTACGCCATAACTTGCATCCAATTGCTCAAAAATCTCTACTTGATGCGCCACCCGAAAATCCAGCAGCAGGTCATCGGCTGCCAGGTCAATGAGATATTTGCCTCGTGCTAGTTTCAGGGCTTGATTAAAAGATCGGCAATTTCCCAGATTTTGAGGGTTGGGGATAAATTCTACTCGCAGACCAGCTCTTTGTGCTTTCAACAAGTCATCCGAAAAAGCAAGCGCATATTGAGGTACTTCCACAATAAATTCTTGAATACGGGCTACACTTTGGTCGCTGCTTGCATCATCTACAATCAGCAACTCGATGGAAGGATAGGTTTGAAAAATCACCGATTCCAAAGCCGCTTTGACAAATTTTTCGTGCTTGTAGCAAAGGCAAATCACAGAAACGAGTGGCTGGTCTTTCATAAAAAACTAAACTGTAAATATTTGATTGCAAAACCCTGCTCAGTAAAGATGCTTTCGTAGTTGGTCTTGATGCCGAAGTGCAGGTTATTGAGTTCGGATTGGTACAAATCGTGGGTAAAGATCAGGTTTTTGATTTTTTGACTTTGAAGCACCTCGAGGGTATAGTCAAACAGCCCGCTGTTGTCAGTTTTGAGATGTACCAGACCATCCTCTTTGAGTAGTTTGCGGTACATTTCCAAGAATCGGGGGTGCGTGAGGCGGCGTTTTTCGTCGCGGTCGCGGGGGCGTGGGTCAGGAAAAGTAATCCAGATTTCGCTGACTTCCTTTTCGGCAAAAAATACGTCCAGATTCTGGATTTTGGTGCGTAGGAAAGCCACGTGATGCATATTTTCTTGAAGTGCAGTCTGGCTGCCTCGCCACATCCGCGCTCCTTTGATGTCGATTCCAATAAAATTTTTATGTGGATACACACTGGCCAACCCAACGGTATATTCGCCCCTTCCACAGCCGAGCTCAAGTACGATAGGCTGCCCATTCTGAAAATACAGGGCATCCCAGTTTCCCTTCATCTGTGTAAAAAGTTCCTTACCGGGTTGTATCATATTGGGGGCTTCGTCATTTTGGGCAAAACGCTCCAGTTTTTTTCTGCTCATTCCTCAAAGTCAAGCTTACATTCTTTTTGAAGGGGCAAAATTAAAGCTTTTCTTGCAAAATCAGGTATGGCTTAGGCTTGAATCATAGCATCTATCAAAAAGGCATCAGTTCATTAGCCCTGGTGTCATAGTGTAATTTTTTGATAATCAGGACTTAGAATAAGTTTGTCCAATTCTTCTTTTTGAATTTTGCCAAGATCAGGATATATTGCCTGAGCCAATTGAGCAACCAGTCCTTTCATGATTTTGGCTTCATCGTGGGTATTGAGAATATGCTGAGGTTGGAGCAGACTTGCGAGCATTCTGGCGTTTTCCAATCCGGGATTGACCTCTCCTCCCATAAATTCAGGTATCTTAAAGTAAGAAAAGGTGGTTATTAACAATTTATACGTATAATTTTTTAGCCATTGAATTTCTTCTGGGCGAGGAAAAAAACCGTGTGGTGCATAAAAAATCGCCTGGTTTTCAGAGTCATACACAAGCACTCCATAATAAATTGGATCAAGTATTTTTTTGGGTCTGAGGCAAAAAAAGTGCAGATTATTGATTGTTAAGGGTTTTTCATTTTTTACCCAAAGGGGTATTTCCTGTATATTACGCTTCGGAAAAGCCTTTTTGAGTTTTCTGAAAGCTTTGGGGCTGGCTATGATGGGGAGTTTTTCATCCAGTTTTTCAAGCGTCTGAGGGTGGCAATGATCTTCATAAGACTGAGAAACCAGGATAAAATCAGCCTTGGGGATGCGATCAAGGGCAACTGGTTCGGTAGCGTGCCATTGCTCATTGAGCCACCGAAAGCCATCAACCTCAGAACCGATGAGCCAGGGATCAATCAGCCATTGATTTTCTTGCCATTGAAGCCACCAGCTACTATCCATATTGAGACGCTGTATTTGCATAGTTTTTAGTTTATACTTAAGCCAAAGCAGTTTTCTTAAATTTTAAGAAATCACTTTCATTCTGCTATAAAATGCTAATTTAAGCTTAAATTTATAGAAAAGATTTCTACTGAACGGGATTTTATTCAGATATTGATTTTTTGAATTCAGAGAGGAATTAATTGTAACTATTTCTGAATATGACTTTGGTCATCGGAGGAATTGACTTCTTGATTTAATTTTCCACGGTCTAACAATATTTAATATACTAATTCAATTTTTATGAATAAGCAGGATTTTATAATTTCAACTCCCGAAGATGCTCTTTCATTGGTACAATCCAATCAACAAGTTTTTATTCATGGCACTTCGGCTACTCCGCATGCTTTGATTGCGGCTTTGGTCAATCGGGCAGATGAACTGGAAAATGTCACCCTTCATCATTTACACGTGGAGGGAGAAGCCCCTTATGCCGACCCGAAATACAAGGGCATTTTTCGGGTAAATAGTCTTTTTACGGGAGGAAACCTGCGCCAGGCTGTCAATGAAGGCAGGGCAGACTATGTACCAGTGTTTTTGAGCGAAGTACCTCTTTTATTCAGAAGGCGAATTATCCCTTTGGATGTGTCACTTATTCAGGTTTCCCCCCCAGATAAAAACGGCTATTGCACGCTGGGTACTTCTGTAGATGTAGCATTAGCTGCCGTCCAATCTTCTCGTTATGTAATCGCTGAGATTAACCGCAAAATGCCCCGTACGCATGGAGATAGTGCTATTCACATCAGTAAAATAGACAAGGCCATTGAGGTAGATCGACCGCTATTCAGCCATCCTGTACTTGAACCAGAGCCTTTGGAGCTTAAAATCGGGCAGTTTATTGCTGAATTAGTGGAGGATGGGGCAACTTTGCAAATGGGCATCGGTGCCATTCCGAATGCAGCACTGGCATCACTAAGCCATCACAAAGCATTGGGCATTCATACAGAGATGTTTTCAGATGGTGTTATTCCTTTGATCGAGAAAGGCATCATCACCAATGAGCATAAAGTAAAGCACCGCAATCATATCGTGTCGGGTTTTTTGGTAGGTTCTCAGAAATTATATGATTTTGTCGATGACAACCCGCTGGTGCGGATGCTTGATATTACGTATGTAAATGATACCAGTGTAATTCGCCAGAATCCTAAAGTGACAGCCATCAACAGTGCCATTGAAGTAGACCTTACTGGTCAGGTTTGTTCCGACTCGATAGGCAATTATATATTCTCAGGAGTTGGGGGGCAAATGGATTTTATGCGTGGCGCATCGCTTTCTGAAGGAGGCAAACCCATCATTGCCCTCCCTTCGGTTACTTCCAAAGGACTAAGCCGTATCACAGCATTTCTCAAGCAGGGAGCCGGTGTAGTGACTACCCGCGCACACGTACACTACATCGTGACCGAATACGGTGTGGCGCATCTCTACGGCAAAAACATTCGCCAAAGAGCCAAAGCCCTGATTGAGATTGCCCATCCAGACCATCGGGAGCGACTTGAAAAGGAGTGTTATGAATGTTTGAAATAAATGTTCAATGGTGAGGTGAATCGTAGAAGATTATACCCGACTTTGCGAAACCTTGCCAACGACAGCAGCACGTTTTCGCAAGCAGCGAAAGCTTACCGACGACAGCAGCACGTTTTCGCAAGCAGCGAAAGCTTGCCGACGACAATAACTAATGCCCTCTCTTGGGATTTCACGTGCTGTCGGGTACGTTTTATGAGCATGACAAGTTGAACACCACCCACACATCAATTGTCAGAGAATCTAAAAATTTAACTCCTTAGGTTTGAAATAAAGGGTGCGAGATGTCGGTTCCATCTTATGTTTCACTTCCTTTGTCTGATCTAAGGTATGCTGTGAAGATAGATCACACCCAAAATCATGGGGGGAGTAATATCCAGCATGCAAAGTCATTGACTAGGGTCAATGACTTTGCGATGGACTATGGACTGAGAAACTAATCCCCATCTCCGCTATTAAAAGTAATGGCAATTCCTAACAAGGAAGACATATCACTTTTAAAAAAGCGGGTTTGTTTTTGTAATTCTGTGTAAGCAGCATCTACCAATCCGGCCTCTTCAGTGACAGCTTCTGAAAAAGGTATGACAGGAATCGCATTGAGGGCAGTTTTCATTTGGACTAGCTGTGCCTTGGTATCTTGTACGAGAGCCATTCCTCCCACTACTGAATTGAGATATTCCTCAAAGCCGATTCCATCCAGGCCGTTTTTAGATTTACCCAGCCAGATTTGTTCTATGGCGTTGAGATGTTCTTTGATCAGTTCCAGCGAACGAGTACTATAAAAAGCTTCTACTTTGGTGGGTTCGGGGCTGGATTGTCCGGGTCTTTTACCAGCGGGCAGGCCTACTTTAAAATTCTTTACCTGTTCAAAACTGGCACTAAACGCATTGAATAACAAAGAAGTAGAACTACCAGTACTGGTGCCGTTCTGGCTTACAAAGGTATTGCGGTAGGTTTGCCATTGGCTGGTCACGTCATCCACTTCGGCTTTGAGGTGATTGATCACGGCCTTGAGGTATTGCTTGCGATCACCACTTCCTGAAGTATTGCTATCATAGCGAGTCAGTACCTCATTGTTGCCATTTGGATCAAAAATCAAATAATCTATTGCCATAAAACCTCTCACATCCCGGTCAAAATTATTCAAAGAGAAGTCCTGATTGCTGATGGCAGCCTCGATTTTGGTGGTACTCACTGGAAAAGTCCCGATTACCTGTGCCAGACTTCCCAAGCTTCTACTTGCCGGGCCGAAGTCATAAGTTGTGCAATACTGCCAGCTTTTGGCAGCTTCCCCCCAGGCATTTTGCATAGCAGTCAAGTTAGGGGCATCCGAAGTATTGATAAAATTATCCATAGAGGCATTGAGGGCATTGACCTTGTTTTGTAAATCGACAAAACTAGGCAAGATGATATTATCCGCTATATTTTCCAGCATCCCGACACGGTCAAAGTCATTCTCGGAACCGGTTTCTCCTGAATCGCTACAGGCAAATAAACCTAAAATCAGGCATAAGATACCACATAATTTATAAATCGTTTGTTTCATACTTTAGATTGTTTGAGTCCTGATAAAATTCATTGAGTCTTAAAACATAAAATAGGTTCGGACAATATGCCGAACCTATCAGGATGATGTTTAAATCGTTTACAAAAATCTGTACATGCATAATTTCTTGTACATCCAAAAGGTTGGTTTTTTGATTAATTATTTACAAAAAAACTGCTTACTTCGACCTCACTAAATCCATAAATTGCCTGTATTTTATCAATGACCTGATCAAAATTGGTCAATAAACCAGCTTCTTTTGCAAAACGATAGGATTCGGGTGTCTGATTTGGAGTAACCAGCAACAAATTCAGTAATTCGGTAAGTTCGGCATCCGTAATTTCCTTTTGGCTTAATCCCAACCAACCGTAGACAAAACCCACAGCCTCTGAATATGAATGTAGCGCATCTCCCAGCAAAAATGATCTGGCAGTGATGTCGGATTCATTGTTTGCATTGACTATTTTATTTTTGGCATCATTACAGTAATAAATGATGGTTGCAAAATTGGCCTTTTCCCAATTGAGCAGGAAGGCATCCAAAGCTGCGTCTCTTACCTGATCGTAGAATGCCCCTTCACCAATAGCTTCACGGGCTGTAATCAGATTTTTTTTGATATCATAATACAGCCCTGTTTTATTGACATTGTTAGAGCGTCTTTGGGCATAATTGGCGGCAAATTTATCGGGATTTTCGGGGGCGGTATCATCTCCAGGAAAGGAGGGATGAGCACCAAAAATTTCTACCAATCGGTCGATAGAAGCCTGAGTAAGGTTATCTGAATTGACGATAGCCAGTGCTTGATTATAAAAAGCAGCGCCATAAAGCCCTTTGTCCAACAATTGCTCCAGCTCAATGCCGTTTTCGTCCAACAGACGTGTACCCAGTAAACCACCCTGACCCGAAGGCGCATTTTCCAGATCAAAAGCTTGCCCTGAATTGGCAGCCTGAACAATTTCACCCAGCCAATTTTGTATCAAAGTAGCATAAGTACTGTTGGTAACACCTTGTAAATTAGCAGGATATGTAATAGAACCAGAATTGAAATTTCCGGCTAAGGCATTGGCTTCTACTGCATTGGCAGCCGAAACCATCGTGGAAAGCTCAGAGCGAAGTGTTCTTTCAAAAGTCACATTACTTTCGTAATCAGGACTTTCGTAGGTATCCGGTACATTCAGATTGGCTTCTGGCTCATCATTACAAGCCGTTAATAAAATTATAGCCAAAAGCACACATACGTTTTGTATCCAATAAGTTGGACTTAGCATATCAATTCTTTTTTAGTGAGATATTTAAATTGAAATAAAGCATATATTAATTTAGACTTAATCTAAATTCATCGCAAAGATAGGGAAGCTTCCGAACTAAACAAGCTTTATTTAGAATTTTTATAAATAGACTCGCTTATGAAAAACAGGGAAGAGTAGATTCCTTGAATTCAGGGCTCTAATAATTGCTCAATCCAAAAAGCTTGCTTAGATTTACACAAAATCTAATTTATGAATCCAGTAAAGGAAGAATCTCTTTAATCTTTTGACCCCATGAAATTCACACAACTATCCCTGCCGATTGTCCTGTTGTTTGGTATTGTAAGTATTCAATCGCTTGCACAAACCGCTCAGGAATACTTTCAAGCCGCCAAGAGAAATCTGGAATTGGGTGATTTCCAGCAAGCTATCAAAAACTTTGATTTAGTCATTTCTCTTGAGCCCTCTAATTACCAAGCTTTTGCACAAAGAGCTTTTGCCAAAAGCAAGCTGATGCTACTTGCAGATGCAATTACTGATTATGACAAAGCCATTTTGATCAATCCCAATGACACTTGGATATTGGGTAGCCGGGGTATTCTAAAAATACAAGTGGGTGATTATCAAGAAGCCGTAGCTGATTTTGATCGTTCGCTACAGTTAGACCCCAAAGATCCTTGGGACTATGTGATGCGTGGAGAAGCTAAATACCTGGCTATTAAGAATAATATCCGTCCTTCGTCCAAATTCAGCTATTATTCCGTGGTAGATGATTTGAGCAGGGCAGCCTCTTTGGATCCTAATTTTGGTTTTGCTTTTATGCGTAGGGCACAGGCAAGGTTGGATTCTTTACAGATGAATTTGCTCATTCCCAGCACAAAAGACATGGAAAGTATTTGTGATGACTGGCTGATGGCCACCAACTCGGGAGCTCAAGAAGCCATCACTTATTTGCAACAAAATTGTGGAATTCAGATAGCAGATGTAATCTCCGAAAAAACAAGTACGATGGCCAAGTATCACGCCGTTCAGAAGGAGTATAACAAGTCCCTGGCTTTGTATAATACCCTAGTAGGCGAGTCAAAGGGGCAACCAGAAAAACAAATTTCTTTTTTATTTGAGCGTGCAGAGCTACAGTTCTCCCAGGGAAAGTTTTACGAAGCCATCAACGATTATTCACAATTGATCAGTTATCTGATCAAAAACCCCGACAAAAAACTTTCAGGAAAGGCCTATTATTTGCGTGGATTGGCACAAAGCCGCAGCAATAATACCGAGGAAGCACTGGATGACTACAACCAAGCTGTTGATTTGGGTTATCAATTCTCCTGGGTTTATTACGAAAGAGGGCTTGCTTACAATATGCTTGCTAATAAAGAAGCTGCTTGTCAAGACTGGGGCATAAGTGCCGAAAAAGGACACGAACAAGCCCTAGAAATGCTTCGCGAACATTGTAAGACAGGATTTAGCCTGTTTAAGAAAAAAGATTAAACAGGCTAAGGATTCTCGGTTTAGAAATCAATCACCAAACCAAGATTGATGGATAATAAATCGGTTCTTGATCTTTTGGGCGCTCCGTCCGGGCTAGATACATTGATATCATCCGGATCAATATCGTTGGGATTAAAATTAGTTCCCGTAAACTCAAGCTCCCAGTTACGAGTTTGCGAAGCATCATAATATTCGGCTTCCCCTCCAAACAAATAAATGGCTCTGGCATCTAACTTCACATTAGAACCCAATCTCATCATAATACCTGCACCTCCTCCATAGCTGAATACTGTACTATTGATTTGGGTTTGAGCGTTGACTACATTAGATTCCTGGTCATTGGTAAGAATCCGATTGGTACTTTCATCGAGTACCCTAGTGCGGGTATACAAATAATTAAGGCCTACCAGTCCATCTATGTATGGTTGCACAATGGTAAGGGGAGCTTTGATCCTTAATACAGCATAGCTATTGATCATGTTGTTGTTGGTAGTCACACGTAAGTTGATAGGAATAGAACTCAAAACGGTATTTCCGGCTACAATATTGATATTTTGATTGATTTGTTGGGTATTGGTGCCATAAACCATATAGCCGAAATCCAATCCGAAAAAAACAGGTACAGCCGGAGCAAAAGGAAAATAAAGACTAGCTCTAAAACCTCCGCCTACAGCATCTGTATTTTCTTTGAATTCATTGAGCGGAACACCCAACTGACCACTAAGGCCCAGGTGAAACTGTGCTTGTAAAGAACAACTTAGACCTAAAATGAACAATAAACTCAGGAGCAGGGATTTTTTCATGATTTATTCTTGGGTTTAACCTCAATTGATTTAATGCAAGGGTTTGTATTTACTGAAGCAAACCCTTAGTTCAGATATATTATTTCCTATAAATACGAAAGCACCCAGAAATGTTGGAGATTTGGAACTTTTTTCATCTTAATGGGATGTTAATCCTCTATTCAATGCTGATATAATCAGATGATTTTTTCTTTCAGAAACTTATTCTTCTTTGAAGCGTTATCAATATGAAATTTGGTTCTCTGACAATTTATGTGGGAATGATCCATGCAAGTATTTTCAAACAATAATTCTATAAAAAATAAGTGCATTCAATTTCCTCTCTTGATGATCAATTTTGCCACGAATGCACGAATAAACGCCCTTATTCG
>JANRIC010000021.1:0-61063 GCA_033765345.1 Microscillaceae bacterium
AGAAAAATCACTATGCACTCAAAAAACAAATCTTGATTGAATCGCTCAAATCCGCTTGGAAATATTTGCAGGAACTCAAAAATTGGGCACTAGAAAAAAATATTACTTTTCCAAATTTTGAGCCTGCGTAATGTCAGTTAAGATGATAAAAACTCATATTCTTGCTCTTATTCAAAAACACGAAATGATGAAATACTTTTTCTTTTTGAAATGCCTGGTATGGCTTGTTTTGGGCGGGCTTTCTTCCTGCCAGCCTGGCTCACAAAATCCGACGGATTATTCCCAATGGACTTATTTCAGAGGTAAGCCAGATAACAGCCATTACTCTTCCCTCAGTCAAATCACCAAAGCCAATGTATCTCAATTAAAGATCGCCTGGGTCTATCATTCCGAAAATAATCAAGCCCCGGCTTCTTCTCAAATTCAATGTACACCGATTATCTTGGAGGGTATTTTATACGGCATTTCCCCTACCAAAAAACTTTTCGCCCTCGATGCCTCCACGGGCAAAAAAGTCTGGTTATTCGACCCTAAGCTCGATTCTGATGATGAATACACATCCCTAGCCATTAATCGCGGCGTAAGCTATTGGAAAGACCCAAACGGCAAAGAAACTGCCCGGATTTTATATGCTCGGGATAATTTTCTTTATGCCATTGATGCAAAATCAGGCAAGGTCATCGAGACTTTTGGCCAAAAAGGACGCATCAATCTAGCCGAAGGCTTGGGGCGTAATCCCGAAGAAATCTTCATTGCTGCTACCTCACCTGGTGCTGTTTATAAAGATATGATCATTATGGGTTCTAGGGTTTCGGAGAGCGACGGAGCAGCCCCGGGTTTTATCCGTGCTTTTGATGTACGCACAGGCAAGCAGCGTTGGGTCTTTCATACCATCCCCCAACCCGGAGAATACGGCTATGAGACCTGGCCTAAAGATGCCTACAAATATGCCGGAGGAGTAAATGCCTGGTCTGGATTTAGCCTTGATGAAGAAGAAGGAATTTTATACGCTCCACTCGGCTCGGCCTCTTTTGATTTTTACGGAGCGAATCGCAAAGGAACCAATCTCTTTGCCAACTGTATCCTGGCACTGGATGCCGAAACAGGTAAGCTTAAGTGGCATTTCCAGACCGTCCACCACGATATTTGGGATCGAGACTTGCCATGCCCCCCAAATCTGATCACCGTCAAGCAAAACGGCAAGACCATCAAGGCCTTGGCGCAGGTCACCAAAACAGGCTTTGTGTTTCTTCTGGATCGGATTACGGGCGAACCGCTTTTCCCCGTTGAAGAAAAACCTTTTCCTCAAAAAGCTCTCCCAGGCGAAGAACCCTGGCCTACACAACCTATCCCAAGCAAACCCAAACCCCTGGTAAGGCAAACTATGAGTAAAGATGAACTCACCAACCTGAGTCCCGAAAAAAATAAAGCCGCCTGGGACCGCCTTCGGACTACACGCTATGGCGGTCTGTTTATTCCTCCTTCCGAACAAGGCACGGTGATTTTCCCCGGCTTTGATGGAGGTGGCGAATGGGGAGGTGCCGCCGCTGACCCCAATACAGGTATCCTTTATGTAAATGCCAATGAAATGGCCTGGATTCTGGAAATGGTCAAAATTCAGGACGAATCAGGAGTAATATCGATGGGTAAAGGGCTGTATCTCAAAAATTGTGTCAGTTGCCACGGCTTGGACAAAAAAGGTTCGGGAGACATCCCTTCGCTGGAAGGCATTCAGGATAAATACCCTTTTGAGACCATCGCCCAGACCGTCAAACAGGGCAAGGGTCGTATGCCAGGCTTTAAGCAATTATCCCATGGAAATATTCGCCAAATTCTTGATTTTATCACCGGAAAAGATAACCCTGCCGATCAACAGGCAAAAACAGTATCCTATGCCCAAAGTGCTTATGTCAATACAGGTTACAACCGCTTTTTGGACGATGAAGGTTATCCAGCTGTCCGCCCTCCCTGGGGCACTTTGAATGCCATTGATATGAACACAGGTGAATATCTCTGGACAGTTCCCCTGGGTGAATTGGAAGAACTCACGAAAAAAGGAATTCCACAGACAGGCACCGAAAACTATGGAGGTCCTGCTTTGACTGCCGGAGGTTTGATATTTATTGGAGCCAGTAAAGATGAAAAATTCCGTGCTTTTGACAAAGATACTGGCAAGGTTCTCTGGGAAACCAAACTACCAGCAGGAGCTTATGCCACCCCTTCAGTCTATGAAGCAAACGGCAAACAATACATTGTGGTAGCTTGCGGAGGCGGTAAGATGGGTACAAAGTCCGGCGATGCTTACGTGGCGTTTAGTTTGAAGTGATATACAAAGACAAAATCGCTTAGGGCGATTTTGTCTTTTTCTAAAATATCATCCCTCCCACTGAATATCCTCATACACATTCTGCAAAGAAAGTTGTAAAGGGAAAAAATCTAAGTGCAAATTTTCCGTCAGTTGGGTGTAAAACTGATATTCCCAAGTATTTACCTGGCGGCTGTAGCATTCTATCCGATATTCGTTTTGCGAAATGAGCAAGTAGTATTGAAGGCTTTTCAGACTTAAATATTCCTGCATTTTTTTACCTCTATCCTGATTCTCGGTGCTTTCGGAGAGTACTTCTATAATCAGATGAGGCTGAGTGACGGCGTGCGTATCAGTATTGTCACTTTTCGGAGCGACCACCAAATCAGGATAACGGTAGATTTCTCCTGGATGAATGACGAGTCTTATATCTTCAAAATACACTTGGTAGAGACTTGATTTAAGTTGGGTGCGAAAACTTAAATAACAGTTTCCTACAATTTGATTAGCAATTTTAGATTCTCCAGGTATAGGAATTAAGTTTCCTCGTACAAATTCGTGACGGATTTCCGATTGTTTTTCCAGTTCAAAATATTCCTCCACAGTAAAAACTTTTTCAGCTACCTCGAGCATATAATTTAAGGAATTGGTCTTTTATAAAAATACTCAATTTTTGGATAATGAGCACTATGAGCCGCTAGATTAATCTTTTGGATGTCAAAAATTTTCATTTATATCTCCTGCAAGTTGCAGCAGTTTTATATAGCAGGTATTTAAGGATTTACAAGAAGCAAGTCGCAAACTTGATCATCGGGGAATTTGCTGGGTAATGCAATGGATTCCACCCCCACCGAAATTTACACCATAGGGATTAATTTGTATGATTTTCCGAGTAGGAAAAAGCTTTTGGAGCAATTCCAACACTTCAGTATCTTTTTGTTTTTGAGATTCGGGCATACCTGGTTTCCAATATTTGGCTACCAGTACGCTTTCATTAGAAATCAAAAAATTCAGATAACTGCTTGCAGGCACATCAAACACCGAGTCGCCCACTTTATGCCCGAATTTCCCATAAAACTCTACATTTTTCTCATCTACTTGGATTGTTCTGACGATCAGATCGAAATTAGGCAGAGGCACACGATAAATGGTAAGTTTTTTACCTTCTGCGGTTCGGGCTTTTTGGAGGATTTTATAATTTTTTTCAATAATAGGATAATTCAAGGCATTTACCGGGCTTTCCTTAGACTCTTCTTTGCTCATTTTGAGGAAAAGCACGGTAGTATCATTCACAAACCTGCAAAACTCATCCACGTGCATATTGGCTCCCCAAGAGAAATAATTCAGTACCATCGGACCCAGATCGGGGAAGTATTTATCTTCAATCAACCCCTCAGAAAGCCAAATAATCTTTTTCAAACCCAGCACTCTTTTTAATTCTAATTCTATTTCAGCCAAAGATTTACCCGGATTGCGCTGTAAAGCCATGTCCTTGATACCAAGCATAGTACCTGTGCTATTGACATCAATCGCCCCACCTTCAAAGCGAATATCCGATTTGATCTTGGGGAGTTTGAAATAATCAGCAAAGTATTCATCTGTGAGTCCGTCCAGGGTGTCATCTTGAGACATGATTTGTTTAGAAAATACACCGTTATAAATCCCATAATCTGACCATTGGAAACAGGCGACAGCTTGCTCGCCCCGATTATTTTTCAAAAAGAGCGGTCCGGGGTCACGCATCCAAAAAAAAGCAGGAGAACTATCGATAAATTTTACCCGATTTACATCGATTTGATATTCAGAAAGTTTGTTTTTTACTTTGTAGAGAAGTGAATCGTGTTTGATAAGCAAATAAACATCTATCTCTTGGTGGAGTGCTTCGACGATTCTACAGGTGGTGGTATCACGCAGAAGCTCACCATCCCAGCTTAAAATCACCCCTTGTTGTTCCTCCCATTCTGCCGGAAAACGATAAGCATCGCTTTGAGCTTTCAAAGCAATACCCCAGCTAAGAAGCAAAAAAATGCCCAAAAATGATCTCATAAAATATAAAGTTTAAAGAAGCAAGGTAGGAAAATTCGGGCAAATTTTCAATAAATATCTTTCTCTAAGAAAGTTTTTGAGTTTTGGATTAGGTTGTTTTCAAAGAGTCGACAATTCATTTTCTAGTTTTTCAAGGGCTTGAGAACTACATTTTTTGCTTGCGGTCTCGATCAATTGTTGATAGATATTGATTTTATCCTCTCGGCTCAACTCTAAAGGAAAAAATAACTGGAAATATTCATAGGGAAGGCATACAAAACCAGCACTAGATACATCCAAGCAAATCATACAAGGATTGCCTCTGGGGATTATCCAACGAAAATCTATTTCTAAAAAAGCCTCAGCACCTTGTAGTAAAAGGGTATCCGGTAGCACACAATCAAAAAACAATGCGTCTCCCTCAATCCGACAGTTGCTTAGATCGAGTTTTTTGTCAAGAGAGGCTTTTGAAAAATCTAGGGCTTGCTCAAAGACACAATCTCTAAATATAGCATCCCCCGCAAAATCAGAGAATCAAACAAAACTCCGTCAAAAATAGGACTAGCCCTTAGCCAACTTTTTTTGAAATTGAGCGGGAAATTCACACGAAGCCCTCGATAATCGAATTTGGAATAAAATACACTGCCTTCATAATCCGACTTTAAAGCGTATTTTGTGGCTTGATCTTGTGCCAGAGCAGTATCCAGACCAATATGTAGGGTAAAAAACAAAAAAATCATTAAAAACATAGACTTACTTAGCCTGATAGATTTCATTTTATATTTATTATTATCTTATAAATTGCCGTAGCTTGGTCAAACAAAAAACCAACTCAAAAATACCTTGCCCTACTTTTCTAATTTATCCTTAAGTTTCTCCACTTGCTCGGCAGTCAAACCTGTATATTTTGTAATCTTTTCTAAAGATTCCTGATTTTCCAGCATGATTTTAGCCATTGAAATTTGTTTTGATTCTACGGCTGCTTCTACGGCTGTTTCAATAGCACTTTTCACCCCCCAGTATTGTATCAGGTTTTCTTCATAAACGGCTCTTTGTTCAGGACTTAGGTTTGCCAAGGCTGCTGTACCAAAGGCTTTTTGAAAAACAGGCTCATTCAAAATAGCAGGAATATGGTCAAAATTTTCAAGATTTTTCAGGAAATAACACCATTTATCAAAGCGGTTTTCCAATTCATGTTCCTGCTTTATGAATAAAGGCATCTGTAAAAACTTAAAATGTAATTTGTCAAAAAATAAATCTCCATCCTGGTCTTTTAAGGATACATCTCTATGAAATTTTCGCCTTTCCTCAGCCTCATCATACTCAAAATCAAGAATTGCCACAAAATAAATCGATTCCAATTTAAAATTCCAGTCGCCTTTCTGAGCCTGATCTCTGATTGGAAAAGTAACATAAAACAAACTTCGATCTTTGAAAAATTTGATCTTCGCTTTCTGCATTTCTACGATAAACCTCTCCCCTGAAAGTGCCTCACAATGAATATCAAAAATTGCCTTACGCGCTTCCGATAAATCCCCTAAGCTTTCAGAATTGCGAAACTTTAGCTCTTTGATCTGATGATAGGAAGGCAGAAGCTGATTCAAAAAATCAATGAGTAGGTCTTTATTGCCTTCTTCCCCAAACAGTTTTTTGAAGCCGAAATCTGTGTAAGGATTAATATATTTTGCCATATCGATAATTTTTTCTTAGCAAATTTACTAAAAATGAAAGTCTTTTCTCTCGACAATTCATAAAATTGTGGAAGGGTGAAATTCGGAAAAACAAATCTGCTATCTTTTCACATGCGGGCACGGGGCAAATTCAAGCACTTTCAACGGATTAATTATTTGATTTTCGTAAGTCATTGTTTGAATTGTATTAGGATTGATAGGATTATATGCTTATTTTTGGTAATCATTTAAAAAAATATGATCCCAATTTTATGAAATAAAATTTCCGACACTTGGCAGAAATTTTATACTAAGGAGCATACTACAAAATTTTGTGCGTGAAAATCAACACAAATCGTATCAAATATTCCATTTTTAATTACCTAAATCATGGCAATCTACAACTTAAACATCAACGGAAAAAAACAACAGGTGGAGGTCGATCCTACTACCCCAATCCTTTGGGTACTTAGAGACCACCTCAACCTAGTAGGAACCAAATACGGCTGCGGCATCGCACAATGTGGCGCCTGTACCATCCATTTAGACGGAACGGCTGTACGTTCTTGTAGCATACCCGTATCCGCAATCGGCAACAAAGCCATTACCACCATTGAAGGGCTTTCCGAAAAAGGCGACCATCCCGTACAAAAAGCCTGGATAGAACACGATGTACCCCAATGCGGCTATTGCCAGGCAGGGCAAATTATGACCGCCGCCGCATTCCTGAAGAAAAACCCCAAACCCAGCGATGCCGAAATCGAGGCAGCTATGAACGGCAATATCTGTCGTTGTGGTACTTACACAAGAATCAAAGCCGCCGTAAAAACAGCTTCAAATGCTTAATGTGTGGGCTTAAACGCTTAGGATACAGGATTACTGAAAAGGAATTAGCCCATAGTCAATCCCTAACACCTAAAAAGCCAAGCCTTAATTCCCAACTACCTAAATTTTAGATATTAAAATAGTATTGAATATGACTCTTATCAAAACTTCATTAGACAGGCGCTCATTTTTGAAAGCCTCAACCCTTGCAGGAGGCGGTCTGCTTCTTAGCTTTTCATGGCTAGCTTCCTCCCAGACAAGTGCCGCAGCAGCTCTTGGAATGCCCGAAGAATGGTTCGAACTAAACGGATTTTTGAAAATTGCCGAAAACGGTCTCGTTACCATCATGTCGCCCAACCCTGAGATCGGCCAAAATGTAAAAACCTCTATGCCGATGCTAGTGGCCGAGGAACTCGATGTCAATTGGGACCATGTAGTTGTAGAACAAGCTCCTCTGAATACCGCCATTTTCTCCAGACAATTAGCAGGTGGTAGTCAATCCATCCGTGTAGGTTGGCAGCCGCTTCGTACCGCAGGGGCTTCGGCCAGACAAATGCTCATCGAAGCCGCAGCAAAAGCCTGGAATGTACCCCCAACTGAAATCACCACGGAAGCTGGAGTTTTATACCACAAAAAAAGCGGTAAATCTGCTGAATACGGCAAAATGGCTTCTGCTGCTGCCAAAATCCCTGTGCCCAAGGAAGTAAAACTAAAAGATCGTAAAGATTTCAAAATTATCGGCACTTCCCGCAAAAATGTAGACGGTAAGAAAATCGTAACAGGCCAGCCGCTTTTTGGACTTGACTACCGCAAAGAAGGAATGCTCATCGCCATGATGGTACACGCCCCAGCTTTCGGTATGAAACTCAAATCTGTGGATGACTCCAAAGCCAAGTCTATGCCTGGCATCAAGGATGTATTTACCGTCAAAACATATCTGGAAGAAGGGTATACAAAGCACATGTTTGATGTCGCTTCTTTCAACGAATACGTGGTCGTATTGGGCAATACTACCTGGGAAGTGATGAACGCCAAAAAAGCCCTGAAAGTAGAGTGGGAACCTATGGCAGAATTTTCAGAACCTTTTAAGTATTTTACTGGCGAAATGATGACCCGAAAAGTACCCGCAGGACTCGAAAACACCGAAACACATAAAAACCAAATGACCGAAATGGCTTCCAAACCTGCCAAAGTAGTTCGTAAAGACGGTGACCCCGAGACTGCCTTCAAAAATGCCTCACAAATCATCGAGCGTACCTATACAGCTCCTTACCTGGCGCATAACTGCATGGAGCCCATGAACTTCTTCGCCCACGTGACCGAAGACAAAGCCGAGCTGGTAGGACCCATCCAGACACCTGAGTTTATGGAACAGAGTGTAGCCGCCCGATTGGGTATGCCCGTAGAAAAAATTGATTTAATGATGACCCGCATGGGTGGTGGTTTTGGTAGAAGACTCTACGGACACTTTGTCACCGAAGCCGCCGTGATTTCTCAAAAAGCCAAAGCTCCCATTAAGCTCGTATATACCCGCGAAGACGATATGACCTTCGGTAACTATCGCCCCACGTACTCTGTCACTTACCGTGCTGCCCTGGATGAAAATAAAAAATTGCTCGCCTTTCACGTAAAAGCCGGAGGTATTCCCGAAAGCCCTCTTTTTGCGAACCGATTCCCGGCAGGAGCAATTGAAAACTACCTGGCCGAAGAATGGTCTATTGACTCTAATATCTCCATTGGTGCCTTCCGTGCGCCTCGTTCCAACTTTATCGCTGGTGCCGAGCAATCTTTCCTGGATGAACTGGCAGAAGCAATGGGCAAAGATCCGATTGATTTTCGTCTGGAGCTTTTTGACCGCGCTCTGACAAACCCCGTAGGAAAGGACAATGACTATGAGGCAGCCCGATTTGCTGGTGTGCTGAAGCTTGTCAAAGAAAAATCTGACTGGGGTAAAACCAAAGCCAATGTACACCGAGGGGTTTCGGCTTATTACTGCCATAATACTTATGTAGCTCAGGTATTGGATTTGGTCATGGAGGGAGATACGCCCACCGTAGACAAAGTACATTGTGCCATTGACTGTGGCATCGTCGTAAATCCTGTTGCAGCCAAAAACCTGGCAGAAGGAGGAATTGTAGATGGCATCGGAATGGCTCTTTACAGTTCCCTGACCTTCAAGGATGGTGTACCCGAACAAAGCAATTTCAATAAATATCGCATGATTCGCCACCGAGAAGCACCCAAATCTATTGAAGTCAATTTTGTGGAAAACAGCATTGACCCGACCGGCTTGGGTGAGCCTACCACGCCGCCTATCATTGGGGCAGTAGCCAATGCCTTGTACAAAGCTACGGGCAAGCGTTATTATAATCAGCCTTTTATGATTGAAGAGCAGCCTTCAGAGTAGATTTTCCTTGCATAAAAATACAATCAAACCGATTCAAAAGACAAAATCTGAATCGGTTTGATAAAATTTGACCTTCAAAACCACCTTTTTGCAGTAAAATCAGAGAAAAAGCTCTGATAGCAGCTCAAACTTGGGCTAAAAAATATCAAATTTGCCTTCCATTTAATCAAATTTGCGCTTTTTTTCATCAAAAAGCTCTGATAAATCATCAAATTTGAGGTGAAAAACATCAAACAATAGCTTAGAAACAGTAAATTTACTATCTGGAATCTCAAAAGATGATTGGGTGCTAGTATTAAATATAAAAATCAAGCTAAAAGAAGATGTCCACAGAAAATTTTTATATCGAGAAGTCGAATTATATCCCCAGTGTTGATTTTAATGCGGAAACTGGGATTTTGAACATTTCCGGAAAATCCTATCACGAATATACCCTCGAGTTTTTTGAGCCGATTTTTGATTGGCTTAAAAGATATACCGCCGAAGGAGGAAAAAAAGTTGAACTTAATTTCAGAATGAGTTATTTCAATACCAGCCCTTCAAGACGGTTTCTCGAGATCATGAACTTATTGGAAACATATCAACTCAATAAAAACAAACAGGTAACCATCAATTGGTTTTACGATGATGACGATGACAATTTTTTTGCACCTCTTCTGACTTAAAATTAGCCTTTTTCGCCCCTGTTTGTATCTGTACTCATCATTCGAGAATAAACTTGAAAGTTTACTTTGTATAAACCATAGCAACCAAAGCTGACCCTGGTCTGAAATCTCCTTCCTTCCAAATTACCTAATCAGATGCATATACTTTTCTCTGTTTTCATAGATAACCCAGAGGTTAATGGCTAATAATATCAGGGCGATGGGTAACCCAGAGGGTTCTGTGATGGTATGTGTCAAAAATATTCCAATCATAATTGGGAAAATAACAATGGCACCAAGTGCCCTAAACTTCGGAATGATAAAAAGTACGCCCCCTACAATTTCCGCAAATCCTACCAAGGGCATCAGCCATCCTATTTCCATAAAGGCGTTTATTGCTTTTGCCAGTTTTTCAGGCAAATCATCGGGGATAGGCATATAATTCAGAAATTTGTTCAGCCCTGAGTTGATAAACATCAAGCCAAAAAGTAAACTGATTACGAAGAGAATTTTGTTTTTCATGGTTTTAGTTTTTATTGTTTATTTTTCTTTTTGTTAAATGGGTATTCATTAATAAGAGCTTATTTAGCACAAAATTCCAGCATTTTTTTTAAAATACATCAGGTTTTTCCTTTATTCTTCTTCTATTTCAGGTGTTTTTTTACCTAAACCCCTCCCATTCTTATACTCAAACCGAAGTGGTTTTCCGAGATTTTAGCTTTTAAATCATTAATAATCAAGCTAATCAATCAAGAAAATCAGGCAAATCACTTCAATCTGGGTATAATTTTCTAAATTCTTTCTTGGAAAAAACTTTGTATCCCCGTAAATTCGTTCAAATTTCGCATTGGACAAAAATTACCTCATCAACCATCTACAATCAGCACTTAGGAAAGATTTTTAAGATTTAGACACCTAAAGAAACTATGAAAGACGTTGGTATCAGCCTCGAGGCGGCACATCCCAGGGATTATGCCGCTATTGCCACCATTTATAATGAATATATCCTGGAAGGAAACCAAACTATGGAAGAAAAAACCCACCAGGCTTGGGACATCCTGCAATGGACGTCTAAGTTTAATGAACGCGAACAACTTTATACACTCAAGCGGGGAGATGAGGTATTGGGTTGGGGAATCATCAAGCGCTACAGCGACCGTGCTGGATATGCCAAAACCTGCGAAACCTCTGTCTATCTGCGTAAAAACGAACTTCGCCAGGGCTACGGCACGTGGCTAAAGCGTAAAATGATCGAGAAATGCCGCGAATTGGGCTATCATCACTTGGTGGCCAGGGTGTTGGCTCATAATCTGTCAAGCATCGAGTACAACCGCATGCTGGGTTATGAGGTAGTGGGTACTCAAAAGGAAATCGGCTTTAAAAACGGTCGTTGGGTAGATGTAGTGATTATGCAGTTGATTTTGGACTGATTCTCAGAAAAACAAACTATTTTTACCCCGAAAATCACGTTTTTGTTTAAGGTGTTTGTTATGAATAAATTATTTTTCTTTTTGATCTTTTGGGGTGTTTTTACAGCACAAATTCAGGCCCCAAAAAAACAATCCTATGATCTGATCATTCGAGGCGGAATGATTTACGACGGTAGTGGTAATCAACCCTTCCTGGGAGATATTGCCCTGAATGGAGATACCATTGCAGCCGTCGGTGATCTAAAAAACGCCCTGGCCGATCAAGAAATTGATGCTCAAGGCAAAGCCATTGCCCCTGGGTTTATCAATATGTTGAGTTGGGCATCCATTTCTCTACTCGCAGACGGTAAGTCTCAAAGTGATATTCGTCAAGGAGTCACGCTTGAGGTCATGGGAGAAGGCTCTTCTATGGGACCCCTGAACCCTGCCATGAAAAAAGATTTGCAGGAAAACCAGGGAGACATCCGCTTTGAAGTAAACTGGAATACCTTAGGCGAATACCTGACTCATTTGGAAAAAAAGGGCATTTCGACAAATGTTGCCTCTTTTCTGGGTGCCACTACGCTGAGGGTCTACACCGTAGGCTATGAAGACCGCCCGCCTACTCAGGCAGAATTGGACACCATGCACAGGCTTATTCGGCAAGCTATGGAAGAAGGTGCCTTAGGAATCGGGTCATCCCTCATTTATGCGCCTGCTTTTTATGCCAAAACCGACGAACTCATAGAAATGTGCAAAATCGCCGCCCCATACAACGGTATGTACATCACTCACATGCGAAGTGAAGGCAATCAACTGCTAGAAAGTGTGGATGAAGTCATCCAAATCGCTCAAAAATCAGGGATTCGTGCCGAAATCTACCACCTCAAAGCCGCCGGAACTGATAACTGGAATAAACTAAATCAGGTCATTGCCAAAATTGATAGTGCCCGTCGGGCAGGCCTACAAATTAGTACCAATATGTATAATTATACGGCAGGCTCCACTGGACTCAACGCCTCTATGCCTCCCTGGGTGCAAGAAGGAGGTTTTGCCAAGTGGGCAGAGCGTCTAAAAGACCCCCAAATCCGAAAAAAATTGGTACAAGAAATGCGTAAATCAGCCCAGGATTGGGAAAATCTGATGCACGCCGCAGGTTCGCCAGAAAATATTCTTTTGGTGGGTTTTAAAAATGACAGCTTGAAATACCTTACCGGAAAGACCCTGGCCGAAGTTGCCAGAATACGTAAAACTTCCCCCGAAGAAACCGCCATGGATCTAGTCATTCAGGATGGTAGCCGGGTGAATACTGTTTATTTTATGATGTCTGAAGAAAATGTCAAAAAACAAATTGCCTTACCCTGGATGAGCTTCGGCTCGGATGCTGGGTCTATGGCTGCCGAAGGAAATTTTATCAAATCAAACACTCATCCGCGTACATATGGCAATTTTGCACGACTTTTGGGTAAATACGTGCGGGAGGAAAAAGTAATCTCTCTGGAAGAAGCCATTCACAAACTTACATCTTTACCAGCCTCCAACCTGAAAATTGCTCGGCGAGGAGCTTTAAAAGTAGGCTATTTTGCTGATCTGGTGATTTTTGACCCCAATACCATCCAGGATCACTCGACATACGAAAAACCGCACCAATATGCCAGTGGTATGATTCACGTTTTTGTCAATGGAGTACAAGTACTTAAAAACGGCGAACATACCGGAGCAAAACCAGGCAGATTTGTGAAAGGCCCTGGCTATAAAAGTAATGAATAAGGATTCCTAATTAACCATTGATAAGCTTTTTAAAATTTTTATTATGCGACAAGATCACAGCAATCTCTCTCTGACGGCCGTTACGGATTTTCAGCAGGAAAATGAGCAATTTGTCCTGCAAACTGCCGAAGCAAAAGTCAAAGTAACCGTATTTTCGGATCAAATTATTCAGGTGCGGGCTATTCAGAATCATCAGGAATTTGAGGATTTTTCTTATGCTGTTGTAGGTTCTCCTCAAGAAACAGCCATTACATTTCTCGAGAATGATACTCATTATTTGATCCATACCGCCAAAATACACCTTGAGATACAAAAAGCTCCCCTTCGCTTTTCATTTAAAAATGTTCATGATCAACTGATCAATGAGGATGACCCCGGCCTGGGTATTTCCTGGATTGGGGATGAAGTCACCAATTATAAAAGTCTGAAGGATTGGGAACGTTTTATAGGTTTGGGTGAAAAAACCGGGAATTTGGATCGTAGAGGCACATCCTATATTTGCTGGAACAGCGACCAGTTCGGCTATGCTCCTTTTACAGATCCGCTCTATGTTTCCATTCCTTTTTATATGGGCTTATGGGAAGGTAGAGCCTATGGGATTTTTCTGGATAATACATACGAGACACGTTTTAATCTGGGTGCTTCTTCAGGCAGATTCTCTTCTTTCCAGGCTAAGGCAGGAGAAATGCGTTACTATTTTATCCACGATGACAGTATTGCTCAAATCATAGAAGCGTATACCTGGCTTACGGGAAGGATACAATTGCCACCCATGTGGAGTTTAGGCTTCCAACAGTGTCGTTACAGTTATTATCCTGATAAGGAAATCTACAACGAGGCTGAGACATTCCGCGACAAGGATATTCCGGCTGATGTAATCTATCTGGATATCCACTATATGGAAAAATACAAAGTTTTCACCTGGGACAGGGCGCGTTTTTCCGACCCTACAGCTTTTGTCGCTCGTTTGAAAGAGTTGGGTTTTCACATCGTGCCGATGTATGATCCGGGTATCAAGATTGAGGAAGGGTATAAAGTATATGAAGAAGGTATAGCCAATGATTATTTTGTAAAATATCCCGATGGAGGCGTTTATAAAGGAGAAGTATGGCCGGGATGGTGTCATTTTCCGGATTTTACCAAAGAAGAAGTAAGACAATGGTGGAAAGAGGCCTATCAGGAAAGCGTGAATATGGGTATATCTGGTTTCTGGAATGATATGAACGAACCGGCCGTCTGGGGAAAAAGCTTCCCTGATCTCATAGAATTTGATTATGACGGACTGGGTGCTACCCATAAAAAAGCACACAATATATATGGGTTACAAATGGCCAGGAGTACCTTTGAAGGAACCAAAGAATTACTCCAGGGCAAAAGACCTTTTGTATTGACACGTGCTGGTTTCTCCGGAATCCAACGTTTTGCGGCCGTCTGGACGGGCGATAATGTTTCTCATGACGAAAATATGCTCTCCGACGTACGTATCCTCAACAGTATGGGATTGGGCGGTATCAGCTTTGTGGGTTGTGATGTGGGTGGTTTTGTGGGAGAAGCAAGCGTGAATCTATTTAATCGTTGGATTGCCCTGGGTGCTTTTATGCCCCTCTATCGCTGCCATACGATGATCAATACCAAGGACGCAGAACCCTGGTCATTTGGAGAAGAAAGTGAAGAAATTGCTCGTAACTATATCAAATTACGCTATCGGATGTTGCCGTATCTCTATTCGGCTTTCTATGAATCTACCCAAAGCGGTTTACCGATCAATCGAAGTCTGGTGATTGATTACACGTACGATGAGAAGATTTTTTCACAGCCCTACCAAAACCAATATCTCTACGGACCCAATATCTTGGTATGTCCGGTAGATAGCTTCCATCCGATTTATAAAATGTACCTGCCCGCAGGAGCTTGGTATGATTTGTTCAATGATACATACTACGCCGGAGGGCAGGAGATCTTTATGGAAGTTGCCAAAGATAAACTGCCGCTTTTCGTCAAAGCAGGAGGGATATTGGTCATGCAATCGCCCATCGCCCATACCGGAGAAAAACCTTCAGAGGTGCTTGAGCTACACCTTTATCAAGGCGGGCAGGGCAGCTCGTATGTGTATTATGAAGACGATGGCGAAACTTATGCTTACGAGAATCAAGAATATTACAAACGAACTATTCAATTTGACCCCAGCACAAATACATTAAACCTGGAGGTTGTTGAGGGCACTTTTGAATCTAAATTTACACGGGTCAAAATCTTTTTCCACGGATTTGATCCAGGTACTTTAAGCCCAATACTTGATGGTAATACACTGGAAGTCAGCACAGAAAACTATTATTTCGTGCAGCCGATTTCTAATTTTGACCCTTATGAATATGCCGAAGATTTTTCCAAAGTCGTGCGGAATTTGCCTTCGGTGACTGTGGCTTTGAAGAAAGAGGCTTTTGGGATAGAATGGTGATTTTATTCATTAGAATACAGCATTACTTTACTTGTTTAACACCGAAGTTATTTAGTATTTTTATTTAAATATCTAATAGTCAGGTACTTAAAATTATTTAATATTATTTAAATCCCTGATTATTGATTGCTTAAAATTAATCCTAACCAGCTTCACCACCAAAAAATGAATGCTCAAGCAAAATTTAAAAAAATAAAACTCTCCCCTATTCGTCTTTCAACACTGTAAAAGCCGAGTAGGTTAATCGCATCAAAACAAGGCATAATGAGTTTTTCCAAGCCCCAAAGGGGCAAAATATTTATAGAAATTCAAAATGACCTAAAATTAAGTTCCGTAGGAACGGCATAGATGTCGTTGCTACGGAACTTTATCAACTGAAATTGCTATCCATATTTTACTCCTACGGAGCCACGAAATACCTGTAAAAACCCTTAAATTTGATGTGATTAACCTAAAAACCGAGCGAATCATCCATAATCCTTTATCTTTGCAGTCTTATGAAAATTAGCGGATTTACCTTTGTCAAAAATGTGGATAAGCTCTATTATCCCCTCAAAGCATCCATTGAATCTATTTTGCCATTGGTGGATGAGTTTGTGATCGCTCTGGGTGATTGTGACCCTGATGACCAAACGCACAACATCCTGGAAAGTATCCCCTCTGATAAAATCAAAATCATCGATACAGTTTGGGATACCCAAAACTATCCCCACGGTGCCGAATATGCCCGACAGACCGACATAGCCAAAGCTGCCTGTGCGGGTGACTGGCTTTTTTATCTTCAGGCTGATGAAGTGATCCATGAAAAATACCTCCCGCTGATTCGGGAAGCCTGCCAAAAGTACTTGTACGACAGCAGAGTGGAGGGTTTTTTGTTTAAATACAGGCATTTCTGGGGTGATTATGGGCATTATTTGGAAAACCACGGTTGGTATCCGCGTGAGATTCGCATAGTTCGGAATCTTCCTGAGATTCATTCTTTTGGAGATGCCCAGTCTTTTAGAAGGATTCCTGATTTTGATGGCAAAAGCTACCACGAAAAAAAAGGAACTTTTAAACTCAAAGTCGTATTGCTGGATGCCTTTGTGTATCATTACGGTTGGGTACGCCCGCCGCAATATATGCAGACCAAGTCTAAAGCACTGGCTTCGGCTTATCGGGGCACAAAACAAGCCGAGCTGGAGTTTAGGGAAAGGCCGCCGGAATTTGACTACGGTCCTTTGGGGAGATTGTCAGTATTTAAGGAAAGCCACCCGGCAGTGATGCAGGCTTGGATCACACAATTTAATTGGGCGGATAAGCTGAATTACACCCGTAAAAAAAGACCAGGGCAGCCCTTGCACAAGCACGAAAAGCTAAAAAACAGGCTGGTGACCTTTTTTGAAAAATATATCTTGGGTTTTCAAAATAAAGCATTGGGCTATAAGAACTGGAAGATCATCCGCTAAGATTTTAAAAACAAGTGTGTTTTTTTGTCAGTGATCTTTGATGCTTAAATCGGCTAAGTTTTTAGGTTAATTTAGCCAAATGGTATAAGTTTGCAATGCAAAGAACGACGGTATATGAAGACTTTCCTAAGAATTCTGGCTTTGGCCAGTCCCATCAAAATATATGCACTACTTTTTTTCTTGTTTGCTTTTTTAAGTAATCTATTCGGACTTATCAACCTAGGATTGTTGATTCCCTTGCTCAATCTTTTATTTCAGCCTATGGAAACCATCCAGGAGTCAGTTGCAGCCCCAGAATTTAATTTCAGTATCAAATATTTTATTGATTTTTTTTATTATCTGTTTTCAAATTTTATCCTTCAGTTTGGAAAAATGGGAGCTTTGTACTTTCTAAGTGTAAGCCTGGTGGTGTTTATTTTTTTGAAGAATCTGTTTTATTACCTCTCTATGATGATGCGCGAAGCTGTCAAAAGGAATATGCTTCGGAACGCCCGGCAGTCTCTTTTTAATAAAATCACCTCCCTGCATTTGGGGTATTTTTCGGACAAGCGCAAAGGTGATCTTATGTCACGCTTTACTTCGGATGTACACGAGATTGAACAATCAGTGGTCTTTAGTCTGGATTTGATCCTACGTGATCCTTTTACTTTGGTACTTTATTTTGGTTTTTTATTTTATATTTCACTCAAAATGACCCTGTTTACCTTTTTGGTTGTACCTATCACGGGTGGTTTGATTGCGCTGATCACCAAAAGGCTGAAGCGTACCGCCAAGGATAGCCAAAGCTCTATTGGCATGGTTATCAGTATTTTAGAAGAGTCATTAGGAGCACTTAGGATCATCAAAGCCTATAATGCCAAGCGTTATGTCAGTCATAAATTTAATCAGGAAAATAATCGTTTTGTCAATCTGGTATTTTCTATTGCTCGTACCAGGGAACTGGCCTCGCCTTTTTCTGAATTTGCCGGCGTAATGGTAGTGGTAGGGATTTTATTGTATGGAGGTAGTTTGATTTTATCTGAGGATGCCAATCTAAGTGCGGCTGCATTTTTGACGTATATTGCGGTATTTTCACAGGTGATGACACCGATCAAATCTATGTCTACTGCGCTGAGTAATATTCAGCGAGGGATCGTAGCCGGAAATCGAATCTTTGAAGTAATAGACACCGAAGCCCTTATCCGAGACCACGAACACGCTCTCGATCTGCCTAAATTTGAAAAAAGCATTGAATTTAAAAATGTTTCTTTTCGCTACGAAGATCGCTGGATTTTGAAAAACATCAGCTTTACCATCGAGAAAGGGCAAAAAGTAGCTCTGGTGGGCGAAACAGGCAGCGGAAAATCTACCATTGCCGACCTTATACCTCGTTTTTATGATGTGGAGAAGGGCGAAATCCTCATCGATGGTATCAATATCAAGGACATCAAACTGGAATCGATCATACAACACATGGGGATTGTCACGCAGGAAGCGATTCTTTTTAATGATACCATTTACAATAATATTGCCTTTGCCAGGGAGAATGCCGACCCTAAAGAAGTCAAAAGAGCAGCCAAAATTGCCAAAGCACACGAATTTATTACCAAAACCTCGCAGGGCTATGATACCATTATCGGTGACCGAGGGATGAAACTTTCAGGCGGACAAAGGCAGCGGATCACCATCGCCAGGGCAATTCTCAAAAATCCACCGATTCTGATTTTGGACGAAGCCACTTCTAATCTCGACACCAAAGTAGAAAAACTGGTACAAGAGGCATTGTATTACCTGATGAAGCACCGCACTACGCTCGTCATAGCTCACCGACTGAGCACCATCCAGGATGCCGACAAAATCCTGGTGCTCAAAGAAGGAAGAATTGTGGAAGAAGGAAATCATCAGACTTTATTACAAAAAACAAATGGCATCTACAAAAAATTAAGTCAAATGCAAACCACTACTTAAGTTAGTTTCTTAGGTTAGTTTGCTAAATTAGTCTACTAAATTGGTTGATCAGAAAATACATGGAAAAAATAACCCGATTTGTAAAAAATACACTTGTATTACTCTTTCTTATTTTGCTTTTGATGGCCTACTATGACATCCGTGATATAGGTGAGCAGGTGACCGTTTATCGGGACACAACCGGTAAAGGTCTAGGAACAATTAACCCCGATTGGTTCTTTTATGCTCCTCTTATCTTTTTGATCTTGCTCAATGTTATCATTTCCAGGATTGCCCGGATGGTAGGTGACTTTCCTTTGCAAAAACTTAACTTACCCCAAAAAGATTTTTGGTTTGAAGATGCTGAACGGGAAGAAAAGCTTGAGGTTGTACTCAAAACCTGGGTGTACGGTTTTGCGCTGATTTTCAATATTTTATTTGTAGTTTTGATTAGTCAAATTTGGATGGCTCATCGAGGATTAGGAGGGCAACTTTATCAATATGGTTTGATCCTAGTGGTTTTTACGGTCGTTTTATTGGGTTGGATAGGGTTTATATTTTACCGCCTTCGGCTTAGAAAAGAAGAATTTATATCCTAATTGATCAGATTGGTATCCCCAATCGTATTTATCTTGTTGGAAAAATTTTACTAAAATTTATCTCATAAATTGATGTATAGAAAAAAAATCAGCCTGATTTTAGTCGTATTCTTCTGGGGAATGGCTCAGGGATGTTGGGCACAGTTCAGCGTAGGAGGAGAGTTGGGAGTAGCACTTCCCTTTGGGAGTTTGAGCAATTTAGTCAATACAGGTTTTGGTGGTCAGGGGCATGCATCTTATTATCTTAACAAAAATTTTTCTTTGGGTCTTGGTGTCGGTTATTATACTTTCTCTGGTAATGAGCAGACCAACTCTTTTGAGCAATACAAGGCCAATATTACCCCTATTGTCGTAAAGGCAAACTATTATTTCTCTCAGGCTGATTTTCAGCCCTTTGTAGGACTAGATGCGGGGTTCTACCGCTTGGCTAGCCGCTTTCAGGTGGCCAATACCACACAAGTATTGGGCGAGAGCTACTGGGGTTTAAGCCCTTCTGTGGGGCTACTGGTAGATACAAGCCATCATCTCAAATTGCTAGGAAATATTAAGTACAATTATATTGCATCAGATATAGAAAGTACTGATTTTTTGACCATTCATCTGGGAGCAATTTATGTGTTTTCCCCGGATAAGAATAAGTAAATATTTGGGAATGAACAGATAAAGAAGCACTATTGGGGAACATTTTTTGCTTAATAACCGATACAGATATTCTATCGAGTATAATTTAGCAAACCCTAAAATCCAAATAATTTGATCCTGGATTGGCTCAAAACCAGATTAAAAGCTGTGTCCGAAACACCACTATTTCTCAAAATATCTCCCAAGCCCGCAGGGAGGCGTTTGGTCATTCCTGATATACATGGTTGTATTCTTACGCTTGAGGCTCTGATCTGGAGATTGGACTTAAAGCAAGAAGACCAATTATTTTTCCTGGGAGATTATATCAATAAAGGTCCTGACAGCCGTGCTGTACTTGATTATTTGATGGATTTGGCTACAAAATTTTCAGATGTACATTTTCTTAAAGGCAATCACGAAGATGGTTTGTTGAGAAGTCATTATCGGGGAACCAAGGCACTCAAGCAATATGTCAAGGATTATCAGTCAGAAAATTTGCTAACTAACGATCAAATTCCGGAAAAGTATGTAAAATTCCTGGAAAGTTTGGCTTATTATATTGATACAGGCAATTATTATTTGGTACATGCAGGGTTTAACTTTTCCGCACGTCAACCTCTCAAAGACTTTGAAGCTATGTTATTTATTAGAGATTACCCGATTGACAAAGAGTTTTTGGGTGACAAACGCATTGTACACGGTCATAATCCTCAAAATCTCAATATAATTAAAAATCACATTCAGGAATTCAGCCCGGTAATACCTTTGGACAATGGTTGTGTATATGCTCTACAGCGCGAAGGTCAGGGTAATTTGCTCTGTTTTGATTTAGACACCCAGGAATTGACCATACAGCAGAATATAGACGGTCTTTAATTTATTTTCCTAATCATCGAGCGAGTATGGAATGAGTACCATATTATTGAGGCCTGAACCCTCAGAAAGGTCTTCTGCTTCGCGAAGCATATCATAGTCATCTTCGGGATAATACCAGTTTACAAGTACATTACCGCCTTGTTTTTCGTATTTTTTGATGTAATTCAACAAATTGAGAATCGCCTTAAAGGAACTAGTATTAAAGTAAGTAAGCCTAAAATTCATCACTAAGGGGCGATTAACCTCTGTAATGAATTGATTCAACCATGAAATAATTTGATCATAAAACTCCCCTGTATATTCAAGATAAGATTCACCGGAGATTTCACACTTGCCGGTTTCTGCATCCATATTGACATGGGGAGTAAAAAATTCGCTTCGTTCTCCGCGTATATTTAGATTTTCCATAGAGTGATGCTTACTTTGAGACCTTGGTTGATAATGTAAGAAAACTTAATTGTTCATTCATTTTTTTGACTGAAATATCCAGATGATTGTTAGAAATAAGTGCCACTTTTACGAGTCCTATCCCTGCTCCCTTGGCTTTTTCAGACCACGGTTGGGCGAGAATGTTTAAGCGGTATCTTCTTAGCTCCTGCTCACTGAGAGAATTAATCAATAGGCAGCGTTGTTGTAAATCTACAGATTTATGCGTATTGATATAATTTCCTGTACTCAAAACCCAGGCCTCTTTTTCCTCATAGATCATAAAATAACACATTTTTGCTCGGATATTACTCTTTTGAGTAATTGCTGAATAATACAAAATATTTTGTGCCAATTCTATAAAAATAGAAAAAAGTTTTCTTTTTATGCACTCTTTGGGGCGAAATTTATCTTCAATTTGCCCGGCTAATCTACTTATGACACTATTTGAAATCGGTCCTTCGTAGTTTAGCATGATTTTATCCGGTTGGATATCTTTCCAATATTTCATATAAAATTTAAAAACGCCTAAAATCAACTAATAAAGAAATTTAAAAGTTTAATCTTGTGATTGCTCTGTTTTTTATCCAGTCCAGATATTTCTGAAGCCTTTCGGCTTTTTTTAAAGCCTTCATGCTATTGTATAAACTTGCCAATTCTTTGTTGGTAAAAGTATGATGTAAAGTAGTATGACACGGCTGACAAAGACTGACGGTAGGGCTGTATCTACCCCCTTTTTGTTTGGGAACAAGATGATGTTTACTGGTTTTTTCCACTTCCCTATCACATAATTCAGAATTAGGCATCGTTTTTTTCTGATTTTTATTATGGCAATTTAAAAAATCTCTGATTTAATTTAAAATTTAGTTACTCAAAAATAAAATGCTACTTTGTAATATTTTGATCAATTATGCACAAAAACTCCACATTCAATCTATGAGATGGCTAATAATTCATTTATTTTTTTCAAAAAAATAAAGGGCTGTTTTTGTTTTTTTCAGATTACAAAAAGAATTGTTAATTTGACGTAAAAATTTCGCCATGTAAAGACGTTTTTTGTAACAATGCTATTTAATTTGAGCAATCATTTGTATATTTAAGACATTATTGAAATTGTAACAACCTGTAAATCAACGTATAGTATGAGTTTAGAAATACAAGGAAAACTGCTTGAGGTACACCCCGAACAAAGCGGTGAAAGTAAAAATGGAACCTGGAAAAAGCAAAGCTTTGTGATAGAGACCGAAGACCAATATCCCAAAAAGGTATGTTTTGTGATTTGGGGAGACCGAACCAATATGTTGGAAGGACTTTCTAAAGGGGATAGCCTGAAAGTGGCTTTTGATGTGGAATCCCGTGAATACAATGGCCGTTGGTATACCGACGTAAAAGCTTGGAAGATAGAAAGCACCCAATCACAAGCTTCAGACTCAGGTAGCGGAGGAGGAGGTGCCAAAAGCTCTCCGGATGACCCCTTCCCGGATGATCTGATGAACTCCAAAGCAGGTCAGGAAGACGATTTGCCGTTTTAATTAAAAAAAACAGAACCCACCAAACCTTCGGTGGGTTTCGTAATATATCTTTTAGGAAAAAAGAGAGGACATCTTCATGGCAACGCTCATATCGCCATCAATCTGCATCTTGCCTCCCATAAAAGCACTCATGGGATTGATTTCTCCATCGAGCATCGCATTAAAATCTTCTAAATCCATGCTCACCGTGCAATCGGCATCATTATTTTCATTAGAAACTTCATTGTTGCTTCCGTTTAAATACACTACACCATTTTCTCTGAGGTCAAATTTTACGCTCGATCCAAGGTTTTCAGAGGCATTGGCGGCTTTTTCAGCTACTTTTTGGGTAACGCTTGCTAAATCCATATTTAATTTTTTTTAAGTATTTTTGTACACGAATGAATGAAAATATGCCTAAAATTAGACAATTTCAGATGAATGTAAAATATTTTTTTTAATTTAAAAACCAAATCATTTAGCGTTATGAACTCTCAAGATCAAAATATAAAACTTTTCCATGAATTTCCACCTTCCAACAAAGAAGCCTGGGTTGCTGAATCTCTAAAAATGCTTAAAAATCAAGATTTTAGCAGTTTGTATACGTCTACTTATGAGGGTATTTCTTTAGCACCTTTTTTCACCCCTGATGATCAAACCACGCTGCCCAATATTCCCTTAGCTACCGAACATTGGCTTAACACCATCGAAATCAAGGTATCCGACGAAACCTCTGCCAATCACCTGGCTCTGGAAGCTTTGCAACAAGGTGCAAATAGCCTCATGATGATATTACTCAAGAATCCTCCCCTGGATTTTGCGAAATTACTTCAGGGGATTGATCTGCATAAAACACCGATCCATTTTAGGTTTTTTAGTCAAAATATCGAGGCGGCTGGCTTGCTTGCTTCTATCAAATTTCGGGGTGGAATAGAATTTGACTTTCTGGCTAATTGGCTGGTTCAAGGCGATTTAGATACACACATCTGGAAAAAACTGCACGAATTATGTCAAATTTTTAAGGATCAGACCGTTAGAACTGTTTTTATACAAGCTGAAAACTATCATTTGGCTGGTGCCCACGTTGTGCAGGAGTTGGCTTTATGTTTAGCGGCGTCGGTAGAATACATAGATTATCTGGAGCAAAATGGAATACAACTGAGCGATATTTTCTCCAAAATGGGTTTTTCTATGCCCGTCGGAGGCGATTATTTTATAGAAATCGCCAAATTCAGGGCTTTTAGGCTTTTATGGGCACAACTGACAGAGGCGTATCAAATCAAAGAGGCATCATCCTGGCTTCACGCACGCACTTCTCCAAGAACCAAATTTGCACCGGACGAACACACTAATCTGCTCAGGGCGACTACCGAAGCCCAGGCAGCCGTAGTGGGTGGGTGTAATTCTCTGACCGTAGGAGCTTATAATGAAGTGACTCAGGAGGAAAACGAGTTTTCGAGACGAATTGCCCGAAATGTATCTATCATTCTTCAATGCGAAGCACATTTGGATAAGGTTTATGACCCTGCTCAAGGGTCTTATTATATTGAGTATCTTACGAAGACACTGGCTGAGGAAAGCTGGAAATTATTTCAGGAAATTGAGCAAAGGGGTGGTTTTATCAAAGCTGTAGAGCAGGGATTTGTGCAGGATAAAATCGAGGAAACGGCATCCCTGAGAAAAGCCCATTTTGATTCAGGGAAAGACGTTTTTGTTGGGGTCAACAAATTCTTAAAACCTGCCCATAAAACAGTCACAACATTGCCGGACAAAGAGGGCAAAAAGGATTTAAATTTGCTAAAATTAAGGCGTTTTTGAAAAAACCCAGCATGTATCGGCTAAGATTTAACTATTTAATATGTTTTTGATGAGGGCTTGTTTTTTTAAGTCCTCAATGACTTGATTTTGTAGCTCTGTGACCTGATCTTGTAGTTCCCTTAGCTTTTCAAATAATCTTTCAAAGTCATCTTCTTTGAGGAATACCAAGTTACCGGTCTCGGTTTGTTCCAAAACGTACCGAATACCCAGGGAAGGGATTTCAAATTCTTCTCTTTTTGAGGTGTTATCCATAGATTTTGATCAGTTTAAAGCACAAAGATAGGTAAATGTTTTTTTTCAAATTAATTTTGTCCTTGATATTTATTGTACAAAAAAATTGAATAATCTGATATGCTTGCTGTGGAGAATCGTTTGACAAGACTTTTTCAGAAAAAAAATACCCGTATTCTCTCTATTTATTTTACAGCCGGTTTCCCAAACCTGCAAGATACCTCTGTGATCCTCCAAGCAATTGAACGCGCCGGAGCAGATATTATCGAGCTGGGTATCCCCTATTCTGATCCTATTGCCGACGGACCTACCATTCAGATGAGCAATCAAATTGCTTTGAATAATGGGATGACCCTACGCTTGTTGTTAGAGCAGATCGCTGATCTCAGGCAGTACTGCCAATTACCCGTATTGCTGATGGGTTATATCAATCCGGTGATGCAATTTGGCATGGAGAAGTTTTGCGAAGAAATCTCAAAAATTGGAGTAGACGGGCTAATTCTACCCGATTTGCCGATGTATGAATTTCAACGAGACTACCAAGAATTATTTGCAAAGCATCAGCTTTCCAATATTTTTCTCGTAACCCCGGAAACTTCTCAAGAACGGATTCGTATCATTGATGAACAAAGCCAGGGATTTATCTATATCGTATCGGCTTCAAGTACAACAGGGCAGACCGGTGAAATATCCCTCCATCAGGAAACTTATTTTCGCCGAATAAGTAGTATGCAACTTAAAAACCCCTGCCTGGTAGGATTTGGGATTCACGACCGGGAAAGCTTCCAAAAAGCGTGTCGGTACATGCACGGAGCAATTATTGGAAGTGCCTTTATCAAAAATATTCATCAAAGCGATCAACTGGAAAACTCAATACAGCAATTTATCGGAAAAATTATCTCTTAAAATTAATTTCCGGCAAAATCTCCTTATGAAGCTCACAAATAGCCTCGTTTTATGTCTTTTATTTGCCCTGACAGAAGGACTGTGTCTGCCCTTAGCATTCGCACAAACTCCTAGCATCATACTGGTCATCGACCCTGGCCACGGAGGCAAGGACCCTGGTAAACCCAAAGGGTCTTCCCATCTTAAACACGAAAAAGACATTAATCTCGATATAGCTCTGAAATTAGGAAGTTATATGAAAGAAAAACTACCTCAAGTCAAAGTTTTGTATACCCGAGATAAAGATGAATACCTCAGCCTGGAAGCAAGAGCAGAATTTGCCAACAACAATAAAGCGGATTATTTTATCAGTATTCACGCCAATTCGAGTGATGACCCAAGCATCCACGGCACAGAATCGCACATTTATAGCCATCAACAAAAAATAAGTCTACAACTTGCCAACTTGATTGAAGCTGAGTTCAAAAATAGAGCAGGTCGCAAAAGCAGAGGTGTCATAGATGCCAATCGCCGTGGGCATAATCTTTATGTGACTCAATATACCCAAATGCCTAGTGTACTGGTGGAGGTAGGTTATATCACCAATCCTACCGAAGAGCAATACCTCAATGATGATTACGGTCAGGCTATCATTGCATCAGCTATATTCAGGGCATTTCGCACACTGATTCAATCCAAACCCCATTTTTCAGAAAATAGAGCAAGTTATTACCGGGTACAAATCCTGGCAACCCAAAAACCAATTGATCTCAACGATCAGGTATTTGAAGAGCTTGAAGACAAGGTAGAAGAATATAAAACCGACCAAGCTGGCGGCTATCGATACAAATATTTGGTAGGTAGAGAATATGACCCGGAGCGTGCCCGTGTATTGGTGCGAAAGTTGGTAAAAATGGGCTTTAAAGATGCTTTTATTATCGAAATGAAAGATTAAATTTTAAATAATGCGTATTTTATTTTAAGACTACGAATTTAATCATAATATTTAAACAACAAAACCCAAAAAATATTATTTTAGTATAACTCCAGATTTCTAATTTGAATCATCTAAACGAGATAATAAGTTATGACAGACGCTGAAATCAATCAAAAAGTCAATGAACTCATCATTGAGGTGCTTTTTGCCGAAGAGCACGAAGTAAAAGATAGTGCCACACTAAGGCACGACCTGTGGGCTGAATCCTTTGACATAGAAGATCTTTGTGAAGCCCTAGAGAAAGCCTTCAAAGTAAAATTGGACACAGTGGCCTGGAATAAAGTGAAAACCGTCGGAGATGTAAAGGCTCTGGTGAAAAGTACCCTAAAAGCGTAAATTATTCGCATTGCCGACTTCCTCGGTTGATTTTACTCCAGATCATCCCCGTCTCTCCCCAAAACCTATGCAGAGGTCTTGGGGAAAGATTTTATTTCTCTACTTTTATTCAAAGAGAAAGTATGGATTGCATTCATTTTTCTATCTTTGTAGTTTATTGATCAAAATTTTATGACTGCACACACAATTTTAATCGTCATCCTAGTCATTTTTGTATTTGATTTTGTACTCGATACCGTATTGAGCTATTTGAATCTGTGTTATAAAAAAAACGGAATACCGCCGGAGCTTGAGGGGATTTATACCCCAGAAAACTATCAAAAATCACTGGATTACCAACGCATCTATTTTCGCTTCTCGCTCTTGGCTCGTAGCCTAAGTTTTGTATTGATGATGATGATGCTATTAAGTGGTGCTTTTGGATGGATATATGATACCTTAGGGAATTATTTTTCAAATCCTATCTGGCAGGGTTTGGCATTTTTTGCCGTTTTAGGGCTTGGAGGGGATATACTGAGCCTACCTTTGCAGTTGTACAGTATTTTTGTGATTGAAGAAAAATTCGGCTTTAATAAAAATACCCTGTCTAATTTTTTTGTAGATAAGCTAAAAGGTTATCTCTTGGGGGCATTGTTGGGAGGTTTGATTGGATATGCTTTTTTTTATTTGGTAATACATCTGGAGCAAAATTTCTGGATTTTATTTTGGGTCATTTTTATGGCTTTTTCTTTATTTATGAATGCTTTTTATACGACTTTGCTGCTGCCATTATTCAACAAACTTACACCTTTGGAAGATGGAGAGCTTCGGCAAGCCATCGAGCAATACTGCCAAAAAGTCAAATTTCCTTTGACCAATCTTTTTGTCATGGATGGTTCTCGGCGGTCAACCAAAGCCAATGCTTTTTTTAGTGGAATCGGCAAGCGTAAGAAAATTGTACTTTTTGATACATTGATTGAAAAACACACTTTGGAGGAATTGGTGGCCGTATTAGCCCACGAAGTAGGGCATTACAAAAAAAGACATATCCCACAGAGCATCATCTTATCAGCGATCCAAATGGGGGTTATTTTGTACATTTTATCCCTTTTTATCTTTAATCTACAGCTTTCGCTGGCATTGGGAAGCCAAAGCCTGGGTATAGCCCTTAATCTGATGGCATTTAGTTTTTTATTTTCTCCGATTTCTATGATCATCGGTTTGTTTTTTAATGTTCTTTCTCGTAAAAACGAGTTTGAAGCAGATCGTTTTGCCCGCGATACCTATCATGGAGATGCTTTGAGTCAGGCACTTAAAAAACTTTCGGCCGATAACCTCAGTAATTTAAACCCTCACCCACTTTATGTTTTTTTTAATTATTCTCATCCACCGCTTTTGCAACGTCTGAAAGCACTAAGGCTTTAATCTTTGCTGAAATCTAATCTTTTTGGGTACTTATCTGTTAATAGTAAGGTAAATATTCCTAACAACATGAATGAAGGTATCTCAGCCCCGTTTTTGGCTCAACAACTCAAAGAAAAACTCAAAGAAAAACTTCCTGGAATGGATGCTCACATACACATGGCACCTCCCCAACGATTTGTAGATAAAAAAAGATATGAACCCAATGCCGATACCCGTTCAGGGGGAGTGTTGGTTTTAATTTATCCACAGGAAAATACCCTATTTTTTCCGCTTATTCTTCGCCCTGAAGATACGGGCGTACACAGTGGGCAAATAGCCCTGCCTGGTGGGAAAAAAGACCCCGAAGATCAGGATATTGTAGAAACCGCTCTTCGGGAGACCTGGGAAGAAATCGGCGTGAAGATAGACCGCAACAAAGTGATTGGGCAATTAAGCCCTTTGTATATTCCCCCTAGTAATTTTCTGGTGTATCCGACAGTAGCGGCTATTGATTACAAACCTGTGTTTAACCCTAGCCTTCACGAAGTTGCTCAACTCCTAGAAATCGATTTATCCGAATTTGTGTCTGATGATAAAAGAAATATCCGTGAAATCAGCGTCAGATACATGAAAGCCAAAGTGCCTTGTTATGACCTGGCAGGGCACGTGGTATGGGGAGCTACTGCGATGATTTTGAGTGAGTTTTTGACAATTTTAAGGAGTATTGATTAGGCGTCTGGGAGTTGGGTTTTTGAGTTTCTCGAAAATTTAACTCTTGCCTCATTTTATTTTAATTAAATACCCAACACCCAGCACCTGTTTTTTAACCTCTTTGCTCTATCGGAATAAAACTACGGGTGGTTTCACCGGTATAGATTTGACGAGGGCGACCGATAGGTTGGTCTTCTTCACGCATTTCTTTCCATTGGGCAATCCAGCCAGGAAGCCTTCCTAGGGCAAACATCACCGTAAACATATCTGTTGGGATTCCCATAGCTCTGTAAATAATGCCCGAATAAAAATCCACATTCGGATATAGTTTTCTCTCAATAAAGTATTCGTCATTCAAAGCCGCTTCTTCTAATTTTTTGGCAATCTCAAGCGTGGGATCATTAATGCCCAATTTGTTTAATACCCTGTCGCAATATACTTTGATAATACGCGCACGGGGATCAAAATTTTTGTAGACCCGGTGTCCAAAACCCATCAATCTGAAATTATCATTTTTATCTTTGGCCTTATCGATGTACTTGCTTGCGTTACCTCCGTCAGCTTTGATTTGCTCAAGCATCTCAATCACCTGTTGATTGGCACCGCCGTGCAAAGGTCCCCAAAGGGAGCTGATCCCCGCAGAAATGGCTGAATAAAGACTTACGTGCGAAGAACCGGCCAAACGCACCGTAGAAGTAGAGCAATTTTGCTCATGATCGGCGTGAAGGATCAAAAGTTTGTCTAAAGCTTCTTCCACATCGGGGTCTACCTCATAATCTTCCACAGGAAGCGCAAACATCATATAGAGGAAATTAGCTACATAACTCAGTTTGTTTTTTGGATAAGTAACCGGATGCCCCAGTGAATTTTTGTAAGCCCAGGCAGCCAGCGTAGGCATTTTGGCCATCAGACGCGTGATGGTCAGGTTAATGGCATCTGCATTTTGTTTGGGGTCTTGATTGACGGTATCGGGATAAAAAGTAGCCAGTACCGAAGCAAGAGCAGCCATCATTCCCATTGGGTGACCGTTTACCGGGAAACCGTCAAAAATTTTACGCATATCTTCATTGATCAGCGTATGTACCTTAATATTGCTGTTAAATGTATCTAATTCGCTATGGCTGGGCAGATGACCGTAAATAAGCAAATGGGCCACTTCCAGAAAGGAAGATTTTTCAGCCAAGTCTTCAATGTCATAGCCTCTATAACGAAGAATGCCTTGTTCACCATCCAGAAAAGTAATCGCACTTGTAGTAGCACCTGTATTTTTGTAGCCTGTATCGAGGGTAATATAGCCCGTTTGTGTGCGGAGTTGAGCAATATCAATGGCTTTTTCGCCTTCTGTACCCTCAAAAACTGGCAATTGATAGGTCTTACCTTCTAGGGTGATTTCTGCAAATTGTGACATATAATTAAGAAGTTATAAGTATTAGATTTATTTTAATTCGTATTGATGATTTATAATTTAGCGAAATTACGCAAAAGAGTCTGAATATTACAAATTACTTTGAAAAATACGCTTTATTCAATTGAAAGCTTTTGTAGGTTTTATTAAAAGGTTTAGAAAAAGCTTTAAGTTTCAAAAATGATTAATTTATTTGAGAAGTCAGATTTTCTTTTTAGGAATATTTCAAAATTGGGAAAAAATCCCAAAAAGAGATGATTTATTTTTTAAACAGTACAAATACCCTTGTATATCAATATGTTATAAACTGGCACTGAATTTAATCTATCTTTCGGTAGTTTATCAAAAAATATTGGAATCCTAAAACCAATCCTAATAAACTTAAGCTAAATTCAAAAAAAATAAAAATATGTTTACCCAAAAAGATATCAAAAAGCTTACCGAAAATCTTTACAATATCATTGAATCGGATGCAGGTAGAAAAATTGTAGATAATATTTTATTAGAGAAATACGGAGCGCAGTATATGCTTATCAGGGAAAAAATAATAGAAAAGGAGAAAAGATAAACCATTCGTTAACAATTATTTAATACCCTTACCGGAGCTAAAAATTGTATATTTGAGTTCTAAAAAGAGAAGAGTTTAGATAATCAAATAAAGTAGAAAGGTTTTCATGATACGCACCTTATTTCTCAAACTAAGCATCCGGTACAAACTGATGGTTGCTTTTTCTTCCATCTTGTTCCTCAGCGTAGTTCTTATCATTATTGCGATTAATTCTAACAACCAAATCCTCAAATATCGAGATCTGAATGAAGAAATTGATGACCTTCAGGTCTTGATTCTCTCTTTGAATATCGCAGAAAAGAATTTTTCCGAAAACGGCTTTAAAAATGAGACCTTTTTAAAGGAAGGCCATAGCGAAGACGTATTGCAGTTTCAAGGATATTATCAGGAAATCCTCCGGGAACTGAACCACGTCAAATCCAATCCCTCGCTCTCTGATGATCTGACGATCAATAAATTATCGAGTATCAGTCAAAAACTGACAGTCTACCAAAATGATTTTAATAAATTGGTGGAAGTCTTTAAAGAGCGTGGTTTTAAAGATTATGGCGTAGAAGGCCAACTCAGAAAAGCAATTCACGATGTAGAAGATACTCCTTTTGATTATGACAAAGCTACCATGCTGATGCTCAGAAGGCACGAAAAAGACTTCTTTTTACGAAAAGACCTCAAATATCTTCAACAATTTAATGAGACAATAGACAAATTTATCCAAACTATTTCCCAAAAAGCTACCTCCTCCCCTGCTGCCGCCAAAACCAAGCAAAAAATCATAAAAGACCTAGAAGAATACAAAAATAAATTCAATTACATCGTAGAGCTTGAAAAACAAATCGGACTTGATGAACGCTCAGGAATCAAAGGAAAATTATTTGCCTCTCGCACACTGATCATTCCTCAGATTGAAGAATTAAACACCTTGATTAAATCATACAGTAGCAAACTCATCAACAATCGTTTGATTTTGTTGTTAGGACTTTTCTTTTTTCAACTGATCATTGGTGTGATTTTGATCATATTTTATTCCAACCTCATTACCCGTGCCATTCGGGAAATCGAGCGAAGTATCGTCAGCCTTTCCAATGGAATTTTTCCAAAAAAATTGGCTATCCGCACTCAGGACGAACTTGGACACACCAAAATCGCACTCAACAACCTGGTCAAACGCATCAAAACGGCTACTAGGTTTGCCAATAACCTCGGCAATGGGCAATTGAGCGAAAAATACGACGAAAAATTCAGAAATGACGTACTGGCTAAGTCCATTATCGCTCTTCAGGATAAGCTCTTCCAGGCCGAAGAAGAAAGACAAAAAATCAATTGGGTCAATCAAGGAATTGCTCACTTAAACCAGATTATCCAGGATGAACAAGAAAACCTCCGTGACTTTAGCCTCAAAATCCTCGAAAATCTCATTCTTTACCTCAATGCCCAACAAGGAGCGATCTTTTTAGTGCGTAAAGAAGATAATCAAGAGTTTTTGGAGAGAATCGCTACGTACGCTTATGGGAGAAGAAAATACCTACGCCAGGTCATCGAGGCTGGTGATAATCTACTAAGTCAGGCTGCCCTGAGCAAAAAATCCATTTATATGACTGATCTGCCCGAAGGTTATGCCCGAATTTCCACAGGACTTGGAGAAGCAAGCCCACGAAATATCTTTATCTCTCCTTTGAAAGTTCGGGAAGAAGTCATGGGAATCATTGAATTGGCTTCTTTTCATATTTTTGAAAGCTATCATCGGGAATTTATTGAAAAAATCTCTGAGAATATCGCCAATATCCTCTTTAACAAACAAATCAACGAACATACCAAGCAATACTTGGAAGAATCTCGCAAACAAACCGAAATGCTCCTAGCACAAGAAGAAGAATTGCGACAAAGCTCCGCAGAGCTAAAATCCGCCCAAGAAGAACTGGAAAGTCAGAAAAAATCTATGGAAGATGAAATCAGATCACTCCGTAAATTGCTCAATGAGCAAAAAACCGGCAATCAGGAAATTTACCGTTAAAAGCTCCGAATGATGCTGTTTTTTCTTAGTTTTGATTTTTTACGTCAAATAAACAGATAAAAACAATGTTAAGAAGAAATTTTATCAGTCAATTCCCTCTGACCGGCTTGGGTATATGGGGGATTTCAGCCGGACAAAAAACTGAAATTCACTCACTTAAACCCCTCAAAATGCCCGAAAATACCACCATCCTTTTTCAAGGAGATTCCATTACTGATGCTGGAAGAGATAAAAAAAATCTTGTACCCAATCAAGCTTCAGGACTCGGCGGAGGATATGTGCACCAAGCAGCCTCGCACTTGCTGGGCAAAAACCCAAGTTTAAACCTCAAAATCTACAACCGTGGTATCAGTGGTCACAAAGTATTTCAATTGGACGAACGCTGGGACACAGATTGCCTAGAACTTAAACCGGATGTATTGAGCATTCTTATTGGGGTGAATGATTTTTGGCATACCCTCACACACGATTACAAAGGTACTGTAGAAACATACAACCAAGACCTACGCAAACTTTTAGATCGTACCCTAAAGGCTTTGCCTCAAATCAAAATCATACTGGCAGAACCTTTTGTTCTTAAAGGAGGAACAGCCATTCAAGAAAACCAATGGTTTCCGCAGTTTGAAGCCTATCAAAAAGCCTGTGCCAACATTGCCAAAGAATATAAAACCGCCTGGATTCCCTTGCAGAAGATATTTGATGAAGCACTTACACAAAATGCCGTTGCATATTGGTGTGCCGACGGTGTACACCCTTCTCTTGCCGGAAATTATCTGATGGCAGAAGCCTGGCTCAAAACTCTGACTAAGCTTTATCAATAAAAACCAACATCATACACTATTGATACTGATACTGAATCCGTAAGGAAGGGATTCCTCTGGTAAAAATACCCGATTCACAAAATTCCTGATTGGGAGCCACACGAATATCTATCAGGTGATCAAAGATTTTATTCAGTGCTATTTCTACTTCGGCTTTGGCAAGCATCGCACCCAGGCAAAAATGCCGCCCTCCACCAAAAGCCAAATGGTCGGCACTGGCTGTAAAAGCTTTGGAAAAATTCAAGTCTTTGCGAAAGATATTAAATTCGTCCGGGTTCTCGAATCGCCTTTCATCCCTTTGGGCTGATCCGATCCAAAGCAATACTTTGGCATTCGCAGGGATAGTACCTCCGCTTACCTCGACTTCCTCAGAGGTAATTCGCATAATGGATTGGGTAGGGGGAGAAAATCTGAGCGTTTCGGCGAAGGCCAAAGGAATCAACTCCCGATTTTCGCGAACGGCAAGTAGCTGCTCTGGGTGTAAGAGCAAATTACGCATCAGCAGGGTAAACATTTTATCAGTACTTTCGGCTCCGGCAGTGATCAACAGACTCACAAAACCACGAATTTCCTGGTCGCTCATTTGATATCCGTCAATTTCGGCGGTACAAAGGCGTGAAAGTATATCTCCTTGGGGGTTTCGCCTTCTTTCTTGAATAATAGGAATTAGATGGGCTTCAATTTCGGCTTTGGTCAGGAAAGCTGCCTCAATAATCTGCTGATCCTGATTTAAGTTTCCGATAAAAGCTACAAAGGAGCGGTACCATTTCAGGAAACTATCTCCGTCTTTGTCTTCCAGCCCCAAAATTCCGGCAATTACTTGGATAGGAAAGCAGGCAGAAAATTCAGAAGCAAAATCAATTTCTTGTTTGTTTCTAAAACCTTCCATCACCTGAGCGGCTACTCGCTCAATAATGGGTATCATCGTATGGGCAAGCTCTTGCCCACGCAATGCAGGAGCAACTACATTGCGGTGGTGTGAATGCTCTGCACCTTCCATCTCGATAATAGTGCGACCGTGCAAAGGCTGCGACTGAAATTCATAGTTTTTGACCGTAAAAGCAGGGTTTTTGAAGGCCTGCGCTATGTCTTCGTAGCGGCTCAGTACATACGTTTCAGTGATCGGGTGGTAATACAAAGGCATATAATCCCGCATCAACTTATAAAAAGTATATGGATTTTCATTAAAATCCGGACTCAAAAAATCTATATATTGTATAGGCTTAGGCTGTAGAGTGTCCATAATTTTTTATTTATTTAAGCTCTGATAAACTCTAATTAAAATGAATTTAGTGTAAATTTGTTTAAAAAAGAGTGCCGTAGCCTGAAATCTTTTGCTATTTTTATGAAATGCAAAATTAGTTTCATCCCAAAGCCTAAAATGTATCACTTAATACCCAATCAAGATGACCAAAGACTGGAAAGATCGCCTGGGAGTGGTTTTCTCGACTAACCCCGATTTTGAATACCAAAACAATCAGGAGGATGAAGCCGAAACACTCGCTCCCTCCCAACAAAAACTCAAGATAAGCCTCGACCGCAAACAGCGCAAAGGCAAAAGTGTGACGCTCATCACGGGTTTTGTGGGCAAAGACGATGACTTGAAAGAACTCGCCAAAAAACTCAAATCCAAATGTGGTGTTGGTGGCTCCGCCAAAGACGGTGAAATCATCATCCAGGGGGACTTCCGCGATAAAATCCTGCAAATCCTCAGTGATGAAGGTTATCAGGCGAAAAAAGCCGGGGGCTGAATTGTGATAGACAGGTAGAAACCAGGTGCTTTAACGTACAAATTGATCGCTTTAAAGATAGAGTAGCTTGTCCCTTCCCTTGTATTTTGAGGATAAAAATTCCTTTTTTCCTCTTTTGTGGGCAGCAGGGATTTCGGGTTTATGCTTGGCTTCTTGAGCAGCCTTTGGCCTTTGCCTTCGGCAGAAAGCGGACGCTTTCTAAATACTTGGCACAAGGAAATCCTTGCGCCAGGTTAGGTTCTACATTCTCCATAATCCTGCAACAGACAAGTCTTCATCCAAATCTTCCCAGTGAATCCCTTGTCCATTTCCAATAAACCGCCAGTGATTTCGCTGTTCTTCGCTTGCATCACGCAATTTAGGAAACCAATCCAGGGGAATCCCCAATTCTCGCCCGTCTGCCAGGCGAAGATACATCTTACTATCTTCAAACCACAAATCTACTGCGGTGATTTGTATCTCACGGTTCGTTAAAATATTCATTCCAAGCTTGTTTAAATTGTTCTTGATTTTCTAAAACTAATTTGCGTAAACGATTAATATCACGTGCACTAAAACCATAAGAGTTTGCCAGATCTACTTCATCCAACCAAAACTTAGCAGTATTTTCTGCACTTTCAACGTGTATATGAGGTGGTTCAGCCCCTTCATTACTGTAAAAGAAAAAGGCTCTTCCCTAGAATTGGACTGATAGTTTTAAAAGGTAGTCTTTTGACGAAATTATGGGTTCAAAATCATTGAATTTCAGTTATCAGTCTAAATTATGGTAAGAGCCAAGAAAAATCTAAAACCTTCTATTCTTAGGATGGTTGGCATAATTTTGGGCTTTTGCAAAACCAAGTTACAAGTTTTTAATGAAATATCGGTGAATAAACTGTAAAATTTATAAATTTTGAAAGCTATTAAAATAGACGTTTTCTTTTCTTGAAAATATGGGAGTCAAGATAAAATTTATATTGAGTACTGGGAGTAGTCAAATACCGACCCGCTCTTTTAAGTGTTGTTCAGCATCGCTTAAAAGTATTCGGAAAGTTTGCAAATCCCAGCCGAAGGCTTGGGACGTTCTCACTACGAAAGCCTAAGATAAAATATTCTTTGCAAAATAGCCAGATTTTATTTATAAACCCGAAAGCCTCTAGATGCAGATTTTCGGGTTTTATGTTCTTGTTTCTACTTAACCCATAGGTACTTCTTTGGGGATAAAATTTTATTTTTTAGCAGCTAAGGAAAACTCTGGGCATTCAAACAGCTTATATTTTTTTGCAAACATAGTACTTGGGCATTCGAACAGCCTATATTTTTTTGCAAACATAGTACTTGGGCATTCGAACAGCCTATATTTTTTTACAAACATAGTACCTGGGCATTCGAACAGCTTGTATTCAATAAAAGGAAATTGTAGGAATTCCAGCCGAAGGCTTGGGACGTTCTCTCCACGAAAGCCTAAGATAAAATATGCTTTGTAAAATAACTGGATTTTTATATAAAAACCTGAAAGCCTCTAGATGCAGAATTCGAGTTTATGCTTTGCTTCTTGAGCAGTCCGTAGAGTTTGACATAAAAAATCCGGCAAACCAAATTTGGCTTACCGGATTTCAATGATCCATTATCCATTAACTTAGGTTTAATAATTCAATACACGTTTTACGGTACGTCCTTTTTCTGTATTGATTTCTAAGAAATAAATACCTGCTGGTAAATTTGTCAGGTTTACTTCTGCTGTATAACTTTTTTGATTGATGGGTTGAAAAGACTTCATCAAACGCCCATAAGTATCTAGCAATTTGAAATCGATGTTTTGGAATTTAGTACCTTCCCAGGTCACTTTTAAATGACTGCCAGGGTTTCCGACGAGGCTAAAAGCCTGTTTGACCAATTCATCCTCAAGGGCTAGCACTAGGTTAGGATTAGGTAAAGGAAAATTGACAAATACCTTAAACTCTCCGGGTGCCAGGTTAAGGCTGGTATTTTGATTGGTTACTTCTAAAGGTGCGTCTTGGTTACCTTCAAAGTAGTCGTACCAGGTACCTGTATGGGGGAAATTGGCATTCAGGCTGTTGGTTGTCACGTCAAAATTACCTACAATCACTGCACTCAATTGATCGGCATTTGTTGGATTATTGGTAGGGGCTATGGGTCTAATGGTCAATTGCTTCAATAGATTAGTTCCGCCGGAGAAAGTTACTTGTCCTTTTTCAAATACTTCTGAGGACTTACGAAGGGCAATTAAGGCTGAAAAAACATCATAAAGCTGTTTACGTTGTGGATTTTGCAGATAGTCCCACCGAATGGGTTTTTCGCCTAAGCGTCCGCCTTCATTGATAGAAATATCATAGCCCAATTCGCCAAACTGCCACAGCATTTTAGGGCCAGGTACTGTAAAAAAGAAACTGGCTACGGCTGCAATTCTTTTCAGTCCGGTATTCAGGTTTCTGACATTATAGTTGTTCATTGAATTACCAAACTGAAGATTTTCATACATCAGGCGTTCTTCATCGTGGCTTTCCATATAACCTATCAGGTTGTTGCTTTGATACGTTTGTGCGCCAAAGGTGCGGTTTTTTGCATAAATTCTGCTAAGGTCTGAGTCTTGAGAAAAGCCTAAAGAATTTTGTTTATAGGCCTGGTGCATAATCCCCCACGGCATCATGCCTTTTCCTTCACCTATGCGATAATTTGCCAGCTCGATTTCTTCTTGATCTACCCCCAAATGCTCTAAAATCACATAAGCATTGGGATCAACTGCCCAAATAGCATCTGCCATTCTTTTGAGGATAGCCACCCTTGAAGCGTCATAAGAATTCCAGCAACCCACATTGGAGTTACTAGCACCACAATTGGTATTTTGTGTAAATCCTTTGGATAAGTCAAAACGAAAACCATCAAACTTGTATTCCGTCAACCAGTAGGCATTGACTCTATCTATAAAATCCTTTGTAAATTGACTTTCGTGGTTAAAGTCATAAAACACACTAAAAGGATGTGTTGCTTGTTGGTTAAACCAGGGATTGTCTGGGGCTGCACTAAAGCCCTCGGCATACATTTTTACTAAAGGACATTCAAATTCGGCGTGATTCAAGACCATATCCAAAATCACTGCAATGCCTCTTTGGTGACAAGCTTCAATGAGTTCCTTGAGGTCATTTTCTGTGCCATAAGATTTGTCCACTGCACAGAAGAAGATAGGATTATAGCCCCAGCTTTCATTGCCGTTAAACTCCATCACAGGCATTAATTCAATCGCATTAACCCCCAAATCTTGCAGATAATCCAGCCTATCAATGACTGCCTGAAAATTTTTAGGGGTATCAAAATCTCGCACCAACAATTCATAAATGATCAATTCTTCTTTTGCAGGACGGGTGAAATCCGAAAAGTTAAAAGGTGCTTGGGCAGTTTGGAGGATTCCTACAGGGCCTACTGTTTTTCCGGTAGGATAAGGTTTTAAGTTGGGGTAATTATTGGCTACTCTTGCATCGTTATCCGAATCAAATAAGACCTTTTCTGCATAAGGGTCAGTGACTCTTACAATATCTTCTTCTTCATCATAGACTAGGTACTGAAAAGCATATTCTTTGCCCGCCTCAAGCCCTGTGAGGGTAAACCAATGGAAGTTGCCGTCATTGCTTTTTTTGAATTGATAATCGGTATTTAATTCCCAGTTATTAAAATCGCCAACCACATACACAAATTTTTTATTGGGTGCTTCCAAAGCCAGGGTGATCGTATTGTCATCTATTTCATTGATTCCAGCGATTATTCCACTGGGTAAATCCTCGATGACTGGGTCTATCCGCTTTAAGAAAGAAACAGAATCTTTGACCGTTTGGCTTCCATTGCTTGCCGTAACAATGACTTTATAAAAATCTTCGCTTACTGCTACTTGGGTAGAGGCAGAAGTCGTATTCATGACTGTAGGTTCATTGACACCATTGACGCTAAAAGTAATATTGGCAGTTTCTGAGGTTTCTACAGAGATATTTACCTGATCACCATTGCCCACCAAAAAACCACTAGTGGTAGGTTCAGTAAAAGTAAGCTGTAATCCCCCCTGAAAGAGGTCTACAAAAATATCTTGATTGGCAGAAGTCTTGCCTTCTTTACAGGCATTGCTATTGCCTCCAAAGCCACCGCAAGGGCCTGATTCGCGGAATACAAGCCCTAACCTGTAAATGGGCGTGTTGGCGGCCACGTTGTAAAACTGACGAATGGTACCCGGAAAGGTAAACTCCCATTTATTGGCTTCTCCGGCTACTTTGGTCATTTGACCGAGGCTGTTTGGGTTTCCCCACTCTGTTACGACATTTGTCCAACCTGTACCTGTAGGTCCAGAGAGAATTACTCCGGTATGCAAGTGTACTGACGTGACTCCCTGAAGGGCAGAAGTACCCTGAGTAGCATCATAGATGATTTTGACCCCAGTCATATCGGCAGTTGGGAAAGCGGGGACGGTGCTAACTTGCGCTTTTAGCTGTAAAACGCCCAAAAAGCAACATCCTACAAGGAGTAAATAGTGTATAGTTCGTTTCATTGTATAAGATTGGTTAATTCAAAAATTTCTAATTTTCCGTGGTTACGGGCTACGATGATCCCTTCTTTGTTTCCGGCAAGGCGAATAAAAGCCAGGTGTTTTACGTCACCGCCGGCTTTAAAACCTGATGCTTTGTGGTTGATGAATTGAAACTTTCCGGTTTTATCTCCAAGTAATAAACCTCCATAATAAGCATCATTGCGAGGAGTCTCAATCTCAACCGGATAGAGATTTCCGGCAGTAAGTATGTCTGCAAAGCCATCTCGGTTAAAATCACGGACGATAAAATCATTGATAGAAGAAATCTGGGCAAGGGCAGGCAATTGATTTATTTGAAATTTCCGCTTGCCTTGGTTGATCAAGGCCAGGCTGGCGAAGGTTTTCGCCTGATAATGAATGGACTTCTCGAGTTTTGCTTTGCTATACACATCTTCTAATGTAGCCTTTCCAAATTCTTCATAAGTTTTGAATTTTTCGGCGATTAGGGGCATTTGTTGAGAAGAGCATTGCCGTCCGCGCAAAGGGAATAAATCTCCTTGATTGTAATACCCTAAGACAATATCCCCGCGCCCGTTTTTGTCAAAATCGTTGTAATACACTTGGAAAGGCTCTTCGGGGCTGGTTTTGTATTTATAATTTAAGCCTAGATTTCCGGCAAGGATGTCGGTTTTACGATCCTGATTGATGTCTGCAAGCTCAAGGCTATACCACCAACCTGTGAGTTGGTCAAAGCCGTAGTCTTGCGTGCGGTCTTCCAGTTTATTTCCCAGTAGCTCAAAGACCATGATTGAAGTCCACTCTCCTACGACTACAAGTTCGGCTTTGCCGTTGCCGTCTAGGTCGCCCCAGGCGGCGTCGGTAATGAGTCCCAGTTTATGAAATTTGGGGTTAAATGAATGGGTTTTGTCTGCAAATTTGCCCTTTTCATTGATTAAAATATAGCTTGGGGCAGGGCTTGGATATTGCATAGGATTTACTCGCCCACCCACAAAAAGGTCTAAGTCTCCGTCACCGTCTATGTCAAAAGGTCTGACTACGGAACCACTGCTATGCATTTTGGGCAGGGTGGCTTTTTGTAAAACCCCATTTTCATTCAGATAAAGGCGGTCTTGATAAGCTTCGCTATTCGGGAAAAATTCATTGCCGCCACTGACCACGTACAGATCCAAATCTCCGTCAAGGTCTACATCTAAAAATTCAGCTCCAACGTCTTCAAATACATAATCTCGATTGAATACGGGTTGGTCGGATTTTTCAAATCCACCCTGGGCATTTTGGATCAATAGTCGTCCTGGTTTTCCTGATGCTCCGCCCAAATAAAAATCATCCAGCCCATCTTGATTAAAGTCAGCTAGGGCGAGTGCCGGTCCGAACTGCGACATTTTGTGGGGCAACAACACTTCAAGGTCAAAATCATTGTAAGGATTTTCTACGTGTTGAATTTCCAATGCAAGGTCTGTGGTAATATTTTGGAATAATGGTTTGGATACGGGTGCTACTCGTTTGTCCAAGGAGGCATTTTGATAATTCAGTTCCAGCAGTTGATTGGTTTTTGGAAGGATAATTTTTTGCATTTTGCCATCCGGCCAGTAGATGAATAAGCTGTCTATCCGGCTATTTCCCAAGCCAAAATGCGCTATATTTTCTACTGATGACAAGTAACCTCTGCTGAGGATATGCTCTTTGACGAGTTTGCCTTGTTTGGTAAAAGCCTCGATTCTTGCTCCGATACCTGATGTATTTCCTTGTGGCCCTTTGAGTTTGATTCTCAGGTAATTATTATTTTTAGATTTATTCTCAAAGACGTGGGCGACCTCATCGATATTATTGACTACGATATCCAGGTCTCCATCATTGTCGAGGTCTCCATAAGAAGCCCCATTGGAGAAGGCGGGTACATCAAAACCCCAGGCTTCACTCATATTTTTGAAGGTATAATCTCCGGTATTTTTAAAAATATAATTTGGTAGTTTGGTAGAAGGCATTTCATCCAGGAGTTGGCGCATGACTTTGGCTTTATCTTCAACTTTTTTATCCATCGCTGCTCCCATGACCTTGTCTTCGTGTTTGACAAAGTCTTTATTGGTAAAATCTTTTCTAAATCCATTGGTAATCAGCAGGTCATTCCAGGTATCATTGTCGAAGTCGGCAAATAGGGCTGACCAGCTCCAGTCTGTGGTAGCCACTCCGGCTAATTGCCCAATTTCGCTGAATGTAAGGTCACCCTGATTGAGCTGAAGGCTGTTATACATATATTGGTGATGAAATCCGAAATAAACTGCCTGGTAGAATTGTTCGGGGTTCATGGGTTTCATGTTGGTTTTCTGGCGAAAATTATCGGCAGGAGCCATATCGGCTACAAAAATATCTGTCAAACCGTCATGATTAATATCAGCAGCATCTACGCCCATTCCGAAATTGGAGATGTGATTGGTCGCAGTCATGATTTGGTTGCTGAAAGTCCCGTCTTGCTGATTGATGTACAAATAATCGGGTTCTATGTAATCGTTGGATACGTAGATATCCATCCATCCGTCAAGATTAAAGTCTGCGGCAGTGACACCCAAGCCGTAGCCGAGTCCATTTTGTAAAATACCTGCTTTTTCACTTTTATCTATAAATTTTCCATTTTCCTGTATGAATAATTTATCTCCTCCGAGTTCGTCTTTTGTTGCTCTGAGTCGAAGAGCTTCTTCGGCTTTGAAGGTTCGTGTAGGTCGGTTCAGGAGAAACATATCCAGGTCATTGTCATTGTCCAAATCCACAAATAAAGCTTGTGTAGAACAGGACGGATCATCTAGCCCGTATTCTTTGGCCTTTTCAGTAAAAGTCAGGTTACCATTATTGATAAATAATTCATTTCGGCGATCATCCGTTTCTCTTTTTCCAGAATTACAAACGTAGATATCCAGCAGCCCATCGCTATTGACATCAGCCATGGTTACGCCGTTTGTCCATTTGGATTTACCGGCCACACCAGCGGTTTGGGTAATATCTTTAAATTTGAGGTTTCCCAGGTTGAGGTATAGTCGATTAGCGACCTGGTTGCCTGTAAAATAAATATCGGCAAGCCCGTCATTATTGATATCGCCGATGGCCACGCCTCCGCCATTGTAGAAATATTCATCGGTGATGATATTCAGGTATTCGGTTTCGGTCAGGTTATTGGAAAAATCTATTCCGGAGGTTTTCTCGGAAAGTAATGCAAATAAGGGTTTGATGGATGTATCCGGTTGTTTTTGGCAGGCCAACAAACACAAGAAGGAAAACACGAGAAATAGGCTTGGAACAAATCTCATAGGGTTTGAACTAATTATAAAAGCGTAAAGTCCGAAAACTTTACGCTTTTAGATCATGAGAAAATAATTACTTAATAAACTTATATTCTCCTGTTCCGGAGTTAAAAATCACAAAATAAGTACCTGCTTTGGCAACTACGTTATTTCCTCCTTTGTTTCCTACACCAGCTGGGAAAGCGGCATTTCCCCAATTGTTTGCCCAATCGCTATTAGCGCGGAACTTCAACTCAGAATCAGTTGGCAAAGTCACTATGCCAGAGAAGATATATGGATTGGCAGCACTTTTTACAAGCACTTTGTCAGGGTCTCCTCCCCAATTGGTGAATGCACCTACTACACCAATGGAGGCATAGTCTGTATTGTCACTTAGGTACCAATATTCATTGGTTACGGTATTGATCATCGGGAAGTAACTACCTGCTTGCACAGGGATATTTCCTTGTCCTTTGCCACCTTTTCCAGACGGGAAGGTAGCTTGATCATCGCCCCAGTTATCCGCCCAATCGTCATTGGCACGGAATTTAGTTTCGGCAGCCGTCAAGGTAATGGCAGAAGAAGCTAACCAAAGATTACCGCCGGGGGTACTCAGTTCGGCTAGGTCTGTATCAGCACCCCAACCTCCGGGCGTAGCATCGCCGATGATGCCTACGGTACTGAACGTAGGGACGGTGAGTGCTTCAATGCTGTACGCCAGGGTAGCATCGTTGAAAGTCACTTTATACCAACCACTGGTAGGGATGGCGATGTTGGTGCCGTTTTGAACAGCTGTTCCGCTAAGTCCGGGTCCGCCCCAGTTATTATCCCATTTGTCTTCTACTCTGAATTTGACTTCATTCGTGCCAGTCAGGTAGATGGTTATTGTCCAAGTATTGAGGTCTGCCCCGTCGGTTTGCATATCGGTATCTTTGTCCCAGCCACCAGGGGTAGCACTTCCGATGATGGCTAAGGTACACCAGTTGCCACAGTCGCTTAGTTGAACCGGAGTCACAGTACGCTCGAACATTGCCGATGTGACCGGATTTACCTGAGCGGCACCTACTACTTTGGCGACAATTCGGAAAAAGGCGGTAGTTTCGGCTTCGGAAACGGCTCCTAGTTTCAAGAGGGCATTGTTAAGTGTTTCTCCTTTGATCTCGAGTTTGGTTTTGGAGGTGGTTCCTAGTTTCTCTACGGTAGTAAAGGTATTTTCTAGAGCCATTTCCAGATCGTACGACAAGGGAGCTTGCACACCAAAGTCGGCACTTTGCCACTCAAAAGTAGCTACTACATCTTCAAAAACATCTGCATTCAGTGTACCCAGATTTCCGGTGGCACTGCTTATCAAGACTGCCGGCGCAAAGTTGGTATTGCCGGAGAGGTCTAACACGGGCAGCGTTCTGTCGTCTTCACAAGATGACAAGCAAAAAAAGCCTGCCAATAATAAGATGAGGTATTTTAGATTTTTAGAAAACATAATTGTCACTATTTAAGAATTTATTAATAACCTGGATTCTGCGTTAAGTTTGGATTAGCAGCTAAATCAGCTGAGGGAATCGGGAAAATTTCATAAATATTACTGGTAGCACGCCCTTCGGCAACGCCACCTTTCCAAGGCCAGAGATAAGCCCCTCCGGTATACAGTCCGAATCTTCTGAGGTCAGTTCGGCGGTGACACTCCCAGTAAAGCTCGCGTCCTCTTTCATCGATGATGAAATCCAGATTCAAGTCAGACTGCTCGATATTGTTGTCGGAATCGCCATAAGCTCTTTCTCTGAGGGCATTGATATAACCCAGTGCTGTGCTCAGGCTTCCGTTTCCACCTCTGAGGGTAGCTTCGGCATACATCAAATAGGCATCTGCTAGTCGGAACAGCGCAAAGTCAGTATCCACAAAATCACCACGAGCTCCGGCAGAACCACCAGAGGTTAGGTTGCGGAATTTGGTGATGGCGAATCCATCTGTAAATACACCGATGTCTTCAATTTCTTTTCTCTGTCCAGGCGTATGGAAATTAGCACGGGTATCAGAATTACCACTTTGATCCTCAAATAGGTCTACAAAAGCACTGGTAGTACGCGTACCACTCCAGCCACCGTCTATCCCAAAATCAGAAGCGGCCATATTACCTCCCACAGCCGCGTGAATCACGAAGTTCATTCCTCCAAAAGACTGTGATTTGGCATCATGTGAGAAGACAAAAATATTTTCATTAGAAGTGTGGTTATCCGCTCTGAATAAATTGTCGTAATTCGGATCGAGGCTATAAGCAGGGCTGTTGACGATTTTATCCAACCAGGTGATGGCATCATCGTAGCGAGGAGTACCTACGTGGAGTTCGGCATTCAGATATAGTTTAGCCAAAAGCATCCATACAGCACCCTTGTCGGCACGGGCATAATAGCTATCCTGGCCGGGTTCAGCCATAAGTGGCTCAATCTCCAAAAGCTCAGATTCAATATAGGCAAACAAATCCTGGGCATTGGTTTGCGCTGGTAAGAAAGCCCCTATACCGTCTTCTTCGGTTACAAAAGGTACGTTTTCAAACAAATCTAAAGCGTGCCAGTAGCTTAAAGCACGCACAAAACGAGCCTCAGCCGCATAAGCTTTTACTGTTGCATCAGAGGAGTTGTTAGCCTGGCGAATAAATTCATTGGCCAGTGTGATCTGGAAGAATAAACGAGAGTACAGTCCAGTAATAAATAAATCTGCAGAACCCCAATCGTGTTGGTGGAAATCCTGAATGGTTTGGTCATTCCAGCCAATGACGGCTTCGTCGGTGGTGAGTTCTTGGTGGTACCAATACATACGCAAATAGGATGAGAAACCTTCGTCAATACCAGCAACATCAGGCTGTCCTGCCGGGCCTTGCTGTCCTGTGAGGGTAAAACCAGCATACAATTTTGCCAAAACCTGAGCGAAAGCCTCTGGGCTATCAAAAAAAGTAGCCGAGGTGATTTCATCGTCATCTATGGGTACTACATCGAGGTCGCCAGTACAAGTCGTCAGACTTAATGCGGCAATCAATGACCAAATTTTCAGATTAAAGTATTTCATAAAACAATGTATTTTGAGCAATTTTTTATTTAATTTTTTGGTTAAAACCGATGTTTTGATTTTTATTTAAAATTTACATTCAAACCCAATACAAAGGTACGGGGGCGAGGATAGAGGTTATTGTCTATTCCATTGGTAAGCTCCGGATCCAAGCCGTCATATTTTGTAATGATAAAGGCATTTTGTACCGTAAAGCTCAAAGAAGCATTTACTCTTTCGGTGAATAATTTATCAAAGCGATAAGCCAGCGTAATATTATCCATTCTAAAGAAAGAAGCATCCTGGATATAAAAATCTGAAAGGAACTGTGCATTGTTGAAATTGGTACGCGATGCAAATGCGCCTGCATTGGACAACCATCCTTGAGCGTTGTATACGTTTTGCACAAAACCTTGAGCAGACTCTACGTTGTTGTAGGCGAAGTTACCCACGTTGGCACGGGCATTAAAGCCAAGAGATAGGTTTTTATAGGCCAAACTTCCAGAAAAGCCCATAAATACATCAGGAGCAGGGTCATTGTAGATCACGCGGTCATTATCATTGATGATACCGTCTTGATTTTGGTCTACATACAGCCCCTGGATGGGAGCGCCTTGCTCGTCATATATTTGCTCATATACAAAAAAAGAACTGGCAGGCTGCCCTACTTGATGGATTTGGATGTTGCTACCTACCCCTCCTGAAATACCCCCAGTAAGTACACCTATAAAGTTAGGATCATCTACGGCGGTTAGTTTGGTAATTTCATTGCGGATAGCGGTAATATTATAGCCTAGGCTAAGGTTCCAGTCTTGCTTATCAATGATGATTGCGTTGATGTTGAACTCGACTCCTTCGTTTTCCAGAGAACCGACATTGGTGTCGATTCGGTTGGAGAAGTTGGTACCGATAGGAATTGGGATATTATTCAGCAGGTCGGTAGTTTCTTTGAAGAAATAATCAATACTACCAGAGATTCTACCCTTCCAGAAGCCATAATCCAGACCGATGTTATAGGTGCTTGTTTCTTCCCATTTCAGATTGGCATCAAAGGCATTGAGTCGTGCTAGGGTCAGGAAGTTATTAAGACCGAATTGATAGAGTGCAAATTCGTTGGAGAAAGTAATTCTGGAAAGAGCAGGGTAAGGTTGTCCGATGTTTTCCTGCCCAGTAAGCCCCCAGCCTGCACGTAATTTGAGGTCTGAAATGAACTTGACATTTTTCAGAAAGTTTTCATCAGCCACACGCCAGGCCAGTGCTACTGAAGGGAAAGTACCCCATTGGTTATCCCCTACAAAGCGAGAAGACCCGTCGCGTCTGACGGTTACTGTCAATAAATACTTGTCATTAAAGGTATAATTCAGCCTTCCATAAAATGAAATCAGGAAGTTTTCAGAACCTTGAGCGTCAAAGGGAGTTCTCTCAAAACCACCTGAAAAATCAGTCACACGGCTGGATGTTTCTCTAAAGAAACGCTGATAGGAATAACCTCCCAACAGTGTAATATCACTTTTGATACTTGTTAGCTTTTTAGTGTAGGTCAGATAAGTCTCGAGCAATTCATTTTTGTATTCGGCATCGTATTTATTTCTTCTGCCAAGCACTTCTTCTCCTTCAATGATCAATCTTTCAAAAGCAGCTTCTTCACTTACTACTTCCAATCCGTCGGTGGTGGTTCTGTCTAGGGCGACATTCAGGGTAGCGGTTAGCCCTTTGAGTTGTGCAGGAGAATAATCAATTTTGGCGTTGGTAATGATACGATTTACGTCAGCATTGTTATCCGTTTGCTCCAAAAGTGCCAATGGATTACGGGGAGCGATGTTGTTGGGCAGGCTGGCATCATTGGATTGTGGCCAAAAGAAATAACCACCCCAAAGGTCGTCTTCGCCGCTTCTTACGGGTTGGGTAGGGTCAAAAGTAACCGCCGAACCGATAGCCCCTTCATTGGTGAAAGTATTTTTAGTAAGATTGCCTTTAAAATTAAGCTGAAGCTTCAGTTGGTCTTTGAAGAAACTGGGGTCAATACCAATAGAGGTTGTTAAACGCTCAAAGTTGGTATTCATCAGAATTCCTTCATTTTTGGTATACCCCAGCGATACTCTAAAAGGAGTTTTCTTGAGAATTGCCCCAGATACAGCTACGTTGTGGTCGGTATTAAAAGAGTTACGGAATATCATATCCTGCCAGTTGGTATTAGCATCACCTAGAAGGTCTAGGGCTGCGGAAGGCAACTGCTCGGCATCCACTCTCTCTTGGAGGTAGGCACGATGCTGTGCTGCACTGAATACCTCGAGTTGATCGGGCAAAGTACCGATAGAAAACTGAGCATTGTAGTTGATTTGTGGCTTGGCACCTTCCTTACCGCGTTTGGTGGTAATCAGGATGACCCCATTGGTGGCTCTAGCACCATAAATGGCTGTGGCAGAAGCGTCTTTGAGTACGGTTACATTTTCAATATCATTGGGGTTAATCAAACTGAGCGGGTTTCTTACACCACTGATGCCCTCATCCGATACTACTACCCCGTCAATGACTACAAGAGGGTTGTTGCTGGCAGAAAGAGAAGACCCCCCGCGGATTTTGATTTGTGCACCTGCACCCGGAGACCCATCACCCGAAATCACTGATACGCCCGAAATACGCCCTACAAGTAATTCCTGAGGCGAGGTAATGGTTCCTTTATTAAAATCTTTGACATTAATAGAAGAAACTGAACCCGTCAAATCTTTTTTCTGCTGTACTCCATAACCTACTACGATTACTTCATTGAGTGTCTGAATATCCTCAGCTAAGGTCACCTCTAAGCTTGATGATGCTCCCAACACGACTTCTTGGGTAATAAATCCTACGGATTGAAATACCAAAGTAGCTCCCTCAGAGGCTTTGATCTGATAAGCACCCTCTGCATCCGTAATCGTACCTACAGTAGTACCTTTCACATAAATTCCGACACCTGGAATACCGACACCCGCAGGGTCAAGCACCTTTCCAGTGATTTGTCTGTCCTGGGCTAACAAAGGTGTATTCCACACCAACAAACCGATCAAAGCAATCAAAAAGGTTTTCAATTTTAAGCTGCCTAGATAGGTGTACATCTGAATAATCAACCGGCTTGCTTGATCCGGTGAATCTCCACGGTAGTTTTGTTTCATTATAAACATTGTTTTGTCGTATAAATTTTTTAGCGAACCAAGAAATAAGTATTTCACTTTTTCAAGAAAACCTGCATCAATAAGAGTAATATTTTTGCCTTACCCAGCAGATACATTACACGAGTATATAAAATTTTATCCAATAAAAAATCTAAAATTTTCAAATTATTTTGCAAATTTGAATGATAACGTTCCCGCAAACGTTTGCTATTTCAATTTATTTAAACAAAAATTTGAACTATAAAGGGATTTGAGGCTTATAGTCAATTTTACTCTTTTCTGCATATAGGATGGCAGGGGCAAGGAAGTAAAATTAAACTATTTCAAGAATTACTTTTTTACAAGCCAAAGTATGTAGGATCCAACCTGTTGGCCTGGTGGTTATGGGGTGCCAAATACCCCCATGAAGATAGCATCAAGGTTTTTATTGATTTTTACGGATTTTTATTGATTTTTACGGATTTTTATTGGTTCTTTGAATTCGGTAATTTCAAAAAATTGCCTTGTTATGATTTTATCACTGTAATCAATAACTGGTGAAATATTGATTTTTAAACTTCAAAACAGCTAAAATGCTGCTTGCAAGCGTAATCACTTTGCATAAAATTTATACAACAAACGATGAATATGATGAAAAAAATTGTCTTTTTATTTTTTCTGGCAATCACTTGGGCAAAAGCACAAACCCCTTCAGAAAAAGATGCCCTCAAATTCAATTTGAATGAAGCCGGTTCTCACTACATCCAAGCTACCCTACTCAATCAAACTTGGATTCGCTTTAACCAAAGTAATCCGGGTACACTGGTAGAAGGCGAAGCCCGTGAAAATACCTTTGACATTGGGTTAAGAAGAACACGGTTTCAGTTTTTTGGACAAATCAGTGACCGTGTGTTTGTTTATTTTCAATTCGGACAAAACAATTTTAACGCCCAATTTAATACAGGAAGCAACCGAAAGCTTGCACCTTTTTTCCACGATGCAGTCTGCGAGTACAGATTTTCTCCCAAAAATCAACTCAAAGTGGGGGCTGGGCTTACCATCACTAATGGCTTGTCCAGATTTTCACAACCCAGTATTGCTACGATTATGACTATGGATGTACCAGTATTTGCCCAAACGACCGTAGACCAAATAGACGAATTCAGCCGAAAACTCAGCCTGTATGCCCGCGGACAAATCGGCAAACTTGACTACCGGATCGTACTTTCCGACCCTTTCCCGATCAGTTCGGCGGGAATTGCCCTGCCACCCATTTCTCTGGATGCCAACTTTGCCCAGCTAAGGCATCGAGTGCAGGCTCAGGGATATTTCATCTATCAGTTTTTGGAGCATGAGCCACATCACACACCTTATATGACAGGTACTTATTTAGGCAAAAAAAAAGTATTTAACTTGGCATTTGGAGGAATTTTTCAAAAAGATGCTTCTTGGTTATTGAATTCTGAAAATGATACTATATTTCAAAACATGAGACATTTTGCCGTGGAAAGCTACCTGGATATGCCCTTGCATGCAACAGACGGATCAGCGATTTCGGCGTATGCGGGGTATTTCAATACCGACTATGGCAGGAATTATTTACGCTACAACGGAATTATGAATCCAGCCAATGGAAGTAGCCTCAATGCCACTAACAGCATCACAGGCAGAGGACCTACACAGGGGAATGCTTTGCCGATGTTCGGTACGGGGGATGTAATTTATGTGCAGTTGGGTTATCTTTTTCCAGATAAGTTTCTGAATCATCAGGGAAAGCTCATGCCTTATGTTGCAGGGACTTTTGCCAAATATGATAAATTGAATTCCTTATGGACAAACACTTTTAATGCGGGGATCAATTATTTTGTCAAAGGGCATAAGTCTAAGTTTAGTATTGACTGGCAGAATCGGCCTACTTACAGCGTATTGAATGGCGATATTATCTCTGGAAACCGCCGAAATACCGTGGTGTTACAATACCAGATTTCTTTTTAAATTTTGTGAAAATTGAGTATTTTCAAATAGAAGATAATTCATGCAAAAAGGCTTGTTTTAGACAAGCCTTCTGCAAGTAAAATACACAATAATTTTTTAAAATTTTAGCTTAATCTGAGCGGTAATTCGCGAATACGCTGCCCAGTAGCTGCATAAACGGCGTTGCACAAAGCAGGGATAACAGGCGGCACAGGTGGTTCGCCAACCCCTGTGGGCTTTTCGGTGCTTTCAACCAGATGTACAAATACCTGTTTGGGAGCATCCGTCATTCGTGCTTGCTCATAGTTGTTGAAGTTGCCTTGCACGACTTTTCCTTCTTTAACAGTAATTTGGTTTTTCAAAGCTATTCCAACGGCAAAAGCAGCTCCTCCTTCGAATTGTGATTTGATGCGTTCGGGGTTTACGGCTACACCGCAATCTACGGCATAATGTACTTCGGGGATGCTGATATTACCTTTTTCGTCTATGGCCACTTCTACCACACAAGCCACATAGGTAAGGAAGCTTCGGTGAGCCGTAATGCCTTGCCCACGTCCTTTGCCTAGTTTTTTACCCCAGTTGGATTTTTCTTTGACCAACTCGATGACTTTACGCAGGCGAGCAATGTCCCAGGGATAATCTTCAGGTTTTTCGCCATAGTTGGAGAAGTCTTTTACGTCCTTTTTGATGTCCAGAATACGATCATCTCCAAGCAGATCAATCAGATTTTGAGCCGGGTCTACTTTGCGAGCAACCGCTACTTCGTCTATCATAGAACCAATAGCAAAAGCGTGCTGGATATTGGCTACCGAACGCAGCCATCCGATACGGATTTGAGGAATGGCCTGATTGGTCTCCAGACAAAGATTAGGGATAGCAAAAGGAAAATCGATATAACCCAGTCCTAGCTCACCAGTATCAGGTTCTTTGGCATTGGGGTCTGCTGTACCGCCGATGGGTTGGAAAAGAGAGCGTTGGTTCCAGCCCAATACTTTTTTATCTTTATCCAGGGCTACTCGGACGTGTTGTACGCTGAGCGCGTGGTAGAAATCGTGCTGCACATCGTCTTCACGAGTCCAGATGAGCTTGATCGGAAAACCACTTTCTTTGGAAATCAGTGCGGCTTCAACGATAAAATCCGGTTTGGATTTTCTCCCAAAACCTCCACCCAGCAAGGTAATATTAATTTTTACATTTTTGACATCCAGGCCTATTGCTCCTGCCACAGCACCTTTTGCCCATTGTGGGTGCTGAGTCGGTGCCCATATTTCGCATTTGTTGTCTTTTACATGCACCAGGGCGCAGGGTGTTTCCATGGGGCTGTGGGCGTAGTGGGGCAATTGATAGGTAGCTTCTACGATTTGGTCGGCATTTTGGAAGGCTTCTTCAACTTTGCCGTTTTCACGGCGGATAGTACCTTTTTGTTTGGCTTTATCATTCAGCGATTTCAAAAAAGCTTCGGAATCATAAGAAGCATTTGCGCCATAGTTCCACTCAACTTTGAGTGCTTTACGGGCTTTTATCACAGACCAAGTATCGTCGCCTACAATGACGACTCCACCCAGAGGTTTGTCAAAACCAGCCGGGAAACCCGATGATTTAATTTGCATGACCTTTTTGATGCCAGGCATTTTAGCAATTTCTTCTTCATTAAAGCTTTTTATTTCACCCCCTACTACTGGGCAACGCTGAATCATGGCAATTTTCATCCCTTCCATTTTGGCATCCATCCCAAAAGTGGCTTTACCAGTGATGATATCGTCCATATCGATGATAGATACCCCTTTTCCGATGAGTTTGAAGTTTTTGGGGTCTTTGAGTTTGACTTCGGCTTCTTTGGGAATGGGTAGTTTGGCAGCGGAAGCGGCTAGTTCGCCATAGTGGAAGGTTTTTCCGCTAGGTAAATGTTTGACCTGATGGTTTTCAGCTTTACATTCGGAGGGATTTACTTTCCATTTTTCGGCGGCGGCTCTCTCGAGCATGGTTCTTACGGTAGCACCTGCTTTTCGCATAGGCATATAAAACATGCGGATGCTGAAAGAACCGTCAGTATTTTGATTGCCGTAGGTTTCTTCATCTCCTTCGGATTGCACGATTTTGACGCGGCTCCAATCGGCTTCCAGTTCTTCGGCCAGCATCATCGGTACGGTGGTACGTACCCCCTGCCCCATTTCGGAGCGGTGCGCCATCAGGATGATGTCTCCGCGCTCGTTGATGCTCAAATAGGTATTGAGTTTGAAGGTTTGTCCTTCGGGGAGTTGCTGCCAATTGGGTTTGCTTTCGCCAGTACAGCTAAACTGGAAACCCAGCATCAGCCCGCCGACACTCAGGGAGGTATTTTTCAAAAAATCCCGCCGATTGACCTTGAATATTTTTGAGGTAGTAGACAGTTCTTTCATTTTATTAGATTAAGAAGATTGTAGCCCTAATTCATTCAAATTTATACATATTTAAGAAATTTGTAAAAGGAAAGAAGGCTTTTTAACAAATAAATTATAGGTATTTTACTATATTTTTTGATTCTCCCCGGATAAAAGCCCTTAAATTATCCAGGGTAATATTCAGTAGTCTTTGGCGTGCTTCTTTGGCCAGCCAGGCATTGTGTGGCGTAATAATGGTATTGGGTGTCTGAAGCAGGGGATGGTCGGGTGAAGGAGGTTCTTGAGAAAGAACATCCAAAGCAGCTCCAGCTATTTGTCCGTTCTTGAGTGCTTTTGCTAGATCATGTTCGTGGATAAGCCCACCACGAGCGGTATTAATCAGATAAGCCCCAGTTTTCATTTTATTGAGCAATGATTGATTGACAAATCCCTGGTTTTCGGGGCTTAAAGGCAAATGCAGACTGACAAAATCACTTTGGCTAAATAAATCTTCCAAAGATACATATTGATCCGGTGTATGGGCTGATTGCTTATGGCTGTGATAAATCACCTTCATCCCAAAAACTCGGGCAATCTGTGCTACTTTTTGCCCGATTTTACCATATCCTACAATGCCCAGTGTTTTGCCAGAAAGCTCCATAATCGGCCTGCGGGTATAAGCCCAATCCAAACTCTGAGACCAATCTCCCTCTCGAACGCTTTGGCTGTGTAAGCCCACTTGATTACACAGCTCGAGCATGAGCGCAAAGGTATGTTGGGCTACTGCTTCTGTGCCATAATCGGGTACATGGGTGACAGTAATGCCCAGCTCTTGTGCTACGGCAATATCAATGATGTTGTACCCTGTGGCTGTGACTCCGATATACCGTAATTGGGGCAAATTACGAAGTACCCCCGCCCTAAGAGGTACTTTATTACTCAGTAAAACTTCTGCTGACAAGCTTCTTTCAAGAATCATATCTTCGGGTGTGCGATCGTATAGCTGAAGTTCTCCTAAAGTTTGGAACTCCCCCCAATCCAAATCTCCGGGGTTTAAAGTATAAGCGTCTAATACAACAATGTGCATCTGATATTATGATTTGATTTTGGACGAATATGCAGATAAATTATTAGACTTGGAAGGCATTCCTAAAAATGTTTGGACAGCCATCGCCCCATAAACGGTGGGAAGAAAAAAATCTGCCAGGAATCGCCCCACAAATGGTGGGAAGAAAAAACGCCTCAAAAACATGTTACAAAATAATTTATCGGAAAAAAGCCGTTTTATGTAAGTATTCTTGTGAAATCCCCAGAAGCAGGTTAACTTAGATTCTACAATTTTTGAATTAATTACCTAAATCGTGTTTCCAATGAGAACAATTGCTTTTGCTTTATTAATCCTCTGGGCTTGTCAGCCTGAAAAAGAAGTTTTTGCCCAGGAAATTTTAGTTTTTTCCAAGACTGGTGGTTTTCGCCACAAAAGTATTGAGCCGGGTAAGGAAGCTCTGCGTAAAATGGGTGAAAAAAATAAATGGAAAATGACTTTTAGCGAAGATTCTACCATCTTCAACACCGAAGCACTTAAGGCGGTCAAAGTAGTGGTTTTTTTGAATACCACTGGGAACATTCTGAATGAAGACCAGCAAAAAGCTTTTGAAGCTTTCATCCAGAGAGGAGGAGGTTTTGTAGGCATTCACGCTGCGGCAGATACCGAATATGACTGGCCCTGGTACGGTCAATTGGTGGGCGGGTATTTCAAAAGCCATCCCAAAACACAACAAGCTTCTATCAAAGTCATTGATCGGAAGCACCCATCCACCAAGCATTTAGAACCCGTCTGGACACGCACCGATGAATGGTATAATTACAAAGAACCCATCAAAAGTGAATACCGGGTCTTAGCAGAAGTGGATGAAAGTAGCTATGAAGGTGGTGGTATGGGGGATAAACACCCCATCGTTTGGTGTCATGAGTTTGACGGTGGACGTGCTTTTTATACCGGATTGGGGCATACCGATGAGTCTTTTTCGGAGGAGGCATACCTGACGCATCTCGAAAAAGCCATTTTGTGGGCAATGGGTAAGAAATAAAGCGTGAATCACACCAGGTGGTTGGCATCTTACCAACCACTTTTTCAAACTTAATACCTGTTTGGCCCGCAGACCAAACACTTTTCTAAAAATCATTTATATAAAAAACGTATATCTTGGAAGAAGATAAAGATACCCTTCAAAACCCACACGATAAATTTTTTAAGGCACTTTTTTCAGAGAAAGAAGAAGCCACAGAATTTATTAGTCAAACTTTCCCCAAAGATTTGGTTCAGCATCTGGACTTAGGTACGCTTGAATTAGATCATAACAACTACGTGGATGAAGAACTACGGGAACATTTCTCGGATTTGGTGTATCAATGCACGTATAAAAATACTGTTAATTTAAAAATTGCATTACTTTTTGAGCATAAAAGCTTTCAGCCTGCTACACCCATCCACTTTCAACTGATGCGCTATATGCTTAATATTTGGGAACAAAACCTTAGTCAAAAGGAAAAACTGACCCCAGTAATTCCCATTATTATTTATCATGGTACTAAAACCTGGAAAAAGAAAAATCTCTCGGAATATTTTATCGAGGAAGGAGTACTTAACCCAGAACTCATTCGCTTTTTGCCTCAATTTGATTACCTACTCACAGACCTCAGCACCTACGAGGATGATGAGATCAAACAAATCTTCCAATTGATCTCCTTACAGACAGGTTTGTTGCTGATGAAAAAAATTTTTGAGAAGCAACTGGAAGATGACTTGAAAAGTATATTTGCATCTGTACAGGAGCTTTTGAAAACCGAAAAAGGCAGAAGCATTTTTAGGATTTTATTGTTATATTTGTACTATGCAACTCAACTTGAATTGGATCAAATCATAAAAACAATGAATGCAATATCCTCAGAAGTAAAAGAAGAAACCCTAAGCCTTGCCCAAAAGTTAATTTTAGAAGGGAAAATAGAAGGGAAAATAGAAGGGAAAATAGAAGGGAAGATAGAAATCGTCCTGTATATGCATCAAAAAGGGCTTCAGGTAGAGCAGATTGCCGATTTGACGGGACTTACCCCGGAGTTTGTTCTCGAGATCATAAAAAAGTTCAAATCATAAAGTGAAAGTCAATCCATCTCCAACATAAATGTATTTTATTCGTGCATTCGTGGCAATAAATATTACTCAGACACCTTTATATAATGTCTATTAATCATGAACATCCTGGACCAAATCGTCTTACACAAACAAAAAGAAATCACCCGAAATAAAGCCCAAATCTCGGTTGCCGAACTGCAAAAAGCTTTATTTTTTGAAAGAAAATGCACCTCGCTTAAAAATTTGCTCCAATTAGGCGATTCATCCGGCATTATCGCCGAATTTAAAACCAAATCCCCCTCCAAAGGCATGATCAAAGCCATTCCCGAAAGGCAACTTAGAGCCGATTTTGTTTCTCAAATCACCAAAGGTTATCAAAAAGCCGGAGCAACAGCCATCTCGGTACTTACTGACCAGGCATATTTTGCAGGTGAATATCAGGATTTGCAAGAGGCACGAAATGCCGTACAGGTTCCTTTGCTCAGAAAAGATTTTATGTTGGATGAATACCAGATCATCGAAGCCAAAGCCTGGGGAGCCGATTTGATTCTCCTGATTGCTGCCTGCCTTGAACCCGACACTTTAAAATACCTGGCACAATTTGCCCATTCGCTCGGTCTTGAAGTATTGATGGAAGTACACGATGAAGCAGAACTCCAAGCATATTTGAACGAACATATTGATTTGGTGGGGGTTAACAATCGTAACTTGAAAACCTTTGAAGTCAGTATCGAGACTTCCCTGAAATTAGCTGAACTTATACCCCATCAGTTTGTCAAAATCTCCGAAAGCGGCATCAGTCAAGTAGATACAATTCTCAAGTTGCAGGCAGCGGGTTATCAGGGTTTTTTGATGGGTGAAAATTTTATGAAAGCCGAAAATCCGGCACAGGCTTGCACCACATTCATGCAGGAACTTCAAACCGCCCAACTATCCAAAATATGAAACTCAAAATATGCGGTATGCGCGAATCCAAAAATATAGCCGAAGTACTGGAGCTATGTCCTGATTATATAGGCTTTATTTTTTATGAAAAATCAAAAAGATATGTAGGGGATACTTTTCAGCCAGATTGGCAAGCCGTGAAAGGTGTTCAAAGAGTAGGTGTTTTTGTCAACCATAGTCTGGATTTTATTTTCTCACAAGTAGTTCGCTATCAGTTGGATATGATTCAACTACACGGCGATGAAAGTGCTGAGTTTTGTGCTGCCGTGAAGTCTCCTATTCACAGAGGCGCCAGAGATATACCCAAGCACGTTCAAACCGTCAAAGCCTTTTCGGTAGATGAAAATTTTGATTTTCAGATACTGGAAGATTACAAACCGCATTGCGATTTTTTCCTTTTTGATACCAAAGGCAAGGACTACGGCGGCAACGGAATTACATTTGATTGGAATATCCTCAAACAATATGACAATACAGTACCTTTATTGATGAGTGGTGGTATCAGCCTGGAAAATGTGGAAGAACTCTTGCAGTTTATCCAGGAAACCCAACTCAATGTCCATGCCATAGATGTAAACAGCCGCTTTGAGATAGAGCCAGGCTTTAAAGATATTGACAAATTAAAAAAACTACGCAATTATATTTAAAATGCTTACTAGTACAACCCATTCAAAATTTCAGGTAGATGAGCAGGGATATTTTGGGAAATTCGGCGGGGCTTTTATCCCCGAAATGCTGCACCCCAATATCGAGGAGCTTCAGCAGAACTACCTAAAGATTATTTATGAAGAAAACTTTCAGGAGGAGTTTAAAGCTTTGTTGAGGGATTTTGTAGGCCGCCCCACCCCTTTGTATTTTGCCAAAAGGCTCTCTGAAATGTATCATACCCAAATCTACCTCAAGCGCGAAGACCTCTGCCACACCGGAGCGCATAAAGTCAACAATACCTTGGGGCAAATCTTGCTCGCTCGCCGCCTGGGCAAAGAAAAAATTATCGCTGAGACAGGTGCAGGGCAGCACGGCGTGGCTACGGCTACCATGTGCGCCCTTATGGGCATGGAGTGCATCGTATATATGGGTGAAGTAGATATTGCCCGGCAAAAACCCAACGTGGAGCGTATGAAAATGCTGGGGGCAAGCGTAGTACCAGCCACTTCGGGTAGTCGTACCCTCAAAGACGCTACCAACGAGGCCATGCGCCACTGGATCAACCATCCGCACGATACCCATTATATCATCGGGTCGGTGGTAGGCCCTCATCCCTACCCCGATATGGTCGCCCGCTTTCAGTCAGTGATCAGTGAAGAAATCAAGTGGCAGCTACAAAATCACACCAGCCAAGAAAACCCCGACTATGTGCTTGCCTGTGTAGGTGGTGGAAGCAATGCCATTGGAGCTTTTTATCATTTTCTAGAAGACGAATCTGTAAAGCTACTTGCCGCCGAAGCCGCAGGACTAGGTGTAAACTCCGGCAAATCTGCCGCTACTACCGCACTAGGCACGATCGGTATTTTACACGGCAGCAAATCCATCGTGATGCAAACCGAAGACGGTCAGGTTATCGAGCCGCACTCTATTTCTGCCGGACTGGATTATCCAGGCATTGGCCCTATGCACGCTCACTTGTTCGATACCGGAAGAGCACAGTTCTTTGACATTACGGATGATGAAGCCATGCGATTCGGGCTATTGCTGAGTCGTACTGAAGGCATCATTCCGGCTATAGAATCTGCACACGCCTTTGCGATTTTAAACAAAATGGAATTCAAACCCGAAGATGTACTGGTCATCAACCTCTCCGGGCGCGGAGACAAAGATTTGGAGACCTATATGAAGTATACCTATTGATTTTGTAGATGCTTGCCGGTTTTGAAGCCGACAAGTTTGTATTTTTTTTATCTTGAGTAAGATTTTAAAGCTTTTGATCAGGATTTATCAATAGTTGATCTAAATTTAAGACAATTGAAGAGTTTTTTAGAAAGCTTCATATAGATTTAAGACAATAAAATCCTGATTTTATTATATTTAACATAGATTTAAGACAACTTTATCTTGATTTTACAATATTTGAAGTTCAAAGAAGGCCTGTAAAAGGAGTTTTTAGAAAAATCTGCCTACTCCTGCATCACTTCCTGCAAAATTTCGCCTTCTTTGCTCATTTCAAGGAGGTAAGTACGGGCACCCTGGTTTACGATAAGTGTGTAAAGGATAGCATTGGGTCTTTGATAAAGGGTAGGTTGGCTGTATTCCCAGGCTTTGAAACGGGATTTGGAAAGCCCCTCTTTAATTTTGTTGGGGATAAAATCTTCGTGGATTTCCACATAGGTTTCCTTCCAATTGCCTTCTTCATTAAAAGAAACCTGGAATTTATTCTGCTCGATTTCAAAAACGGCTCTGTAAGTCTTTAGCTTGTCATTGTATTTAGTCTCAAAAGTTTTGATTTCGGGGTACATCTGTTGCAAGCTGAATTTGATGTTTTCGGCAATGGTTTCTACGGTACGGTTTAGAGGAATTTGGGCTGCCTCAAGGATATTCACTTCTTCTTGTGCGAATACTTGTGCCCTTAAAGCAATACTGAAAAACAAGTAGCAAGAAGCAAATATTTTTTTCATAGGGATTGATGTATGTTTCAAGAAGATGTTGCAATTTAAAAATCAAAGCCCAAAAGGAGGAGGATGTTAAGTGAAGTTTTTGTTAAGAAAACGTAAAGCAATTAAAGCAATTAAAGCAATTAAAGCAATTAAAGCAATTAAAGCAATTAAAGCAATTAAAGCAATTAAAGCAATTAAAGCAATTAAAGCAATTAAAGCAATTAAAGCAATTAAAGCAATTAAAGCAATT
>JANRIC010000031.1:0-17003 GCA_033765345.1 Microscillaceae bacterium
TCGTGCGGCTTGAGCGAATGAATAATTCATTTACTGGTTATTAGAACACGGATGACAAGGACTTTGTACGAACAGCATGTATAATCTGCCTCGGATAAAAACAAGTTCGGTAGATTCTGAGAATCACTTAATTTTGTACTATGAACATGGAAGACATTTTATGGGGAATTGCCATCGGGGATGCTTTTGGTGCCGGGATCGAGTTTCAGGATAGAGACTGGATCAGGGCAAACGTAGATTTTACTAAATTTATCAATGCCCGTGACAGACCTTTTGAACAATACCACGACTGGGAGTATACCGACGATACCGAAATGACGCTGGGTCTGATCAAGGCTTTGATTTCAGGCAGAGAATTTACAGAAGACCTTTTGGTAGAATACTGGATTCGGGAATACGAAGAAGACCAGCAAATAAAAGGTTATGGTAGAGCCGGACATGGTTCTATGCGCTGGGTCTACAGCGGCGAAAAGGACATCACCTGGGTGCGTGACTATCAGCGCAACAAAGAATTTCCTGGTAATGCTCCCCCAATGAGAGCCGTTCCGCTGGGATTTTTGCCCGAAAACTTGATCGATGCTTATGCCATCATCAATGCAGATGCCACGCATCCGCATCCACAAGCAAGGGCAGCAAGTGTATTGGTAGCACGAGCAGCACAGTATGTGATTGTACAAAAAGGCAATTTACAAGAGATCATTTTGCATTGTAGCCACTTTATCCAGGGCTTGGATCAAACTACTTTGGATTTATTGCCTCAAATAGACCTGCTTCCTCCGCCCGATGAATTAGATGAAACTGGGTTTGCACTTTTATGCGGCAAACAGCCTTTGGATAAATTTAATATCAAAGGACTCGGTTCGGATGCTATGCGAACGGCCGCTTGTGTGCTTTATATTTTAAAATACGCCCATCATACTTTTGATGGTTTTAAAAATGCCATTTATATGGGTGGAGATGTGGATTCTTTAGCTTCTATTTGCACCGGAATACTTGCTGGAAGGTTTGGATTAGATACCATCCCGGCATTTATGAAAGAAAATGTAGAGGGCAAAGAAAAAATCCCTTTAATTGCACAACAATTTATTGCTTATTTATGAGTTTGACTCAAAAAATCAAAAATCAGATTGGTATCTGGAAATACCAGCATATTTATAACAACTACTTCTTTGGGCTTTATTTTGATGTTTTTCAGAAAGAGTATCGCACACAGGGGCTTCGCTTTCAGATTCCTTTTGAAATGACCACCCGTTCTTTCAGAAGTCGGTTTTTTTGGGATGTATACGAAAATAAGGAGAGAAAATATCTCCAACAGTATCTTTCCCGAGAAGCCTCCGTTTTGGAGCTGGGTGCCTGCTTGGGAGTGGTATCTTGTGTCACCAATAGCTTACTGGCTCATCCTGAACGGCACGTTGTCTTGGAAGCCAATCCCAAACTCATTCCCTGGATTGTGAAAAACAAAATTCAAAATAATTGCGCTTTTGCGGTAGAAAATACCATCATTTCCCAGCGAGAAGCGGTAGACTTTTACCTTCACCCCATGATTATCGCCGGAAATACACAAAGGATTACTCCCGAAAAAGTCACCATCAAAGGAGTAGGTATTGAATACCTCGAGCAAAAATACGGACTCCAATTCGATACCCTGATGATGGATATCGAGGGGGGAGAATTGGAGTTTCTGGAACAAAATCAAGCATTTTTACAAAGAGCTCAATCCGTTTTTATGGAAATTCATCCCGGCAAAAATTTGCTGACTCCCGAGCAAGTCAGTCGATGTTATCAGATTCTTCGTGATTTAAATTATCAAAGAATCGTTTTGGATGGTAATTTTGAGATATGGCAGAAGCCATCAAGCTACTCACAGACCTATTCAAACTCCTTGTAAATGTGCCAGTATCAAGTCAAATACTTCGGTGGGTTCAATGGTATCTTTGGGCAAGAGCTGTTTTTGACGACTGATGATCAAAGGGCGTTCGTGGCTATCCTGGGTGATTCGTCCGTGCGAACCCTTCACCAGTGAGGCATCCAAAGGAATAACATCCATCACCATTCTAAAGCCAAGTTTTTTTCGAAGCAGTTTGCTTCCTATTGTGAGCATAGGAAATTTGATGGCAGGATTCAGAAACATCTCTACGGGGTCATAGCCCGGTTTTTTATGAATATCTACCATACGGGCATAATCTGGGGCTTTTTTATCTTCCAGCCAAAAATAATACGTAAACCAAGAATCCTTATTCGCTACTGCAATCAGTTCTCCTGAACGCTCGTGATTGAGGTGATATTTTTCTTTTCCAGCTTCATCCAGCACCATTTCTACTCCTTCCACACTAGCCAATAATTCTTTGACGGCGGGAATATCTTGAGGATTCTCTATATAAATATGAGCTATTTGATGATCTGCTACGGCAAAAGCACGGCTTTCTCCGGCATCGAGCAGTTCAAGACCTCTTTCTTCCCGAATGGCGATATAGCCTTTTTTGCGTAAAATACGATTGAGATGAATGGGATTATGCACAGGAGTAATGGCATATTCAGACAGAATAATCACTTGTGCATCTGCTTTTTTTTCATAATAAGTGATTAAATCTTTACAAACGCCATCAATTTCTTTTAAATCTTTGGAGATGCTGCTGTGATTGTGCCCGTGTCGCTGAAAATTATAATCGAGGTGTGGCAAATAAATCAAGGTCAGGGTAGGGTCATATATCTTGTCGGTCATGATAGAAGCGTCGGCAATCCATCGGCTTGATTTGATCGAGGTATTGGGTCCCCAAAAATTAAAGAGTGGGAAAGTACCCAGTGCTTTTTGTAGCCTATCCCTAAGATCAGCCGGATGTGAATAACAATCTGGAATTTTGCGCCCATCCGCCAAGTAGTTGGGGCGTGGAGTGACGCTGTAATCTGCTGCGGAATACATATTATACCACCAAAACATATTGGCACAGGTAAAGGATGGATATAAATCACGGGCTTTATCCCAGATTTTGGGGCTTTGTATCAGCTTATTGGATTGTTTCCAGAATTTTACCTCGGCTTCATCTCTAAAATACCAACCATTGGCTACAATCCCGTGTTCGTGGGGGTATTTGCCCGTCAAATAAGTCGCCTGAGCCGAACAAGTCACCGCAGGTAATACCGGAATGATAGAAGCCATACGGGCAGTATCAGCCCATTGACTCAAAAAGGGCATATCGAGGGTTAGGCAGGCAGGGCTAAGCCCAACCACATTAATAACAACAGTTTTTTTCATAAGAGATTCGGTATTTCCAATTTGATCGTCTAAGTTTCAAAAAAAAATCATCAATCCCTAAATTTTTAAAGCTTTAATTTATTCAATGATCGATACCCACCACAAAGACAGGCAATGAAAATGGGTTTTGAGAGAGAAAATTGCTTGTTAGTACAGCCATAACGCTTACTATTGGATGAATCTATCAAGGAAATTTCAAGCTGTAAGTACTCAAAAAACTATAATTTGGGTAAAATCTTTGACAATCATAGTATAATTCTTTCTTTTTTTCTTAAATTAGAAACAATTGCAAGTAAAATCTTAAATACGCTGGCATGACTACACGAGATTCCAAATATTCATTCCAAAAAAGAATGGAAATAGAAGCCCTTCGCCCCGAAGAGGTAGGCATGTCTTTGAAGGGTTTAAATCGTATCAACGAATTGATACAACAAGCCATTCAACGCAGAAGCATTCCCGGTGCAGTAGGACTTATTGCTCGCAAAGGGCACACTGTTTACTTGAATAGCCTGGGGATGAATTCATTAGAATCCAACCAAAGCCTCAAAAAGGACGATATTTTTGTGATTGCTTCTATGACCAAAGCCATTACATCGGTAGCTGTGATGATGCTTTATGAAGAAGGTAAATTTGAGTTGGATACACCAATTGCGGATTTTATTCCCGAATTTAGAAAGTCTACTGTCATCCAGGACTTTGATAAAGACCAACTGAGTTACACCACCCAGCCTCTCAAACAGACCATTACCATTCGTCATTTGCTGAACCACACCTCTGGAATCGGATATGCTTTTTTAGACGCACGCCTCAGGGCATTGAATAAAAAACTGGGGGGTATTTCCCCGCATAAAACCCTTCGTGAAAATATGCCTTATTTTGCACAATTGCCTCTTTTGCACCAACCCGGTGAAAGCTGGACGTATGGGTACAGCACCGATATTTTGGGTTATTTGATTGAACAGGTGTCCAAAATGACTTTGGATCAGTTTTTTGAGAAGAAGATATTCAAACCCCTTTTGATGAATGATACCCATTTTCATCTCCCTCCCGAAAAGTTCGACCGATACACGACCCGTTACCTCAAAACCCTGGGAAATCACTTGGTAGCACTCCCCAAAACCTTACCCGACAAATCCAGAAACTTATTTCTTTCTGGTGGGGGAGGTTTACTCTCTACGGCATTTGATTATGGGCGTTTTTTGCAGATGTTATTGCAAGGAGGGACACTCGATGGAAAAAAAATATTGTCTCCCGCCAGCATTCAGCTCATGACCCGTAATCAAATTGACCGACACCACGCTTATGAAAAAGAATTTCCTTTTCTCAACGGATTGGATAAATTCGGCTTAGGATTTATGATTTACACGCCTGAAAGCGTAAAACACCGGAAAATCAACGCTGGCAGTTACGGTTGGGCGGGTTCGTACAATACCTGGTATTGGGTTGACCCCAAAGCAGAAATGTACGGAATCTTACTCACACAGGTCATTCCCTTCTCTGACCAGGAAAGTGTGCGGCTCTACGAACAATTTCAGGATTTGACCTACGAGGCCATGCTGTAATAAATTTTTTTAAGCCAAATAATCTTCAATTGTATAAATTTGCACACGCATGAGTAGTCCAAGGTAATTAGTCGATAATCTGTGGTAAATACAATTATATGATTATCAGTTAATTATTGAATAAGTCATATGAACTAATTATAGGCAACTACTTATATGCCTCGAATTAATTTTTGAAAACTCATGAAAAAAATTCAGTGGATTGTAATTGGGCTCGGCTTGTTGAGCATCCTAGCTTATGGAATCAGTAGCCTAGAGTTCGAGAATACTTCCATAGATTATGCAGGAAGTATTGCCCTTAAAAGAGCCGAAATTGAGCGTTTTTTCAAAAGATCGCCCGAATCACCCGTTAAAAATATCAAGGATTTCCCTGGGTTGGATTTTTACCCGCCTGATATCAACTACAAAATTGAGGTTAGCCTCGAACTACTTCCAAGTCCTGAAAATATCATGATCTCTACTGGCAAAAGTAAACCTGAAAACTACCTGAAATTCGCCTGGGCTAATTTTGAGCTTAAAGGCAAAAAACATCGACTTTTATTGCTCAAACAAAATCTGCAAGACCCCTTTCTTTTTCTGGCATTCAGTGATTTGACCAGTGGCAAGGCTACCTATGGTGGCGGGCGCTATCTCAATATTCCCTACCAAAACGGACAGAAATCCGCTGTATTGGATTTTAATCTGGCTTATCATCCATATTGTGTCTACAATCCGGATTACGTATGTCCGCTCCCTCCAGCAGAAAATCATCTCGCAGTAGCTGTAGAGGCCGGCGAAAGGCTGAAGTAATTATTAAATAAATAAGGCCAGGTTTTTTATGATAAGACTACCTCGGTCTACCTTGTAATCTTAATAGACAAAGTAAAATACGTAAATTGATCACTTACTTCTATGAAGGAAGCTCCTAGCCGATTTTCGGAAAGTAAAGCAACCTGAATGAGGCCGATTCCTGCTCCTCGGCTTTTTTGGCTGCGGGGCAAGCTTCTTTCTTCACGTTTGTAAGAGCGTAAATCTTCACGGGTTAGGGAATTGATCTTGCAGCAACGATCCAATAAGGAAGGTGCATCTATATTTTCTATCAAATTACCACAAGATAGCAAATAGTATTCGGGGGTTTGGGTGATCAGTAAAGTACCTAAACTGTCCTGTTTGTCCTGATATTTGGATTTTTCGGCAGAATAATACAGAATATTTTGAGCCAGTTCTATAAAAATGGCAAATATTTTTCGCTTGATTTGTTTCTCGTGGGCAAATAGATTACGCACATCCTGTCCCATATCGGCAATCAAACCATCTGTAACCGGTCCTTTGTAGGATAAAACAATGTCTTTCTTATGGGAAGGGGTGTAATAATCCAATAGACTAAATTCTTGCTCCATGAATTCGGGGTTTTGCTCCATAAGCTTCTAGCTACCTAATTTCTTGCCAAATTGATTTACAAACTTTCAAAAATAAGAAGTTTTTGGAGATAAAATGAATTTTAGACGCAATGAACTTTGAATTTCTTAAATTTATTCCTAATTTGCTCATGTAAAATTAACATTTTTCAAAAAATTGACGTATTTTATTCATAGCTGATCCCTATAATATGAATTTTGAATTTGCTCAAAAACTATATACCCCAATCTATGATTTTACTTTGGAATATGAACCCTTCTCGTATCTTATTTTATTCATTGGGGCTTATCTTTTATATCGTCTACTAGGTATTATTTGGCTTTTTTTGGGACTTTTAGTGCCTTTCCGAGGGCGATTGACCCAGGTAGTGCGCTGTGCAGACGGCGATACGATCATTGTCGGGAATCCTAAAAGCCGACGGAGAAGACACAAGGTGCGGCTGATTGGTGTGGATACCCCCGAAAGCCTCCGCTCACTCTATCAGGATGTAATGCCCTTCGGGAAAGAAGCCTCTCTTTATACCAAAAAACGCCTCAAGCAAGGTACTTGGGTGATGTTGTTTTATGACCGAGAATCTAGGGATGATTTTGGGCGAATCTTGGCCTACGTGTATTTGCTCAACGGCGAGTTTTTTAATGCTACACTGGTACGCAAAGGGTATGCTTTTGCCAAAGAATACCCTCCGAATCTGAAGCATCAGCGCAAGTTCAACCGACTGGAAAGGTCTGCCAGAGTCCGTAGAAAAGGACTCTGGAGTATCTATCGCTCTGAAACCGAACTTCGAGAACGCTACCTGAACTCTTCGGAATATCGTAAATTCAGAAGAATTTATGGGGAGTTTTAAAGAGAAGCTTCAGACTTTATGACTTTATCCGCCAACTGACTTGATTGTCTGGAGTTGTGTTCCTCTACCAGTGCTTTCAAAGCTTCTACCCACAATTGGCTGTCATTGAGGCTTTCCACGAGTTGCCAGTGTTCGCCGCCTTCTTTCTCGAATACTTCTTTATATTCTTCGCCAATCTCTACGGTGGTCTCGAGGCAATCCGCCACAAATGACGGCGAAAAAGCCAAGACCTTTTTTTTACCTTTTTTGACCAATTCCTTGATGATATCTTCGGTATAAGGTTTGATCCAAGGGTCGGAACCGAGTCGGGATTGAAAGCAAACGGTATAATCTTCTTGGGCAATACCCAAAACTTCTGCCAATAGGCGAGTGGTTTCAAAACATTGTGCTCGATAGCAACTTCTATTGCCAGCGTGTAATGTAGCACAACAATTGGCCTGACTAGCTAGGCTTGGATTTTCCTTGGCGGTTTTTAGGCACAGCCCTGTGGAATCACCTTTTCGGATTTGGCGTTCGGGTAGGCCGTGATAAGAGAAAATAACATGATCATAATGGTGGTTTTCATTCCCCAAAAGGTATTTCTGCCCTTTTTCTGCAAAAGCTTTGATAAAAAGTGGATGGTCAAAATAGCTGTGGATAAAGCTGATTTCGGGAATAATTTGCCATTTTTTGACAATATCCATGACTTTTTCCTTCACCGAACCCGTGGTGGCCGAAGCGTACTGAGGGAAAAGCGGCAGTACCACGATTTTTTCAATGTTTTCTGCTCTGAATTGCTCCAAAGCTGAGGCAATACTCGGACTTTGATAGCGCATTCCCAGCACTACTTTATAGTTTTCTCCCAATGCTTCCTGTAACATCCGGGTGATGTCTTCCCCGTAAAATTTTAAGGGGGAGCCTCTTTCTTCCCATACTTCCCGGTATATTTTGGCAGATTTAGGTGCCCGAAAAGGAGCAATGATCATATTTACAAGCATAAAACGAGGAATAAAAGGAATGTCAATCACCCGAGCATCCATCAAGAATTCTCGCAGGTATTTGCGTACATCGGGTGTGGAAGGGCTATCCGGTGTACCCAGATTCACTAAAAAAACACCGGTTTTATTTGGGTAAGTAGTGATTTGCATTTGTCTTAAACTATGATTTATTTGATTTTTATGATTTATTTGATTTTTATGATTGCGTGATTATATATTCCCCAACACCTCGCCCCCGACACCCAACACCTCGCCCCCGACACCCGACACCTCGCCTTATCAGGCAATAGATCGTAAATCTCTGACCAATTGCTTGATGATGCCTCTGTCTTCGGGATTATACATCCAATTATTGTCAAATTGTGCCACAATTTCGGGGTTAGCCATTTTAGAAATCGTTAGGCTGTGAAATAACGTACCTTTGGCTTGTACTGCCCGGATTTTTTTGAGGATTTCTTCTCTGATTTCAAACATCACAAAATCCGACACTACCAGCACATCGGCATCTTTGTAATCGTGGCTATGGAGCATATCAATGGTGGCAATCATCGCAGGAGTGACATCAGTACCCCCGTGAAAAGACATAGAGAGAAATTTTACGATTTGGTCTAGCGAGTCGGCCAATTCGTGCAATTGGATGGTTTTGATTCCGATAGAGAAGGAAATCAGAAAGCACTTTCTTTGTTCTAGGGCTGCCATTTTTATGATAGCAAAACAAAGCACTTTGGCGATTTGTTCGGGAAGCCCTTCCATGGAGCCACTCGTATCAATACATATAATAAAAGGTCCTTTTTCTTTTCGTTTTTGTTTTTGCTGGGTATGAAAGGTGATTTTGTTGCTGTTGACGAGTTTTTGCCCTTTCTCGAGATAGGTTAGGAGATTGTGATCGGCAAATTTTTTGAGGAAAACCGTTTCAGTTTCTGGGTAGCCGAGCAAGCTTACTTCTGAGGGCAACACCTTTTGAATGTCATTACTTTCATATACGCCGCCGATTTCGGATTTGAGGCTTAGGTCATCCACCCAAGTTTTCCGACTGATTACATTTTCATAAATTTCTTCTTCGAGTTCTATTTCGGCTTCACGCATTTTGCCAAGCAAATCGGCCAGTTCACGGATGGAGTCTTCTTTTTGGAGCAATTCGGCGTAGCGGCTTAGTACATCGAAGCCAGTTTCCTGCCAAAGCCCCCTGGACATATCCCAAAATCTGCCGATTTCGCTTTGGAAGGGGCTGATGATAGACAGTAGTTTGATAAACTCCTCAATTTTGGCGTATAAAAGCGCACAAAATTCTTCACGTTGTTTATCAATATTTTCCAGTTCGAATTGGAGTCTTTTGGCAGTCAGCAGAGATTGCCAACGATCCAGTAGGTCTTCTGCGACGATATCAAGCTGCGCCAGTTCTTTTTCATATTTTTGAATACCTGCCTTGGGGTCTCTTTCAAGGGAATAAGCGTCTATTTGGGCGGTGATTTCCTCAAATTTTTTTTCATAAAACCGGGTATTGATTTCATCGGGTTTATAAATATCCCGCAAATAGTTGGTGAGCTTGTACCAATGCCTGACCCACATAAAAGTAGGTCGAGTAAACCAGCGTTCAAGTTCTTTTTGCTCTTCCAGATAGGGGTTTTCGGACTGGTTTTTTTGAGCAGTCCTTCGCATCCATTGAAGGACGTCTTGTATGATTTCACCTGCGAGGTGGGTATTTTCTTGGGCAAGTTTGAGTAGTTCGGGGCGATCAAAAATCTTATCCAGTGCGGCTTTGAGATACTCAAAACCTGGGTCTTCTGCCGTTAAAAATGCTTTTGAGGGGATTTTCGGAGATATTTTTTGTCGGATATACTGTACAAGATATTCGCGGGTAGAGCGGTCGAAGATTTGTCCAAACTCAATAAACTGCGTAAAATCGGTTTCTGACATAGACTTTATGGGTTTTGGCTTATATGCGCCAAAATTTTATACTTTGATTTCATCATTAATGCAGGGATATAACTTTTGTAGAAGTTTTTTGTCCCTGAAAAAACAAAGAGTTTTGGTTTAATTACAATCATATTTTAGGGTATCTCACTAATCTTTGTTGCCACGAATATCATACAATTGCGTGCATTCATAGCGGTCATAAGCGATGAGCCATTTAAAATGATGGGAATATTCATATTTTGAACCGTCTCTATTACGCTAAATATCTAACTGATTCTGTACAAAAACCATCAACTCAGGGAAAAAACGATTAAATTCCCGGTCAAAATCATCATAATAGAATTCTAAAGCCTGGACCGAGCTTTCTAGATTATCCACAAATTTACTCCGACGAGAAAGCCCCTTGAGGGAGCGTTCAATCCCTTCAAGATCGGCATAACGCACAAACCAGTTTTGACCAATCATATAGGGTAAAAACTCTTGTACCTTTTCGGGCAAAATTTCCTTTTCAGATTCTAAAATCTCATAAGTGTCTTTTGAAAAATCGGCCAGGGTAAGATCAGAATAGGTATTGAAATTAACGGCCAAAAAGTGATCATAAAAAATATCTACAATCACTCCAGCATAACGATTAAACTGAGGTCTTAGATGAGAGATACTTTCCTTGACAACAGGGTGGTGATCCGTATACTCATCAATTTTGCGATGTAGATGAATCCCCTGAATTATTTCTTCAGAATAGTGACGGAATTTATTTCCTTTGATAAAATCGGCAATAAAATTACCAATCAGAATGTTTTTTGATTTGCCGGAAAGATAGGCATGGGCAAGTAAATTCATAAAAAAGGATTCTGTTACAACATTTATACGGTTAAGGATAAAGATTAGATGGTTATTGCAAAAATAAATAAATAAATGCGTATTTTGAAAACGAATTACTAAACAAGCACCCTCAATGAAAAAACTAAGCCTTTTTTGTATCTGTTTAATGTGCCTGGGGCAGAGCCTCTTAGCGCAGACCGAAGTCACTTTATACGTCAAATTAGACTGCTCTGATTGTGAAACGGCCATTCAGAAGCTTTATAAAAGCGGTTTATCCTTCAAGCTACAAAATATCACTAAACCTGAAGCGAAAGCCGAAATGCTGAAAAAAATCGGCAAAGATCCTGGCTATTTTCCGGTAGCTCTTTATGAAACCAAACAAGGAAATTCAAGCACTAGCGGCTGGTTTGCGGGTTATAATGCCGCAGATAAAATTATTGAGCAGTTCGGCGCAAAGACGAATAATTCTGGCAATCAGACCAATACATTGCCGCCTGGTGGAAACAAAACCAATACCAACTCCAATACAAATACCAACTCGAATAACAATAACCCAAGTAATAATACCAACCCTCCATCTCCGGGCGGAAAACTATCCGCTGTGGCTTCGGAAATGCTCAAAGAACATAATGCCTGGCGTGCTGAACTCGGAATAGCCCCCTTGAAATGGTCAAACGAACTGGCAGCCTATGCCCAAGAATGGGTTAATGAACTTGGAAAAAAAGGCTGTGACCTGGAGCATCGCCCTGAATCCGGTCAATTCGCCCAAAAATACGGAGAGAATATTTACATGGGTTATGAAGGGTATCACGCCACCCCCAAACACGCCGTAGATGCCTGGGCATCTGAAAAACAATATTTTAATTTTGAAACCCTGGAATGGGATTGGCAGGAATGCGGTCATTATACCCAAATCATCTGGGAAAACAGCACCGAAGTTGGATGCGCTCAGTTTAAATGTGCAGATGGCAAGGTAGTCTGGGTTTGTAATTATAACCCTCCTGGGAATTATATGGGTGAGCAACCTTACACTAAAAAATAAAATTTAATAGTAGATTGGCACAAAAAATGCCAATCTATTAAAAAATTAGAATAAAATTCAAACACTAATCTTCATTTTTGATTATTAAAGTGTATCTATAAAAATGAAAATTAGATATTTATGAAAGTAAAAGTATTCATTTTAGGTATTATAATTTTCATTTTTGGGATGGTGTTCTACACTTACTGGTATTTTGAGTATAAATATATTTTACCAACCCCCATCCCCAAAGACTATGTGGCAATCCCTGTACACGCAAAAATTGAAGTGGAAGCCTTTTTAAAGCGTAATTCGCAGAAACCAACTTTTTTCCACTTTTTTAACCCTTATTGCCCTTGCTCAAGATTTAATCTGGATCATTTTCGGGGATTGGTACAAAATTATAGTAATCAGGTTGAGTTTTATGCAGTAATCGGCTCCGATGAGCTTTTTAATAAGACCAAAAAGCTACTCGATAAATATAAAATTTTTATTCCTATCATTGTGGATAATCAAGAAAAACTAGCCCAAAAGTGTGGCGTTTACTCGACGCCACAGGCTGTGTTATTAGATGCTGAAAATAAATTATACTATCGGGGCAACTATAATTCGGCTCGATTCTGTACCAATCCTGCTACAGACTTCGCAAGGTTATCCCTGGAAGCGATCATCAATCGCGTTCCTCCGCCAAGATTTGGCGAACTTTCAACCCGATCTTACGGATGTAAATACGATTCTTCGGCATTTAGCCCAGGATTTCTTTTAAAAATACCTTAATATCAGACATTATGAATAATCAAATCCCTTCTATGGCGTTGGAAAATGCAGAAATAACAAGAACGTTTTATCAACGTCATTATAAAAAAATAGATGCTCAGATGGCTTATTTCGTATGGGGGTACGCTTTGCTGGGTTTTGTATGGGCTTATTTTTATGATACCTATATATTGGCTTTTTTGGTGGCAGCGAGTCACCTGGCAATTTATTACCTATGTTATTTCTTTTTTAGAGGTACGTTATTCTCCCGTTCGGTGATCAGTTTGATGTTATGGAGCTTTGCTTCGGCTTATTTGATTCAAATGAATGGTATGTATGAAATGCATTTTTTCTTTTTTGTATCAGCGGCCACCTTGATTCATTATCATGATTGGCGGGCGCAATTACCACTTTTTACTTTTGCACTGATTCATCATCTTGTCCTGGCTATTTTAGATTTATCTGGAATCATACAAGCTGAGTCTTTTTTATTCAATCAAATTAATATCCAGATTGTAATTATTCACCTTGCCATTGTGCTGATTGATACCAGCATTTGCATACAAATAGCTGTATATGTAAGGAAAGTTAACATTGAGCAATTAACCAAATCATCATTGCTCGAGAAACAGATGAAGTTTATTGAAAATGATATTCAATTTGCAGAAGAAATCAGCAAGGGAAATCTACAAGTGAGTTTCAGCCCTCTGGAAAACGATAAATTAGGATGGGCGCTATCCAATATGCAAAAAAGCCTCTTGAAAGCCAATGAACGAGAGAAAAATGAAAGCTTTATCAATATCGGTCTGGTAGAAATCAACCGTATTTTGAGAGAAAATGCACATTCTGCAAAAGATTTGTCTGAGAAATTTTTGGCAAAACTTGTACAAATCCTCAAAATTCAACAAGGATGTATATTTATCAAAAACCAAAACAACCTTGCACAGGTGATCCTGGAGCTGAAAGCCGCTTATGCCTGCGACCGAAATAAAATTTCTACCAAAGAAATACTTCCGGGAGAAGGGCTGGTTGGGCAAAGTTTTCTGGAAGGAAAAACCCTGATGCTGGATCAACTACCTGAAGATTATATACATACCATACCTACCGGATTGGGTTCTGCAAGACCACGATTTGTTGTAATCACTCCCATCAAGGTAAATGAAAGAATTGAGGGTGTTTTGGAATTGGCTTCTTTCCAAAAATTTGAGGAGTACTCTTATCGCCTGATCGAGAAAGCCGCTGAAAGTCTGGCAATTACTCTCCAAGCAGCTCAATCTAATGAAATCGCTCAGTTAGGAGAAGAAAATACACAAATACTCTCCCGGTTTAGCGCATCTCCCAATGACCTACCGCTGTATCCTTTCAGTAAGCAGGAATTAGAGGCCAAAAAGAAAGAGTTGGAAACCCAACTGGCCATGATTCAAGAAAGCCTGATAGCTAAACGGAATGACTAGCACTCATTTAGGTTCTGAATTATAGGATGTGGTATGTGATATCGTGCTGTAAAAAATAAAATAAAGCTACAGACAATGAACTATTGCCCCAAGCATAGTGCAAAACCTAGATAAACCTTCTTGAGAGATAAGCGCATAAGACCCACCACTATGTTTAGTAATTTATTGATTACGAACACATTAAAAAAAACTTTTTATTTTTTATCAAATAAATTTGCAATTTAGAATCATAAAGCCATATATTGAATATGGAAAGCTATACCAAAAACAGGTCGCCACCGGCTAACATCCTGTCATATAGGAGGCAAATTGGTTTTCTACGGGATCAAAATAAGTAAAATAAAGCCGTCAACCCCTTTTTTGATTTGACCAACACGATCGATTCAAACCACAAATATTCAGTTTTTAGCGTTATAAAGCACAAAAAAACATCTAGGATTAAGGTATATCCGATTTTAAGGATAGATTTTCACAGAATTCTCAAAATGAAATTGTTTTTACAACAAAATAAACTAAACTCATGAAAGTGATCATTCTTTCCAGAAACGCCAATTTGTATTCAACAAAACGTCTGGTAGAAGAAGGAACCAAAAAGGGGCATCAAGTAGATGTAATTGACCCTTTAAAATGTATTATTGAGCTTGAGAAAAAAAAGCCTGGAATCTTTACCCAGGGAAATATGCTTTCGGAGGTAGATGCAGTGATCCCTCGAATTGGAGCTTCCATTACTTTTTATGGTACGGCAGTCGTCCGCCAATTTGAGATGATGAAGGTATTTACAGCCGTAGAATCCGTAGCCCTCGTACGATCAAGAGATAAACTTCGAAGCCTTCAAATTCTGGCAAGAGCCGGATTAGGCCTTCCCAAAACTGTTTTTACCAACTACAGCCGTGATGTATCCCATATCATCGATTCCGTGGGTGGTGCACCTGTAGTGATCAAAGTACTCGAGGGTACACAGGGTTTAGGCGTGGTACTGGCTGAAACCAAAAAAGCCGCTGAATCGGTTTTGGAAGCTTTTAACGGACTTAAAGCCAGGGTGATTGTTCAGGAATATATCAAAGAAGCAAAAGGAGCAGATATCAGGGCTTTTGTAATCGGAGGCAACGTAGTGGGAGCCATGAAAAGACAAGCCAAAGAAGGTGAATTTCGCTCAAACCTACACCGAGGAGGCACTGCCGAGGTCATCGAGCTAAGTGAGGAAGAAGAAACCGCAGCCATCAAAGCCGCCCGTGCTATGGGGCTGGGTGTAGCTGGCGTAGACTTACTACAATCCGAAAGAGGGCCCTTGATTCTTGAGGTTAATTCTTCTCCTGGATTGGAAGGCATTGAGAAAGCTACCGGTAAAAATATTGCTGGACTTATTTTTAAATATATTCGCCAAAATGTAGATTAATTCTTTGTCAATACTTTAATGAATGCCGGAAATGGAAAAGAAAAAAATAATCAAGGACTATGAAAAACTTTCCGATAAACTAAAAAAAGCCCTTCGGAAGGCTTATCCAGACGGATATACCAATCACATGATTTCTTATTTTGACGGGCAAGGCAAACACGTTTTTATGGTACCTCTGGAAACCGAGGAATTTATCTATATGGTTCGTCTTCGCCCTGAAAAAATAGCCCTTTATGGGCGTGGAAAAGCTAAATCTAAAGAAGATGAAGGTACTATCCCTCCAAAAGATGATTTTATGGATAATTTCCCTCCAGCCAATGATGAACCCGACTGGTTAGATGGGTGAATGCTGATCATTTTCAAAACCACTTCTTAAAACGCATATATAAAAATAAAGAAGTCGCTAGGGTAAACATAAATCCTAAAATGATCGGATAAGACCAGGGCCAGTTTAATTCGGGCATATACTTAAAATTCATTCCATAAACCCCAGCAATAAAAGTTGAGGGAATAAAAATAGCCGTGATCATCGTGAGCGTTTTCATGATATTATTCAGGCCATAACTTAGATTAGAGAGGTACAATTCCTGGATATTATTGAGCATTTCCCGATGGCTTTCACACTGACTCAGTAAGTGCATCAGATTATCATAGTTATCCTGAATGTATATCAGATTGTCTTTTTTGATAAAAGGAGAGGATTCCCTTCTAAGCTCTCCCAACTCTTCTCGCAAAGGAGTAATATATTTTTTGATTTGACTGAGCAACCGCCGCCATTTTAGCACTTTGGCGGTTATATTTTTGGTCCGGCGTACCAGAATCCGTTCTTCAAGCTCTTCTATCTGTTGATCAATGATTTCAAGGACTTTAAAATATTTCTTCAAAATCGTATCAATCATCAAATAAAATAAATAATCTGCTTTTTTTTGACGTACTCTGCCCTTCCCCTGAACAATACGGGCTTTGATCTCCTCAAAAATATCTTCCTCACACTGCTGAAAGGTCATAATAATATCCTTTTTTAAAATCAGACTGACCTGTTCTGTGTGTATCTCAGCCTTTTGTTGATCTAATGAAAGTACTTTTAAAGTCAGAAAAATGTGCTCATCCAATGTCTTTGCTTGAGGAAGCTTGTCCTCATTTTTTACATCCTCAAGGGTGAGATGATGGATTTCAAACTCCTGAGCCAAATGCTCTAGATTCTCCTGAAACGGCAGGTTTTTTAAGTCTATCCAACTCACCAAAGAGCGTTTGAGATAAGTTTTGATCTTCGACTCTTCCGCAATATTGATTTTCTTTTGCGTATCAGCATTAAATTGTATAAGCTCAATCACTGGAATAGATCATTTAAATGTAAAACTTGTATCAGGGGATAAGTTAGCCAAAAAATCTGAATCCGCCTCATAAACATAAATGGTTCTCTGACAAATTTTGTGTGTGACACATCTTGATTAGACTTGCTATCCACTAAACATTTGAAAGAATTGCTTGCCACGAATGCACGAATAAGGGCGTTTATTCGTGCATTCGTGGCAAAATTGATCATCAAGAGAGGAAATTGAATGCACTTATTTTTTATAGAATTATTGTTTGAAAATACTTG
>JANRIC010000032.1:0-7616 GCA_033765345.1 Microscillaceae bacterium
TAGAGGTTTTCTTTGCCTCGGAGTTGCTGCTCGAGGTCGGCTTGTTCTTGCTTAAGTTTTTGACGCTGCTCGAGGGCTTCTAGGTATTCTCTCAGGGAGTATTCAAAGGCTTGCCAACTGCTGTTGGGGGTCTGGATGCGGCTGAGGTACTGTTGCCAGGTGGCTTCGGGGAGCTTTTGAAGTATTTCGGCGATGCGGAGTAGGGTATCGAGGTCTTGGGCTTGGAGGCTTTCGGCGGGCTTTTGGCTGAAGAGTTTTTGTTGGATTTCTTGCGGGAAACGTGCCTGGATGATCTCTCGCAAGGGTACTTTGACTTCTACTTTCTGCCCGCTATGTTCCTGGGGGTTTTGGAGGATTGCTTCGGCTTGTGGGCTGAGTGTCCAGCTTCGCCCCAGAGTTTTGCCGAAGATTTGGGTTTCTACATAGTCTATGAATGTTTGCCGGCTCTGACAGCCGGAGGGGATGGCGATGTGGTAGGTTTTGAAAGGTGGCTCATCCACGAGTGCAAGGCTGAGTGCTTGCAGGGTTTCGTACTCGGTTTCATAGGATTCATGGTCTCTGTCTGCATACTCGGGCATGGGTTGAGGGCTTAGGATGTCAGTTTGCTACATAGCTTAAAGGTAGTTTGAAGGGCTTGAAAGCTCAAGTGCTTGGGGGAGTTTTTTTGTGTAAAATAGTCATTGCGAAGTATTGAGCAGATATTTCCATGTATTGAGCAGATATTTCCATGTATTGAGCAGATATTTCCATGTATTGAGCAGGCATTTCCATGTATTGAGCAGATATTTCCATGCATTGAGCAGGCGTTTCTGTGCGTTGAGCAGATATTTCCATGCATTGAGCAGGCGTTTCTGTGCGTTGAGCAGATATTTCCATGCGTTGAGCAGGCGTTTCTGTGTATTGAGCAGGTATTTCCATGCGTTGAGTGGGCATTTCTGTGTATTGAGCAGGTATTGATTTAAAATTTCACGATAAATGCGTATAAACGTGCTTTATTGGTAGTATTAAACAAGGAGTGATTCATCTGAAATGCTTGCTAATCATAATTCACCTTTCTTTTATTTGGAATTCAATGTTTTTTAGACTTACTTTGTACCCTAGTCAATTACCTATATTGAAGTAATTGATTTATAAAGAAGTGCTGAGAGAATAGGCTCGTAGAAGCACTGGCAACCTGTCCACCCTGAATACCCGGAAGATAAGGTGCTAAATCCTACCTAATGCAGTGTAATTAGGAAATATAAATTTGATTGCTGAAAATCATAATTCTTATATCTTCCTGATAAATCGGGATACCCAAAAAGTATCCTGAAAGATGTTTTTGTATGATTACAAACATGAACACTTTTTCTATTATTTGGTTTTAACCTCTAAAAACTTAAAAAAAGAATGATTCAGGACTTACTGAAAGAGCGAATTTTGGTACTTGACGGTGCTATGGGCACTATGATTCAAACCTATAAATTCGACGAAGATGATTACCGCGGCGAACGCTTCAAAGACTTTCCTCACCCTCTAAAAGGTAATAATGACCTGCTTTCCATCACCCAACCACAAGTAATTCAGGCGATTCATCGCGCTTTTTTAGAAGCTGGTGCAGATATCATAGAAACAAATACCTTCAATAGTACTTCCGTGGCAATGGCTGATTATCATTTGGAAGACCTGGTGTACGAACTTAACTTGCAGTCTGCCCGTATTGCCCGTGAAGTAGCTGACGAATTCACCCGAAAAACACCTCAAAAACCTCGCTTCGTGGCTGGTTCTATCGGACCTACCAACAAAACTGCCTCTCTCTCCCCAGATGTGAATAATCCCGGATTTAGAGCCATTTCTTTTGATGAGCTCGTAGACGCTTATACGGAGCAAATTCATGGACTGGTAGAGGGCGGCGTGGATCTATTGTTGGTAGAGACAATCTTTGACACCCTCAATGCCAAGGCGGCACTTTTTGCCATTGATCAATATTATGAAAAAATCGGACGCCAACTCCCAATCATGGTTTCGGGTACGATTACCGACGCTGCCGGGCGTACTCTCTCTGGCCAAACCATAGAGGCTTTTCTTATCTCGGTTTCCCATTTACCCTTACTGACCGTAGGGGTCAACTGTGCCCTGGGAGCCGACCTCATGCGCCCCTACATCCAAAGTCTCTCCAAACACGCCCCTTTTTCCGTATCTGCACACCCCAACGCTGGGCTTCCCAATGAGTTTGGAGAATACGACCAGACTCCCGAACAAATGGCCGAAATCATTGATGATTTCCTCCAAAATGGCTTCCTGAATATCGTGGGAGGGTGTTGTGGTACTACGCCCCAACACATCAAATTGATCGCAGACAGAGCCGCTCATTATGCCCCGCGCCCCGTTGAGCCTCAACCTGCCTTTTCTACCTTCAGTGGGATGGAGCCGCTCATCGTCACGCCGGAAATTAACTTTATTAATGTAGGTGAGCGTACCAATGTGACTGGCTCGACCAAATTCCGCCAATTGATCAAGGAAGAAAAATATGAAGAAGCCCTCTCTGTTGCCAAAAGCCAAGTAGACGGTGGCGCACAGATGATTGATGTAAATATGGATGAAGGTATGATTGATTCTGAGGAAGTTATGGTTACTTTCCTCAATTTGATCGCCTCCGAACCTGATATTGCCAGACTGCCGATTATGATTGATTCTTCCAAATGGTCGGTCATTGAAGCAGGTTTGAAATGTGTGCAGGGAAAAGCTGTAGTCAATTCCATTTCACTCAAAGAAGGCGAAGAAGCTTTTATCGAGAAGGCCAAACTCATTCGTCGTTATGGGGCTTCGGTCATTGTGATGGCTTTTGACGAGCAAGGGCAAGCCGATTCTTATGAACGCCGTATCGAGATTTGTGAAAGAGCGTATCGAATTCTAGTGGATCAAGTCAAATTTCCTCCCCAGGACATCATCTTCGACCCCAATATACTTACCGTCGCTACTGGTATCGAAGAGCATAACAATTATGCCGTAGATTTTATCCATGCAACTCGCTGGATCAAAGAAAACCTACCCTACGCCAAAGTCAGTGGGGGAGTAAGTAATATATCCTTTTCTTTTAGGGGCAATGACCTGATTCGTGAAGCGATGCACTCCGCATTTCTCTACCACGCCATTAAAGCCGGCATGGATATGGGGATTGTCAATGCCGGAATGATTGCCGTTTATGATGATATTCCCAAAGATATGCTTGCGCTGATCGAGGATGTACTGCTCAATCGCCGCCCCGATGCCACTGAAAGGCTCGTAAGCTTTGCTGAAAATGTCAAAGGCGATGGCAAAAAGAAAGAATTAGACCTCTCTTGGCGCGACAATACCGTAGAAGAAAGGCTTAAATACGCCCTGATGAAGGGAATTACGGATTACATTGACCAAGATACCGAAGAAGCCCGGCAAAAATTTGACAAACCCCTACAGGTGATCGAGGGACCCTTGATGGATGGGATGAATGTGGTCGGAGACCTTTTTGGGGCTGGGAAAATGTTCTTGCCACAGGTCGTAAAAAGTGCCCGCGTGATGAAAAAATCCGTGGCTTATCTGATGCCTTTTATGGAAAAGGAAAAAGAAGAAGCTGCCGCCCGAGGCGAACTCGATAAACAGGGAGGCGGTAAGGTGCTCATGGCTACCGTAAAAGGAGATGTTCACGACATCGGTAAAAATATCGTGGGAGTGGTCATGGCTTGTAATAATTTTGAAGTCATTGACCTAGGTGTGATGGTGCCTGCCGAAAAAATACTCGAGGCTGCCCGCCGAGAAAATGTAGATGTGATCGGTCTGAGTGGGCTGATTACTCCCAGTCTGGACGAAATGGTACACGTGGCTTCCGAAATGGAACGACAGGGTTTTAATATTCCAATACTTATCGGCGGGGCTACTACGTCGCGCATCCACACCGCCGTAAAAATCGCCCCCAAATACAAGCACCCAGTCATTCACGTACTCGATGCTTCCAGAAGTGTCCCCGTAGTCAGTAATCTGCTGAATCCCAAACAAAAAGACATTTTTACACAAGAAATCAGAGACGAATACGAACGCATGCGTGAAGGACACGCCCGCAGAAAAGAAGATAAAAAATTTGTGCGGATAGAGGACGCCCGTGAAAATAAATACAAAATAAACTGGTCTGAAACCCAGGTCAAAAAACCGGAATTTCTCGGAAATAAAGTCTTTGAAGAGTATTCATTGGAAGAATTAAGCCATTACATCGATTGGACTCCTTTCTTCCAGACTTGGGAACTGCACGGACGCTTCCCCAAAATCCTGGAGGATGACGTAGTGGGCTCGGAAGCTCGTAAACTTTATGCCGATGCCCAGATGATGCTCCAAAAGCTGACTCGAGAAAAACTACTGACCGCCAAAGCTGTCATTGGATTTTACCCGGCAAATGCCTCCCACGATGATGAAATCGCTGTGTATTCTTTCCAAAAACAAGCCGTGGCACTGGTCAATGGAAACAGCCACGCGCAAGAATCCGAGTTTGAATACATCGAGAATCGCAAGGAAGTAGAGTTTACACTGCATTCTCTCAGACAACAAGCCGAAAAATCTCAAAGTATTCCCAATATTTCGCTTACTGACTTCATAGCTCCCCAAAACTCCGGCATTGAGGATTATATCGGTGCATTTGCCATCGGGATTTTTGGCGCCGAAGAGCTAGCTCGAAAGTATGAAAGCGACCACGACGATTACAATGCCATTATGGTCAAAGCCCTGGCAGATCGTTTTGCGGAAGCCTTTGCCGAACGCCTACACGAAAGGGTGCGTAAGGAATTCTGGGGCTACGAACCCGAAGAAGCACTCAGCAATGAAGAACTGATTAGAGAAAAATACAAAGGAATTCGCCCAGCACCTGGCTATCCGGCCTGCCCCGATCATACCGAAAAGATTACTTTATTCAAAATGCTGGAAGCATCAGATAAAATCGGATTGGTTTTGACTGAAAACCTCGCCATGTATCCCGCAGCAGCCGTATCGGGTTGGTATTTTTCGCATCCCGAATCCAAATATTTTGGGCTGGGTAAGATCAACAAAGACCAGGTAGAAGATTATGCCCAGCGTAAAGGAATGACTTTGCAGGAGGCAGAAAGGTGGTTAAGCCCGGTTTTAAACTATGACATTTAAAAAAAAACGTTTTTGATCTTTTTAAAACCAAGTCCGGCAGAAGGGCTTGGTTTTTTGCTTTGTGAGATTTTTATTTTTTATACCCAGATTGAAGTGATTTGCCTGATTTTCTTGATTGATTAGCTTGATTATTAATGATTTAAAAGCTAAAATCTCGGAAAACCACTTCGGTTTGAGTATAAAAGTATATATCCCTTCACAAGCCTCTCAATGGGTGTTGGAGGTTATTTTGCTGAAAATTAAGCCTTTATCAAGCAGATAAAGCATAGCATTTTTAAGAAAATCCTACTTTCACACAATGAAGGACTGTAATGAGCAAACTTTAAAAATTCATTCCTTTTCCTAGCCCGTCTTACACAAGTCTGCTGTCCTTGTCTAAACCACTGACAACCCTCAGTTTGATTTTTCCCGTAAATGCCATCAACAAAGCAAAAATACAAAGATCCAAATTATATAATCATGAAATTCTTCAGCATCATTCTAATCAGTCTAGGAGCATTGTCTATGGGAGTAGTAGGGGTCTACTGGTTTTTGAATTATCAAAGAAATATAAAACAGATGATTCCCGTTGAAAAATTTGTAGGCAATGCCGAAGTCCCGAACAAAAAACCTGCACATTTGGAATACATAAGAAATATCACCTGTCTGATGCTGGCAATCGCCTTGTTATGTGTGCTTGCTTTCATCTATTTGAACCGTCTGAGAATCCTTGCTATAGCCGTGTCCTTGGGAAGCCCGCTTCTTGTGGCTTTCCTTAGCCTCCCTAAAACAATTTTATTCACCTCACCACTGCTCATCGGCGGAATCATCGCTGATGAGAGTATAATAAGAAATCATCGTCCATAAGTTACCCTTTTGGTCGAGTAAGATAGTACATAGGGTAAATCAATTCAGTCTAAGTTTTTTAGCATTTGAAAATTTAGATCAGGCATATAGCTTTGCTAATATTTAGCAAAGTTATATTTTTTTTATACCTTAGCCGAAGTAGATATATATGCGATTAACAGAATAAAGCACAAATCATCCACTTCTTTCAGGAATTTACTCAAGAAATGATGTCTAGCAAACCCATATTTCTGCTTGTTTTTTATTTGCTGTGTCTCCTTACCCAATGCAAAGCTCAAGAACTAAGTGAAAGCCTAAAAATACGGGAGGTAAACTGGCAGACAGAAACCGTCAAGCCTGGGATTGCCTACAAGACAAAACAATTCGACGTTTTGATGCAAGGACCACAGTGTATTTCCTACCTGGATATTGACCTGAACCGAGCTTCCATCCAATTAAAAATAGCCTATCTCACAAAAGGCAGAGCCAAAACCAGTGAGCTGGCTATCCACATCCCCGGAGCTATTGCAGCAGTAAACGGTACTTTTTTTAATATGAAAGAGGGGGGTGCTGTGTGTTTCCTTAAATCCAACCGCAAAATAATCAATCTTACTCAGCAAGAAGATTCTGTATGGTTTGTAAATGCCGAAGGAGGCATAGCGATGGATACCTTGGGTAAAATTCGCATTCTGGCGCAGTACGAACTCCAAGATAGCTCTTGGCTCAATACCTGGGCTTATTCCGAAGTGATGACCGCCGGACCTTTGCTGATTCGGGATAAAAACCCGCTTGGACTCCACTCTGAGTATAAAACCAAACATCCACGGACGGCTGTGGGGCTGACAGAAAACAATCATCTGATTTTACTTACAGTAGACGGTCGCCACGCCCAAGCCGCCGGAATGACCATCCCCGAGCTAACCCGCCTGATGCAGGCACTGGATTGTACCGATGCCCTCAATCTGGATGGTGGCGGCTCTACTACTTTATGGATTCCTGGCAAACCCCATCAAGGGGTCGTAAATTATCCTTCAGATAACAAAAAATTTGACCACGAGGGAGAAAGAGCCGTAGCCAATGCCCTGGTGATTATTGATCAATGGTAAGTATCAGCAGGTAAGTAATCGATAGAGTAATTAGTCGATGGGCTTGATGCCCAAGTATAATAAGTGTATGACTTCCATTCTTTTTTGTACGGTTAAGTTTGATACCAACAAAATTATTTAGTAAAGTAAAAATTATGCTTATTGAAAAACGAAGCAACTAAATGAGGGTTATTTTTAATATTTTCCATTCCATTTTTATCAATTTCAGTAAGCTCTTTTACATTTTTAGCATTTCTATTTGGGATCTGTACACTTTTCAAATTAGCCCAAACAAGTTCATCAGGGTTAAATTCAGGGCTATATGGTGGCGTATTTGCTACCCAAACCCTTTTTCCTGTTTCTGTATTCAAAAAATCTTGGTTCTCTGACAAATTTTGTGGGTGACACATCTTGATTAGACTTGCTATCCACTAAACATTTGAAAGAATTGCTTGCCACGAATGCACGAATAAGTGCGTTTATTCGTGCATTCGTGGCAAAATTGATCATCAAGAGAGGAAATTGAATGCACTTATTTTTTATAGAATTATTGTTTGAAAATACTTG
>JANRIC010000033.1:0-116971 GCA_033765345.1 Microscillaceae bacterium
TTTCTTGTTGGAAAAAGAAACGATATTGCATCCCATTGAGAATCGGACAGTTTTTCAAATTGTGTAGTCATTATTTTTGGTTTTGGTCAACTCAAAAATAGACCCGATTCTCTAATTTTGAAAATCCCCAACAACTTCTAAGTGGGTACTTCTTAATTCCTTCATTCCTTAATTAATTTAATTCCCTTAATTCCTTCATTCCTTAATTCCTTCATTCCTTCATTCCCTTCATTCCCTTCATTCCCTTCATTCCCTTCATTCCCTTCATTCCCTTCATTAATTTAATTCACCTTTATATTTTCATTCACAATTTCAGAGAGTTTTTCGAGCTTTCCGGCGTTCAACAGAGAATCGAGAGCATCTACGGGCTGATCTTTTTCAGCTTTATAATTGACATAATCTTGAAACAAGATGCCTTTTATTTTTTGAGGATTGATAGCCTCGCGGAAGCGCACTCCGCCTTCGTCGACCTCATAGCTATAGCCGAAATAATCCAGGGTATTTTTATCTCGATGAAACCAATACACAAATACATCTTCATAGTCTTTACCTCCGCCTTCCTGGGCAAAAGTGACCTTGATTTCGTGGTAGGGCTGTCCTTTGATTTGGGTTTCGCTTAGATATTCGGCTTTGACGGCAGGGTCTCGAAGTTTGAACGGAAGCATTATAAAATACATCACCGAATTGATGGAGTTGCTGTAGCGTTGTTTCCACTCATCACTTAGGGGAGAATCTTTTCCGTTTATTTTTCTTACAAAAGAATTATTATCCATTATATCGTGTATTTCCTGGTCTAGCGTATCTTTAAAAATGCGCTCATAACGATATAAGCCGCCATTCTGAAAATAGCGATAGTGATAATCTCTGAAATCAAACTCGAACTCGAGGTGGGTGTATTGCTCTCCTCCGTGTGCTTGGATGGAGTTCTCGATGATCTGTTCGGCTTTATTGAGCTGTTTCGGGGTAGCGGTACTATCCTGTATTTGATGAGAAGGAGAGTTGTTTTGTTGGCATGCATTCAGAATAAGAAAAAAAACGAGAGCAAAAAGAAAGAAAATCTTAAAAGTATAATTCTTTAATAGATTAATTCTAAATTTCATCATGAAGTCAATATTAATTTGTGCTACAAATTAGAGGATTGAAGTTATATTTTAAATTTTTGCCGAATATTTAATATTTCTTTAACATTTTACTCGATGCTCAAGAACCCAATACAAGTAACTGAAAAACAATACCTTGTACATATTTTTTTTTAGCAGGTGATTTTATTGTATGCAAATCCTAAAAAAAGTGTAATTTACAATAGCAACCGATATACAAACCTATTTTAAATCACAGGGCTTTGTTTTATTTTTGTTCCTTAGAAAAATACAAAAGAATGATGTACATTAATCGGGTATCCAGTTACATCCCTGAGATGGTGGTACCCAATTCACACTTTAATCAGTTAAACGGGCTTTCCGAAGAGTGGATTTTATCCCGCACAGGCATTCGTGAACGTAGAAAAGTACAGAGCCACGAGAATACCAACACCATGGTGATTCAGGCGATTAAGGCAGCTGAGCCTTCTCGTCCTTTTCCATTTGATGAAATAGATCTGATTGTAGGTGCCACTTACACCCCCTATGATACCATTCACTCCCTGGCTCACGCTGCTCAGAATTACCTGGGAATCAGCGACATACCTGTATTATCAATTTCCACTGCCTGTTCTTCATTTGTCAATGCCATGGAGGTTGTAGAGGGATATTTTGCTATGGGCAAGGCGCATAAGGCATTGGTTCTAGTAGCCGACCATAATACAGCATACAGCGATGAACGCGATACTGTAGGAGGGCATCTTTGGGGAGATGGTGCTTCGGCAATATTTGTATCTAAAGAAAAACTATCCGAAACCGATTTTACAGTCAGGGATATTATCACAGGAGGCGCAGGAAACATAGGTAAAGCCGAGGATGGAGTGGTACTTCGCCCTGCTAATGAAGGTTTTAGGATGAATCACGGGCGAGATGTTTTTCAATATGCTTGTCAATATATGAGTAAAGTAACCCAGGATATTTTAGAAAAAAATAATTATAGCTTGGATGATTTGGCATATTTTATTCCACATCAGGCCAATTTAAGAATTACCAAAAATGTAGCACAAACTCTAGGGCTAAGTACCGACAGGGCTTTATCCAATATCGAGTATCTTGGGAATACTGGCTGTGCAGGTTGCTCCATTGCTTTGTATGAAAATCAACACCGGTATAAAAAAGGTGATCTGATTGTTGTGACGGTTTTTGGAGGCGGGTACTCTTATGGGGCTATGTTGTTGGAATGTTGATAAGCGGTGGAAAACTTGTGGATAAGCCTTTTGGGCATGTGTATATCTCTAAAAAAATGTGGATAACAAGGCTAATAATGTGGATAAACTGTGGATAAGTCCTTAAACAACAAAAAAACACACATGAATATGTGGATAAGTGTCTTTTGGCTGTGAATATAGTTTTATAAATAACTCTAGCATGACAAGCTCCGAACAAGTTCAAGACTATGAGGTTCAATCACAATTCTCTACCTTTACCGGACTGAGGAGACTTATAGAGAGTGGCGAAACAGCCCATATAAAACTTGCCCTTCAAATCCTTAGTTCTATGGTAATTCCTTCGGATTTATGGACACTCCTGTTTGGAATTTGGGCTTTTCATCCTGAATCGGAGGTACAAAAGCAGGCTTTTGATTTGTATGATCGGCATACGTCCATTCATTGGCCACGTAGCTATAGATTTTTTGATAGGTATGATGAGCATGACACTAGTCTTTTCCTTGAGGAGCTTACATCCAAATATCCTTTGAATGCCAAAGATTTATGTAAAATCTCACTCATACTACATCGAACAGGTGCTAAATTCTGCCTGGAAAAAGCCATATTACCCGCAGAAGAAGTGTTTAGGAAGATTTGTGAGTACGATTCCTTAGATTTAAGTAATTTTCAGCTCAAAACCCTTTCACCTGAAATAGGCAAACTCACACACCTGAATACACTCAATCTGAGCAAAAATTTATTTGAGGATATTCCTGATGAGATCGGTTTATTAACCCGGCTTGAATATCTCTATATCGACCTCACTCCGCTAAACCCAGTTTCAGAGCAAAAATTAGAGCGGTTTTTCCCAAAAATCTTTGCCCCCAGATGGTTCTCCAAATCTGTGCATTATTTTTATGAAGAAGATTACGAAAAAGCACTGGATGCTCTTGACCGAGCTATTAACCTGGATTCTACAAACGCTAATTATTGGAATACCAAAGGCGTGCTTCTAGGTAGACTTGGAAAGAGTGAAATGGGGCTCGTGTGTTTTCACGAATCCCTCAACATCAATCCTGAAAAAGCCCTCATTTATTCCAATTATGCCAATGCCCTTCACGAACTTGGGCGCAACCGAGAATCCCTTGAAATAGCACAAAAAGGCATTGATGTACTCGATAAAAATACACAACTGGACAGAGAATGCTACAGAATGCTTTACTTCCGAAAAGGACAGGCTTTATTTCATCTGAAAAATATAAAAGAATCCATCCAAGCATACGAAAAAGCCATACAAGCTAACCCCGAAGACGGCTATTCTTGGTATAATCAAGCTTGTAATTATGCGTATTTGAATGATACCGACCAGGCTATCCAACATATCAAACGAGCAGTCGCATTGGACTCAAGTCTCAAATCAGAAGCCCTTCAAGACTCCGATTTTTCAGCACTTTTAAATAATCTTGATTTTCAGATGATTATTTTTGAAAAGTAATATTTGTGTTAGTTTATGCAACTTTTCGGGCGAAAAACAAAAAAGATTTTTATATACGAAATTCTGAGAAATAATCATTCATCCAAATATTATATTAAAAAAAATAATGTAAGTTTTTATTGCTTTGCATATATTTTTATTTCTATATTTGATAAATAATTCTATAAATGAACCATCCAAGCTATTTAGATATTCTGTGAACCAAATTACTTCTATGATATTCAATTCAATGTGATCTCAAGGATTGAATACACAAATCGAGTAAAAATCAATTAACAATTGTGCAGACTCTCTTTGATGTAAGGTTTTTTGAAGATGTAATATCTACAAAAATCTTTATCATTGGCTATGTCTTGATCAAAACATCATCCAGAAAATAAAATATGGATCGTCATATCCATGTGATATAATCAATTTAATGTGAGTTTATTTTACTAAATCAATACAAAAATGTTTGCCAAAACAACTTGGACTAAATTTTTATACTTAAGGATAAGGGCTAAAAATGTACACTTATGGAGGTATTTACTTCTATTATTGAGTAGCGTGTTTTTTATAGGTACTGCATTTGTTCCTGGCTGGTTGAATGCTCCCGGCTTAAACAGCCCCGAAGCAATCGGTAAGTTTCTCAATGGTAAGTTACCCACAGTGACGCCCCAAGGAGGAGCTATCAGCTGGTCCGTAGTGCCAGCTTTTCCTAATCTAAAATTCAAAGACCCCTTGGTGATCGTGCCTCATCCCAATCAAAACATCATGTTTGTGGGATCCCGACAAGGTGTAATTCACTATTTTACCCTCTCCCCTACGGTTAATTCCAAAACTTTATTTGGCGATTTGTCGGATTTGGTGGCTGTGGTCAATGACGGTGGTTTCTTGGGAATGGCTTTTCACCCTGATTTTGGTAAAGCTGGTTCTCCTAATCGGAATTATGTATATGTATATTATTCTGCCAAAGGCCCGAATGGAGAGACAGGCCCCAATACTTTTTATTATCAAACTTGTTTTGATAACCCCAAATATTATGGAACCTATCTACGCCTTGCAAGGTATGAAGTCTATGACGGTACGCTGACGCTTAATCGTAGCACAGAACAGAGAATGGTAAACCTCCGACTATTCAATGAAACACACCGCGGTGGAGGAATGACTTTCGGCAAAGACGGGTTTTTATATCTTACCATAGGTGACCAAGCCAGAACCCAAACCGCTCAGGATATTTCAAGCAATTTTGAGGGAGGTGTCATTCGTATTGATGTAGACAGAAACCCCGCCCGTAGCCACGCCCCCAGACGTAAAATGGGTATCAATGCCGGAACTTCCGAAGAAATAAGCGGCGTTGGTTATTATGTTCCTAATGACAACCCCTGGCAGGATACAGGAGGTAGTATTTTCGAGGAGTTTTATTCAATTGGCCATCGTGCCCCTCACCGAATGACTATGGACAAACTCACCGGCGATATGTGGGTCGGGGAAGTCGGTCACGGTAGCCGAGAAGAAATTAACTTTATTCAAAAAGGTGGAAACGGTGGGTGGCCGCTTTACGAAGGAAACATGACAGGAACTGAAAAACTTTGTAATTCACACCTAATCACACTCAACCGCGGCTTTTATACGCCCCCTGTCGTAGATTTTTTACGCACCGAAGCCAATGCCATTATAGGAGGTTATGTATACCGAGGTAGTAAATTGCCCAGCATCTACGGTAAATTCATTTGCGGAGATTATTCTCAAAATAGAATCTTTGCTGTAACCAATGCCACAGGAGGAGGAAGTAAACAGGTACTTACCAACTTCAACCCCGGTAGATTAGCCACCTTCGGGCAAGACCACGAAGGAGAACTTTATCTGGGAGGCTTGGGAGACAACGTCTCTCTTTACACGCTTCAATCCACAGGTGGTACTCCCGAAGCCCCTTCTTTATTATCTCAAACTGGTGCTTTCAAAAATCTTAGCACCCTGGAACCCACCGCAGGAGTAATCCCTTATGAAATGGTAGAACCTTTCTGGTCTGACGGAGCGCAAAAATTCCGGTGGATGGCCATACCTAATGATGGTAGCCATAATACCGCCGATGAAAAAATTACTTTCTCCGAAAACGGCAATTGGGACTTTCCAAAAGGCGCTGTACTCATCAAACACTTCGAGCTGGGAGGTAAACGCCTGGAAACACGCTTTGAAGTCAAAGGGGATGATGGACAATACTATTTTCTGACATATAAATGGAATAGCCAAGGTACGGACGCTCAACTGCTGACAGCTTCATTGGACGAAACTTTGCTTGTCAACGGTCAAAATCAGGTTTGGCATTACCCCAGCCGTAGCGAATGTCAAACCTGCCACCAAAGCTCCGTAGGCTCTGTACTCGGTCCCAAAACCCGCTATTTAAACAAATCCATCACGTATCCCAAAACCGGAGTAAAATCCAATCAATTGGTCACCCTGAGTTATTTAGGGATACTTAATCAAACAATCAGCGAGGATGATGTGGATGATTTTATCACGCTGGTATCCAAAGATGATCCCAACGCATCTCTTGAACTCAAGGCAAGGTCTTATCTGGACGTAAACTGCTCTTATTGTCATCAGCCTGCCACAGGCAATCGAGCAGTTTTTGACGCACGTATCACTACTCCACTGAACCAGCAAAACCTTATCAACGGTGCAGTAATTGACCCTCTGGGAATTCAAAATGCAGCGATTATTGCCCCTCAGAGTACTGCAAGATCAATAATCTATCATCGAATGAATCAGGCAGGAACGAATATCGCCATGCCTACACTAGGCAAAAACAAAGTAGATGCCGCAGGCGTGCTATTAATTAGCAATTGGATCAATAGCCTACAACTACCCAATAACATCGCTCTGGAAGCAGAATGTGCCTTGGTTGGCTCTAAATGGAGTATTCAAAACGCATCCAATGCCTCGCAAGGTAAATACCTAAGCTCACCCAATCTAGCCAGTCCGGCAGCTGCACCTACAACAAGCGCAGATTATGTCACTTTTACAGCTACTGTAAGTGCTCCTGGCTCTTATGGCATCTTTGCCCGTACTTGGACTACGAACGACGGCGACGACTCCTTCTGGGTCAGAGTTAATGGCGGAACCTGGTATAACTGGAATAAAATTAATTACCCATACGCCATAAACGAGTTTACTTGGAATCAGGCCGGTAACTGGTCATCTGGAAATACTTCCACGCCTTTGACATTCACGCTCAATGCCGGAAACAACCAAATTGATTTCGCTTATCGCGAACCTGGTGCCAGATTGGATAAAATCATACTCGTACCTAGCGGAAGCCCAATTCCCACAGGTTTTGGTGACAACGCTCCCACTTGTGGTGGTACCGTAGAAACGCCCATTACACTTAGTCCGATTGCCAATCAAAGTAATTTGCTCGGCTCTCAAATAAGTCTACATGTACAGGCGTCCGGTGGCACAGGTGCTTTAAGTTATAGTGCTCAAGGACTTCCTCCCGGCTTGGGTATCCAGGCAGGTTCAGGCCTAATCAGCGGAACGATCAGCGGAGTTGCCGGGAATACTTACAATGTAACTGTCACCGTAGATGATTCGGATGCAGATCCGAATGATAAAAAATCTGTTTCTTTTGCCTGGACTGTCACTGCGCCTGTAAGTTCCGGTCAGGAACTCTGGCTGGAAGCCGAATGTGCTCAGATCGGGGCTAATTGGAACAAAGCCTCCTCCCCAGATGCTTCAAAGGGAGAATACCTCAACTCGCCTAATCTTACAAGTTTATCGGCTGCGCCTGCTTCTCCCAATGATTACGTAAGCTTTCAGTTTGATATCAGCCAAGCAGGAACTTACAAAATCTTTGCCCGTACACTCACTACCAACGACAGCAACGACTCCTTCTGGATTCGTGTGGATGGGGGTACCTGGTACAACTGGAATAAAATCAATAGCCCATACTCTATTACTACTTTTACTTGGAACCAACTGGGCAACTGGACTGGTGCCAACAATGCCGATCCGCTGACCTTTAACCTTGGTGTAGGAAGTCATCAATTAGATTTTGCGTACCGTGAACCGGGTGCTAAACTGGATAAAATTGCCATAGTGCCTAATAATAATCAGACACCCTCCGGCTTGGGTGGAAACAACAGCAACTGCGGCGGTGTAGTCGTACCCAACCATGACATTTGGATGGAAGCTGAATGTGCTACTGTTGGTGCCTTGTGGACACAGGGAACTCAGGTGAGTGCTTCAAACGGCAAATTCCTGACATCCCCCAACCTAAGCAGTATTCTGACAGTACCTAGCTCTCCAGATGGTTTAGTGACCTTCCAGTTTAATATTGATCAGCCCGAAACCTACAAAATCTTTGCCCGCACCTTGACTACCAACGACGGCAATGATTCCTTCTGGATCCGTGTGGATATGGGAGTCTGGTATCTCTGGAATAAAATCAATTATCCCTTTACACAAACTGATTTTACCTGGAATCAATTAGGCAATTGGACAAGCAGTAGTGGCAACAGTTATACCCCTCTTACCTTTGATCTGGGAGCAGGAAGCCATACAGTAGATTTTGCTTACAGAGAGCCAGGTTTGAAATTTGACAAAATTCTGATTACCCAAGCCAATACCCCTACTGGTATCGGTCAGAATGCAAGCAATTGTAGTGCTGCACGTGGCACCAGGTCTACTAATTTGGTTCAGAATCCTTTGATTGAAGAATCTGTAGAAGTGTATTCGGCAGAAATCTATCCTAACCCATCGGAAAGAGACGGCTTGTTATCTGTGCGCTTAAAATCCAAAGAAAAACAAAACTACACCCTCCGTCTGGTAAATCTTCAAGGTGAAACGGTTTTACAAGAAACAAACCTTGAGCAAAAAGAAAATACAGAAAAAATAATAACTTTAAGACTGAAAAATCTCGCTCCAGGACTTTATTTGTTATTTATTGAAAATAAAAACAAACAAGAAGTCCGCAAATTGATCATTCGTTAAAGTTTGTTTAAGTTATTTCATTCAATAAAAAAATCCGTAAAACTCAGTTTTACGGATTTTTTTTATAGATAAATCCCTCAACAGATTTAATTATATATACTTTAGAATTCGGATTTTTTGTATTAGGTTTTTTCAAAAAGTTGAGTTTTACGCCCATCAAAGAGCATCTTATTCTTTACATCTTCCAAAATAATGGTAAAGAAATCCGAAAACCATTTTTATTTTAGTATAATTTTAATTTATCTTGGATTAGTAACAGCTTATTTTTATAAAATACCAAAAATTCTTATTTTGGTGCAATGTTATTTTACATTTCCTAATCCGTAGAAATATCTTTTAAAAAATAAATCTATGAACTTTGAATACAGCGAGACCACCAAAGCCCTTCGAGAAAAACTTAACCGTTTTATGGAAGAATACATTTATCCGGTAGAGCGTGAATACCAGGAGTTTGCGTACAATCCAGCAAATGCTTGGAAAGACTGGCCTAAAATGGAATCTCTCAAAGAAAAAGCCCAGGCGGAAGGTCTATGGAATCTTTTTTTGCCCCGCATCTATGGCAGTCTCAGCCCTGGATTAAGCAATCTGGAATACGCTCCCCTGGCAGAACTCATGGGGCGTGTGCCTTGGTCACCCGAGGTATTCAATTGTAATGCACCCGATACTGGCAATATGGAAGTACTCGCCAAATATGGCACACCTGAACAGCAAGAACGCTGGTTGAAGCCTTTGATGAATGGCGAAATCCGTTCCGCTTTCCTAATGACTGAGCCAGAGGTAGCTTCTTCCGATGCTACCAATATAGAGACTTCTATCACAGCCGATGGAGATTATTATATAATTAATGGCCGTAAATGGTGGTCATCGGGTGCGATGAGTCCACGCTGCCAAATCACCATTGTGATGGGTAAAACCGATCCCGAAGCCCCCAAACACAATCAACAGAGTATGATTTTGGTACCCCTGAACACGCCCGGTCTCAAAATACTTCGCCCGCTTACGGTTTTTGGTTTTAATGATTCTCCTGAAGGGCACGCCGAAGTGCTTCTGGAAAATGTACGTGTTCCTAAAGAAAACCTACTCCTGGGTGAAGGAAAAGGCTTTGAAATTGCTCAGGGAAGGCTCGGACCTGGGCGAATTCACCATTGTATGCGCCTGATTGGCATGGCTCAACGATCTCTGGAACTCATGTGCCGACGTGCCGCTCAAAGAAGAGCTTTTGGAAGATTACTCTATGATTTCAGCAGCATCCGTCAAGAAATCGGACTCTCTCGCTGCGAAATTGAGCAGGCGCGTCTGCTTACGCTCTCGGCAGCCGATATGATGGACAAAGCAGGCAATAAAGGAGCTAAAGACCTGATTGCTATGATCAAAATTGTGGCTCCGTCTATGGCTTTGAAAGTGATTGACAGAGCCATCCAGATTCACGGAGGCATGGGGGTAAGCAGTGATACTCCCTTGGCACACTTTTATGCCGGAGCCCGCACGCTGCGCCTGGCCGACGGACCTGATGAAGTACACCTCTATCAATTGGGCAAAAATACCGTGATGGAGTACCAACAGGAAGATCAGCTTGAACAAATGATCAATTATAAATCATAGTTACAAAATCTCAACAGAAATAATCTACACTACTTTATATGGAAACGCTTCAAATCTCCTATCAAAAAGAATACGCCATCGTACAGCTTGACCGAGGAAAGGTCAATCCGATCAACCACCAAATGGTACAGGAAATCCGCAGCACTTTTCAGGAACTTGCCACCAATGAGCAGGTCAGAGGAGTGATCATCACCGGTAAACCCAATTATTTCAGTGCAGGGCTAGATGTCATCGAGCTGTATGGTTATGATGAGGTTAAAATCCGGCAGTTTTTCTTTGATTTTGGCTCTATGTATGTCGATCTGGCCAAATTTCCTAAACCCTTAATTTGCGCCATTACAGGGCATTCACCCGCAGGAGGGTGCGTAATTGCCATTACAGCCGATTATCGCATTATGGCAGAAGGTGAAAAATACACCATCGGCTTGAATGAAGTAGCCGTCAATATTCAAATTTCAGACAATATCGTAGAAGGTTATGCCTTCTGGATCGGACGCGGAAAAGCACACAAATACCTCCTGGAAGGTAAATTATTGCCTGTGCAGGAGGCCCACGCTGTCAATCTACTCGATGAAGTCTGCCCCCTGGAAGAAGTACTACCCAGAGCCGAGAAAAAAATGAAACAGTATCTCTTCGCCAACAATGACATCCTGCTGAATACCAAATACAAACTGCGTAAAAGCTGGCTAGAAAAGTTAGATGTCAACGTAGAAAAAGATTTCGAGGAAGCACTCATTACCTGGTGGAAACCGGAGATTCGTATGCGCCTAAAAATGTTTGTAGAAAGTCTTTCCAAAAAATAATCTTCAAGGTTTCATACATCAAACCTCTGTGTTGAGGTATAGGGTATTTGCTTTTAGGTGTTGGGAAAATATTTTGTAGTAAGCATGACCCAACACACATATTTCAATAGCTGTTTTCTATAAATACTTTTCTGAAAACAATAACCCATTTAGAAATAAAAGAACATGAATAAACAACTCAAATTAGTACAAAGACCCGTAGGAATGCCTACGCCCGAAACCTGGGTACTGGAAACCCACGAAATACCTACCCCTCAGGAAGGTGAAGTCCTTATCCAACACCATTATATCTCCCTTGACCCTGCCATGCGCGGCTGGATGAATGATGCCAAATCTTATATTCCTCCCGTACAAATCGGCGAAGTAATGCGTGCCGGCTCTATCGGGATCGTCATGGAATCTAAACACCCTGATTTTAAAGTTGGCGATTGCCTCACAGGCTGGGGAGGCGTACAGCAATACACCGTAACCAATGGCAAAAACTGGTACAAAGTCAATCCACAACTCGCCCCAATGCCTGTATTCATCGGTACACTGGGTATGCCTGGTATGACAGCTTATTTTGGAATTCTGGAAGTAGGGCAGATCAAAGAAGGCGAAACCGTAGTGGTTTCCGGGGCTGCTGGGGCAGTAGGAAGTGTAGTCGGGCAAATTGCCAAAATCAAAGGCTGCCGAGTAGTAGGCATTGCTGGAGGAGCAGATAAATGTAAATACCTGGTGGAAGAACTGGGCTTTGATGCTGCCATTGATTATAAGTCCGAAAATGTAAAAAAAGCATTAAAAACGCATTGCCCTGAAGGGATAGACGTGTATTTTGATAATGTAGGCGGTGATATTTTAGATGATGCCCTAGCCTGTCTGCGTATGCACGCAAGGGTAGTCATCTGTGGGGCTATTTCTCAATACAACAATATGACTGCCGTCAAAGGGCCTAGCAATTATCTTTCGCTTCTGGTCAATCGCGCCCGTATGGAAGGAATGGTCGTCATGGATTATGCCAAAGACTTCGGCAAGGCAGCCATGGAAATGGGGCAATGGATGATGCAGGGTAAGCTCAAAAGCAAAGAAGATGTGTATGAAGGTATTGAAAACTTTTATGAGACTTTTCTTAGATTGTTTAGTGGGGAAAAGTTAGGCAAATTAGTATTAAAAGTGAAGGAAGATTGAAAAGAGAATCTGCCCTCTGAAAAGCCAACCGCCGTGGTCTGTGTCTTCACAGACCACTGAATTCACGGCATTTATGTTACACACTAACACCTAAAAATTCTGTTAAAAAATATTCCTAGTAATTTATGCAAAAAATAAAATCTCTTTTTAACCTTGAAGGAAAGGTAGCCGTTGTGACAGGATCCAGCAAGGGCATCGGCGAATCAATCGCAAGAGGCCTTGCCGAACACGGTGCCAAAGTCGTGGTCAGCAGCCGCAAGCAAGAATCCGTAGATGAAGTAGCCCAGGAGTTTCAGGCCGATGGCTTGGACGCCATAGGCATTGCCTGCCACGTAGGCGACTCACAAGCCCGTAAAGAACTGATTGAAAAAACCGTGGCACATTTCGGTGGCTTAGATATTTTGGTGAATAACGCCGCTATCAATCCTTACTTCGGACCTATTGAAGGCTCTGACAGTGGTATTTTTGATAAAATTATGGATGTTAATGTCAAAGCTCCCTGGGAACTTTCCAACCTAGCATTGCCCATTTTCAAACAACGTGGCGGAGGAAGTATCATCAATATCAGTTCGGTAGAAGGTATTCATCCCGGTTTTGGATTGGGGCTGTACAGCACCAGCAAAGCCGCCTTGATTATGCTCACTCAAAACCAGGCCAAAGAATGGGGACATCACGGCGTTCGTGCCAATGTAGTCTGCCCCGGATTGATCAAAACTAAATTCAGTGAAGCCCTCTGGCAGAATGAAAGTCTCGTCAAAAAAATGGAACAAAACCTCCCCATCCGTCGCCTAGGCGTGCCTGATGAAATGGCCGGACTGGTGGTATTATTGGCTTCTGCCGCAGGAGCTTATATGACTGGAGGTGTGTATACGGCTGACGGAGGTTATCTGATTGGTGGTATGTAAGGTATTGGGGCTTAGGTATTGGGGCAACGATGGGCATCCTCGATTGAAGGAATGCCAGGTGCATTCGTGTGAAGGCATTGATAAACGCCTCGGCAGCTCATAGGCATCGTCTTGATAGGGACGGGGTATGGGGTAGGACTGAAAAATTTAGAAAAAAATCAAATATCAAAAAAACTATGTCAAAAAGCGACCTGACCCACGAAGTCAGAAAAGGCGAAGAACTGCCGGAAGAAAAGCTTCGCCAATTTCTATACGCAAATGAATTAATCGGCGATAAAAATGCCGAATTAAGCGTAAGCCAGTTCTCTGGTGGGCATTCCAACCTGACCTATCTGATCAAATCAGCTTCAAGGGAGTTTGTACTTCGTCGTCCGCCTTTTGGAGCTGTTAAGCGGGGGCATGATATGGGGCGAGAGTATAAAGTACTTTCTCGATTGCATCAGGTATTTCCCAAAGCACCTCAGGCAATTATTTATACTGAGGATGTAAATGTACTTGGCGCACCATTTTATCTCATGGAAAAGGTAGATGGTATCATCTTGACCCTCAAAGAAGCCAAAGCCCGTCATATCCCTCCGGCTGATTTTCAGCAAATTATGCATAGCTGGCTGGATACTTTTGTGGAGCTACACACCGTAGACTACGAAGCCGCTGGACTCGCCGACCTAGGCAAACCTGAAGGTTACGTAGCGCGGCAAGTGACCAACTGGGGGCAACAATATCTCCAGGCTGCTACGGATGACATCCCGACTGCCCAAAAAGTAATGGACTGGATGGAGAAAAACCAACCCACCGAATACGGCTTCAGCCTGATCCACAATGACTATAAATATGACAATATCGTGTTTAAAGACGATCAGTGGACAGAAGTAAAAGCCGTGCTGGACTGGGAAATGTGTACCCTGGGGCATCCTTTGATGGATCTGGGTACCTCGATCAGCTACTGGGTAGTACCTTCAGATGCTGAGATGCTTAAACAGGGATTGCCCACTGCAACACTCATGCCCGGCAATCCCAAACGCAGCGAAATCATAGAGCTCTACGCCCAAAAAACCGGCAGATCCATAGACAATCCCGTGTTTTATTATGCCTACGGGCTATTCAAACTGGCAGTGATTGTACAGCAAATCTATTACCGCTACAAACACGGCTATACGCAGGACGAACGCTTTGCCCATTTCAACAAGGCGGCTGAGATTTTCTGCAATACCGCCTGGCAGGCAATTCAGAAAAATGAAATTGATAAGGTGTTTTAGGAAAGTGGGGATACTTCATAAACTCACAAAAGGGAGTTTACACGAATAATTATTTCTAAAAAATTCAAAATCAGGTACGATCGTAAAACACTAACATCAAAAAATTATTTACCAAGTAGCAGGATTCAGACCTTTAATATTCAAAATCTCCTTTTTCTCCTTGGATAGTTAGTCTTTTTATATCACTTTCTGCGACCCTGCCAATGATTTGGGCTTCTACATCAAAACTTTGAGAGATGGTGATGATTTCTAGGGCAGTGACTTCATCGGTGTAGATTTCTAGGCGATGCCCCATATTGAATACTTTGTACATTTCTTCCCAGGGCGTTTGGCTTTCCTCCTGAATGATTCTGAATAAGGGTGGAATAGGAAACAGGTGATCTTTGATGATGTGTAATTGATCTACAAAATGCAGAATTTTAGTCTGTGCACCTCCGCTGCAATGCACCATCCCGTGGATATGGGAGCGATAATTTTTAAAAATTTCTACTAAAATCGGCGCATAAGTGCGCGTAGGCGAAAGCACCAGTTTGCCCATAGTTGTATAAAAATCCCGGTCGTTTTCTTGATAATAAAAATCATCATTTAGTTTATAACGACCAGAATAGACCAAATCAGCAGGGATTTCGGGATCATAACTTTCAGGGTATTTTTCTGATAAATATTTATGAAAAATATCGTGGCGTGCTGAGGTAAGGCCATTGCTGCCCATTCCTCCATTGTACTCGGTTTCGTAAGAGGCTTGACCCGACGACGACAGCCCCACAATCACATCCCCTGCCTGAATGTGGGCATTGTCAATGACTTCATCCCGACGCAAACGGGCAGTCACACAATTATCCACAATGACAGTACGCACAAGATCACCCACGTCAGCCGTTTCGCCACCGGTATTGTATATTTCAATACCATAACCTCGAAGGGCGTCAAGGAGCTCTTCCGTACCCTGAATCAAAGCTGAAATGACTTCACCGGGAATCTTATTTTTATTACGACCGATGGTAGAGGAGAGTAAAATAGGTCCGGTAGCCCCTACACAAAGCAAATCGTCCATATTCATAACCAATGCATCCTGAGCGATGCCTTTCCAGACGGAGAGGTCGCCTGTTTCGCACCAATACAAATAAGCCAGAGAGGATTTGGTACCAGCTCCGTCGGCGTGCATCACCGTGCAATAATCAGGGTCATTTCCCAAAACATCTGGGATAATCTTGCAGAAAGCTTTGGGATACAAACCTTTATCCAAATTTTTAATAGCTGCATGTACCTCTTCTTTAGAAGCAGATACTCCTCTCTGGTTATAGCGCATGGTTTTATTCATTCAAATAGACTTCGACAAACTTGAGAAAAATCAATCCATAATAAACGGATAGTTCGACTGCACATACACATCTTTGAATGCTTCTGCGGGATCAGGATAAGGCGAGTTTTCGGCAAATTCTACCGATTCATTCACAATGTCTTTAACCTTCTCATCGATGGCATTGAGCTCTTCTTCGGTAGCCATTTTATTGTCTAGGATGGTTTTTCGGACTTGCTCAATAGAATCCTGAGCCTTATAAAATTCTAGTTCTTCTTTAGTACGGTATTTGGCAGGGTCAGACATAGAGTGCCCTTTGTAGCGATACGTGCGGAATTCGAGCAAAGTAGGTCCTTCTCCGGCGCGGGCGCGTTCGGCGGCTTCAAATACAGCATTGTGTACATTTTCTACCTGCATCGCATCTACGGGTTCGGAAGGCATATCATAGGCTTCACCGAGGGTGTAAAGATTAGTTACGTTAGAAGTACGTGCTACAGAAGTACCCATGGCGTATCCATTATTTTCAATGACAAAGATCACGGGAAGTTTCCAGGTCATAGCCATATTCAGTGCTTCGTGAAAAGCACCCTGACGCACAGCACCATCGCCCATATAACAGATACAGACGTTCCCTGTTTTTTTATATTTTTCGGCAAAAGCAAGCCCAGCACCCAGGGGAATTTGTCCGCCTACGATTCCATGCCCACCAAAAAAACCTCTTTCTTTATCAAACATGTGCATAGAGCCTCCTTTACCTTTGGAGATTCCGGTGGCTTTGGCGTAGAGTTCGGCCATAATCGCCCTTGGAGGAGTTCCCAGTGCCAAGGGTTGACCGTGGTCACGGTAGGCAGTAATCCACTTATCGCCAGGGCGTAAAGCTGTGACGGCACCAGAGGCACTCGCTTCTTGGCCGATATAGAGGTGGCAAAAGCCCTTAATTTTTTGTCTTCCATAAAGCTGTCCGGCTTTTTCCTCAAATTTTCGCTGCAAGTACATATTTTCGTACCAGAAAAGATAGGTCTCGGCTGAGAACTTCTGCTCGGATTTGGCCTTATTTTTGGTTTTGGAGGAGGTTTTGTCCTTAGTTTTAGAATTATCCATGTGCTTTTATTGATTTAAAAAATCTCTTTGATGTTTGTTGCGAAAGTAGTAAAAAAAGGTTTAAATTTGTAGAACGGGCATTTCAAAAAAATTAATAATTTCATCTTTACCAATTCCCTTGTTTGTATATCTCCGGAATATTGCTTTGGCCAATTTCAAAAACTATGAGTCATTGAATCTGGATTTTTGCCCGGAAATCAATTGCCTGGTTGGCGACAACGGCAGCGGGAAAACTAATCTGTTGGACGCCATTTATTACCTCTCCCTGAGTAAAAGTGCCTTCAATAGTATAGATACCCAAAATATCAAACACAAGGAAACCTATTTTACCATTCAAGGTGAATTTGATCTCGATGAAATCTTTCAGGTTTTTTGTGGGGTTCAGAAAGGACAAAAAAAGATCTTAAAACTCAATAAAAAAATCTATGAAAAAATCAGTGAGCATATCGGGCGTTTTCCGGTGGTGATGATTGCCCCGCACGATACAGACCTGATTAGTGAAGGGAGTGAAGCCCGGAGAAAATACTTTGATAGCCTCATTGCACAAGTAGACCCTGCATATCTTCATCAATTGATGCATTATGCCCAGGTACTCAGACAAAGAAACAGCCTGCTCAAACAATTTCAGGAGCGGAACTTTCAGGATGAGGATTTGTTGTCTACTTACGATCTGCCTCTACTCCGGTTGGGCAGGAAGATTTATCAGCGCAGAGTAGCGTTTATTCGGGATTTTTTGCCTTATTTTCAGGAAAAATACAAAATCATCAGCGATCATCAGGAAGTAGTTGCCATCAACTATTCCTCCCAACTGGATCAGGAAGATTTTGAGAAAATATTTCGTCAGGGACGGCAAAAAGATATTCTGCTTCAAAGAAGCAACTTTGGGATTCATAAAGACGATTACCTCTTTTATATAGAAGATTATTTGCTCAAAAGAGAAGGCTCTCAGGGGCAGCAAAAATCTTTCCTGATTTCCTTAAAACTGGCGCATTTTCAATATATCAGCCGCCTGAAAAATTTTAAGGCAATTTTGCTTTTGGATGATATTTTTGACAAATTAGATGATAAGCGCATCCAACGATTAATCCAAATGATTGCAGACAATACATTCGGACAAATCTTTATCACGGATGCCCGACCCGAACGAAGCAGACAGTTTCTGGAAGCTGTCCATGCCGAAAAAAAAATATTTCATGTAAACCAAGGAAAAATACTTCCTATCCTAAACCCAAAGGAAGTATGAAGCTAAACTCAAAAATTTGGTTTTAAAAAGCTTAAAAATGAAAAAAAAATATAACTATGAGCTTGAGCAAAGAGCTAATCTACGTAATAACGAATCCAACCCAGTCAGTCGGATTGTAAAAGAACTCATTGAGCATTATCACCTCCAGGATCGCTTTGATGAATTACAAATTATGGAAGCCTGGAATGAAGTACTCGGCAATACCGTAGCACGCCGCACCAAAAAGATTTATATCCAGGATCATATCCTATTCGCCAAGCTTGAATCGGCTTCCCTAAAACAGGAGTTGCTCATGGCCAAATCCCGAATCCTGACAGACCTCAATAAAATCGTGGGGAAAGAAGTGTTGCTGGATTTGATTTTTGTGTGATAGAGAGGGATTTTGGGTATTGGCAAGCCTCAGATTCCGATACCCAATCTCCACACCAAACATTCTCTCCCTTACCCGGTTTATCTTTCATAAAATCACAAATTATAAATCAATTCTATCATGTGGCAGGAAGAAGACAACAAACTTAAAAAAAGCTTTTTATTCAAAAATTTTGTAGAAGCTTTTGGTTTTATGACGCAGGTGGCTATCTTGGCTGAGAAAATGGATCATCATCCCTGGTGGTCTAATGTCTATAATCAGGTGCATATTGAGTTGAATACCCACGATGCCGGCAATATCATCACAGAAAAAGACCGCTTTCTTGCCCAGGCTATTGACGATTTATTAAAATAAATAATTATTCCCTGGGCAACTCGCACGAATTCGTGCTTATCAGATCAAACATAGCGGTTGAATGGTATTAATTTTGTAATTTTGAGTAAAGTATAGGTAAAGTGTATTTTCCAAATCTATTTCAAAAGAAAATCCTTTCCCTTCCAAATCATTGAATTGCTTAAAATTTAAAAATATAAAGCTTCATACCCCATGGCAAAGAAAAAATCTATGTTTAATTTCCTAGGCTTTAATAGTATCAGCGGGAAAATTATCTGGGGATTTATCTCAATTTATGCATTTTTTATCGTCAATGCAACGTATAGCTTTCTTACAGTCAGTGAAGGTGCACAAAATATCATTGAGTTTTCCAAAACCGTGAACCCCTCCATTGATATGATTGACAATTTCAGGCTCATGGTCACCCAATCCCAACTCTATACTATGAGCTGGGTACACGAACATACCGAAATCCGCCCCGAAGACAAAGAAGCTCTTAAAGAAATACACCTCAACTTCCCGGAGTTTAAAGATCAACTCGTAAAACTCAAAAAAGACTGGCGCGACAAAAATCTGGATAAACAAATGGATGAGGTTTTTACTGATTTTGAAACGCTCATCAAACATCAGCAGGCAATCCGTGAAAAACTTGCCGAACCCGAAGATTATTTTGACCAAATCAATAAATTGGAATCCGAAAATATCCTCAACAATGATGTTTTACCCTTAGCCGATAACATTCTCAAAAAATTGAATACCATTTCTGAGCAGAAAAAAAGAGACCGTGAATCTACCCAAACAGCCCTGCTCGAGAGTTTTAATCAATTGATCAGAACGACCATTATTATGGGAATCATCCTGATTTTGGTTGGGTTTTTGGTCTCCTGGTGGACTCGCCGCCAAATCGTACGCCCTATCAAATACATCAACAGCGTATTCGTAAAATTGGGAATCGGAGAACTCCCCGAAGACAAACACTTCAAATTTGGAAATGACGAAATCGGTGAAATGGCAGAATCGGCAGATAAACTCATCTATAGCCTCAAAGAAACCTCCCGATTTGCAGAAAATATCGGTAAAGGAAATTATCAGGCATCCTATACACCACTTAGTGAATATGATATTTTGGGTAATGCCCTGCTAGAGATGCGTGACAACTTAGCCGCAGTAGCCGAAGAAGATCGCCGCCGCAGTTGGACTACAGAAGGACTCGTACTTTTTAGTGAAATCCTCAAACAAAACAACAACGACATTGTAAAACTTTCGGATAGCATCATTTCCAGCCTGGTCAAATATACCAAATCCAATCAGGGCGGATTGTTTGTAGTCGAAAATTATGACCCTGACGTAATGCACAACGGCGAAGAACCTTATATGAAACTTGCCTCTTGTTATGCCTGGGATAAGAAAAAATTTCTGGAACAAAAAGTATATATCGGCGACGGCCTCGCTGGGCAAGCCTGGCAAGAACACGCCACCATTTACCTGACCGAGGTGCCCGACGGCTATGTTGAGATCACTTCCGGGCTAGGCAAAGCAAATCCCAATAGTATTTTAATTGTACCTCTTAAACTGAATGAAGAGGTATTCGGTGTGATAGAGTTGGCCTCATTCAATGAGTTTTATCCTTATGAAATAGAATTTGTAGAAAAAATTGCAGAAAGTATCGCCTCTACCATTGCCAGTGTACGCATCAATGAGCGAACCAAGCGACTCCTGGATGAATCTACCCTCATGACCGAACAAATGAAAAGCCAGGAAGAAGAAATGCGACAAAATATGGAAGAACTTCAGTCTACCCAAGAACACATCGAGCGTTCTCAGAGAGAGGTCAAAGCCAAAGAGGAATTGTTTAATTTCTCGAATATTATGATCGAGACCGACCGAAAGTTTATCATCCAAACGAGCAATGACCTGGCTGAGGGCAAACTGCGTTATGATCAAATTGAATTTGAAGGAATGCTTATCAATTATATCGTAGATAGCCACGAAAAAATCGAAGAAGCCAAAGAACGATTACGCAACGGTAAAAAATGGACAGATTTCCTCTATCTCAAAACCAAAAACGGCAGCAAAATCTTTGTCAAAGGCAATGCCTCTCCGATTAATGATGATGACGGACGAACCAACAAATACTTATTCATTTTTGATGACATTACGCATGCACGTTCATAAATTATTGCTACATATCCCCGGCAAATTTTTGTTTTTTGCCGGAATTTTAATGCTTCTTAGCCAATGCGAAGACCCAGCCAAGTCCGAAGCTCGGCGTAAAGAAGCCGCCCAAGCACTTAATAACCGTGAAATCAAACGCGTCACCGAAGACCAGCTCCTTGAGCTGGCAATGAGCGAAGGAGTCACCATCACCAGAATCGCCCAAAAAGCTTTGAGCCGAGCTGTCAATCAAAAAATTAGCCAAAAAGAACTCAACTCCGCAGATGAATTCTACAAAATTAACTCTCTCCCTGTCTTAGATTCTCTTGAAAAAAGCTTTGAAGCTAAAATTCAATTCCATAGCTTTCAAGCTCCCCAAGAATCCAAACCTCTGCCAGAGCAGCAAAAAATTCTGGAAAAATACCAAAACGATGAACTCCCTCTGGAACCCCACTCAGAGTCTCTCCTTGAAAAAGAACTTTTATTTACCTCACCCATCATTCTCGATGCCAAACCCAGAGGGATGTGGAGCGTGATATTTAGCCGCAAATACCTGGTCTATAAAATGAATGTAAAAGCATTCCATTGAAAACAAGCCAAGGAGGTTGGGGACAATTACCCAATCTCCCTCCTAAGCCAATACCTAATTCCCAATATTTAACTGCCTCAGATACAATTGGATAGTGTTTTCCAAACCCAAATAAATTGCATCACAAATCAGTGCATGACCTATCGATACCTCATCCATATAGGGGATTTTTTCTTTGAGAAATCTAAGATTTTGCAAACTGAGATCGTGCCCAGCATTCAAACCCAAACCCAGTTCTTTGGCAAGTTTAGCAGCCTCCACATAATCTTTTACGGCTTCCTCAGGGTTGATTGTATAATGATGGGCATACGGACCCGTATATAATTCTACTCGATCAGCACCCACTTCGGCAGCTCCCTCCACATATTTCAAAATGGGATCAACAAAAATAGAAGTACGAACGCCTAGCTTTTTTAATTCCTGTATGATTTCTTGCAAAAAGTTTTTATGACGGAGGGTATCCCAGCCAGCATCCGAAGTAATTGCCTGAGGTCCGTCCGGTACTAAGGTAGCCTGTGTAGGTCTGATCCTTGAGACCAACTCCATATAACGTTGATCTGGATTCCCCTCAATATTAAATTCGGTTTGTACGATTTCGTGCAAATCCAGCACATCCTGGTAGCGAATATGTCTTTCATCAGGGCGTGGATGCACTGTGATGCCCTGTGCACCAAAACTTTCACAATCTCCGGCCGTTTTGATGATATCCGGATTATTGCCTCCACGGGCATTACGCAAAGTAGCGAATTTATTAATATTTACACTTAATTTGGTCATACATGCATTTTTTATGGGAATAAATCAATATTTTTGTAAATAAATTTGATTTCTTGAAAAATTCTGATCAAATTAGTTATTAAACCATTAACATCAAAATCCGCATGAGTTTAAAAAAACAAATCGACGAAGACATCAAAAAAGCTATGTTGGCCAAAGAAAAAGATCGCCTCAGAGCCTTAAGAGCTATCAAATCTTTGATCATGTTGGAAGAAACCAAAGAAGGGGCAGCCGACGAACTGACTCAGGCAGATGAAATCAAACTGTTGAGCAAAGCCGCCAAACAAAGAAAAGAATCCGCGGAGATTTTTCAAACGCAAAACCGCCTAGATTTGGCTCAAAAAGAAATAGACGAACTGGCTGTCATAGAAGAATACCTTCCCAAGCAGCTTTCCGAAGAAGAGCTACAGGTAAAAATTCAAGAAATCATCACCCAATTGGGGGCTTCTTCCCCAGCCGATATGGGCAAGGTAATGGGAATAGCCTCCAAACAACTGGCTGGAATGGCCGACGGCAAGTTGATTTCGCAACTAGTCAAAACACTACTACAAAATTAAACCCAATGGACAATATTTTCTATGTCTTATTAGATATTATGATTGCCATACCCTTAGGCTGGGGGTTTTACAGAGGTTTTACCAAAGGAATCCTTGCCGAATTGGTCGGTACGATCCATTTTGCCATTGCCTTTGCCATTAGTTTTTATATCGTAGGGATTATTTTTGGATTGGCGCACGACAATATTTTTATATTTAGAAGAGAAATATTCGCCAAAGTAGTCTTTGCATGTGCTGTGGGAGGTGCATTCGCACTGCTTAGTACTGCTGGCAAATACCTCAAAACCGAAATCGAGTTTGATTTTCCGGGTTCCTGGGATAATATCATCGGCGGGATTTTTGGCGTAGTAAAATTTGCCATCATTCTCAGCTTTTTCTTCTGGTTTATTAACGGATTTGGGGGCTTGAATAAGGAATTTCAAGGAAGCTCAAGACTTTATCCGATTGTAAATAATATCGCAGGGCAGTTATTAGGAGCAGAAACTCCCGAACAACTGGATGACAGAATTATTGAAAATAATCGACCTTAGCTAAAAATGGACGTTGGGTATTGTTGTCAGGTAAGCCTATAGCATAAAATATTTTCTTTTGAACCGAATCACTCATTGTAGAGACCCAATACCCAACTTATTTGTGATTAAATCTGTTTCTACAAATACATACCCTACACACAGGAATATTCCAAAAGCTTTGTAAAAACTTTCCTATATTGGACTGAATGTAATAGATTTGCATAGAAGCGATCTGACAAATTGCATATTTATTTTGTTCAAATCCAACAAAAGAAATTAATATAATTTGTGAATCGTTATTATTCATGATAAAATTGCTGATGTATTTATTATTGAGATTGGTTCAGCCAATCATTAGCGGACTTGTGCCATGAAATATACCATTAAAGAAGAAAATAAATTTAAATATATTGATGAAGGTCAAGGGGAGGTTCTTTTGTTACTTCACGGTTTGTTTGGTGCTTTAAGCAACTGGGAAGCTGTTTTAGGGTATTATTCAAAAAAATATCGGGTGATTATTCCCATGATGCCTATTTATGAACTCCCCATCAAAACAGCCGGATTAAAAACGCTCACTAAGTTTATTGAAGAATTTGTAGAATTTAAGTCTCTAAACAAACTAACACTTCTGGGCAACTCCCTGGGAGGCCATTTAGCCCTGATGTTTACACTCAGCCACCCAGATAAGGTAGAGCGATTGATACTCACCGGAAGTTCAGGCCTTTTCGAAAACTCTATGGGAGGCTCTTATCCCAAAAGAGGAAGCTATAAATATGTAGAAGAACGCGTAAAATATACTTTTTATGATCCCAATGTGGCTACCAAAGATCTTATTGATGAAGTTTTTGAGGTAACCCGAAGCATCCCCAAATGCTTGAGTATCGTATCTATTGCCAAATCAGCTCAAAGACACAATATGGCAGGCGAAATCCCCAAGATTAAGATTCCAACCCTTTTGGTCTGGGGTTTAAATGATACCATTACCCCTCCAGTCGTAGCTTATGAGTTTAATCGCCTGATCCCCAATTCTGAGCTGCGATTTATTGACAAATGCTGCCACGCCCCTATGATGGAACACCCCGACGAATTCAACGAATTATTAAACCAGTTTCTCGAGAAAACCAAAATATCACACACATGATAGCCGAAGAACTTATCAACCAAATGATTCCTCCGCTAAAACCCGCCGACACGCTTGACAAAGCGATCCGTTGGATGGAGGAAATGAGAATCGCCCAGCTACCCGTTATTGACAAAGATCAGTACATCGGTTTGCTGAGTGAAGACATAATCTACGAAAAAAACGATGAAAGTACCTACGTATCTGATGTGCAATTGATCGGAAGTAGCGTATACGTGATGTACAACCAACATTTTTATGATATACTCCGATTGGCCAGCTCTTATGCCGTGCAATTGGTAGCTGTTTTGGGCGAAGAAGGAAATTTTCTGGGAGTAGTCACCCTTCACGATACTTTAAATGCCTTTGCCGATTCATTTTCTAACCAGGAATCGGGAGGAATCCTTGTGATGCTGATTGATTACAGGGATTATTCTCTTGCTGAGATCAGCCGTTTGGTAGAAAGTAATCAGGCAAGGATACTCAATGTCAGCGTAGTACACGACACAGGCAACCCAAATAACCTTCAGGTCACTTTGAAAATCAATAAAACAAATTTGAGTAGAATTGTGGCTACCTTTGAGCGATTTAATTATCAGATCATTGCCAAATTTCAACCCTCCGAATTTCAGGATATGGACAAAGAGCGCTTGGACTTATTGTTCAAATATATGGATATTTAAAAAAATAAAGACTCCAAGTTTTCCCAAAATGGAGAAAAAAGCTACAAAGGGAGATTAATTGTCTTGTAATCTCAATAAAAATTAAGGATACATCGTTATCAAAATTGAATAGAAATGAAAATCGCTATACACGGTAGAACCTTTAAAAACGAATTCCGGCATTTTATAATGGAAATGTTTGAGGAACTCACCGAAAGAGGGGCAGAAATACAGGTATCCGATGCCTTTTACGATTTTGTACAGCAAAGTGGCATCAAACACAATATCATCAGTGTATATAGCCATAAAAAAGATATATTTGATGCCAATTTTCTATTCAGTTTGGGTGGAGATGGTACACTCCTTGAGTCGGTCACTCACGTAGGTGAAAAACAAATTCCGATTCTGGGAGTCAATATGGGGAGGTTGGGCTTTTTGGCTACCACCTCCCCAGCAGACATCCGGGCTACCATACGAAATATCTATCAGGGATATTACAAAGTGGAAGAAAGGGTTTTGGTGAGTGTAGATTCGGATTGGGATATATTTGATGGAATTAACTTTGGACTCAACGAATTTACCATTACCAAAAGAGATACCTCCTCTATGATCGTAGTACATACCTATATCGATGGAGAATATCTCAATTCATACTGGGCTGACGGACTAATTGTAGCAACACCTACTGGATCAACAGGTTACTCACTGAGCTGTGGAGGGCCTGTGGTGCTACCACAATCCAATAATTTTATTATTGCCCCGGTCAGCCCGCATAATTTGAATGTAAGACCCCTAGTGGTTTCTGATGACAGTGTGATTTCTTTTGGGATTGAGGGAAGGAGTAAAAATTTTCTGGTATCACTTGACTCACGCTCGAAAGTGATTGATGCAACGGCACAAATTGCTATACGAAAAGAAAAGTTCAAAGCTAGGTTAGTAAAAATGTACGAAGATAATTTTCTCAATACATTAAGGAAGAAATTAAATTGGGGTTTGGACATTAGAAATTACTGACAAAATTTATTTTTTCTCGTTCTTGTAAGAAAAATTCTACTATTATCATAATAAAGTGTATTGTTTCGTCTGGTGCTTTTGATTTATTTGAAATCCTTATGAAAAATTTTAAAAAATCGGTATTACTTATACTTCTGCTATCCCTCTATATCGGGGTTCAAGCCCAACCTTATATTGCTTCAAGGCTTGTTGACGGCCGAAAGATCGGTTATCTTTCTGTGGGGGTTAATGTAGGCTTCACCAATTATTTTGGAGACCTCAATCCACAAGAGCAATATATATCCACTGATCTAACCAAAACTCGCCCCTCGATAGGGATTAACCTCACCCGCAAGCTTAGCCCCAGAATTATGGTGAGAGGAGATTTTAACTGGGCAAGACTGGCCGCCAATGATTTTCAAGCGGCTGACCCCGTGGATGAAAGATCAAGATATCGGTATATCCGCAATGCCCATTTTAGGAATGATCTCTGGGAATTATCCGCAGTAGTCACTTATGATCTTTTGAGAAGCCCCTTTGTTTTTCATAAAAGAGTCCCTGTCACGCCTTATTTATTATTAGGCCTTGGGCTGTTTTATCACGATCCAAAAGCTAAAACCCCTGAAGAATTCGGAAATGACTGGGTTAGATTACGCCCGCTTCGTACCGAAGGTCAAGGTCTGGTCAGAGAATTCGGACCCAATGCAGGTACCAAATACGATAAACCTTATTCCTTGTTTCAACCTGTCATTCCCGTAGGTGTAGGCGTACGCTTCAAACTCAATGACCGAACCGACTTATCTTTTGAAGTAGCTTACCGAATCTCATTTACCGATTATTTGGATGATGTAGGGGGTAACTACGCCAACCCCAACGACCTGGAAAGTGATCTGGCAAGAGCCATAGCCAACCGAACCCTAGAACTTACCGATGCTCAAACCGGAGGATCCAGATCCACAGATTTGGATAATTTCATCAATAATGTCAGTCCAATTGTACTTGATCAGGCTGGGCGACCTACCATTACTGGCTTTGGGAATGATGGAGATAAGCGCGGTGAAAATGCCAATCAAGATATTTATCTGGTTGCTGGTTTTAAATTGAATTATATTCTGGGCGTAGGGCTCAGATGTCCTGGAGGTGGAAAAAGATAAATTATCTATTCAGATGAGGCAATCTTTGGAGATTGTATCCGTCTGGGTTTACTGCAACACGATCAAACTATTTACCATGCACATGTTTAAGAAAATTAGTCACATTATGATAGGAATATTCTTCATGGGTCAGGGCATACTTTCTGCTCAAACCCATGAAGTAGGATTCATGGGCGGGGTAGCCAATTATAAAGGCGAGCTCGCAAAAGCCATTAATATCGATAGCCCCGGACCTTTGGGCAGCCTTTTTTACAGAGGCAATCTAAGCAAAGCGATTAGCTTTAAAGCCGGATTTTCATTTGCAAAAATCAGCGATGATGATGCTACTTCCGACGACCAGTTGGCTCAAGTACGAAACCATTCCTTCAATACCGTAATTATTGAGCTTTCTGGGCAGTTTGAATACAATTTCTTGGATTTCAGAGCCGGAAGCCGCACCGTAGATCAATCTTGGACACCCTACCTCTTCACTGGAATCAACTACTTGAAAATAGACCCGCTTAATAATTCACAACCTTCCTACAGTACCAAAGGAGCATCCATTCCCCTAGGTGTGGGTATCAAGGCTGTACTTTCCGACCGAATCAACTTGGGTTTTGAATTTGGTGGTCGATTCACGTTTACCGATTACCTGGATGACTTGGGGGTAGATGCCAATTCTAATATACCCAATCTTAACCCTAAATATTATACCGGAAATCCTAATAATTCTGATATGTACTTCTTTACCGGAGTATTTCTAAGTTACGTCTTCCCGGATAAGCGTAAAAACTGCCCCGTAGTACTGCCTCAATAAGCTTTCCATCTATAAAAAGTTCAAAAGACTATCTAATCCTTTTGAATCTCACGAGTTATGTTTAATTTTGCACCCGGATAATGAATTTTTAGCTTTTAGACTTTGTGCGGATATTTATCAAAAAAAATACCTGTAAAATGATCAAAAAGCTTAAAAATTTGTTTAAGATGCAAAAGACGATGCGATGAAAGAACTGATAGACCAAAATAAGTTGCCTCAACATATCGCTATTATTATGGACGGGAACGGTAGGTGGGCTCAAAAAAAAGGGGCACTGCGTATATTTGGTCATAAAAACGCTATTAAAGCCGTCAGAGATTCTACAGAAGCTTGTGGAGAACTCGGTGTTAAATATCTCACTTTGTACGCATTCTCTACTGAAAACTGGAATCGACCTAAATATGAAGTTGATTCCTTGATGGAATTACTGGTAGATACCATTCACAGAGAAATAGACAACCTCAAAGAAAATAATGTAAAACTAGCTACAATTGGTGATATGGCAAGCCTTCCACACGATTGCCAGGAAGGATTAAAAGATGCCATACATCAAACCCGTGACGGAAAAGGTCTCAACCTGATTTTGGCTTTGAGCTACAGCGGCAGATGGGATATATTAAATGCCGTAAAAAAAATAGCCCACAACGTAAAATCTGGATTGATAGATATTGATCAATTAAACGAAGAAAATTTCTCTGAGCATTTATCTACGCATAACATCCCCGATCCGGAATTATTAATCAGAACCAGCGGTGAAATACGTATAAGTAACTTCTTGCTTTGGCAACTTGCCTATTCGGAAATTTATATTTCCCCCATTTTATGGCCGGATTTCCGAAGACAGCACCTTTATGAAGCCATTATTGATTATCAAAAGCGAGAAAGAAGATTTGGAAAAACGAGTGATCAGGTAAAATCTTAACAATTTATGAAGAGTTCTCTTATTATTATTATTGGTATACTACTTCTACTAAGTATTCAATCCTATGCCCAAAGGCTTGGTCCCAAAACCAACTCCTCCGGCAGTGCCAACGACCTTAGCTATTCTGCCCCCAGAGACTACGAAATCGCTGAAATCACCGTATCAGGCATCAAATTCCTGGACCAAGGTGCATTGATCTCACTCTCCGGACTCAAAGTAGGTGAAAAGATTAAAGTCCCCGGGCCTGACATCAGTGAAGCCGTCAGAAAGCTCTGGAAACAAGGAATCCTCGGTGATATTAAAATCTATGCCACCAAGATTGAAGGAGATAAAATCTATCTCAATATTGATCTCTCCGAACGCCCCAAACTGACCCGATTCTTCTTCTCAGGAATTCGTAAAGGGCAGATTGAAACCCTGAATGATAAAATAAAACTCATTAAAGGAAGAATCGTAACGCCTTCTCTGCTAAAAAACACCCAAAAAACCATTGAAAATCACTTTGTGGAAAAAGGCTACCTCAATGCCACCGCCAATATTATTCAAATACAAGATACCCTGATCTCCAATGGAGTTCTTCTTAAAATCAATGTCAATAAAGGCACTCGTGTAAAAATCAAAGAACTTATCATCGAGGGAAATGAAGATTTCTCCGATAAAAAAATTGCTAAAAAACTTAAAAAAACCAAAGAAAAGAAATTTCGCATCTTCACTGCTTCTAAATTTATTGATGATAAATACAAAGAAGATAAAGAAAAACTCATCAGCTTCTATCGCTCCAAAGGCTACCGAGATGCCCGTATTATCAATGATACCGTGTATCCAATCGGTGGAGATTTTGTGGGCGTAAAAATAAAACTCGAAGAAGGTAATCCTTATTATTATAGAAATATTACTTGGCGAGGCAATTATGTCTACAGCAGTGACCAACTTTCCCGCGTACTCGGCATTAAAAAAGGAGATATCTATGACGTAGAAGAACTTGAAAAACGCCTCAATTTCAGCCAAACTAGCCTAGATATCACCTCTCTTTACATGGATGACGGCTACCTGTTCTTTAATATCAATCCCGTAGAAATCGGTGTAGAAGGAGACTCGATTGATGTCGAGATGCAAATTTATGAAGGCTCTCAGGCGAATATCAACAAAGTAATTATCAACGGAAATACCAAAACCAATGACCGGGTAATCATTCGTGAAATTCGTACCGTACCTGGCCAAAAATTCAGCCGATCTGATCTGATTCGTTCTCAAAGAGAAATAGCCACCCTCGGGTATTTTGACCCCGAAACCATCGGCATCAATCCTGTACCCAATATTCAGGACGGAACCGTAGACATAGAGTATTCACTCACCGAAAAACCCAGCGACCAGATAGAGCTTTCCGGTGGCTGGGGGGGTGCTTTTGGGTTTGTGGGAACGCTTGGACTGGTATTCAATAACTTCTCCCTTAGAAAAATCTTTAAATTTAAAGAGTGGGGAGGAGTACTACCCTCCGGCGATGGTCAGCGACTTGCGCTTAGGCTGCAAGCCAATGGACGACGATTCCAGACTTATTCCTTGACTTTTACCGAACCCTGGCTGGGCGGGAAAAAACGCAACTCATTCTCCGTCAATATTAGTCACTCTGTGCAAAGAACCTTCCTGACACGCAATGAAGTGTTTGGCTCCTTGACTGTAACCGGAGTCACATTCAGTTTGGGGCGACAATTACAATGGCCTGACAATTTCTTTACCCTAAGCAATTCTATTTCTTACCTGAGATATGGGCTGGATAACTTTACCAATATTCTTGGGTTTAATACTGGAACAGCCAATAATATCGCTTTTAACACGACACTCTCCCGAAATAGTATTGATAACCCAACCTTCCCCCGTAACGGATCAAGCCTGTCTTTGAGTATTTCATTGACTCCCCCTTATTCTTTGTTCCGAGAGGATAATCTAGCAGACAAACCCAATGAAGTCAAATTTAAATGGGTAGAATATAACAAATGGTTGTTTGATAACTCTTGGTTTACTACGCTGGTGGGCAATCTGGTTCTTAATGCAAGAATGCACCTCGGGTTTATCGGAGCTTATAATCAAGATTTGGGCGTTGGACCTTTTGAGCGTTTCCAATTGGGTGGAGATGGACTTACAGGGCAAAACTTCTTGCTAGGTACTGAAATTATCGGCTTACGAGGGTATGCCAATAACTCTATTACGCCCGTGGGCGAATCCGGTGGGGTTGCTTTTAATAAATTCGTGATGGAATTGCGTTATCCGGTATCTCTTAATCCCGCAGCTACGATCTTTGTGTTGAGCTTCATCGAGGGGGGGAATAATTTTAGATCAATTTCAGAATACAATCCTTTTGATCTTAAGCGTTCTGTAGGAGTCGGTGCAAGAATCTTTATGCCCGCATTTGGAATGATCGGACTGGATTGGGGATATGGCTTTGACGAAGTACCCGGCACACCTGGGTCTAGTGGAGGAAGATTTCACTTTACTATCGGGCAACAATTCAGATAATCGCTCAGAACATAGCAAATTTAATTTTATGAAAAAAATATCGATTGTATTCGTTCTATGTCTTAGCTTTGTTAGTCTGTCTTTTGCCCAGAAATTCGGATACGTGGATTCTGATTTTGTACTCAATCAAATGCCTTCTTATCAAAAAGCCAAGCAGGAGATCAGTGAAGCTGCTCAAAAATGGGAAACTGACATACGCGATAAAAACGCCAAAGTACAGAAAATTAAAGAAGATTTTCGCTCCGAAGAACTACTCTTGACCGACGAAATGCGTGAAGAAAGAAGCAAAGAAATCGAAAAACTGGAAAACGAAATCAGAGACCTCCACCAAAAATACTTTGGCAAAGATGGACTCTTCTTTACAAGACAACTTGAACTGACCAAACCCGCTCAAGAAGAATTGTATAAAGCCATCGAGAAAATAGCCCGTAAAAATAAATTACAATTTATATTTAGTAATACCGAAGGATTAACCATCCTCTACGCCGAACCCCGCCACGATTATACCGAAGAGGTACTTGCCGAACTAGGACTGGGTGAAAACGAAGAGCTGGAAAGCCCCGAGGAAAATGATGAAGGTGAAAACTAATTTTAAAACAAACAATTGAATTAAGACTCATGAAGAATAACAAGTATGTATACATCCTGGGGCTGTGGCTGGCAGGATTGATTAGCGCACACGCTCAGGATAAACTGGCATACATCGACGAAAACTACGTCGTAACCCAACTCCCAGAGTATAAAACCATCGAGGCAGAAATGAAAGCCTATGAAGATCGCGCCAGAGGTGAAATAGATGCCAAACGCAAAGAGTATGATACCAAAGTAAGCGAATTTAAAAAAGCTGTAGAGGCAAAATCACCCGATGTAATTTTACAAGCTAAACAAAAAGAAATCCAGGACTTGGAGCAGCAAATCGTAGAGATGCAACAAAACATCCAACAAGAGTATCAGGCTGAATTGAGCAAACGCCTTGAGCCAGTCTACCAAAAACTCGAGAAAGCCGTGAATGAGACCTCCGTGCAAAATGGTAATATCTTTATCCTGCGTAAAGAAGCTCTTTATTATCAGGTAGAAGAAAATAACCTCTCGGATGCCATATTGAAAAAACTCGGCGTTACGCCTACTACCACCGTAGCCAATCGCGGTAATCTGAAAAGCAGCAATAAAATTGGGGTGTTCGATGTGAACTATGCCCTTCCACAATTGACTGAATTTAAAAATGCTGAAAAAGAACTTTCTACCTACCAGCAAAAATTAAAAGAAGGCATTGAAAAACTTCAGTTGGATTTAAAACAGATTGAAGATCAGGTGACTCAAAATCCTGACCTACCAGAAGCCAAACGTAAAGAACTAGCCCAACAATACGAAGCAAAACAAGGAGAAGTCCTCAAAGCACAACAAGCCGCCCAAGAACAATTCTCCAAAAAACAATCCGAACTTTTAGAGCCTATTTATAAAAAATTACAGGATACTATCAATGCCGTTGCACAAGAGCAGGGTTATTCATACGTCCTGAAAGTAGAGGCTTCTCTTTTCGAACCCAAAGAAAACAATATCTCTAATGATGTATTAAAAAAGCTGGGCGTTACTCCACAGGAATAATTAATGGTATGATCATAATTTGAACTTTATACAATGAAAAAAATATATTTTACCCTCGTTCTTTTTACTTTATTTGGCTCTAGCACCCTTTTTGCACAAAATAAAATGGGCTATTTCGACCTCCAAAAAGTACTGCCGCAAGTACCCGCTTACCTGGCTGCTCAAAAGGAAATGGAAACTTACGGCAAACAAATCGAGGCCGAAGTCAAGGCCAAACAAGATGAATTCCAGAAAAAATTGACCGACTATCAAAAAGGAGTTCAGGAAAAAACACTGACTCCTGCACTCGCTGCCAGCAAAGAGCGTGAGCTACAGTCTCTTCAGCAGCAGTTTCAGCAGTTTCAGCAAACCGTAGAGGTAGACGCTCAAAACCGCGAACTAAAACTCATGACGCCTATCTATGAAAAAATAGAGGCTGCCATCACCAAAGTTTCGGAGGCAAACAGCTTTAAATATGTATTAAAAAGTGAGTTTATAGCCGGAGCTAACAAAGCCAATGACATCTCCAATTTGGTACTCAAAGAAATGGGCATTACTCCTAAACCTGAGTAGTACAAGGACAGATTTTCCAAATTCAAATCTTAGGTATTTGAAAAATCTTCAAAAATTTAACCCTTCAGCCTGCTTGGTTTAGTGAACCAAGCAGGCTTTTTTTGTTTATTAATAAATTATATCCATAAGCTGTGACATATGATCAGACCCCCATTCTTAAAAACCGGCGATCAAGTCGGGATAGTGGCCCCAGCCAAAAAAGTAAGCCGACAGGAAATGGAAATGGCTATTCAAATCCTTGAGGGCTGGGGATTAGAAGTCGTATTGGGCAAACATTTATTCAGTACCCATAATCAATTTGCTGGCACGGATACCGAACGTACCGAAGACCTCCAGAATATGCTTGATAACCCTGATATACGGGTTATTTTTAGTGCTCGCGGCGGTTATGGAACGATCCGCGTGGTAGATAAACTAAAATTCAACCAATTTATCCGGTATCCCAAGTGGCTGGTTGGGTTTAGCGATATTACCGTGCTTCATTGCCACTTACATAATATGGGGGTCAAAAGTATTCACGGGATCATGCCCTTGCTTTTTCCCAAACAAACCGAACAAACCATCGAGAGCCTCCGAAAGGCTCTTTTTGGAGAAGCCCTGGAGATTCATACTTTACGCCACCCTTTGAATCGATACGGCGAAAACGAAGGCAGACTTATTGGCGGCAATCTGTCGCTTTTTGCCAACACCATCGGTACGATTTCTGAGGTGAGTACCGAAGGTAAACTTCTTTTTCTGGAAGATGTCAATGAATACCTGTATCACATCGACCGGATGATGATTCACCTCTATCGTGCCGGTAAGCTCAGAAACCTGGAAGGTTTGATCATCGGCCAATTCACCCAGATCAAAGACAATGAAATTTCCTTTGGCAAGACCGTACACGAGATTATTGCAGAGATTGTCAGCGAATACAGCTATCCAGTTTGTTTTGACTTTCCGGTAGGGCACGAAATTCACAACATGACCATGATTTGCGGGAATAGGGGGCGGTTGTTAGTAGATCAATTTGGCGTAAAACTGACTTTTTTGTAAATAAAGGCTTGTTGATCAATTCAAGCGATTCAGAAAAATTTGGATACTTTCTACAAAATGCTTAAAGCTTTCGGCATGTTGAGAAAGCGCGTCGATGTCTATGTCTTGGCAGAGGTTATGGATGTATTGTGCTTGTTCTACTCGTTTTTTCCTACCATAGACATTCTTCTTTACCGTGTCGTTTCGCTGTTCCTCAAATTTTTGGGTTAAATCTTGATTTTCAGTTTTTTTGAGTTCTTTGATGTATCTTAGCCAATGTTCAGTACATCTAGTCGGTAAAAAAATAATTACTTTTGACTCTAAAAATTCCCCGAGATGTTCTTGCATTTCTTTGATTTTTTTCTCAAGATCATAAATCGTTGCTTTGTCAAGATCTCGCCCGAGAAAAAACACATCCTGTTCGTAATTAATAATCCCGATCTCACAAAACATTTTAAAGGTCACATCAAACTTTCTTCTACCTCCATTATTCACAGGAAACAAACTAACAACTGAGGTATACAAGCTATCTTTCTCAAAAGAATAACTATCTTCAAGTTTTAAATGACTAATAATTTGAGGCAAAATATTTTCTAAAAATATTACTTGCACCTCATCTTCTACGTAAAAGCCGTATTTGATTGTTTTAAGCATAGTTTAATGATTGAAAGGAACACCACCAAAAAAACCACTTTTCCAATTATCTGCTAAATCATCTGTTAAATCCATATCAAGCCCGTTTGCTTCTGCTTTTTTTTCTGTAGGCTCAATAATATCTTTATATAAATTTTTGATTTCTGTAGCATCTTCTTTTTTATCCACAATAAACACATTTTCGGGCATTTCCCTGAAGAAATTCAGCACTTCGGGGCTATGCGTGGTCATAATCACTTGTATATTTTTCTTGCTAGAAAGTAAAAAAATATACTCCAGCACGTCCTTGATTCTGCGGGGGTGAATACCCTTTTCGGGTTCCTCGAGCAGCAATAGTTTAGGAGGATTGGGTTGGTGGATGATAGCCAGCAAAGCCAAAAAATACAAAGTACCCTCGGAAAGTTCCTCAGCCCAATAGGTGCGTCCGTATTTATCAAAAAGCCCGAATTTTTTGAAGGTTTTATCGCCGTATAGTTTGAAAGCCTCGCTATCTTGTGTTATGTCCACTTTTTGAAAGCGCAAATCCACAAACTCCTCCACGCTGTAATGCAAATCATCCACAATCGCTTTGATGACTTCTGGGTACTCATCCCGCATATTGTCCAGAAAAGAAACCAAATTGGCAGCATCTTCCTGCACCGTGTAGTCTTTAGCCAGAGTCGGATAGGGTTTGCTGAATTTGGAAGGGGCGGGTTGATAGATTTTGAGGGTGGAGAAGGTTTCTAATAATTCTGTAATAAAACCACTAAAATATCGATTGGAGTGACGTTCCAAAAAATTTTTTTGATAAGAGCTTGGATTCGCTTCAATTTTCACTTCAGAATCCTCAAGCCTATACATTATAAAATCATTGTAATTTTTCTCCTCAATCTCTTGAAACTTATCGTATGGCTTATTTTTATAAAAAGAATTTTCTTCAATCTGAAGTATAAACTCAGGAAAATTTTCATCAATATAATTTAAATTAGTAATTGTAAAATGACGTTTCACTTCATTTTTTGCAATGCCCACAAATTGATTGTATGAGTACAGGTCGTTGTGAATTTTATAAATTTCAGCACAATAGATGAATTCTTTATCATCCATTTTTTTTCTAAAAGTCAGCGCAATTGCTTCATTTTCTGAAACAATCTCTTTTTGCCCAAAGACCAACCTTTTAAAACCATTTTCATTCAATCTAAAATCAGTTTTTAACCATCGACTAAAAAACACCAAAGCCTTCAGCAGGTTGGTTTTGCCGGAATTGTTGGCACCGATCAGCAGATTAACGTCTTGGAGCTCGAGGCTTACATTTTCTAGGCTTTTGAAATTTCGGATATATATTTTGTCTAGCATAAGAATTCTTTGATTATGTTCTTTATCAGTTATTTAACGACTATTGACAAAAATAAAAAAATTAGCTTGCTTTTATTTAGCTTTGTTTTGAAATCATAAAGCATAGTTTTCCACAGCCAGTTTTTATCTAAACAGCTTTTATTTTAGCGATAAGCACTGTATTTTTGGTGAACGTGATTATAGATACAATTTTAAAGAAATGGCTTAATAAAAACAAATAAATCGCTTAAAATTATTTAAAAAAATGAATATTGGTGATAAAGTAAAATTATTTATAAAAAGTAAAGGATTGACTATCACTAATTTAGCTAGAACAATGGGTAAGACACCTGTAAGTCTTAGCATGCTTTTAAAACAAGAAAGTATCGGTTCCAAACACCTTGAAGAAATTGCCAAAGCCCTGCACGTTCCTCTTTATATGCTTTTTATTCCTCTCGAGGAAGAAGAAGAAGAAGAAATTTCTTCTGAAACACTCCAAGATCCACAATCTGAGTATGGACAATCTAAAGACCTAATCATCAAAGCACAGAGAAAAGAAATCGAGCGACTCAATAAGCTGGTAGAAGATCTCAAGAAGGCTATTCGTTGAGCGATTATTTTGCATAAAAAATAATTTCCGGGTGAGGCAACGTTTTTTGCAATACTTTGGTATGAGCGATTAAACATTAAAAATACCCTCTTGAAGTCTGTCAATGATCAGGAATTAGCCAATATCATCAAAGGCTGTATAAAGTGGCAGAGAAAAAGTCAGAAAGCTCTTTATCAGGAGTTTTATGCTTATTCCCTGAGTATTTGCCTTCGATTTGCCGATCATCGGATTGAGGCCGAAGAGATGCTTAATGATGGCTTTTTGAAAGTTTTTCAGAATATTTCTACCTATGAAATCGACAAAGAATTCAAACCCTGGCTTCGTAAGATTATGGTCAATACCGCCATCAATCATTATCACAAAAACAAACGCTATAAACAAACCGAAAATTTAGAAGATAGAATCGGGGATTTTGCACAAAAGGAAGAAATCAATGGAGATATCAATTACAAAGAGTTAGTACAATTGGTTCAAAGATTAAGCCCACAATACCGGACGGTGTTTAATCTCTACGTCCTGGAGGGTTATAAGCACCAGGAGATTGCCGAACTATTGGATATTACGGAAGGTACGTCCAAGTCGAATTTGGCCAAGGCAAAAAAAGTTTTACAGGGAATGCTAGAAAAAATTTTTCTAAATGAAGAAGACAAACCTATCGTCGGATAATCCTAAAGATCGCCTGGAAGAATTTTTCCAAAATCGGCTGGAAAATCCCGATTTGGAATACAATGAATCCCAGTGGCTAAAAATGGAAGTTATGTTGGATCAGGCCGATCCCCGAAAACCTTTTTATAAAAGAATCGGCTTTTTCTGGATGTGGATGAGTTTGTTGGTTTTATTGTTGGGAAACGGGATTTTATTTTATTTGAATACCAGGATGTATGTAAGGCTCGACTCAAAAAATACGCATCACCAAGAACGTAACTCGATACACAAAGATACCGTACCAAACGCTCAAAAGTCGGGCAAATCTCATACTGCCAAGCCGCTTACTGAGGCTCAGAGAAAACCTGCAAGCTCTCGGGAAACCGCTCAATCACTTCCTGAAAAGCTTGAAAACGGTGACAATGGCGTAAATTATTCTCAGAAAAATTATTTTAGTTCCTCAGACCCCACAAAGGGCTTACGCTCAGGTGTGCAAAGGCTGTATTTTGTCTATGAAAATACTTCTATATCGGATAGCTCGATGGCTACTCGGCAAACCTCAGCCTCAGAGATTAAAGAAAAAACATCCTTCTCTAGAATTCAAATAAATCGCCTGGAGTCGAGTGCCATAAAATCGTCTGATATTTTACCTCCATATAATTTAAGCCCAGTTTTAATGAGGGCTACTTTGGCAAACAAGTCGGATTCTGAAAAGTCAATGCACGTTTTTTCAGACTATCGGTGGGCATTAGGGTTGAGCTATGCTCCCGAAGTGAGCACTACCGAATTGAATGATTATACCAAACCCGGTCATAGATTCGGAGCAGCAATAGAGTATTTTGTTCGTTCGAGACTTAGTATACAGGCAGGTGCTTTGTTTTCAAAGGCACGTTATCGCGCCGCAACCGAAGAATATCAGGTTTCTTCCGGTTATTGGGCAAAGTATACCAATGGAGAGGTTCCTGTCTCCATTGATGCAAGTTGTGACATTGTTGATCTTTCTCTCCAGCTTAAATATTATTGGCTAAATCGTCGCCTGAGCCGAATATTTGTCAGTGGAGGGGTATCAAGCTATTTCCTCAAAAGAGAAAAGTACGAATATAATTTTGCAACCTACCAACCATATCGCTGGGATACCCAGGAGATTGAGAATCAAAACCGATATTGGCTAGGGATCACACAGGTTTCTTTGGGTTATGAATGGGCGATTCACCCGAAAGTATCATTACAAATAGAACCTTTTATGAAGATTCCTTTGGGAGAGATTGGATTTGGGAAGGTTAAATTATTCAGTAGTGGAGTACTTTTTCACCTTCGCTATCATTTGGGTAAAAAATAATACCTTTTGCTTTGCATGAGTTTTCCATCTTAAAAAGGCAGATAAATTATCTGTCTTTTTTTATTGCCTAAATTTTGCTGCTTGTCTGGCAAATTTTGAAGATAATTTGAAATGATTAGCATATACACTAAAAACTTTATCATAAAATGAAGAACAGTGAATGCACTTATTTTTGATCTAATTGCTTTTTAAAAATATCTGCATTGATTATTCGCACAAAAACAGGGATTTTAAGGCTTTTTCTCTTTAAAGGCTTTTAATCTATACGTAAAACTGAGCATAAAATAACGTTGTAGCACCTCAGTTTCAGTATCTTCTAGGTAAACTTCACTAATCGTTCTCTGGAGGCTGTTGTTTTGTTTGAGTAGATCAAATACAGCGATTTTGATTTCACCCAATTCATTTTTGAATAATTTTTTTCCAATTTCAAGATTCCAAAGCCAGAAATTCTGATCAAAACCTTCTGAAAGTCCAAAATAAGCCTGATGATTCAGGTTGCTACGAAATACCCATCCTTTCCAAAGTATCCAGGTCAATTTGAGCTGCGTATTCTGATTGACATACTGATCATTCAAATCCTGTCGCAGGCTATTATCTACCCAATTGTACTGGGAGCGGGTGCTGACGGTAAAATCTATTTTTTCGCTGATATTGCTACTCAGTACAAGCCCTATTCCGAGTGTAGTAGTGTTGGCAAAATTGGTTTTTTCATTGATTAAACCCGGCGAACGGGCATAATCTGCCGAAAAATCCACATTAAAATTAGACTTAAGAAAACTCACCGGAACGCCATAAGACACAAACATGCGGCTGCTCCAGTAGCCATCCAGATTGACAGGGCGGGTAATTTGCGCACCTCTTTGTAGCATAACCTGATCATTCAATACCGTATCTTGCTGAGCGATCAAAGTGCTGTTAGCAAAGTGATTGTCTGTATATTGCAAACGAAGCAAGGCAAAAAAAACGCCTGACTTATCGGCTTTGGTAGCATTGTACCGCAAGAAAAGATTGTGCTGGTAGTTTTGATCCAAATTTGGGTTTCCGGTACTTAATTGTAAAGGATTGCTATTGTTAATTACATTTTGTAGCTGGCTTACCGACGGAGCTGTGGTATGGGTGCGATAAAAAAGCCGGAGGTTTTTTTCTTTGGAAATATCATACCGAAGCATAAAAAAAGGCAAGGCATTGTAGAAATTTCTTTGAATATCATCCGATGCTGGTATAATAGGATGGCTGTTCAATTCAGCCCACTGAAGATTAAGCCTAAGCATGGTCACGAGTTTGTTCTTACGTTTCATCCAACCTACACCCAATGCGTGGGTAAGATAATGGCTGCTAAATGTATTGGAGAGGGTAGAATCGAGGCGATCATAACTTTCAGTATCCGAAGAGAAATTAAAGGTCTCTTTTTGTGAATCATTCAACTGATACTGGATGTCATAGTTAAACATCAGCATATTGCCCAAGCCTTTGCCCAAGGGTTCGGTGTATACCAGATTAGAAGAAACATTCCAGCCCTGGGCATCCAGCATCGAGAATTGATTCAAAGAATCTACGAATTCTTCTGTTTCCCCCAAAAAGCGATTTTCGGAAAGTAAAAAACTTTCACCCTTATTGGTATTGTATCCTGTACCCACATTGACTGAGAAAGTTCGACCCAATTTGTCAAACCGATGCCGGAAAAGCAAATTATTGGTAAAATTAGCTCCTTTCAAATCAGATCGGAAGGAATTATCGGTGCTGTTTAAGGTCAGCTCTCCCCATGTATTTTGCCCTACATTGAGTGAAAAACCGTCATTTTGCTGTATACCTGCACTTGTACGAATGATGATGGAGTTTTTGGTATCTATTTGATATTGCAAGCGAAGATTAAAGCGATGATTGGTATTTTCGCTGCCTTCAAGGCTATTTTCAGCGTACTGTTGTGTAGTATCCGAATCCTGGAAATAATCCCGATTGATGAGCTGGCGTGCGTCATTATTGCTTCTATTGAAAAAATAACTGGCGGTAAGTTCTACTTTTTTGCCCCAATTATCTGAATAATTGAGCCCAAAAGCGTGTGTGGTAGAAATTCCGTTTTGTTGGCCTACCAAAAAATCTCCTACATCGGACCCTACTCCTCCTCCAAGAAGGCCACCTCCCATACCACCGCCAAATCCGCCACCCATTCTTGCATCACCTCCACCTCTTGCACCTCCTCTTCTTCCTGAAGATCCGGCTACACCAAGCAAATCTTCGGTAGAGAAATTTTGTTGGTTGATATTGTTGCTCTGTCCAAGAATACTGACTCGGCGGTTTTTATCAAAAACATTCAGATTGCCACCGCCCTGATATTTATCTTCATAGCCATAACCAGCGTAAAACTGTCCAAATTGGCCGTTACGCATTTCAGGTTTGGTCACAATGTTTATGGTTTTGGTGGTATTGCCGTCGTTGAATCCTGTAAACTGCGATTGTTCGCTATTTTGATCAAAAATCTGGATTTTGTCGATGATTTCGGCTGGAAGGTTCTTGAGGGCTGCATTAGGGTCATTGCCAAAAAAAGGCTTCCCGTCCACAAGCACTTGTTTTACATCCTCTCCCTGCGCTTGTATTTTGCCGTTTTGGAGGTTTACACCGGGCATTTTTTGGAGTAAATCTTCGGCATTGGCATCCGGGTTGGTCTTAAAGGCTTTGGCATTGTATTGAGTTGTATCGCCTTTTTGTTCGGCAGGAGGTAATTTACCAATGATATCAATTTGTTTAAGGAGTAAAGGGTCTTCATCAAGGAGTATTTCTCCAAGGAAAATATCTTTTTGACTGATCTCCAGGGCTTGTTGTTTGGCTTTAAAACCGATATAGGTAATTTTAAGGGTGTACTGTCCAGAAGCTAATCCATCAAAATTAAAATTGCCTTGTGCGTCTGTAGAGACTGCCCATTCTTTATTATCAGAACTACGATTGATAAATACATAAGCACCGACAAGGGGTAATTTTTGGTTTTTATCGAGAGCTGTACCCGAAACTTTATAAAAATTCTGTGCTTGTGCCTGAAAACTGAAAAAAATAAAAAATACGTAAAAATAACTTTTCATACTCTTAAAATATTTGAGTGCCTCGCAAGTACTTGATATACAAAAATACCCGTTTATCTACACAAAATAAATTAAAATAGACCGGTTTAGGCTTTTAACCCTTAGATCGGGCACTTTACTCGTTGAATAAGATAATATTTGTGAGAAATTGTAGTTTAATTTCCCGAACGGTATCTTTTTTGAGCTTTTATAAATGATAATCTGAAAAAACTTAACTAAATTTCATACCTTGTAAAGTAAAAATCCATTACTCTTTAGAAAAAGTAAATATGTCTTGAACTATGAATAAAATTATTTACATCTATGTGTGTGTGATTTTTTCAGCCATGCAGTCCTTTGGCCAACAAGTCACCAATATTTCCGCAGAGTACGACGACCGGAGTGCTTTGATTATCATTAACTATGATTTGATTAGTTATAGTGACAAAGAAGAAAAGTATCAGGTAAGAGCCTTTTATTCATTGGATAATGGAGATTCTTTTATTCCTATCAAAGAATGCAGAGAAGACATCGGCGATGGAGTTAGTTCTGGTACAGGAAAAAAAATCCTGTGGGATTATTTCATTGATAATCCCGACTTTACAGGAAAAGACGTGATCTTCAAAGTAGAAGCCAAATGGGATAAATCTTTTGAAATCAATCGTTTAAGATCATTGGGAGGAGCTGAAAGCGCACTCAACTCCCTGCTTGTTCCTAGTTGGGGGCATCGCAAAGTAAGTAACGAAAAACAACAATGGTGGACCACTGCCCTCATTTATGGCATTACTGGTGCAGGGCTTTATTTCACTTTTTCAGCACATGATCAGTATCAACAATATAAAAATGCACAAAATGCCGGCGAAGCAGCTGATTTACTTGATAAAGCCAATCAACAAGGCCAAACAGCCCTAATCTTATTGGGAAGTGGAATCACCTTGTGGGCTTCTAATATACTTTGGGTAGGGTTGAGAGGCGCAAAAAACAAACGCAGATTAAATAACCTGCTTAGCACTTCTCAGCACGCTCCGATCTTGTTGGGCTATGATGCCCGATACCAGTCCATAGGTCTTCAACTAAAATTTAAATTTTAAGATGAAAAAGTTTATTCGCACCATCTGTATATTTTTTATCCTGCCGAATGTCTTATTATCGGGTTGCTTTAACTTTGATCCTTTAAATCTGCTATCCGAAGTGACCGTCATCAATCGCTCGGCTACTTCAGTAGAGGTAAGAAGCCAAATCGTAGACTCTACTGGAGGTATCACACAATTGGGGCACGTCTGGTCAGAATTTAGCAACCCTGAGGTATATCGCCCTGGCTCTTTCCAGACTGAATTCACGCCAGGAGCAAATACTGTAGAGTTGGTTAGTATTATTGCTGATTTAGAACCCAATAAGATTTATTTTGTTCGCGCATATATCATTATCAACAATGATCGCAGTAAGCCCATTTATGGCAGGGAGGTAAGCTTTTCAACCAATGGTAATATCAATAAACCTGATGAGATCATTAATATACTAGGCACTGCCAACATCAAATCTAACTCTGCTACTGTGGGTGCCAAGATTGAAAAACTCTCTTCAGGAAGCCAAGTACTAAACTATGGGCATTGCTGGTCTACCAGCCCTAAACCTGAGATAGACGATTTTAAAACCGAGTTCGGCAATCCAATAGGCACTGAAAATTATAACAGCAATCTGACAGAGCTTTCTCCCAATACCAAATATTATGTGCGAGCTTATATGATCACCTCTCAAAGTAATAATCAGGTGATTTACAGTAGTGGAGAATTGGATTTTATCACTACAAACAATTAACTCGAATGAAAAACTATATTACGTTCCTATTTCTCCTCATTCTTTTGGATTGCTCAAGAACTGCCTGGGCGCAAAGAGCCGGTTCTTTGAATGCATTTCTTAATATGGATGGACCTGACCAAAGAGTAAATGACATTCAAATCCTTGCTGATGGTAAAATCCTGATTGTCGGCTTTTTTAATGCTTATAACAGTTCAGGAATTCGCCAGGGACATATAGCAAGGCTGATTAAAGACGGCTCACTCGATACGGGCTTTGATACCGGAATAGGTGCCAACAATGTCATTCAGGCTGTCAGGGTACAGTCTGATGGAAAAATCCTACTAGGAGGAGACTTTCTGGAGTTTAATTTACAAAATTACGGCAGGATTGTCCGCCTCGAACCAGGTGGCTCAACAGATACATCCTTTCATATCGGGGCAGGTGCTAATAACAGTATAACTGCCATAGAGATTCAGCCCGACCGTAAAATCCTGCTAGGGGGATCATTTTCAACTTTTAATCAGAAAAATAGCCGGGGAATCGTCCGATTAAATCACAATGGCTCAGTGGATACGACTTTTCAGGTTGGCACCGGAGCGAATAATGTCATTCGCTCTATCCTGCTCCAAGAGGATGGAAAAATCATCATTGCAGGCGATTTTACCCAGTATAATGGCATGAGTGCTAATAGAATCGCACGCTTGAATGCCGACGGAACATTAGACCAAAACTTTCAAATCGGTAGTGGTGCCAGTGATGGTGTGTATACAATGGCCTTACAGGGAAATAAAATTCTTATCGGTGGAAAATTCAGTTTTTTTAACGGAATAAGAGTCAATAATCTTGCCCGCCTAAATGCCAATGGAACACTGGATGCGACTTTTCTTACAGAAAATGGTGCCAGTGGTTTGGTGAATACCCTCAGTGTTCAGCAGACTGATCATAAAATTATCTTAGGCGGAAATTTCAGTTTTTTTAACGGAACAAGGGTCAACAATCTTGCTCGTCTGAATGCCGACGGAACATTGGACGCATCTTTAGTGCATCCCTTAGCTGGGAATCACCACGTCTATAGTTCGGAGATACAAACTGACGGAAGAATATTACTTGCCGGAAACTTTGACAAGCTAAAAGGACCTAACAAAGACTATTTGATACGATTAAATTCCAACGGCTCAATCCACAGTAATTTTAACTCTAATTCGGGAGGAAACGGTCTTGTGTCTACTATAAAAATGCAAGCAGATGAGAAATTACTGATTGGCGGAGCTTTTACGAGTTTTAATAATACAACCGCCAACCGCATAGTCAGGCTACATCCGAACGGCTCAATAGACGAAAGCTTCAACTCAGGCATCGGCGCCAATGACACGGTACGCAATATCTGCATTCAGAAGGATGGAAAAATTATTCTCGTTGGCAATTTTACCTCATACAACGGTCTAAACGCAAATCGTATTGCCAGGCTCAACCCTGATGGGTCTTTGGATGAGACTTTTGCTATTGGAGTGGGTGCTGATAACATTATTTTTTCAGTAGATATCCAAGAAGATCAAAAAATTCTCGTTGGTGGAAGGTTTACAACATTCAATAACCAAACCATCAACCGTCTTGTAAGGCTGCATAAAGACGGTTCAATAGATGAGAGCTTTCAAGTCGGTACAGGTGTCAACGGAGATGTACTTACCATGTCGATCTTAAAAGACAGTACTATTCTGATTGGAGGCAGGTTTTCCCAATATAACGAAACTTTCCGTTATAGAATCGCCAAGCTAAATTCGGATGGTTCTCTGAATCAAGAGTTTAAGCCCGGAGGAGGGTTTGACAGACCTGTCAAAAAAATTATTCCTCAAACGGATCATAAAATCATTGTTTGCGGCGATTTTTCTTCATTTAGCGGTACGCCAAGAGAAAATATTGCCAGACTTAATCCTGATGGTTCACTGGATAAAGCTTTTAATCCTGGAGATGATTTCAACAACGATGATATAGAATACGCAGTCATACAACCAGACAAAAAGATATTGATTGGTGGTAAATTTACGAATTTTAATAACACTGGGCGTGCGTTTCTGGTGAGATTGGGAGCAGATGGAAGGCTGGATTCAAGTTTTGATCCGATCATCGGACCGGATGCCCCTGTTTTTACCCTGATGCTTAGAGAAGATGGAAAGGCGGTTGTTGGAGGGCTTTTCAAAGAATATGACGGAGCAAAACGCGGAGGGATCGCCCGAATTTTTTGTTCTGTTCCGGCGATCCCTGCCGAATTTTACAGCAGTGATATTCAAAAAACATCTTTTCGTTTATCCTGGAACAAGGTCTCAGGCATCGATGAATATGAGGTAGATATATCTGACGATAATTTTGTGTCTATCCTCCCAGAATACCTCAACCTTTTTGTAACCGATACCACTTTGCTCATAGAAAATATCGAGCCTGGCACACAATACTCCTGTGTGGTGAGAGCAATCAATGAACAAGGTACATCTCCCAATTCAAGACCACTTCAGGTAGTAATTCAACCTGAAACCCCAGAGAGTTTTGAAGCCAGTCCGATTTCTTTGAGTCAAATTCAGCTCAACTGGACTTTTGACCCTTTAGACGGCAATACCTACAAAATACAGTTTTCTCAGGAAAGTGATAGCGTCTTTACTGATCTTACCCTACTGAATGGGAATTCTTATACGCATTCAGGGCTTAATCCGGCAAGCACCTATTATTACCGGATTCAAGCCTTTAAAAATGGTGTGTTTTCGGATTTTAGCGAAGTGGTAGGCGCTACTACTTTTGCAGATATTGTGACTGCCGATATGCTTCCACACAACCAAAACCTCCGAACCTACCCTAACCCTACGGATGATGTACTGATTCTTGAGTGGGATACCGCCATCAAAGATATTCAAAAACTATCTCTGTCCGACTGCCACGGTAGAACCCTCCTGGAAAAAGAACTATCAGCCGGAGAAAATACGCAAACTTTGAGCTTAGACTCGTTGCCCAAAGGTGTTTATTATTTGAAACTTATAGGAAATGACCGAATCTGGATTCGGAAAATCATCCATTAAACCAATCCTAAAAATTATGAAAAAATATATAGGCTTTTTATACATCATTGCTTTATTTTATTCTACACAGCTCAGTGCACAGATTGATACCAATTGGGTGAGTATCGTCAGTAAAAAATATACCCTCAATATCAATGATCTGAATCTGGACGATTTTAGTCAGGAAGTAAAATACCACGCCCTGATTATTGGTGTACAGGATTATCAGGATAACAGCTTTCCGGATTTGAAAGAGCCGATTGCAGATGCTGAAAGGCTTCGGAAAATCCTCAATGATTTTTATACCTTCGAACCCTCCACTACTCTCTTGTTAAAAAACCCTACCAAATACGAATTGTCAAAAGCCTTGGAAGACCTGGCTAAAAAAATCGGTTCTAATGATAATTTATTGATTTTTTATGCCGGACACGGAGAATGGGATCCCAAATCCGAAACAGGCTACTGGTTGCCCTCCGACGCTATAAAAAGTGATCGTTCCTCTTGGTTTTCCAATAGCAGCCTCAGAGACTACATCCGGGCTATTTCGGCCAGGCACGTGTTGCTCATTACAGATGCTTGTTTTGGGGGAAGTTTGTTTCGTGGCGATGAAACCAATATGCGTGAATCAACCATATTTGAAGAGCTAAACCAACTCCCAAGCCGTAAAGCCATGACCAGTGGTGCTTTGCGCTTAGTCCCGGATGATAGTATTTTTATTGATTATCTCATTCGTAGGCTGGGGCAAAACACACACAGATATCTTCCCGCAGATCGTCTTTTTTACAGTTTTAACAAAGACGTTTTGCTCGAGTCTCCAGGGCAAACTCCTCAATTTCGTACCATCCAAAATGCCGGAGAAGACAATGGCGGTGAGTTTATTTTTAAAAGAAAAAAACAGTGAAAAATTAAGCGTATTTTTTTAGATACTCCTCCAGATTTTTTTTGCTCTGGCAATAGGGTTTTGCACTCAGATAAAAACTGAGCGTAGCAATCAACACACATACAAAACCCACAATCGTCAAAGAGTATCCGATCATAGCATCATTTTTAAAAACATAATCCGTACACAAAGCCACCGAGGTAGGCCCTAAACTCATCGCTATGAGATTTAAAATGAATAAATAAATGGACGAAGCTGCCGCCCGCATGTGATTCGGAAAAATCTCCTGCAATGTCGCAGCCGCTGTACCTACGGGAAAAGATATGAAAAAACACGCAGGTATTAAAAATAGAACAGAAAGGTAGCCCGTAGGCATAAAAGGATAATAAAGCCCTGTAACAAGTAAACCAATAGGGGCAATGATCATCGACCGAATACGACCGTCTTCATATCGATGAGAAAGGCGGTCGGCGTAGAGTCCTCCTGCTATAATTCCCAGGGTTGCAAAAACTGTCACTACCAGCCCATAGCTAATCCCCGCCTGTTCGGGTGACCAACCATAGACCCTTTGCAGAAAAGTGGGAATCCAGGCAGCAGAGCCGTAAGCAATCAAAGATACAAAGGTAAGCCCCAACGTAATGCCCAAAAAAGCCCCCCGATTCGCCCAAATATAACCGATCACTTCTGAAAAATCAGCCCGCATAGGAACCAAAGCATCCTTAGAAATACTCGTTTTTTGTGAAAAACCGTTTTTTCGTTCAGGTTCTTTTACAGTCAAATATACCAGCAGCGCAATCAATATTCCAGGAAAACCAATGATAAAAAAGACAATCTGCCAGGAGTAAATTTCTCCAATCCAGGGAATCAGAAGATGATCTTCTCCTGAAGAAAGACTAATGACAATCCCTCCCAAAAAAAAAGCCAGCCCCGAGCCGATATAAATGCCCATAGAAAATACACTGATCGCCAGTCCTAGTTTTTCTCTGGGAAAATAATCACTAATCAAGGAATATGCAGGTGCCGCCAACGCTGCTTCTCCGATTCCTACGCCTACCCTCGCCAGAAATAACTGCCCGTAATTGGCCGCCACCCCACAAAGCACAGTCATCATACTCCAGACCAAAATGCCAACGCTAATGATCCACTTACGACTTTTGTGATCTGCCAGCCGCCCAATCGGAATACCTAGAATGGTATAAAACACCGCAAAGCTTAAACCCATCAAAAGGCTCATCTGTGTATCTGAGATTTCAAAATCCCGGCGAATGGGTCTAACCAACAAACTTAGGATTTGCCTATCAATAAAAGAAGAGATATAAGCCAACATCAAAATGGCTACAACAAACCAGGCATAAGACAAATTTACTTCCTGGGCTTTGGGGGTTTTATTCATTTTTCAGCAGAATCATTTGGATAGATGCTATTTAAGAAAGAATTTTGTTAAATTTAAATGATATAAAGGAATAAAATCATATTTAAAGAAAATAAAATTATATTGATATGAAATTATTGGAAGGAAAAAAAGCCCTCGTCACTGGAGCCTCCAAAGGAATCGGCAGATCCATCGCCAAGCGTTTTGCCCAACACGGTGCCGAAGTAGCCTTTACTTATCTCTCAAGTGCAACCCAAGCACAAGAACTGGAGCAGGAACTAGCTGCATTGGGTGTAAAAGTAAAAGCATACCGATCGGATGCTTCTATCTATACAGCCGCCGAAGAGCTCATCAATCAAGTAACGGCTGATTTTGGAGGAATAGACATCCTGGTGAATAATGCCGGAATTACCAAAGACGGACTTCTCATGCGTATGTCAGAAGAAAACTTTGATCAGGTAATTCAAACCAACCTCAAGTCGGTATTCAACCTTAGCAAAGCTGTCATCAAAACAATGATGAAACAAAGATCAGGCTCTATCATCAATATTACTTCTGTCGTGGGTATCCGAGGCAATGCCGGTCAGGCCAATTATGCCGCCTCCAAAGCCGGAATTATCGGCTTTACAAAGTCAGTAGCTTTAGAACTAGGCTCAAGAAATATTCGCTCCAATGCCTTAGCACCAGGTTTTATTGAAACAGACATGACCGGAGAACTAGCCAATAAAGCAGAATGGCTCAAAGGCATTCCCTTACAACGTGGTGGCAATCCTGACGAAGTAGCCGATTGCGCTGTATTTTTGGGTTCGGATATGTCTAGTTATATCACTGGGCAGGTCATTCAGGTAGATGGGGGGATGCTGACCTAATTTTTGGAAAAATATCTCAGGGATTTATTTGAGTTTTTCTTAAATTACATCACAAAAACCATCCTTTTTATATGCAAAAAACAGTCTTAATCACCGGAACTAGTAGTGGCTTTGGTTTATTGATCACACAGACCTTGTTATCCAAAGGATATACCGTGTTTGCCACTATGCGTCAATTAACAGGGAAAAATGCCCGCATTGCCCAAGAAATCAAATCTTTAGCAGATGATACCCCAGGAAAACTACACCTCCTCGAGCTGGATGTCGTGCACGATCAGTCAGTTGCCCAGGCTGTAGCACAAGCACTAGCCCTGGAGAGCCAGATTGATATACTGATCAACAATGCCGGACTGGGCGTAGGAGGTTTTACCGAAGGATTCTCCACGGAGCAGTTCCAAAAATTATTTGATGTCAATGTATTCGGTGTACATCGCCTGATGAGGGCAGTACTTCCCGAAATGCGACAACGCAACAAGGGGCTCATTATCAATATATCCAGCGTCATGGGACGCATAGTGCTTCCTTTTGCCGGACCCTATACAGCCACCAAATTTGCCCTAGAAGGGCTGACCGAAAGCTACCGCTATGAGTTGGCAAGTTCAGGTGTGGATGTAGTTATCGTAGAGCCTGGTGGATTTATGACTGGCTTTGGAGAGCGAATGATGTACCCCCAGGATGAAGAGCGGGTCAAAAGTTATGGAGCTATGACCGAAGTCCCCGACCAAATGTGGACGAACATCCTGCATACCCTTTCCCAGGTAAAAGATCAAATTGATCCGCAATTAGTAGCCGATGCCGTAGCCAATCTGATTGAGACTCCTGACGGCGAACGACCCTTCCGCACCGTCGTAGACCCTATGAGCGGTGGTGAAGGTCCCAAAACTATCAACCAAACCCAAGAGCAAATCCAAAAACAGCTTATCGAGGGTATGCAAATGACCGATCTCGTAAAGCTAAAAGTTTAGACTAACTGCCTGAATGAATGAAATAAATAAATCCTCTATTTTCAATGAGGATTTATTTATTTTAGGTAGTGTTAAACAAGTAATGCTGTTCGTTCAAAAAGGGGCTTTGTGAAGACACAAAGCTGGGCGTTTTTTATTTCAGCATTACATCTTGAATACTACCGATAAAAGATAAGTGCATTCACATCTCCGATCTTTATGATAAATTTTGCCACGAATGCACGAATAAGTGTATCCATTCGTGCATTCGTGGCAACCAATTCCTTCAATTTTTTAGTATATCAAATAGGTATTATCCACAAAATTTTTCAGGAAATCAATTACATTTGTCAGACGGGTCTAGAGAAATGTTTTTCGAGGAATTACATTTGTCAGACGGGTCTAGAGAAATGTTTTCGAGGAATTACATTTGTTGGAGGGGTCTAGAGAAATGTTTTTCGAGGAATTACATTTGTTGGAGGGGTCTAGAGAAATGTTTTTCGAGGAATTACATTTGTTAGAAGGGGTTAGAGGAATGTTTTTCGAGGAATTACATTTGTTGGAAGGGCTTAGAGAAATGTTTTTCGAGGAATTACATTTGTTGGAAGGGGTTAGAGAAATGTTTTTTGAGGAATTACATTTGTCAGACGGGGTTAGAGGAATGTTTTTCGAGGAATTACATTTGTTGGAAGGGGTTAGAGAAATGTTTTTTGAGGAATTACATTTGTTAGAGGGTTAGAGAAATGTTTTTCGAGGAATTACATTTGTTAGAGGGGTTAGAGAAATGTTTTTCGAGGAATTACATTTGTTAGAGGGGCTAGAGAAATGTTTTTTTAGTTATATTTTTATTTTTTCTGAATAATCAAATGTATAAGAGGGTAAATAAAAATATTACTAACTAATAATTTTTATTTTTATATGTTTTTCAAAATAAAATACTGTTTTATGTAAAAAAGTATTGGTTCTTAAATGGTGTATTTCCACAATAATTTGAGAAGAACCATTTTTTATCAAATAAAATCCTAAATTCTGGTCAAATCTGAGTAATGCTAAGCCCTTGAAAATCGTCTATATTCATCAATACTTTAGAACACCCGAAGAAGGCGGAGCTATCCGGTCTTATTATCTGGCTACGGCTTTGGCGGCGCAGGGGCATCAAGTGGAGTTGATTTGTGCTTATTCGGGAAAAAAATACCGCAAGCGTATGGTAGAAGGAGTTCTTGTGCATGAATTACCCATACCCTACAACAACCGCATGGGCAAATGGGCTAGAATAAAAGCTTTTTTAAAATTTGTTTGGATGGCTTTTGGGCGTGCAAGCCGCATCCCTCAAGCAGACTTGTATTATGTCAGTTCTACTCCTTTGACAGTAGGGCTTATTGCGCTTTTATTAAAAAAGCTGTACCGAAAAAAGTACTATTTTGAAGCAAGAGATCTTTGGCCCGAAGTGCCTATTGCTTTGGGCGTGATTCGGGGGCGATTGATGCAATTCTTTTTAAGGTATCTCGAGAAACAAATCTACATCCACGCCGAAAAACTGATTGCGCTTTCACCGGGGATACGGGAAGGGATGCTCAGACAAGCTCCACAAAAAGAAGTTTATTTAATCCCTAACTTGGCAGATTGTACGTTTTTTAATCCACAGCCTTATATTTCTCAAAAAAAAATATCAATCTGTGGAGTGATGTACGATTGGGGAGAAGGTTTTTTAATCACGTATTTTGGATCATTGGGGCGAGCCAATGCGCTGAGTTCTTTGGTAGACATTGCTGCTTGGTTTCAGGAAAACAAGATGGATGGAGTACAGTTTCTCATCGTAGGAGACGGTGCCGAAAAAGAAAAGCTCCTTCAAAAAATGCAAAATCTTCAAAATATTTGCTTGATCAAGACCGTGAATAAATACGATTTAAGAGAAATTTTAAATTTAACGGATATAACATATATCTCTTTTCTCAATCACCCAATCCTAGAAACTACAAGCCCCAATAAATTTTTTGATGCACTGGCGGCTGGTAAATTATGTGTAATCAATTTCAAGGGTTGGCTCAAAGATATGGTGGAGCAAGAGCGTTGCGGGTTTTATGCAAATCCGGAGCAACCTGAGGTGTTTTATGAAAAATTAAATCCTTTTCTTCAAAATCCGGCTTTATTGAGAGAATATCAAAAAAATGCCCGAAAATTAGCCAAGTCGAGATTTTCAAAACAACTGCTTGTATCCGACTTTATAGAATTATTCAACTAAATTCATTTTTTTATCCTTCTCAAAAGGAAATTCCCCAGAAAGTATTTAAAATACCAAGAAAAAAAACGATTATCTTATAAATTACAAGAAATTACCGAAAACGAGAACCAGCCTTCTTAAAGCAGCAAACTAAAGTTGCTAAATATTAAACAAATATTAAGATTTATTGCTAAATATTCATTTCTATTTAACATGTTGTATCACATAAGTAAACTTTTTATAGGTAGGTTTGAAGTAATAATGAGCATGGATGAGGGGGCATCACTTAAAACCCATGATTAAGAAAAATCTGGAAAAAAGTTCGGGATTTTGGTTGAGTGTATACGCAATTTCTACTGCTTTTGGGGTTTATTTCTGCATGTATGCATTCAGAAAGCCTTTTTCAGTGGCTACTTTCGTGGGTTTGAGTTTTTGGGGGGTAGATTATAAAATCTTGTTGGTACTGGCTCAAGTGCTTGGGTACATGCTCTCTAAGTTTATGGGGATTCGGTTTATTTCAGGGATGCCCAAAGAAAAAAGGGCTTTTTTTCTGCTTGCTTTGATTGGTTTGGCAGAATTATCTTTATTGTTTTTTGCTTTGGTATCACCCCCTTACAATATTTTCTTTCTTTTTCTGAATGGAATTCCTTTGGGAATGGTTTGGGGAATCGTATTTTCTTATCTCGAGGGGCGAAATACAAGCGAAGTACTTGGCGCAGGTCTGAGTGGGAGCTTCATCGTTTCGTCCGGGGCGGTCAAGTCAGTTGGTAAGTTTGTGATGGATTCCTGGGGTTTGAGTGAATTTTGGATGCCTTTTGTAAGTGGGCTTTTGTTTGTGATACCCTTGCTGATTTTCACCTATTTATTAAATGAATTGCCTCCCCCGACTGAGCAAGACATCCGGGCAAGGACACAAAGAGAACCCATGAACGCTTCTGGAAGAAGGGAGTTTTTCCTGGCTTATTGGGGTGGATTGGCACTTTTGGTAGGTTTTTATATGTTTCTGACGGCTTTTCGGGATTTTCGAGATAATTTCATGGCGGAAATCTGGCAGGCACTGGGTTATGAAAAATCGGTTTATATTTTCACCACCACTGAAATTCCGATTGCTGTGATAGTACTCTTGGTTTGGGGGGGCATGATGCTGATCAAAAACAACCAAAAAGCTTTTATGATATATCACTGGATGATTATGCTATCGGTCTTGCTTGTAGGGCTGAGTACCTTCTTATATCAAGTAGCCCTTTTAAATCCAGTATGGTGGATGATTCTGGTGGGTTTGGGTTTGTATGTGGCTTATGTGCCTTTTGGATGTTTGCTTTTTGACAGGATGTTGGCAGCGTTCAGATATCCGGGTACAGCGGGTTTTATGATTTATATGGCAGATGCTTTCGGATATTTGGGCAGTGTAGGGATTTTATTATACAAAAACTTCGGGCAGGCAAATCTAAGTTGGCTTGATTTCTTTATCTACTCAGCTTATTTCCTTTGCCTGATTGGGTTGTTGATGATTGGGGCTTCAGCCTTGTACTTTCGTCCGAGGCTTCGAGCAATATCAAGAACTATATAAGGCAAGAACTTATATAAGTATCAAGTAGGGTGTAACATGAATGCTAATCCCGTGGTCTGCGGCACACAGACCACTAAATTACCCCTGGTTTTTGGCAGAGTTTTATGAATTAGTCCAGGATGATTTTGGGTTTTTGACGCACTTTGCGGATAGGTTTTAGTGGTCTGTGTGACACAGACCACGGTTAGGGGCGTTGGTTATCCATTAATTATGAAAATAAATCATATAAATAAACTAATTGTAGGCAACTACTTTATTTAAATAAAATTATGAATTCTATCAATCAAACGGTGGATGAGATCATGTCACTTTATGAGAAATACGGAAACGAATCTTATGGAGAAAATGTGACTCAAATGGAACACATGCTACAATCGGCTCTCCTGGCTCAAGAAGAAGCTTCTGACGAAGAGTCCGTACTAGCGGCCTTTTTGCACGACATCGGTCATCTCTGCGAAAAAATAGTAGAGACATCAAATATGGGCGATTTTGGCGTAGAAAACCACGAAGCTTACGGAGCCCTTTTTTTACAAGAAAAAGGATTTTCTACCAAAATCGTATCGTCTATAGCCAATCACGTAAATGCCAAACGCTATTTGGTGTTTAAAGACCCAGAATACCTCGCTGGCTTGTCCGAAGCCAGTAAAAAAACCCTGGAATACCAAGGAGGACCCATGAATGCCACCGAAGCAACGCGCTTTGAGTCAGACCCTTATTTTGAATTCCATATCAAATTACGCAACTGGGACGACCAAGCCAAAGTACCCGGAGCTTCACAGTGCCTTTTAGAAGAAATGAAAGCCATGATGATTCGACATCTTGAGCAACACTATTCATCCCTCAATTAAAATACATGAATCAAATACAAAAAAGTGAAATAGCCATCGTTGGTGCAGGTATTGTGGGTTTGTCATTAGCCCTGAGTTTTGCCAAAAGAGGGCATCAGGTCAGGGTTTTTGAAAGAAACACAGCCGCTGTCGGTGCTTCAGTTCGAAATTTTGGACTTATCTGGCCGATCGGGCAAAAGGATGGCCACCTCTACAAACGTGCCTTAAAAAGCCGTGAAGTCTGGCAAGAACTTGCTTCACAATCTAGTATACACCTCAATCAAAACGGTTCAATCCACCTGGCTTACCATCAAGACGAATGGAAAATTCTACAAGAGTTTTTTCAACAGAATCCCTATGCTTCCGAAACTTGTCAGCTGCTCTCAGCCTCCGAAGTATTACAGAAAAGTGCGGCAGCGAACCCCGAGGGGCTTTTGGGAGGGCTTTGGAGTACAACGGAAATGACCGTAGACCCCAGAGAGGCTATCCCAGGGCTGGCCAGCTACCTACAAGACCGATATAAAGTCGACTTTAAATTCGGACACGCAGTGACCGATATTTCCTACCCTCAACTCAAAGCCGGTGGCCGCACCTGGGAAGCTGAAAAAATTTTCGTGTGTAGTGGAGCAGATTTTGAAACACTTTACCCCGAGATATTTGCCCAAAGCGGTATTACCAAATGTAAACTCCAAATGATGCGCAGCGAACCCCAACCCAAAGGCTGGCTTTTAGGACCCTCCCTCTGTGCCGGACTTACACTGACGCATTATGCTTCTTTTGAAGACTGCCCTACGCTTCCGGCACTCAAAGCCCGCATTCAGGAAGAAATGCCTGAGTATGTCAAATGGGGAATCCACGTACTGCTCAATCAAAATGCCCTGGGAGAACTTGTCATCGGTGACTCACACGAATATGGCTGGAATCCCAGCCCATTTGATCAAGAAAAAGTGAATCAATATATTTTAACGTATTTGCAAAAATTCGCTCGCCTGCCCTCTCTCCAAATCAAGGAGCGTTGGCAGGGTGTATATCCCAAAATACCAGGGCAAACCGAACTCATCCGCCAGCCCGAACAAGGCGTGATGATCGTCAATGCCCTGAGTGGAGCAGGAATGACCCTTTCTATGGGGCTGGCTGAACACATTTTGGAACAATTTTAAATCTCAATGACAAATTAACGCATTATGCCTATTAAACTCGTAGTTTTTGATATGGCCGGTACAACCATCAAAGACGAAAATTATGTCCATCTAACCCTTCAAAACGCCCTGAAAAAAGCCGAAATTGATTCCTCCTTAGAAGAAATCAATTTGGTAATGGGCTATCCCAAACCTGTGGCTATTTCTATGATTTTGGAAAATCATCAGAATAACGGCGTTTTAATCGACGCTGAAAAACATTCTATTGACTCCATCCATCGATTGTTCGAGGATGAAATGGTAGACTTCTACCAATCCAGCCCACTTCTTCAAGAAGCTCCCAAAGCTGGCGAGGTTTTTCAGCTTTTACAGGAAAAAGGAATTAAAGTTATTTTAGATACTGGATTCAGCCGTGAAATTGCCGATGTCATTATCGATCGGCTCAACTGGCGCGATAAAATCTTTGCCAGTGTAACCAGTGACGAAGTAGCCAAGGGGCGACCTCACCCAGATATGATCTTTAAAGCTATGGAACTAGCAGGGCTGGACGATGCCCAGGAAGTAGCCAAAGTCGGTGACACAGCCTCCGATTTGCAGGAAGGTACCTCGGCAGGGTGTAAATACGTAATTGGAGTGACCAGTGGTGCCTTTCCCAAAGAAGATTTGGAAAAAGAACCGCATACCCATTTGATTTCAGCATTGAGCGAAATCCTGAATATCCTGGAACTGGAAAGTGTTCAGGCATAATTTTAGGCGGGTCAAATTATTGCAAAAACACCACCCAAAACCTGTGGTGTTTTCAATTTTATTGGGTAGATTTATCTCAAAATATGTTTGAGCACTACCCAATTTCTAAAAAAATCATCCAAGAACAGATTCTGGCTGATTTTACAGAGGACTTTTTCCAGATCAAAAAACCGGAAAATATCCTGGAATTTTTGATGACAAACCAAGAAGTGCTTCATCATCCTCCTGAACCTTTTGCCGAAAGCCTTCGCCGAAAAATTGCCGATGTCTATCAACTCAATGAACAAAATATACTGGTCTACAATGGTTTGCAGGATGCTTTGTATCATATCACTCAACTCCTCCAAACTTCATCCTGCAAGATACTACTTCCCGCAGCCCCACACTTTGAAGAAGCCGGAAAATACTTCAGACTTAGCCTTGATTTTAGTGATGTTCCTCACCGCGCTGGCAATTTTAGGGGTTTTAAGGCAGCGTTTTTAGCCAATCCCAGTATGCCTCAAGGGCAGATTTTATATCTGGATGAACTTGAAGATCTGTGCCGAGAATACCCTGAAACGATTTTTGTACTCGATGAGACCTTTGTAGACTTTTGTAGGTATACCTCTACGGCTGTTTCTTTGGTAAAAAAGCTAAGTAATCTTTTGATAATCAAACCATTCAGTAGCCAAGCGGGTTTACCGGGCTTACATCTCAGCTTTGTAGCAGCCCACAAAAGGATTGCAGAGGCATTACAAAGAAATACACCCGCCCGCAATATCAATGCATGGAGCATAGAAATCGGAAAATCTTTGGTAGACCATATCCAAAATAACCCCTTAGACCTGACGCAAATACATCAAAATAGCCGAGAATTTATGCAAATGCTCCACGAATTAGAAAATCTTGAGGTGTTCCCAAGTTATTGTCATTATTTTATGGTTGAAATCCAAGACACCAAAACCTCAGTTCTAAAAAAATTTCTTTGGGAGCAACATCAAATACTGATTGATGATCTGGCTGGTTTTCGTGGTATAAAAGAAAATCAGTTTCGCCTGTGTACGATCAAGCCAGAGCATAATCATTGGCTGCTAGATATATTAAAGTCAAAATCTTACCTACCCTAAACTTTTTACTTATCAAAAAATCTCGTAAATTTTGCACATTCACATAAACTACAATTTTATGAGTAGATTTATCATCAGCGGGGCACCGGGCAGCGGCAAATCAGCCCTCCTAACAGCACTCAAACAAAAAGGCTATTTCTGCCTAGATAATGATATTGATTTGTTGATTCAGGAACAATCCCAATTGATGCGCGGTATATTTCCCTGGACAAATATGCGCTACTTTGCCCAAAGCTGCCTGGGAAGAATGTGGAAAACCCACGAACGCAGCACCAAACACAACCAAATCGTGTTTTTTAACCAAAGTATTCCTGACCTGATGGCTTATCTCCGCAGTGAACAAATCCCGATTATTCCCATTTATTTGGATACGTACCATAACTGCCACTTTTACCCAGTGATGTTTTTATGCCCAATTTCTAATACAACCTTCCCCGAAGAAAATCTAGCACAGGCATACACCGTACAGGAAATGCTTCATTTAGAGGAACTTATCAAGGATACTTATACACAATTGGGTTTCGAGATTGTAAGTCTCACCTCAGGCAATCCACAAAAAAGCCTGATGCAGGTGATCGATAAAATATGCATGATAGAAGATGAAATTCAATCCGATTGAAAGTCAGGCATCAAAAAAATTTACCAGGGCATTTTTAACTTTTTCGATTTCTTGGTGTAAGGCTTTGAGTTCAGGCCAGGTCATTTTTGGCGGATTTTTGAGTTTGTTTTCTAATTCTTTAGGTTTAAGCTTTAAGGTAGTTGCTAGATATTTCATATCCAGGTGGTTATCTTGAATAAGCAAATATATTCGCTCTACTTCCTGATTGAAGCGGGTGTCTAAATTGTCTAATCTTTTCAATATATCCTCAAATAATTCGTAAGTTTTTTCTATATCTGCTTTGATTTTTTTCTCTATATCGTTATTCATGGAGTTCTTCATTTTTAGATCTAAAATACAAAAAAAACAAAGTGAATTCAAGACATCCCTTTGGATTTTTGATAGTTTTGGAGTTGTTTTTTACAATAATCAACAAACTTCCACATCTTTTGCAGGTCTTTTTTCAAAACTTTTTGGGTAGTTTTATCCAGTGCATCCTAATTCTCATCAAAATTCCTCTGTGCTCTCTCAGCATAGGCTTTTGCAGCCTCATAATCTTTTTCCAATCTTGCAAAATCTTTATCCAAATCTGGCGTACTCATTTCTCTGCTTTTTACTTCCTAAACCTCGCCGCTACCACTGCAGCCTTAGCCCCAGCCGAATAATCATAAAAACCAATGCCCGACTTGATGCCCAGATGCCCAGCTTCTACCATATTGACCAAAAGCGGGCAAGGGGCGTATTTAGGCTGCCCAAAACCTTGGTGCAATACATACAAAATATTCAGGCAAATATCCAAACCCACAAAATCAGCCAATTGCAAAGGACCCATTGGATGCGCCATGCCCAATTTCATCACGGTATCTATTTCTTCTACACCGGCTACGCCTTCAAAAAGTGTATAAAAAGCCTCATTCAGCATGGGCATCAGAATACGATTAGACACAAAACCCGGATAATCATTTACAACAGTGGGTATTTTGCCCAGTTGAGCGGATAGCACTATGATTTTTTGAGTGGTCTCCACAGAAGTAGAATACCCTGTGATGACCTCCACGAGCTTCATCACTGGTACAGGATTGAAGAAGTGCATCCCGATTATTTTATCAGGTCTTTGTGTGGTAGAAGCAATGCGCGTGATAGAAATAGAAGAAGTATTAGAAGCCAGAATCGCATCTTTGGGGCTGAACTGATCCAGATTTTTAAATATTTTGGATTTAATTTCAAAATTTTCACTGGCTGCCTCTATCACCAAATCAGCCTCTTTTACAGCTTCTTCCAGTTGGGTAAGGGTACTGATATTGGTCAGCGTCTGCGCTTTGGCGGCTTCATCCAAAATACCTTTATTGACCTGGCGATCCAGATTACTGCCGATAGTAGCCAATGCTTTTTGTAGGGCTTCGTCCGAAATATCCATCATATTGACCTTAAAGCCATTTTGTGCAAACACGTGAGCAATGCCGTTGCCCATAGTTCCTGAACCGATTACTGCAATATTTTTCATAGTATTAAGTTTTATACCGTGATTTATTTGATTTTTAAAGTTGATTAACTTGATGATTTCAACATCAAAAACACTGTTTTTAACTATCCATCTGAGTAAATATTTGTACTAGCAATTATACAGATGAATTTTTAATTAACTCTTTATTCTGTTACAATCAATCCGTCTTTCATCACAAGAACCCGATCAATCATAGGATGCTGCTCTACCTGTGGGTCATGGGTGGTGATCAAGATGGTTTTGCCCTGGCTTTTTAAATGGGCAAAAATATCCAGAATTTGTGCCGACCTTTCAGAATCCAAGTGTGCCGTGGGTTCATCTGCCAATAAAAGTGTAGGCTCATTGACCAAAGCTCTTGCAATAGCTACCCTTTGCATTTCCCCACCGGAAAGTGTATCAATCTTATAGTCCAGGCGATGCATAATGCTTACGCTTTCTGACACAGCATGCACCATTTTTTCCGTTTTTTGGCGCGAATACCCCAGAGGGATAAGCGGCAAGGCAATATTTACGTAAGTGCTAAAACCCGAAATCAGATTAAAATGCTGAAAAACCACCCCAATATGTTCTCTGCGAAAAGTCGTCAAAAATTTTTCAGACCAGCGCGACACCTGCTGACCCAGACAATGATACTCTCCTGAAGTCGGCTTGGCCAAGCAGGCAAGGAGTGTAAGCAAGGTCGTTTTGCCTGACCCTGACGCTCCTTTTAACACCGTGCAAGTATTTGGTATCACATTCAGGTCGACTCCTCTCACAGGACTTACTTCGTTGGGCTTCCCTTTGAAAAAAGTTTTGACCAATGTTTTGGTTTTGATCATGTATTCGGACATAATTGCAAAGATTATTTACAAAAGAAATCATCTTCTTGGGATTTTCCGGTAAATTGTCCCTAATTTATAAAGGTCTTTTCTTATTTTTGCTTCGTGAAAATACAATATCTAACCCCCGAAAATATCCATCACTTCATTGATCTGGCTTTACAAGAAGATGTTGGTGATGGTGATCATTCTACCCTAGCTTCGGTTTCTGAAAATTCCGAGCGAAAAGCAAAACTACTGATCAAAGGCGAAGGAATTATCGCTGGTGTGGAAATGGCTCAATATATCTTTCAAAGAGTTGACCCAACGCTTAAAATTGAACGATTGCTCCAAGACGGAGATCGCGTAAAATACGGAGATATCGGTTTTTATGTATCTGGCAAAGCTCGGTCTATCCTCACTGCGGAGCGGCTGGTACTTAACTGTATGCAAAGAATGAGCGGAATTGCTACCCTGACCCACCAAGTAGTACAAAAGATCAAACATACCCGTGCTCAAATCCTGGATACACGCAAAACCACTCCCAACTTCCGCCTGCCCGAAAAATGGGCTGTACTCATTGGAGGAGGCAACAATCATCGTTATGGGCTTTTTGATATGATTATGCTCAAAGACAACCACATTGCCTATGCTGGAGGGATTGAAAAAGCTATCCAGGCAACCCATGTCTATTTAAAAACTATTCAAAAAGAATTACGCATAGAAATCGAGACCCAAAATCTGATGGAATTAGAGCAAGTATTAGCCCTAGGAGGAGTAGATGTAATCATGCTTGATAATATGAGTAACGAAGACATGAAAAAAGCTGTTGAACTCGTCGGCGGAAAATACCCTCTTGAAGCCTCCGGCGGAATTACCATAGATAATATCCGTGAAGTCGCCGAAACAGGCGTAGATTATATCTCTATGGGGGCTTTGACCCATTCAGCCCCCAGTATGGACATCAGCCTCAAAGCTACCGAAGATTGAAGATTTGCAAACCAGGGTGGTTTTAGCAAGACATAATCGTTAAACTTGATGTCAAATAGCCCAATTCAGGGCAATAAGTCATTAAAATCAAATAATTCACTGTATAAATTCTTTTATAAATCCTAGTTTAGACTTTACAATTAATTACCTTTGTTGCTTATATGATCATAAAGACTAAAAAATACCAACTCGACAACAAAACCTATCGCAAAATAGCCCTGGTCAATGTTTTTAAAAAACAATGGTGGCTTCCCACAAGTATTTTCTTGGGGATTATTGTTTTAAACCTCTTACTCAACCTAGTATACTACAATACTTGGATTTTTTATTTTGCGCCCATCTCATTGTTGCTTTATTATTTATTTTGGCTGATTCAATTTATGGGTGCTCCACATCTGGAACAGATGAAGCCTATGTTTCAAAAGCTAAGTTATGAGATCAGTGCCAAAGAAATTTTGATGAAAATCAATACCAAACAAGGTATGCAAATGAAGTGGGAAATGGTCAAAGAGGTGGAGATGCGAAAGGATGCATTTATTTTATATTTTACCAAAGCGCAGTTTATTCATTTACCTTTCCGAATCTTTACTTCGGAGAATGACATCAAACGTACCGAACTCATTCTCAAAAGAAAAGGGCTTCTCAAATAAGCCCTTTTTTTAGTTTTGTGTTATATTCAACTTTGAGCAGTTTTTAAATCTGCTATTATTTCCCGTCATATACTTTGACCATAAACACAAACTTTTTTAGTAGTTTAATTTGTTCAGGTCTGCTAAGGTATTGAATTTTATTTTGATTAGAAAGAATAATAGGGTCGGTATTCTGAGTATTTGCCAGATTATCTACCAAGGTTTTTAGATAATGTGTTTTTACGGCAAAAGTAGCCCCATCTTTACTGGTATCTTTACCAGCAACAATTCCTACCAGATATCCTCGCTCATCCATGAGCGGTCCGCCACTATTGCCAGGATTTACTGGAATGGAGATTTGATAAAGCGTTGTATCCATTAGGCTACCTCTGTAGCCTGATTTTGCACTGATAGAACCCTCTCCATACACCATATCCATTCTTGGATAGGCTAGGGTGTAAACTTGCTCTCCAAGCTCTGCCTCACCTTGGCGCAAGGTATAAGGCAATTCGGCAAACCCAATAAAACTGGTATCTGTAATTTTGAGAATAGACAAATCTTTGAGCACATCATTGTAAACTACCTCTACTTTGAGGCGCATCGGTGCTTCAGGGTATCCTTCAATATAAATAGAATCCGCCTTTTTGACCACGTGATAATTAGTAACCAAATAACCGTTGGAAGAAATGACAAAAGCCGTGGCACCGTATTGTTTGACGGGTTTTACCTCTGTCTTTTTCTGGTTTTGTTGTACTAGAGAGTTTTGTGCTTTTTTGACCTCAATCAGGTCTTTTTTCAGCTCCAGATAATAATTGCTTTGTTGCTCTTCTAGAGATCGTACATTACCCAATGTGAAAATCGCCGTGATAGCAGCAATCAAAGCTACTGTAGCGGCTACTGCAAAAGCAGGTAATATTCTAATCAGCAAAGATTTGGATTTATTGTAAGAAGGTTTTAAGACGGTAAGATTTTGCTCCTGATCCATCTCTTCGTGGAACAGCGCAAAAGAATCCTTTAGACTTTGCCTCTGATGATACCCAGCAAAATCAGTCAATAACTGACGGTATTCCTCTACTTCATTACGCAGGTCAGCATTCAATTGCAGCTGAATTTCAAAATCAAATAGTACCTGCCCGGAGAGTTCTCCCTGAATGTATTGTTCTATAAGCGATATTTTATCTTCAGAGTCCATGACTTTCTAGTAAATCGGTTTATGTGCTAAGTATAACTAGCGATTAATTTAAGAATTTGTTTCTTTATAATGTTGAAAAAACAGTTTTTTGAGCCTTTGTAAGCATTTATACTTTTGATTTTTGGCATTCTCCGGATTGGTATATCCCATTTCCTGAGCGATTTCCTGCATAGATTTTTTTTCTATGTAAAAATCTTTAAGCACCGTCTTACAGGGGTCTCCCAGCTTTTCCAAAGCTTGCCTCATGATCTCAAACTTATGATCGTGTTCTTCCAGGCTTATCTCAAATCTATCCAGGGGAAGAAAAGCTTCAAAATCATCTATTTGACTGACATATTTGTTCTTTTCGGCAAGCCGCTTTAACCAAAGCCGTCTACTTATTGAGTATAGAAATGTTTTGATTTGGCAATTGAGCCGAAAATCTTTATCCTGGAGCTTCTCATAAAAAACGATCATGGCATCCTGATAAATATCTTTTGCTTCTTGCTCGCTGCCATTGTTACTCAGGATAAAATGCATAATACTTGGGAAATTTGCCTTATAAACCTTTTTTAAGGATTCATTGTCGCCGTTTTGTATTCCAAGAATTAGTGCTTTTTCCGAATTATCCTCTTTTTGACTCATTCAAGTTGAGTTATTGTTTGGGCATCAAAGATAATGAATCTACAAATTTTAACACAAAATTAGATATTATCTTCTAAGAGTGATAATTCGGCTTTTTTTATTTTAATATAGAAAAAATAAAAAAGTAACCCAAAAAAAAATTTTTCCTTTTGGGTTACGTTTCTGCCAAGCCTGTATTAAAAAATATCATTTTAAATCAAACAACTGTAAACAAATGAAAAAATTATTTTTATTATTCGCTCTTTTTGGTGCTTTGACTTTTACAACTGCTTGTGGCGGTGGAGGTACTACTGGTGGTGCAGATACTACTGCTGCTGATACTACTGAACCAGAGCCAGAGCCGGAACCAGAGCCAGAACCGGAAGTAACTGACACAACTGCTACCGACAGCACTGCTACTGATACTACCTCAGCTGAGTAAGGAGTTATTCCGAATTTTTAAAAGCCACAAAATCTCTTTGAATGAAAAGAGTTTTGTGGTTTTTTCTTAAACAGCCATCCTCTAACAAAAAAAATATTTACTTGGGTTACCTTTCAAATTATTGGGTATTAAAGGCAGTAATTTTAAAACAAAAAACTACTTTAAAAATGAAAAAATTATTTTTATTATTCGCTCTTTTTGGTGCTTTGACTTTTACAACTGCTTGTGGTGGTGGCGAAACTGCTACTGAAGAAACAGAAGATACTACTGCTACTGAAGAAGAAGCTCCTGCTGAAGAAGAAACTACTACTGAAGAAGAAATGCCTGCTGACACTACTGCTGCTGACAGCACTGCTGCTGACACTACTTCAGCTGAATAAGACATTCCTTATGGATCAAGATTATTACAAGAATTTTATTTTAATCTAAATCCACAATCTAAAAGCCACAAAAAGGCCTGTTCGTAAAGAACAGGTTTTTTTTGTTTTTTAAAGCGGTAAAATCAACACCATCTGCCCTCAATCGTTTTAATCTTCGTACAATTTTTGTATTTTGGCCATTGTAACACAAACCAAATCGCCTATTGAGCAAAAATTACCTTCTTTATTTTCTATTGAATTAAAATCCAAATTGTATGTCGATCCCTGTAAAATATCTCCTAGGTATACTATTGCTTATCGCAATCCTAAATCCTGGATTAGCCCAGAAAAAAGACAAAAAAGATAAAGAAGAAAACGATGAGCTACTTACCATCGATGAGCAGATTCTAGAACGGGATAGCCTCCCTAACCTTGAACTAGAGCTCAGTGAAGAAGAACTCAATCTGGCAAAACAAGAAGAAAACCAACGCAAACAGAAAAAAAGTAAGAAAAAAAAATCCATCTACTTCGGTATCAAAACCTCCGGCGGATTCTCCAAAAGAGTCACTAACTCTTATACTGACCTGGAAATATTCCGCTACATCGCAAGCGAAAACCTGATCAAAGACCCCTACCAAAAAGAAATTCATTACCTGGATACCAAAACTAAAAGAATCAAAACCCTGAATTATCACGATTTTGTAGCCCGACAGAAAAAAGGGCAAAATCTACTACTCCTGCACGGGCAATATATCCGCTACCGAGATAAAAACATTCGAGAGGAGGGCTTTTTTTATAAAGGCAACAAACACGGCAAATGGCAAGAATTTGATAAAAATGGCATCCTGCTTGAGAAAATTAAGTATAACCTCGGCTATCCGGTAGAATCTAAAATTACCTACTATGACACCCGCAAAACAAAGGTAAAAGAAGTAATTCCAGTTATGCACGGTCGCATTCAGGGTACGTACTATAAATTCTATGAAAATGGAGTCACCGAATCCTCCGGCAAATATGAAAATAATCAACCCATCGGGCTTTGGGAATATTGGTTTGATACACGCCAACGTTTTCAACACATGATGTATCCTACCAAATGGTGGGACGATACCAAGCCGGTCAAGCTTCGGGAATGGGACCAAAAAGGGAATATGACCTACGACATTGATCGGGGCGGCGAAATAAAACGCTAATGAATATTCAAAAAAAAATAATTACGCTTCTATCTATAAGCCTGTTCATAAGCTTCTTGCCTCTGAAGGCGCAAGAGGAATTCGCACAAGCGGATACAATTAAAATCCGATTTAAAGAATATACCATCAAAAAATATTATCACGCAGCACAGGGAGTCCATCTGGCAGAAGTATTTCAAAACGATCAGCGGGTTTATTCGCTGATTGCTCAAAAAGCCAGCCATATCCAGTTTGTGGCTATCAACGATAAATACACGTATGACATCAACCGAGATAGCGTACACAACTTCATTTTTCAGGAATATATCCCTGGTGAAAAAGATACTTTTGTCTGGCATATTTTACATCTGGGTAAGTTTGAGTTCAAACTCCTGGATAAAATACAGGCTGCCTATACCACCCCTTGGCTCAGTGATTTTGGCAATGACGGCACGTATGAAATCATTCTGACAGACTATACCTTTATCAATTGGAACGCTTCTTACCTGGATTCTCCTTTTGAAAAAATTATTCTTCGATTTCAGGATGATCATTATCAAATTGATACATCACTGATGCGTAAATCTGAATTCAGCTATCCTGAAAGTCTGGCTGCAGAAATCCGCGAAGGAATGCGGGTTTTTTATGAAGAAAGCATCAGCACTTACCCCTACAAAGTAGAAACGCTGGGGGGCAAGCCTGAGCAACGCTGGGGCTTTATCTCCCCTAAACTATGGGGTACTATGCTCAGTCTGATATACCAGGGCAAAGGCGAAAGTGCCTGGGAGTTCCTAAATCAGGCCTGGTATGAAAAAATAGACGGCAAAGGTATGTTTGTGTATGATTTCAAAAACCAACTCTCCAAAAGCCCTTATTGGGAAATCATCAGTCAAATGAACAGTTGGCCTTAGAAATCAGCCGGATTCTTTGGATATTTGCGAGAGACAGGAATTTTATGCTCAATGCTATGATGGATCAAGCCTAGCGCACCTAATCACTTAATCCTCTTTGACTCTTGGTCTTTTCCAACGTTTATGTGACCAAAGCCAATCGGAAGGTGCATCTAGGATTTGTTGTTCGGTAATTTGGATGTATCGCTCAATGATCTGATGGGAGTCTTTTTCGTAAGGAGGCTCACTGATAGTTTCAAAAGAAAGCTCATAATATCCGCGTTTGATCCTTTTGAGCAAAGAAAAAACTACAGGATACTTGAGCAAATAGGCTGTTTTCTCAATGCCGACATAAAAACCCGTGTCTTGATTCAGAAAGTTCGTCCAGTACATCGGTTCATTGGTGGGAGGGGCTTGATCCGCCGCAAAGCCGAAAATACAGACCTCATTCCGGCGATTACGCATTTCTTTGAGTGTATTGCCTATCGGGATAGGCCGCTGCCCTAGTCGGCTACGCATATACAGCATAAAATCATTGGCTTTTTTATTTTTAAGTGGTTTATACAGGGGATCCATCGGCTTACCCAAATGAATGGCACAACCCACCGAAACCCACTCCCAATTGCATTGGTGAGCACCACAAAGCAATACAGATTGCCCTCGCTCTAAATAATGTCGCATTACTTCAGGATTCGATACCCGAACCCTTTGGGATAATTCTTCTCTGGCAATACTATACGTGCTGATTGACTCGACCACTATATCACAGAGATTAAGATAAAAACCACGGGCAATTTGCCGAATCTCTTTTTCTGTTTTTTCGGGAAAAGACTTTCGGAGATTTTGCAGTACTACCTTTTTGCGATAGCCGAATACATAAAAGGTCAACAGGAATAAAAAATCCGACACACGATAGAGATACTTTAAAGGAATTCTGGAAAGCCCACGAATTAATACAATCATAAATTACAATATAGATTTTATACAATGATCGGTGTGGCCACAGACAAAGCATGCTACTTCACCAAAACGCACAAAAATACATAAAAAGCCTGGAGTACATAAAAAACCTGTGTGAATCGTATTAAAATCTATCAATATTTCGCCACGCCGGAGTTTTCGGATGATCAAATCTTCCGGTATCTTTGCGCCTTACATCAAATCCCTTTGTATGACAGTATCTTTTTTTTACAATTATATTGTGTTTCCCTGGATAGGGCTGGCGGTGATTACCTTTGTGTCGCTGTTTTTTGTCAGTGCGCCTTATGGCAGACACACCCGCGCTGGCTGGGGCATTCTGATCAATAACCGACTGAGTTGGATTGTTATGGAAATTATCTCGCCCCTGACGTTGAGTTATTATTTTTTGACAGGTACTACGGAAAAAACTGCGGTGATGTGGATTTTTGTAGCACTGTGGTGGATTCATTATTTCAACCGTAGCTTGATTTTTCCTTTCAGGATTCGCTCCCAAAACAAACACGTACCAGTTCTGATTACTTTGTTGGCTATGTTTTTTAATTCGGTCAATGGATTTATCAACGGTTATTATCTGGGTACGCTAAGTCCGGCTTATGGTCTGGAGTGGTTGTATGATCCAAGGTTTATTTTGGGTTTACTGCTTTTTCTGCTTGGATTTGCGATCAATCTTCAGTCCGATGAGATTTTGATGAACCTCCGTAAACCCGGCGAAACGGCATATAAAATACCTCAGGGAGGTTTTTATAGGTATGTTTCCAGCCCCAATTATATGGGAGAATGCATCGAGTGGATAGGATTTGCTGTCCTGACTTGGTCTTTGCCTGGAGCTGCTTTTGCCCTTTGGACAATCGCCAACCTAGCTCCCAGGGCTGTTTTTAATCATCGCTGGTATCTTGAGATGTTTGAGGATTATCCCAAAAATCGCAAAGCATTGATTCCTTTTATTGTTTGAAATAGGTGATAGTCAGGTTATTTAACGGTAAATTTATTAAAAACTGGGAATCGTGAGATGGGTGTCAGGTGTCAGCTTTTGTGTACCTGATAGCGAAGTATACGTGTTCACCGAAGATAAATAAAAAACTGAATCCTGGTTTTTTGAAAAGAGAATGAGGTAAATGTTAAATATTCGACATCTTTGCGCTATCTTTAAGCCGACTACCTATTTATTTTGGAACACGGATTTTTACAGATAAATCTGTGTTTAATCCGTCAAATCCGTGTTTTGCCAAATAATAAAGGGTAAACTTGTTGATATCGGGTTTTCAAAAAATGAATATATGATTTTATCGGGAAAAGAAATTGAAAAAAGGCTAGGGAAAGACATCCAAATTGACCCTTACGACGCCAAACAACTAAACCCCAACAGCTATAACCTACGCCTACACGAGGATTTGCTGGTGTATGAACACCCGGTGTTGGATATGAAAAAGCCAAATAGTACCCAAAAGATTAGCATTCCACAAGATGGGCTGGTGCTGGAGCCCAATCGGCTTTATTTGGGGCGCACCATAGAGTATACCCAAACCGACAACCTGGTGCCGATGCTTGAGGGGCGTTCGTCGGTTGGAAGGCTGGGTTTGTTTGTACACGTGACGGCGGGTTTTGGAGATGTGGGATTTCGGGGCTTCTGGACTTTGGAGATTTTCTGTGTCCAACCCGTCAAAATTTATCCCGGAGTAGAAATTTGCCAATTGTATTATCACACCATTGATGGAGAATTTGAAACCTATCAAAGCTCCAAATATCAAAATAATACCAGTGTACAGCCCAGTCTGATGTACAAAGACTTTGAGTAATATGCTAAAGATTGACATGCATACCCATATCATCCCGTCTAAATTGCCCAGATTTGCAGATAAATTTGGGTACGGTGGTTTTGTATACTTGGATCACCACAAAGAAGGAAAGGCGCGTATGTTGATTGATAATAAATTTTTTCGGGAAATCAAATCCAATTGTTGGAACGCCGGGCTAAGGATTGAGGAATATCAAGAATTCCATACACAGGTGCAGGTGATATGTACGATCCCGGTGATGTTCAGCTATTGGGCCAAACCCGCTGATACGTGGGTAGTGGCTCAGTTTCTCAACGACCATATTGCCGAAACGGTAGATCAATATCCACAGCACTACATAGGTCTGGCTACCCTACCCATGCAAGATACAGAGCTGGCTATCAAGGAATTAGAGCGATGTAAACAGGATTTACATCTGGCAGGGATACAGATTGGCTCCAATATCAATCAGCTGAACCTAAACGAACCGCAATTTTTTCCAATTTTTGAGGCTTGTCAGGATTTGGGCATGGCTGTATTGGTACACCCCTGGGATATGATGGGCAGAAAAGATATGGAAAAATACTGGCTTCCCTGGCTGGTGGGTATGCCTGCCGAAACAGCCAGGGCGATTGCCTCGATGATTTTTGGGGGAGTCTTGGAGAAGCTCCCTAAGCTTCGAGTGGCCTTTGCACACGCAGGAGGCTCATTTTTGGCTACCATTGGGCGTATCGAGCATGGTTTTTATTGCAGACCTGATCTGGTGGCTATTGATAACCCTGTCAATCCCCGTGATTATTTGGGGAGATTTTGGGTAGATTCTATCACCCACGATGTCGCTATGCTTAAATATGTAATTGGTTTGATAGGTTCGGATAAAGTAATGCTAGGCTCGGATTACCCCTTTCCTTTGGGGGATCTTGAGATCGGGAAGTTTATCGAAGAATCGGACATACCTTCTCAGGACAAAGAGCACATATTTTATCAATCTACATTAGATTGGCTGCAATTGGATAAGAACCGATTTACAAGCCTTGATGAAAAGCCTATACCTAAGCCCAACTTGGACTAACTTAGAGCTACTTTGGAATGTTTTTTCAGGATTTCTTCCAAAGCATCCACGGTCAAGGGTTTGGGTACAAAGTTAATTTGAATAAAATTGCTTTTCAGTTTACTTACTTCTTTCGTGTAAATGGCACAGGAGAGAATATAAACCGGGATTTCCTTATACAGGTGGATATTTAATTTTTCGTATTCCTGGATAAAAGCCCAGCCATCCATAATCGGCATGTGCAAATCAACAAAGATAATATCAGGCAATGTTTGTTTTTGCTTTCGGAGTAATTCACGAAGGTGTAAAATGGCAGCTTTTCCATTGGAGTAGGCTTCTACCTGCTTACCGAATTTGAGTTCGGTGACCAATCTGGAGTGAATGAGATTATCGATCTCGTTGTCATCTATAATGATAACTTTTTGAAACATTTCCATAAGATTATGTTAGATTTGAAGTGTTCTTTATGCTTTACTTTGAAAGACAAAAATCAGGCAATGAAAGCCGATTTATAAAAACAATCAAGTTAACTAGCAGTAAGTGAACGAATTGAGGGGAAATTTTATTTTATCTTTCAAAAAAGATAAACATAATATTTTGGGAATTTATTTTTTTTTGAAACAAAATTCCCAGAAAAGGAATAAAGCCCCGGATTAAAATAAAGTCCCATAAATAATTTATCTCGAGCCTGTGGCATCGAGATATCATGAGCTAATTTGTACATTGTAAAAAAGATAAATATATTTACTTTTGTTAAGATATTTTTCGCTGTCCAAAAAGTATTTACCGAATAACATTAAACAAATTTTTCCAATGACATACGATGTTACAGTAATTGGCTCAGGCCCTGGGGGTTATGTAGCAGCCATTCGAGCTTCACAGTTGGGTTTTAAGACGGCTATCGTCGAGAAAGATAGCACCCTGGGAGGTACCTGCCTGAACGTAGGGTGTATTCCTTCCAAAGCTTTGCTCGATTCCAGTGAACACTACCACAATGCCCTGCACACTTTCAAAACACACGGGATCGATATCGAGCAAGTACGTGTCAATATGCCTCAAATGATCCAAAGAAAAAATGAGGTAGTAAAGCAGAATGTAGATGGGGTGGCATTTCTGATGAAAAAAAATAAGATAGACGTGTTTAAAGGGTGGGGGTCTTTTGTAGATAAAAATACCATCAAAATTGCATCGGAAGACGGTAGTTCTCAGCAAATCACTACCCGAAACACCATTATCGCTACTGGGTCGGTTCCTAGCGAATTGCCTAGTATGCGTACCGACAAACACCGGATTATCACCTCTACCGAAGCCTTAGAGATTAGCGAAGTACCTCCATCCATGATCATTATTGGTGCAGGCGTTATTTCCTCGGAGATGGGTTCTGTGTTTGCTCGTTTGGGCTGTAAAGTAACAATGATAGAATACCTGGATTCTATGATTCCTACCATGGACAAAACAATGGGCAAAGAATTGCAGAAGTCACTTAAGAAACTAGGCATGGATTTTCATTTTAATCATAAGGTTACTTCGGTGGTCAATCAAGGCGACCACGTTGTAGTCAGTGCTGAAAATAAAAATGGAGAAACGGTCAGCTTTGAAGCAGCGTATTGTTTGGTGGCTATTGGTCGGCGGCCTTTCACCGAAGGCTTGGGGCTAGAGAATATCGGGCTAAGCCCTGACAATCGTGGGCGAGTGGAAGTGAATGAACACCTGGAAACCTCTGTAAAAGGCGTTTATGCGATCGGAGACGTGATTAGAGGAGCTATGCTGGCTCACAAAGCAGAGGAAGAGGGGGTGTTTGTAGCAGAAACAATCGCTGGGCAAAAACCACACATGAATTACTTATTGATCCCCAATGTGGTCTATACCTGGCCTGAGGTGGCCAGTGTTGGTTACACCGAAGAAGAATTAAAAAATCAAGGTAGAGATTACAAGGTAGGTTCTTTTCCATTTAGAGCACTTGGCAGATCAAGAGCCAGTATGGATATAGATGGATTGGTGAAGATTTTGGCCGATAAAAACACGGATGAAATTCTGGGAATTCATATCATCGGAGCACGAGCGGCCGATATGATAGCTCAAGGAGTGGCTGTAATGGAATTTAGAGCTTCTGCCGAAGACGTAGCCCGGATGTCACACGCTCACCCAACCTATATGGAGGCTGTCAAAGAAGCTTGTTTGGCGGCCACAGAAAATCGCCCGATTCACATGTAGAGATCAAAATATATCAGATTTTACAAAACCCGGCAAAAACTGGGTTTTTATTTTTCATAATTTATGTAAATTTTGCTAATTTTCAAACTATTTATTACATTGCTTCAAGATTCGACTTTTTGACAATTATTGAATAAATACTACATTTATGTTGTCCTGTGATGATTCATCATTTTTAACCTTTTTTTTAATCTAATATAGAAAAAAAAGATGGCAAAACTAAAAAATATCATAAAGCAACTTTCTGATAGTGACTATGAAAGCATTTACAATCAATTGATTGAAAGTAATGCTGAAAAATCAGCTTATTTACTAAAGTACATGCACCAAGAACAGCTCTCCGATAATAAGATTATGGAAGAGTTGAACGTAAATACCAATGCGTATTATACCCTTCGCTCGAGATTAAATCAAAAAATTGAAGAGTATCTGCTTGAACAGATCGAAAGCCCTCGTACCGATTTGCTGAGAAAGGTGGCAAATATCAATGAAATCGTTTTTACTAAAAAAAGAACCATTGCTATCACCACGCTTAAAAAGTTGGAAAAAGAATTGATTGAGTACGACTTGTCAAATGAATTGATGTTGGTTTATAAAACTTTGAAAAAACTACACGTCAATACCCCTGAATATTATGATTATTCTACTTCCTACAACAAACACGTGACCTATACCTCTGACGTAGACAGTGTAGAAAGTAAAATGGCCGAATATTTTAAAAAATACGGTGCGTTTAGTTTTACAGATAGCGAAAACGACAAGCTTGAGCTCGTCTTGATCAATCGTGAGATTATTCGGATTTGTAAAAAGTACGAGGAGGAAAAATTCCACCGCTTATACATTTACCAAAGTTGTGTCAATGTATTTCATCGCTTATTTGTAGAGGCCGAAGAAGAATTGATGGATGAAACCATCGAGCCCATCGAGGATATTTTTGCCAAGATGGAAAAAATATTCAATACCTATGACAAAGACTCGATTTATTTCCACCTAAGGGTAGTTTTGCAATTTCTGAGACTGGAATATTACAATCACTACCGCCTCTATCGCAAAGCTGAGAAGTATTTTGAAGAAGTAAACGATTCTATCGGCAGCTTGCTTTCAAGCTACAATACCCACACTTACCCGGCTCGGTTTCTTTTTACCAAGCTAGAGCGTCAGAGTCGTTTGGGGCAACAAGAGACACTCTACGAAGAAAATCTGGGTCTTTTCCATGATTTTGAGCCGGATATTCAAAATACACCGCAGTACGTGACTTATGTTACTTACCGGGCTATTTCACAGTTTTATGCCGAGAAGTATGATGAGGCAATTCGTTGGATCAACAAGTTGCTCAATGATGTGAGTCTGAAGAGGTTTCCTTATGTACACTTGGAAGTCAAACTATTGCTGGCCATCCAGTATTGTATTGTCAAAGACAATGAGCTACTGACTCAGCTTACCAATAGTATTCAGCGACAAATTCGTATTTTGGGTAAAGAGACTTGTATCCACGTGGTTTTATTCATTAAGTTACTCAAAGTAGCTATTCAGACCAATCGCTCGGATAGAGAAACCAAAATTAGGATGTTTATTGAGAAGCTGAAAAAAACCAGCATGCCTACGGGATTTTGCTTGGTAAAATATGTACGATTGGACGATGACTTTGTCAGAAGAATTCTCTGATTTGATTCATATAAACCATCAAAAATAAGCCTTTAAACTTGTGCTTAAAGGCCTATATTTTTGATTTTTATATTTTCATCTTCTTGATTACTTACTCAATGAGGGAAATAGGGGCAGTGACACCAAAATTATTATGAATTGAGGAATTGTATATAAATAGTACAAAACAAAAAAGACCTGAAACCTGAGTTTCAGGAAATTATTTAGAATTAATCCCTACATTTTTATCCGATATAACAATCAGATTTCCAAACCTTTAAGGCTTTCTTTGGTCAGCGGTTTATTGATATACTCCTTCACATTGGCATATCTTTTAGACTTTTTCACGTCTTTCGAGTTAATGGAAGAGGTGAGCATCACAATTTTACAGTGTTCTTTGATGTTAGAAGAAAGATTCTCAAATTCATCAAGAAATTGAAATCCATCCATCAGCGGCATATCAATATCTAGAAAAATAATCTCCGGCATCAGCCCTTTATTGCCTGCGGCCTGGGCAATTTTTTCAGCATTTTTGAGAAACTCAATAGCACTGCGACCTCCGGTGTGAGTAAAGATATGATTACAAATGTTTGAAGACTCAATAATCTTTTGATTAATCAGATTATCAATCTCGTTGTCGTCAATTAACATTACAGCGTTATACTTAGGAGCCATAGTAGTCTTTAATACAATTTTTATGGAGTACGTGTAACAAAATAAGTCCGTAAGCAAAATATATACTTTTTAGCACTTTCAAAAGTTCATGTAAGAAAAACTTTATTTAATCAATAAATGCTCAAATGAGATACCTTATTGCACTTTTTTTAAGGTAATTTTTTCTTTTATTGACGTACGATCGGGTTTAAATTCCGATTCTTTTTTAGCTTTTTTACTATTTTTCGTTTGTATGAATTCTTCTAATAGAGTTAAATATTTTTAAATTCTTTCAGTGAATCTGCTATTCTATTTCGGTTTAGTAAGAAAAAACTAAAATAATTTCAAAAAGTTTTTCAGTTGGATAAATATTTTAAGATTATTTAAAGCTTTCTATCGTATTTTTCTTGAAAAACCAACTTCATCCCCCTGAAAACAATCTATTAAAAAAAGGCCCTTTTTTAAATGAAGCTCAAAAGAGCTGTATAGGTATACTTTCAAATTTACTCAAAAAAAATTAATCTATCAGGTCTTGTATCATGCAATTTTAAAGTGAATTGACATACGTAATTTTTACCACCCAATTGCATAATATGCCTTATCGCCATTGGGATAAAGCCCATCAATCGCAATAGTTTTGCGCTTTTTTTGGATAATTCGGCTTACTTCTTCGGGTGATGAAACAAGGCGATCGTCTACTTTTGTGATAATAAAGCCGTCTTCCATGCCTGATTCTTTGATCTTACCCTGATAAATATGCACCACCTTCACACCGTCTTTGATGCCCAATCGAAGCTTTTCAGATTGGCTAAGACTACCTAACTCTGCACCTAATACCAGTGTCTTTTTAACCTCCTCTTTTTTGAAAAGTTGTGTGTTTCCGGTTTTATTTCTCAATAAAACAGATACTTTATTTAAAAAGCCACCCCTCTCATAGAGTACTTCCACTTTGTCGCCAGGGCGGTGTGTAGCAATAATTGCCTGTAATTCAGCAGCAGAATTGGTAGGTGTTTTATCAACTGTTTTGATAATATCGCCTACCTCTAAACCTGCCAACCCTGCAGCTCCGTCTTCCTTCACCGACAAAAGATACACTCCGCCAATATCTTTAAGGTTTTTCTCCTGAGCGAGTACGGCGTCTACTTCTCGGATTGTCACTCCCAGGAGTGCTCTTTGGATTTCGCCATAGTTCATCAAATCATCCATTACCTTTTTGACGATGGTAATGGGTATGGCGAAAGAATACCCTGAATAATACCCCGTATGAGTGGCAATGGCTGTATTGACCCCGATCAATTCTCCTTTTAGGTTTACCAAGGCACCTCCGCTATTTCCAGGATTAACGGCTGCATCCGTCTGTATAAAAGATTCTATGGCATAATTATCTTTGAGTAAGTTGATATTTCTTCCTTTGGCACTGACAATACCCGCAGTGACCGTTGAAGTAAGATCAAAAGGATTGCCTACAGCCAGCACCCACTCGCCGATCTGAAGGGATTCCGAATCGCCGTATTTTACAAATGGTAAATTTATTTCGTTGATTTTAAGCAGGGCAAGGTCTGTAGAGGGGTCGGTGCCGATCAACTCAGCTTCATAACTTCGTTTGTCATAGAGGATTACCTCAATGCTTGTGGCTTCATCTATCACGTGATAATTGGTGACCAAATACCCATCATCAGAAACGATTACCCCCGAACCGGTAGATTGTCTTGGAAAAGAGCGAAAATAATTATCCCCCGGAAATTGCCTAAAAAGATCTTCGTATTCCTCGCGGTTATGGTGAGAAGAAGCATTCTGGAGGTGAGAGATTTTGATATGTACTACGGCAGGTCTTACCAAAGTGGACGCCCGTCTAAAATCCAAGCCGTCAGGCACCTTGATGGGTATTTCTGCCGGATAATTAGCCTGTAAAACCTTTTGATGGTCTTCAATAGACGTGTATTTTTTGGGCTGATTAAATACATAAAAACCTGCCAGGGCAATCATTCCTCCGAAAATAGAAGATAAAACCAGGCTTATTACAAAACGGGTTTGGCTCATAAATACTTGGGATTTAATGTATAATAATATTTTTTAGAGTCTTCAAACTTTTAAAGAATTTCCCTCGGGAAATAAGTGTGTGTATTGTCTGAGGTTGTGTATCCGAAGATAATGACTAATCTAATAAAAAAAACTACATTTTCCTATCTTCTTCGTGCTTAATTATCTCTTTATGGATAATTTATCTAGTGATAAAGGACAAAATCAAACCCGAACAATATTTCAAAAAAAAACACCCGAAAATTTGTATAATTAGTCGCTGAACTGTTATTTTGCAACACGTTTTTAAAAAATTCCTCCTTAGCTCAGTCGGTTAGAGCAACTGACTGTTAATCAGTAGGTCCTTGGTTCGAGCCCAAGAGGGGGAGCTTCTAAAAATCAAGCACTTACAAAGTCAAATTGGTAAGTGCTTTTTTTATTTGTTTGCAATTTGCATACAAACTTCTCCAAATTGGTTTCAGCCAACATCTCAAATCATAAGACCCTTGCGTGATTTCTCTCCCCTCTCTGACTACCAAATACTCCCAAAATCATCCGCTTTCTGCCGATGGTGCGTCCTAAGCCTACGACTGGAATTCGCAGACTTTCCGAATACTTGGAAGTGATCCTTTGGAATGCTTCCAAGAACCTATCCACGGTGCAGCAGCTATCTATTTTTTCATGTGAAGCTCCTGCACCCTGCAGCAGCTTCATGCAATGATGGAAGGTAGCTCCTGCACCGTGCAGCAGCTTCGTGCAACAACACAGACCAGGGATTGGAGGTAGGGTTTACTTGAAAGGGTTCAAGATGTCAAGCTTGCCGTCTATGATTTGTGTATGATGTAAATCTTCTGTAAATAGGTATTTACAATCACAACTCAAAGCCGCAGAAATAATAAGACTATCATAAAAACCGTATTGATAGGTTTCGGCTATTTTTGTAGCCTTATTGATTGTGAGATGATTATTGGTATAGACATAAAAATTATCTTGCAGTTCTTCTATCACCTCACGGATAGATTGCCAAGAAATAGCAAACTTTTTAAACAGCACATTAGACAACTCAGCCAACACCTGTGTGCTAATCCATACTTCATAATCTTCAAGTAATTGCTCCGCAGTTTCCTTTTTATCAATTTCGGTTTGACTATACAGGTAAATCAGCAGATTGGTATCTAAAAAAGCCTTATCTTTCATTGGCCTCTTCTCTATCAAATTTAAAATTGCGCGTATCTAAGGCAATGGCTTTTAGTTTTTTAGGGTTTGTTTTTTTTCTGAGATTAATTCGCATACTTTCCAGCAAATCTAAAAGCCATAGATTTTGACTTTCATTAATCCACCGAATGAGTTGTGTTTTCGTAAGTTCTATATTCATGATATTTTAAAAAAAATATATACTTCCACCAAAATAAGCATTCTTAGCAAAGAATACAAATCCCAATCCCCTGGTCTGTGGCACGCCATAGCCATACAGCTAACAATCTATACCCAGATTGAAGTGATTTGCCTGATTTTCTTGATTGATTAGCTTGATTATTAATGATTTAAAAGCTAAAATCTCGGAAAACCACTTCGGTTTGAGTATAACTCACTGATTCTTGTCATCCTGTTGTACAGACAGCAACTTTTTACAAATTATGATTCGGTGAGATGAAACAAGTTCCTTGACAGGATGACAGATAGAGGAGGCTACTTAGCCCTACGGTATGACACAGACCGGGGGATTGAGGCATACTCAAAAATAGGGTTTGTGTAGTTCGTACTGATGTGGATTGGCGAAGTAGCCTGCGATGTTGGTCTCTTCGATGTATTTGGGTGCTTGTTGGTTGTTTGGGTGCATGTGTGAATCTGTGTTAGTCTGTTTTTGGTCAAGGAAACAGCTTACAAGATACTAAAAAATTAGAATTTGCAAAACAGACATAAAAAAACAGGGGCTAAATCCCGGGCGGGATTCTATGCCCCTGTTATCCTTCAACCAGCTATGTAGTACGTGCAAGTTAGTAATATTTTTTAAGAATACAAACTATCATATATTTTTTTGAAAAAATTTGCGATCCATTAACTCCTAAGACATTTATTCGGGCTTAAATTCTATCTTTTCAATGGTATTGTCCTTCATTCTGATCATAATCCTGTAATTCTGCCCGTTGGAGACCATAGAGGCTATGGCATATCCTGTATTACCTGAAGAGCCTTTGTGTTTATATTGAAAGGCACTTACCGGATGTTTACTCAAAAAGCCCTTGATCAGATTGACACTTTCACCCTTGCTCAGGGAGTTGCTCTGCCCGTCGATGCTGATTTCAACTTGGTCGTTGAGAAAACTCAGCAGGTCTTGCGTATTGCCGGATTGCATATCAGCGGCAAATTTATTAAGTACCTCATCTTGCCCGAAAGCCAAAGCAGAGATGGTGATGATGAGTAATCCTGTCAAAAGTAGTTTTGTGTTCATGTTCAAGGTTTTTTTCTGATAATTAATTTGAGTCATTTTAGGTCAATATATCCTTTCTTCTCCATAAAACAAAATTTTGACTCATTTAGTCACGCTTTTTCATGATAAACGCTGGAATGTTTTTTTCGGTGCAAAAAAAACAACCGATCTTTTGCAGAGATCGGTTGTTTATGTGATTTTTTTAGGATAATGCTAATTTTTTGCCAGAATTTGTTTCTTTTTAAAACGATTTAATCCTCTATCCAAAAACGCTACAAAATTTTTAACTTTCAAATCGTATTCTTTGGGCTTCACCAATAAATTGCCTTCGGTGTCTATCAAGCAATAAAAAGGCTGTCCGTTGCTGTTGAATTTGCTAATCTGAAAATCAAAGTTTTGGTCGCCAATCGTTTTTTTTGTTTGTTGATCATAAGGGGAGGTGTACCATTCTTGCTTGGGAAGTGTTTTTTTATCATCCACATACAATGCGACGACTACATAGTCCTCTCTCAATCGCTTCAACACCTCTGGGTCAGACCATACCCGGGCTTCCATCTCGCGGCAATTCACGCAGCCGTGTCCCGTAAAATCAATAAATATCGGCTTATTCACTTCTTTGGCATATTCTAGGGCTTGTTTATAATCAAAAAAACCTGTCAGATTATGGGGTAATTTAAGGAAATCGGCATATTTGATTTTGCCTATATCTTGCTGATTATTTACTTGGCTGGCATAAAGCCCTTGTGTAGGAAAATCAAGCGTAGTCTGTGGAGGCAAATATCCGGCAAGAGGCTTTAAAGGTGCCCCAAACATCCCTGGAATCATATATACCACAAATGCCAAACTAAAAATTGCCAGTACGGCTCGGGGTACGCTGACTTTATCCAGGCTTGAATCGTGAGGCATTCTGATTTTGCCCAATAAATAAAATCCGATCATCCCAAAAATCACAATCCAAAATGCCAGAAAAACATCCCGATCCAAAATCCCCCAGTGATAAACCTGATCCGCTACACTGAGAAATTTCAACGAAAGTGCCAGTTCCAGAAATCCCAACACAACTTTCACGGCGTTTAGCCAACCTCCGGAGCGGGGCAGGCTGTTCATCCAGGAAGGAAAAATGGCAAATAGCGTAAAAGGCAGTGCCAGCGCACTCGAGAAGGCCACCATACCCACAATCGGACGGATGATTTCTCCTTGAGCAGATTTGATAAGTACCGTGCCTACAATCGGTGCGGTACATGAAAATGAAACCAATGCCAGGGTAAAAGCCATAAACACAATGCCGTAATAGCCGCCTTTATCTGCTTGCTTATCGGCACGATTGACCCAGGAGCTAGGCAACACAATATCAAACATTCCCAGAAAAGACAAACCAAAGGTCACTAACAAGAGGAAAAAGAATAGATTAGGAATCCAATGTGTACTCAGCCAATTGTTAAAACCTGAACCAAATATCCTTGAGACGACCACTCCCAAAATCGTATAAATCGCAATGATTGAAATACCGTAAAATACTGCTTTGGTAATTCCTTCTGTGCGGGTTTTGCTCTGTTTGGTAAAAAACGTGACGGTCATCGGGATCATTGGAAATACACAAGGAGTGAGTAAGGCAAAAAATCCCCAAAGCATTGCCTCTACAGCAAAAAACCATAGTCCCTGATCACCTGCCTCCTCGGATTCTTCGTCATCCGTGAGGGGCTGATCGTCCGTTTTTTGGGAGGAAGTTGTATTTTCGGTAGAATTAGGGGATTTAATCTCGGTGCTAGATTCGTTTTCCTCTGTTTTTTGATCTTTCTGAGAAGAATCTACTTCATTTTTTGTGCTTTTTTCTTCTTGAGGAGTTTGATCGTTTTTTTGGACGGATTGATCTTCGTTGGGTTTTATAGGTTCGGTAGCGGCGGCTGTAACCGTGATTTTGCTGGGGTCAAAGGTGAAATTCTGGCTAAGAGGAATACACTTGCCGTCTATTTCGGAGCAGGTTTGCCCACGAAAACTGACTGTAATTTTAAAGTCTTTCTTGAGGATTTTGACCTTTTGGCGGAATTCCCCCTTTTTTTTGAAAAACTTTACGTCCATTTCAAATACATCATCGTATTTTTTGAGAGGTTCGATGGGTATAATTCCCCCGATTAGTTCATAGTTTTTATTTTTCTCGAAGGTAAAAGTAGATACCATCGGACCACCTTCTTCAAAATCTGAAGAATACAGATACCAGTCTTTTTGAATTTGAGCGGTGAAGATCAGCTCGAGTTCTTCCCCGATTTTGACTTCTTTTTTGGAACTGGAAGAGCTCCATTTGACAGGCTGAAGGATTTGTGCCTGTACCGGGTCTATGTATATAAGAAAAAATAATAGACCTATCAGAATAAATTGTTGAATCTTCATATCGGAATTAAATAAAATTTCTTAACCTAAAAGAACAATTTCTTATTTCAAAATATACCCTCATTAAATCAATTAAGTAGTTGTCTATCATTAGTTTATATGAGTTATTTTATAATTAATTGATAAACAGATCATTGTATTTACTATGGACTAATTACTATGGACTACTTAACAAGATTTACCTGATTCATTGTCCTGAGCTATTTTTGGATTTGATCGCTGTTTGCTCCAAAAGCACTTTGATTTGCGTATATTAACTGTAATACCATAACAAAAGTGCCAATTTAAACATAAATCGGTACAGATGTGTAAGGTATTTAACAAGATTTTAACTTTAAAACAGTATAAAATCTGTATTTATTTGTCAGGCTTATTTTGCTAAAGCTGACAGAGTATATTTGTTCAAAATACAAATACAACAGACTTGGCAAAAACCGAAAAAAAATACTATTCTTACGAACAATACCTGCGTATCGAGCAAGAGACAGGGGTACGTCATGAATATTACAAAGGTGAAGTATTTGCCCTGGCAGGTGGCACAAAGCGACACAATCGCTTGACAAGAACCATAGCAAATCTAATAGAAGGTTCTGTTGCGTCAAGCGGTTGTGAAGTTTATACAAGTGATGTAAAACTTGAATTAGCGCATTTAGACCATTATGTGTATCCTGATGTGATTGTAACCTGCCCCCCCGAAGATCTAGCCAATGACGAAATGATCTACGTCAATCATCCTCATATCTTGGTAGAGATTCTTTCTATACCCAGATTGAAGTGATTTGCCTGATTTTCTTGATTGATTAGCTTGATTATTAATGATTTAAAAGCTAAAATCTCGGAAAACCACTTCGGTTTGAGTATAAATCTACCCAAAACTATGACCGAGATGAAAAGCGAATTAATTATTTCAAAATACCTTCTTTACAATATTATTTATTGGTTTGGCAAACAAAACCCTTTGTAGAAGTCTATGAGCGCAAGCAAAGTTTTTGGATTTATAAGTCTTATGAGGGTTTGAATGAGGAAATTGCATTGGAAGACGTGGAGGTTCGCCTTTGTTTAAAAGATATTTATCAAGGAATTGATTTTGAAGCTTAACATAGTTGTTCTGAAAGATTTCCCTGTACAAGACCGGCTTATAGCATTCTATCAACGAAAATTCTCCCGATTTTCCCAAGTATTGATCACCATTGCTAAAAACGTTCCGGCGATACCGGTGGTTTTTCGGAGGCACTCGTTGGTGTAAATACTTACTTTAAAAAAACGAATCACTTGCTTTGCACGTTAGCATGGTAGTTTGTATCATCGCTGCCGGATTTTGGTAAAAGGTCTTTTGTTTACGTGTAAAAAAATAAGCTTGCCATGAAGTATCTATGGATATGGACGTTCATCTTTGGAATACTCCCTACCACCTTGTTGGCACAAGACTCTTATGAGCATGTGTATGACTTTCCCACAAGCCCTGATAGCCTAGTGAATTTGTCACGCCCCAGGGTGACTCATTTTATTGAGGTAGGTATCGGTGGCAATGGCTATAAGGGAGATTTGGCTTCTTATGAGAAATGGACGCAAAGTTTTCATTTGGCGTTCAAGCTCAATCGAAAAAATCTGCTGAACAGCCGATTTGGGTTCAGCGCAGGATTTATTACCGGAGAAAATCGCCTGTATCGTTTTTCTGATGCCTCTGGAGGGCGCACCAGCCCCAACACCTTCTTCCGAACTAGCATACTCACCTTTGATTATGAATTGCAGATCAACCTTTATCGAACCCGCAGTTTTATGCTTTATCTGAGTCAGGGAATAGGTTTTATTCGTTTTGAAAGCAAAGATGAAAACGGAGAAAGTCTCCTTAATCTCCAAGAGACCCGTGCCGAGAACGAAACCTATAATAATTTTGCTTTTATGCTGCCCACAGGATTAGGTGCCACTTATCTTTTTAAAAACGGCTACGGCTTGGGGGCACAGGCTGGTTTTCTGAATACGCAAAGTGATTATCTGGATAATATTGCACAGTGGGGAGTCCAATCGGGCAATGATAATATCCTTCGGTTTAAGTTTTATCTATACATCCCCCTCAAAAAACAACCCGTAAAGGCTTTTCCCAAAATGCCAGAAGGCCCAAGGCGTTTTACGCACTATTAAATTGTCAAAACATTTCGTATCACAATTTACAATAGCTTAAAATAGAAGGGCTTATTTTTGTCTCAAATTATTCATTCGTTTAATACTGATAAAGATGATTTTCACAGGGAAAAGTTTATTTGTTTTTCTTGTTTTTATCTTATCGATTCATTTGCTCAAAGCCCAAGAACAGGAATCTGAGGAGAAGCTCGAGAGGCACAATATTGAAATTTTTAATGGGATCACAACCAAAAAAGGCCGTTCACTTTATACCCTGGGAATGGATTACGAATATCGCCTTCGTAATCGTATGATTGCATTAGGGCTGATGACAGACTATGAATTCGGGCACGATAACAAACGAAGTGAACTGTTGATTACGCCTACCGTCCTTTTTTATCCCTATAAAGGTTTTAAGATTTTTACAGGCGCAGGAATTGCCTTTGAAATGCTCACACCCAAACAACGCCGATCCGAAAACGCCGAAGAAGAACCCGCCGAGACCTTTATGTTATTTCGGATAGGCACTGCCTATGATTTTGAATTAAGTAAGGGTTTTTCTATCGCCCCCACTTTCAGCGTGGATATTGATCAAGAATTGGTAGCTTGGGTGTATGGTGTAGGATTTACGTGGGAGTTTTAAGGAGTGAGATAGTCCTTCTTTGCTGTAAGCCTTGTCATTTTAAAGGTTTTATGAGGAAAAATATGTATTTTTGTGAAAAAGAAACATTATGATTTCAAAAACTTCTATCAAATACTTAACAGACGAAAAAGGCGAAAAAATAGCAGTGCAAATTCCAATTCAAGTATGGGAAAATTTCCTGGCTGATTATACCCATTTATTACAATACCAATACCTCAAAAATGGGCTCCAAGAAGCCTTTCAGGAATGGGAAGATATTAAAGCCGGAAAAAAAACTGCTATTTCTTTAAATGATTTTTTGAATGCCGACTAATCTGATTACTTCCGATAATTTTAGGCGAGAAGCCAAAAGATTATTAAAGAAATACAAATCTTTAAAAGGAGAACTTCTTGAGTTACAAGATCAATTGCTAGAGAATCCTGAAATGGGTACAGCATTAGGATACCAAGCGTATAAAATTCGCCTTGCTGTACAAAGTAAAGGTAAAGGAAAACGTGGAGGTCTTAGAGTAATTACTTATGTTGAAATTGTCATTCAAGTTGAGCCGGATGAAGAGTACATTCATAATATTGTACTGCCGTCTATTTATGATAAGTCTGAATATGAAACCATAGAAGATCAACATCTTAAGCAATTGATAGAGGATATAAAAAGAAATAATCAGGATTAGTGGTTTCATTCGTTTTTGTAGTGCTTTGAGATTATCATTAAAATTTATTCCTTCAACCAATAAAAAACTCCCTGCGAAAAAGGCGTCCAAAGTCCACATTGAACGCCAGCCTGCTGCATACCCCGATTGGTCCAGTTATTACAGGTATTAAAAAGATGGTAGGAATCTTTGCTCTCAAAGAAATAATCGTATTTGCCATAACCCGGCTCTATGAGTACGAAGTAGCCTTTGGAATCTCTCATGAATTGACCCCGAATAAAATCTATCAGTGCCCGATATTGTATATTGCTCAATCGGAAAGCTACCCTTGTAGGGCTAGGTAAAGGTATACTTTTGTAAATCTTAACGTGCATCAATGATTGGGTAGGATAAAAAAGTGCCTTAAAAGCCGTATAAACAGAGATTCCTGTGCGTGACTCCCGATAAAAACCAAGATCCCCCCAGCCAAAAGCCATATATTGATGGGTTGAATATTTTTGAAAGGTCTGCGGATCAAGGTACTTTAGCCAATCCTGACCTTGATAGCGAATCGGCACTACCCAGTCGGTATGTACGCCATTGGTTTGGATAAAAACCAGTACATCTCCCTCGGCAGAGATTGCCTGACCTCCCGCCGGGATGATCGTCCCAAAGAAAGCCAAGAGCAAATAAAGCCCAATCAAACCCAAAAAAACCAGGAAAATCCTGGCAATCCAGTGTGACCATAAAATAGAAGCCAAGCTGTTTTTTATAATTATAGTGTCTGTCTTTGGTTTTGAATTTATAAAATTATCTGCCAAAAGTAACCTATTTTAAAAAAAAGACCCCCAAGTCAATCCTCGGAGGCCTAAACATATAAGCAGCAAACAAAGGTTATTCAATCACCAATCGTTGTACGGTTTGGTCTACCTGATTGGCACTTACCTTCAAGAGGTATACCCCAGTTCTCAGATTCAAAGCTTGGAGGTCTATAGTCAGACTTTCTGTTCCTTGTTCATTCTCAAGGCTACCGGACTTAATCAAGCCACCTTGTTCATTTCTGAGCTCAAAACGGATTAATCCTGTTACTTTTCCTGTAAACTTCAGGTTCAAACTTTTGGTAATGAGCGGATTAGGGTGCAATTGATAGCTAATTCCTGTGGTATTTTTCAGAGAATTGGCGGCTACTTGCAGACAAGAACGGATGTAATAATTGCTTGCATAAGTACACACATCTACGTCACACGTGGGTGCTCCTGATGTACCGAGTATTCTCCCGTAGAAGGGCTGCCCATTGCTATAACGGAACGGTACTTCTGTTCCAGGGGCTACACTGCCGCACTGTGGGCGGGTATGGGTGTCACCCAAACGATTCACTGCTTTGCCGAAGATATATTTCCCATCGGCACTCAGAGCCTCTACTTCATACGTCCAGCCATCGTTAAATCTCAAACCCCGGATTTCGGGCAGCATAGAGGAAGGTGTATTGGATGTGCCCATCTTGCGGAATGGCTTGATTGTACAATCATTATGGATCTCCCAAGCACCTGCTTTGCCGTCGCTGCGATAGCCTATTACGATTCCTATGACATAGCTGCTATTACTTCGCACAAAGTTGGCATAGGTAGCAGGCTGTACATCCACTACCGAAGCCAGGTCGGCAGGCCATTGAGCGGCAGGTATTTCACAATTGGCCAGATGGATTACATTATTGGCGGGTAATTCGCAGATTTCCAATTGATTTACATATAAATTACGAGCTGCATCAGGTCCGGCATTGGCATTAAAGAAGCGAATTCTAGTAGCAGTTTGGTCTCCACCAACATTCAATAAAGAGCCGCTAAAGTTTTGTACTGCTCCTCCACCCAAAGTCAGTACTTGCATTTCATAAGCTCCTCCATCCAACATACGGAGGCTAAAAGCCAGTCCTTCATCCGTAAAGCCAATGCTGCTTGAGATGACTCCTGAAGCTTGATTGAGGCTATATGTTGCCTGCCCTCCAACAAAGAAAAACTCTAGCAGATTCTGGCCGCTTGCGTTTTGTAAAGCCCACCCTGTGGTACCTCCATTGTTGATAAAACCATTGTCAAACCGGAATTTAAGCTGTTTTTGCGGATCAAGTGGACTTGCAAAAGGACGAATGGCGTTGGATACATCCCCATTATTGGCATACAAACCAAAAGACTCTCCAGCAAGGTCGATATCTCCGTCCTGGTTTTGGTCTCCGTCTCCATTTTCAGTAGAACGAAATACAAAATATCCTCCTGTCCCTGAATTGTTGTTTTGAGTGCTTAATTGCCAGGCCGCAAAACCTGAACCTCCATTATCTCCAGGCTGCCAGCCATCATCATAAGCCGTAGCATTGGCAGCATCACTTTGGCAATTGCTCCCTTCGGTGCATGCACTCGGTGCCGTAAATAAATTATTCAAAGACAAAATACAAGCACTTTCTTCAGAGAAAAAAGCACTTACATTGACCCCTAAACCGTCTGCGGGTAGATTTGCTAGGTTGACCGTCTGCGGGCTTCCTGTAATCGGGAAGTTGCGCCCATTAACCACCAAAAAGCCGCTCGTAGGAGCATTGGTATATTCAATCACCAAACTTTGGCTGTAAGCGTTGATAAGCGGTTCGCAGGCAGATTGTGAACCCACACTGATGCCCGACAATACACAAGGAGGGCAAGCCTGGGCTGCGGTAAATAATGCGGTTTGGGTAAATGAACAGGTATTGTCGGCACTAAAGCTAGCCGTGACATCTACCGAAAGTCCGTCGGCATTCAAACCAGCCAGTGTAACAGTTTGCGGGCTGCTTGTAATGGCAAATTGCTGGCCATTGACTAGCAAAAAGCCTTCTGAGGGAGCATTTTTGTAGGTGACTTGTACTTCTTGGGTATAGGTATTGTCGGCTGATACACAGGCAGTTTGGTTAAAAGCTTGTAATTGAGTGATTTCGCAAGGCAAACAGGCAGCAGGTGCCGTAAATAGAGCGTTTTCACTAAAGCTACACGCCGGTAGTGCCGAAAAGGAAGCCGTGACATCTACAGCTTGCTCGTCAGCACTTAGCCCAGTAAGTATAAGGGTTTGTGGGCTTCCAGTAATATCAAAAAATTGATTATTTACCAGCAGTTTTCCAGTAGCAGGAGCATCCGTATAGGTCACGGTCAGCTCTTGGGTATACGTATTAGTAAGTGGGTCACAACTTCCCTGAACTCCAGCACTTAAGCCACTGATGCTGCAATTGAGCGGCTCACAAATTTCAAACGCATTAAAGTAAGCATTGCGTTGGTTGCCCCCACCCGCATTGGCATTAAATAGGCGAACGCGATCAATCAACTGACCTCCCGAAGGATTAGACAGTGTGCCGTTGATGTTAAAGTTAGCCCCATCTGCCAGCCGGGTAATGTCTACACGATAGGTACTACTTGTCAGCAAAGTAAATTTGAGCGCAAGGCCTTCATCCGTGAAGCCTAAACCCGTAACGCTTCTCAGCCCGCCTTGATCAACTACTTCATAGCTAGAAGCTCCAGCTCTGAAGATAAATTCAAAGACATTTTGATCATTAGCGTTCCGTAATCCGAAACCGACAGTCCCGCCATTTTCAATCCAGCCATTGTCCATTTTCAAAGAAAAAGAGCCGTTTACAACCAAAGGCACATTCAAGGTACGGATGGCATTAGAGACATCTCCTGAATTGCCATACAATCCCCAAGCCTCATTGCCAATATCAATATCACCGTCTCCGTTGGAGTCACCGTCGCCATTAGAGGTCGAGGTAAAGATAAACCTTCCGGCGGTAGCAGCATTGTTATTTTGGGTGCTGAGTTGCCAGGCACCAAAGCCGGAGCCGTCATTGTCGCCGTTTGCCCAGCCATCGTCGTAAGCTGTAGCATGAGCGTGGCTGTTTTCACAGGAAAACAGTTGGGTGCAAGTTGCAGGGGCATTGAATAAAGCCGTTTCGGTTAGGCTACAGCCCGTTCCTAAAGACACGCTTACATCTACTGGTGCACCATCTGAAGCCAAACCTGTGAGCGTGACAGTTTGCGGGCTTGCTGTCAGGGCAAAAGCCACTCCATTTACCAGCAGGCTTGCTCCATTGGGTGCATTGATGTACGAAATGATAATTTCCTGAGAATAGGTATTATCAGCGGGGTTACAGGCTGACTGTGTACCGTTTGTCACAGAGGTGATGGCACATACATCTGTATTGAAGCTTATGAGCAAGGAAATACCATTGCACTGAAAAGTACCTTCGGCAGAGGCTTCAAGTGGAAAGGTAGAGAAATTGCCATTGCGGTTGGGTGAATTGGGACGATCAGGAGAGAACACAAAATCAGTAGTTGTGCTGGCATAAGTCAATGAACCTGCTTCACGCTCCTGACCAGTGCTGGCATCATATACAAAAATACGCAATACTTCGCCGTCATTCATACCCTGGCTAGAGGGTGCGCCTAGAATCTCGATCACCATATCGTGTACGCCATCCCAGCCGAAGTTTTGACCTATTCTGCCGATACCTACTACTTGTCCGGTGCTATTTTTTACGGCGATTTGGTCTCCCAAAGCAATGGGAGCTCCATTCACAATAAAATTAGAAGCATCTTCGGCTCTTAAAGCCAGGAAGTGTAGGCATCCACCCGGAGTAGCGTCTATTTGGAAGTGGCTAGATTGCCCGTCGGGAGCTTGCGGATACAACCCGGTGGGTGCATACCAAGTATAATCACGGGGCTGGGCTTTGATCAAGGCTCGACCGTCGCCGAAGGCCTGGGTTGTTTCAAACATAAAGCCATCGGAATAATCCTTCAAAAATTTATTGCTGAAAGGCGTATTGACAAAAACTGCATTGGTTTTTGTTGGGTGATCATTCAAACCCAGCACCAGTCCATCAGAAACGCCCCCCGTAGTACCGTCACGGCGCATGGCAAACATATTCCCGCCGTTGTTGTCACCGTCATAAGGAGCAGCATTAGGCCAGAAACCATTCAGATTTTGGATATGCGCTGAACCTCCTTTGGCAAAAGTATTTCTGAGGGCCATCTGCCATTTGATGTCTTCATCCAGATTAAACCAGAAATAATCCTTCCAAAACACAATCGGACGACCTTCGGAAGCCATCAGAATAGGATAACCCATATCTTCCTTATCACTAAAAATAGGATTGTGGTCGGGCAGTATATCCAGACGTAGACAAGAATTGCCAAAAGGGATGTCACAATTGCCGTCGTTATCCTCGGCAAAGCCAATACGGTCAGTATCGTGGGTATCCAGCCAAGTAACCACATCATCTCCCGTAAGGGCAGAACCCCAGACGAGTCCAGCACCGCCTAAAGTTTGGTACAAGTCTGTGCTTCCCGAAGTATTATTCAATACAGATTGCAAAGCACCCCTCAATGGGAAATCAAAAAGTGACATATCGGCTGATTTTACGCCGCCGGAGTTGGAGGAATTCTCGACCAATGCGTGATAACTTTCAAGTGCGCCGATGTTAAAGTCAAAAGATTCTCCAAGGGCAAAAGGTTGTGTGCCGTTTTTGCTCTCGATGATAAATTTGGCCAGAAAATCAGGCTCTATATGTTTGACGGCATCGAGGCGCAGTTCGTCAAAACCGACTTCTTCGGTCAGATATCGCCCCCAGCCGATAAGCTCTGCACCCATTTCGCCAATGGCATTGGGCGCACCGAAGTACCAGCTTCCTGGATTTCCATTGCCTAGTGGTGGCGGCACAGTGGTTGGCCGGCTAAAATAACAGACATCCTCGAAGAAAATAGGGTCGTGGTAAGGAGGATTTTCATCAGGGTGAAAATTATTCGGATGAAAATCCTCGGGTCCGCTGAATAATCGTCCGCTTGGAGGATTATAAATTAGAAAACGGAAATCTGTACCGGCCTCCTCGAAAGCTTGGGCATCTCCCCCAGCACGGTGATTGAGTACAGCATCTGCCATAACTTTGACCCCGTTGGCGTGCAAAGCAGTAATCATCGCATCAAGCTCGGCACGGCTACCGTGTCGGGTTCGGATAGTTCCCTTACTGTTGAACTCACCGAGATCGAAATAATCATAGGGTCCATAACCCATATCGAACTTTCCAGCAAAACCTTTGGTAGGTGGAGGAGTCCAAACGCTGGCAAAACCTGCTTTGCCCAGTTCAGGGGCGACAATAGCCAGGGTATCCCACCAAATGCCGCCGTTGCTGAGGTCGGTCAGGTCTCCGGGATGCGAATTCCAGTAGAAACCCTGCAAGATTACATCCTGCCCCTGTGCTTTGGGCTGGGTAAAAAGTAGCAAAAAACCAAGCATCCAGGAAATACGAAGAGGTCTTTTCCATAGTGTTGGAAAACAACTCAAACAAAACCATAGAAGCCCTGCTTTGAAAGAGGGAAAAATATTCGTCATAATTTATGGAAGTTTAAGGAAAAATTATAGTTTTTTTAATAAAGCAGCATGGCGAATTGAATCTTATGATTTTAAAGTATATTAAATATTATTAAAATACAATTTTTTTCAGATATTATTTTTTGAATTTTTCATTGCAAACGTTTGCAAAATGCTTTTTTTAAGGATTTTTTTGAGGATATTTAAAAGAAGTAGAGGAATTAGATAAGACAAAGTAATGTATTAGAATTAAAATAAAAATTGTACTTTTTTTATGTTAAATTCTTATCAATCCTAAAAGACTTAAGCTACTGACCGATGGGAATCGAGTATTTACGATCTTCTCTATCAAACCCTTCTCTTCTTCTACTTTTCCAACACCTCCGTCTACTTGATTTGACCTGAAAATCCCTGCTCTTTATTATTGCCCCAGTTTCAAACCATAAATCACGAATACGATGCAAAAGATCATTTTATTAACTGTATTTTTCTTTTTAGGGATGACTTGGGGAGTCTTCCTACACGCACAAACGCCTGCTAAGATCGAGGATCGCATTTACCAGGCTTTCGAGCAAAGCTTCGTGAAAGGTGCAAATGGACTGGAATCCATTATCCAAGAATTGGAAGCATTTTATCAATCCGACTCCAAACGACACTGGGCTTACTGGCAGGGCTATGCACACTACTATTTGTCTATCTATCACCTCAAAACGGATAAAAAAAATGAGGCAAATACTACTTTGCAGAAAGGAATACAAATTCTGGAAGGCATCCGAGATAAAAATTCGGATGATTATGCCTTACTGGGTGCTTTGCAAAGTTTTAGCATCACTTATAACCCTTCCGAAGCTCCCGTACTTAGCACCAAAGCCCTCAAAAATACTGAAAAAGCCATCGAACTGGACGGGCAAAACTTAAGAGCTTACTTGATTGCTGGCCGTAATGATTTTTACAAACCTGAGCAGTACGGCGGAGGAAAAGTCACAGAAAAACACCTCCTCAAAGCACTTAGCCTGAAAGACAGCTACCAGACCGACAATTCATACACACCTACCTGGGGCAGGTCGGAAGCTTATGCACTGCTGGTGCAATTCTATCAGCGTGAAGGACGTAAAGAAGAAGCACTGCTTTTCTGCAAACAAGGGCTACAAAAATTCCCCAACGATTATATGCTCAATCAACTGCAAAAAGAATTGTAATACGGGGTGTCGGGAGTCAGGAGTGGGGTGTCGGGGGTCGGGTGTCAGGGGTCGGGTGTCAGGGGTCGGGAGTCAGTTCACTCTTACTTTCTACCAAACTCCAAACACTCAACACCCGACTCCTCACTCCCAAGCACCAATTTTAAAAACCATATAACCATGAAAAAATTAGTTTTTATTTTATTTTTAACCTGTATAGCAGGCCCTATGCAGGCAATGGCTCAGTCGGAAATCTCCGGTAAAATAGCCGATAAAGCCGGAAAGCCCATTGCGTTTGCTAATGTGTACCTCAAAGACATCTATGAAGGTACTACTACGGATGAGGAAGGATATTTTTCATTCGTTACTCAAGCGCAGGGGGAAGTAATGCTATTGGTGAGTTTTACGGGTTACAAAGTACTTGAGATCAAGCTTCAGCTTCAAAATGAACCAGTCAGGCTGGAACTGGTAATGGAAGAAGCTCCTCAAGAACTTGCGCCTGTGGTGATTACAGCCGGAGCTTTTGAAGCAAGCGACCAAAAGAAAATGACTATTCTCAAGCCCTTGGACATTGTGACCGTGGCTGGTGCTGCTGCCGATGTGTACGGAGCTTTGCGTACCTTGCCAGGAGTCTCACAAATAGGCAATGAAAACGGGCTTTTTGTCCGTGGTGGGCAGGCTTATGAGACCCAAACCGTCATCAATGGAATGTTAGTTCCGCATCCTTTTTTCAGTAGCGTGCCTGATTTGCCTTCAAGAGGGCGTTTTGACCCTTTTATGTTTCAGGGTACGCTTTTTAGTACGGGGGGTTATTCGGCGGAGTATGGGCAGGCACTTTCTTCGGTACTTATACTCCATACACAGGATATTCCCGAAAATACCTCTACCGGTATCGGGCTGAATGCTGCAGAACTGGACATTAATCACGTACAAAAATTCAACAAAAACACAACTTTGATCGCAGGTGGGGGATATTCCAATCTCAGTCCCTGGTTTAGCCTGATACCCCAAAATACCGACTGGCAAACTGCCCCTCAGGGTTATGGGGGTTCGCTGGGGTGGCTGCAAAGCAGTAACTCTGGGAATCTATGGAAAACTTACATCCGATTTCAGGCGGGTGAGGTCGGTATTTATAGCCCTGATTTAGACCGTCCAGGCGAAGATTTTCTTTTTAGAAATGAAAACCAAAATTTATTCATCAATTCGTCCTATCGGGGAATGTTGGGCGAAAACTGGGATATTTACGGAGGTTTTTCATATACAAGTGATCTGGAAGATATTTTTCCGGGAGAAGATCAAATTCAGGAAAAAGAATCGCTCTGGCAATCTAAACTCACGCTGGGGAGAGATTTGTCCGAAAAGGTTTATCTACATTTCGGAGGGGAAATGCATCATTTGGACGGCAGCTACAGTTTTAATCAATATAATCAAAGGATAGATGAAAACTACGGGGCGGCATTTGCAGAAGTGGATATTCGTTTTTCTCGCAAACTGGCAGCCCGTGCGGGTATACGAGGCGAGTATTCGGGCATTTTAGATCAGGGGAGTGCCGCACCGCGCCTGTCTTTGGCTTATAAAACTGGAGCAAATAGTCAGGTTTCTTTTGCCTATGGCTGGTTTTATCAACGACCTGAAAATCAGTTTTTGCGCCAGACGCAAGATATTTCCTTTGAGCAATCCAGCCATTATATCCTTAATTATCAATGGCTTACAGAGAAACACACCTTTCGGGCAGAAATTTATTACAAGGATTATGAAAATCTGGTCAAAAACACTTCCTTGGAAGAAAATCCTTTTCAAAATGAAGGCTATGGGTATGCGGCAGGAATTGACATTTTCTGGAGAGATCAAAAAAGCGTCAAAAATCTGGATTACTGGCTGAGTTATTCTTTTATTCTGTCGGAGCGTAATTACAGAGATTATCCGCTTAGTGCCACGCCTACTTTTCTCACGCCACATACCTTGAGCCTCGTAGGAAGATATACGCTGCCTGAGCTTCGGCTTCGCTTGGGGGCGACATATACCTTTGCTTCGGGAAGAACCTATCTGAATCCCAACAATCCTGAATTTCTGGCAGATCGCACTCCAGCTTATCACAATTTGAGCTTGAATGTCAGCTATCTGACCACGCTTTTTGGGCAGTTTACGGTGCTTTTTGCCTCTGTGACCAATCCGCTGGGTTGGGAGCAAATCTACGGATATCGTTATTCGGAAGACGGACAAAGGCGCATGGCTTTATTACCGGGGGCGACTACTTCGGCATTTGTAGGCATCTATATTTCCATTGAATAAGTCAAGAAAATGCTTATATTGCTTCTAAAATTATTGATAGATATGTTGTCAAAGCTCAAATCTCTGATAAGGAATCGTTGGATTTACCACCCGCTTTTGTGGGTGGTATACATCTTTTTATCATCTACCAAAGACCTGGCATATCACCCTAAATTCTCGGACAATCTGGTGAATGATGCCGCTATGATTACATTCATCAGCAGCGTAGTTTATTTTAATTTGTATTATTTAGTGCCAAGGTTTCTTCTTACCCGAAAATACGGGCTTTATGTGGTGTTTTTTTTATCTATTTTACTTCTCAATATCTATGTGGCCGCCTTTACCCTATCTGTACTAACCACGCCTTTTTTCCTGACTCCGGGTGGGTTTCTAGCTATTCTGATTGAAGCTTTACTGGTTAATATCTTTACTACAACGGTCACCATTTTGCATCAATCCTATAGGCATGAAAAATACGTCAAGGAGCTGGAGAAAAAAAATCTAGAGACAGAAATCAACTATCTTAAATCACAAATCAATCCGCATTTTCTCTTTAATACCCTAAATAATATCTATTTTACTATCCACGAGCAGCCCGAAGTAGCCCAGGAGATTGTACTGGGTCTTTCGGATATGCTCAGTCATCAGCTTTATGACGCCCATGAACACAGAGTACCACTTTCCAAGGAACTACATTATCTGAAAAAATACGTGGAGCTTGAGAAAATCCGCCAGGGAGAGATTGTTCAAGTAAAGTATCTATTCCCTGAAAAAAGTGATCGTGCAGCCATTGCGCCGCTGCTTTTATTACCTTTTCTAGAAAACGCCTTCAAACACGGCAATAAAACGGAGGGGTACTGGGTGGAAATAGAAGCAAAACTCCAGGGCTACAAATTTCATTTACTGGTAAGGAATTCTTTTCAGCCTAAAGTTTCTGCCCAAAAAAATGGAGGAATTGGGCTGGAAAATGTACGTCGCAGACTAGACCTGGGCTATCCCCAACGATACAAACTTGCCGTAAAAACTTTGGCAACTGAAAAACCAGCACTCGTTGGGGCTTCCGAAACGGCTGTAGAACACATTTTTGAAATTGATCTGACTATGCAACTCGAACCTTTTAAAACCGCTGAAAATGGACAAAATTAACTGCCTCATTGTAGATGACGAACCCATCGCCCGGCAAGGCATTCAGGGGTATTGTGATAAAGTGCCCTTTCTTACTGTAAAAGCTGGTGCTAAAAATGCCCTTGAAGCAGGACAGATTTTGATGGAAGAAGCCATTGATTTGCTTTTTTTGGATATTCAAATGCCGGAGTTGAGCGGTTTAGATTTTTTAAAAACACTTTCTCAAGCCCCAATGGTCATTTTTACGACGGCCTACCGCGAATATGCCCTGGAAGGTTTTGAACTGAATGTAATAGACTATCTCATCAAACCCATCGCTTTTCCCCGATTTCTAAGAGCTGTGCATAAGGCACAAGAGGCTATTCAAAGCCGTAAAATACAAGGGCTGACAAATACTCCCGAAGAAGATTTTTTCTTTATCAAAGTAGATGGTAAATATACAAAGATTTTCTTCAGAGATATTTTATATGTGGAAGGTCTGAAGGATTATGTGTTTATTCATACCCAAACGACACGATACATGGTGTTGATTTCCCTCAAAAATGTAGAGGCACAACTTCCCCCAGAGCAATTCCTCAGAGTACACCGATCTTATATCATCGCATTGGATAAAGTAGAGGAATTAGACGGAAATATCCTCAAAATCAAAGGAAAAAATGTGCCTTTAAGCAAAAATCTCCGAGATGAAATTTATGAAAAACTCATTCAAGGGCGATTGTGGAAGCGAGCGAATTAAATAAAAAAAAAACCTTTTCCCAAGGTTTATCCTGGAAAAAGATTGTTAAAAAATATTTCAAACTACATTTTAAAAGTCAACCACGATCCCAAGAGTCGGTAATATGGTGCTATTGCTCAGATCATTGATTCGTATCAACTCACGCGGCTCGATGACATTTCCGTCTGCATCACGATTTAATCCGTACACAGGTGGTGAGGGAATTTGGCTGGCGAAAAGATTTTCAATTTCAAAAAAAACATTGAATGTCCAGCCTTTGAAATTCCATTTTTTATCTATGCGTATATCCGTCTGATTGAATACATCGAGTCTTTGCTCTCCCAAACGTTCATATTCAAAAACAAAATCGGGGTAAACTTCCTGTGTAGCCTCCTCATTGACAGGAGCAAAAGGAGCTTTACCGATCAAACGCATTCTAAGCGATATTTCCCAGTTGCGGGGCAGCTTATACCCTCCCGTAAAAGTAAGCAGGTGGCGGTTATCCCAAGTAGAAGGCAAGTATGCGTCTTTGTCAAGCCCTGTATATTCACTCCAATAGAGGGTATAAGCCAGAATAGCATATAAATTCTTCTGTAGCTGTTGCTGGAATAAAAATTCTACGCCATAACTCCTGCCCAACCCTATGCTTAATACTTCTTCATTGCCAAGAACACTAAAATCTCCTCCCAGATTGCCCAAAGATACCCCGTCTTTGAGCGATACAGGATAATCTGCATAACGTTTGTAAAAACCTTCTACAGTAAATCTGGTAGAGGATCGGGGTAGATATTCCACGCCCAGCACTGCCTGGTCGCTCCGAATGTATTTGGCATCGGTATTGAGAAAATTACCGGAATTATCCTGAAAACCTAAAATGGTATAGGGTGGTATTTTGAAATATCTTCCTACAGAGGCATTGATACGCCATTGCCCTTTGGGATCTAATTGATAAGAAAGTGCTAGTCGAGGCGAGAAGGTGCGCCAAATCTCATGCCCGGTATCGGTAAAAGTGTTTCCGTCTAACCTTAGCCCAAAAGAAGCCTGAAGCCGCTCTTGTATAAAAGGTCTGGAAATTTGCGAAAATATACCATAACGCTGGAAGTTGCTTGCCACATCAAAGTTTATGTTATTGATCAAATCCTCGGTACGATTGGTATAACGAGCGTTTTGTACTACAAAACCGCTGTTGAGGGTCCAATCACCAAAAAAATTGGTCAGTTCATACCGTAGTTTGCTTTCCCATTCCAAGGATTTATTGTTAAAAAATAGCCCTGTCTGATTTCTGTTATCATTGAAACGACTAAATTCATTATTGAAGGCATTGGTACTCAAAGTGGTCTGCATGGCACCTTTACCATTTTTGAAACGGCGTTTCCAGCTAATTCCCCAGGTAGTCGTCCATTGTTTGATGATAGGTACTTGGTCAAGGTTGGCTTGTTCTTCTGCGGTCAAGTCATCCTCGGCATTGATTTCAAAATTATCAATAGAGCCTAATCCGATAAGGTTAATTTCGTTATAGGCATCAATTTGATGGTTTAGCTTGAACTGATAGTCCCAATAATCAGGTAAAAAAGGCAACTCCAACAACTGAAACAATAACTGTAAATAAGACCGCCTCACAGAAGCAATGAATGTAGTTTTAGCCCTTTCTATATCCTTTTTCTTGAATAAAGGTCCTTCTAAGGTGAGTGCAGCTTCGCTGGCACTGATGCGAATATTGGTATTGTATGCTTCTGCATTGCCTTTACGTTGGTCGAATTGCAACACGCCCGAGAGCACATTGTCATAGCGCGCAGCAAAAGAAGCAGTAGAAAGTGTCACCCCTTCAAAAAATGACACATTCAAAAGCCCGACCGGGCCTCCGGCACTTCCTTGTGTAGAAAAGTGATTGATATTGGGAATTTCTACGCCATCGAGATAATACACATTTTCATTGGGTGCCCCCCCACGAATAATCACATCATTCCGAAAACCACCCACTGAAGCCGACACCCCAGGCAGAGATTGTACCACCTTAGCAATATCATTATTGCCTCCCGGATACGTAGCAATTTCTTCTCTGGAAAGTTTTTGGATAGATAAGGGCGTTTCTTCCAATTTTTCAAATGGATTGGCCTGAATTACAATTTCATCGATAGCCCCTGCCTGTTCGTTCATCTCAAAATTTATATCGGGATTTGCTCCCGAACGCACGATGACGTTAAACTTGGTCTGATTTTCATAGCCAATGTAAGAAGCCGTGATATTGTAAGATTTGGCTTCTACATTTTCTAGGGTAAAATAGCCCTCTGCATCTGTGGAGGTGCCCAGTGAGGTACTTTCAAGAATAACCGTTGCACCGATGAGCGGCTCTCCGGTTTTGGCATCTTTGACAAAACCTTTCAAAGTGGCCGTATTTTGTGCTGAAATTTGTGTACCAAAGCAGAAATAGAAAACCCATAGAATAATTAAACTTCGCATAAAATAGATTTAATTAATAAAATTACTTTTTAGTTGTAAAATTGAAATATTAATTACCAAAACATAATATTTATAACCAAAACCTTAGATTTTTGTTTGTTAGAATAATCAATTGTTTCTTTAAGAAATGAAAAAAAGTAAAATTGTGGAGCTGGTTACCTTATGGGATGATTTTGAAAGGGCACAGCCGGGTGCAGAGATAGTTGATTTTTGCAGATTCTTTCTGGCTCAGTATCAACCTCAAGAGCACAACCAGCCAGAGTCTCATCTTCCGTTTTCTATCCACGGTGCGCTTACAGGTTTGGTAGCCCGTATGGAAAGATTTGCTACCATGTATGGAAAAAAAATATTACAAGAACACGGCTTAAATAACATCGAGGATTTTGTGTATCTTCTGGGTGCCTGGGAAATGGGCGAAGTCAGAAAAAACGAATTAATCCAAGCACAGCTATCAGAGTTTACCTCCGGTATCGGCGTGATCAATCGGCTTCTTAAACAAGGCTGGCTAGAAGAATCTCCCGACCCCGAAGATGGGCGATCTAGAGTCGTTAGAATTACAGAATCAGGCCTTGATAAGCTCAAAAATGTCCTCCCTGATATGGATAAGATGGCAGATGCTATCTTTGTAGGCCTGCTTCCTGAAGAAAAAAAGACACTCTTTCATTTACTTAGCCGCTTAGATAATATACACCAAACCTGCTACCCAGAAACCCGAAAAAAAACTCCCGAAGAAATAGTAGCTTTATTAGAAAAATACAAGCCTGCAAATAAAAATTCTAAGCAATAAGACTAGCAAGACCTTATTTTTTGATACAGATCAAATATCAGGAATTAATACAAAAGACAAATCGCAGATTGTTTTTTGTCGAGTAGAAAATATGCCGAATATTCCGTGGTTTTTTCATAAATTTGATCGGCTCAATTGATCAATCATTGACGCAGTATCCATGTTTAAACCTCTATCAAGACATGCACTCATTTGAACAAAGACTGACTGGCGGGCATCCCAACTCTTTGGGAAATACCGTAGAAATTGTGGAAGAAGTACTTGCCTATCCCAGTAAATTTGAGGAGCTTTTTCAATGTTATTTTAGTAAAGATGAAGTAGTCAGACTGCGGGTATCGAGTGCCATGAAAAGAATCTGTAAGGCAGAAAAGTCTTTGCTAATTCCTTATTTGGATAAATTCCTGACCGAAATAGCCTCCATCAATCAGGCTTCTACCCAATGGACGCTCGCCCAACTTTTTGATGCCTTGAAAAAAGATATGAATGACGCACAAACTAAAAAAGCCGAAGAAATCCTGAAAAATAATCTGGCTACACATCAGGATTGGATCGTGCTGAATATAACCATGCAAACGCTTGGGAAATGGGCTGAAAATGACCCTGACCTCAAAAAATGGCTTTTGCCCCACCTAGAAAGAATTGCTTTGGATAGCAGAAAGTCAGTCTCCAAAACCGCTAACAAACTCATGCAATCTCTCTACAAAATCTAACCATGAACCATACCACCAAAAACACCTGGAAGGCCGAAAAAACCGATATTCAAAAGGAATCTGTGCATAAATATTTTATTTTTCAAAACGAAAACCTGCTCTCCTATTCTGATTTTCTGCATCATCTCTCTGATAGCCAAAGCTTTAGGGTTTTTTATAATACACTTTTGGCAGATTGCGACTTCAAGGCGTTTTTTTGGGAAAATCCACCAACCAGCAAATCTTCACTGGATCAAAATTATGAATTTGTACTCATCAAAAATGATTTTCTAAGCAGTGTTCAGGCAAATGCACAGACCTTTGCAAGCCATTTTAGCCCAAAAGAAACCGTAGTAGACTTCCCCAATCTTGGCGGTGATACCCGGCTCATTGTGCCTACTCCTATCAGCACATCAGACTTTTACAGCCACTTAGGCAATTTTGTAAGAAATGCCCCTTTGGATCAAATAGATGCTTTCTGGAAAAAAGTAGGGGAAAAATACTTGGAGTCAGTCAAAAACGGAAAATATTGGCTCAGTACTTCGGGCTTGGGCGTATATTGGCTGCATGTACGCATAGATACCATACCCAAGTATTATGGACACCAGGAATATCGGATCGGGTAGTTTCACGCTTAAAAAGGGGCTGTGTCTTCTCAATCCACAGCTTATTTCCCTTTCTCTAGTTCGGCTTTCATTTCAGCAAGTCGGGCTTCATATTGTTCTATTTCTTGTTTGAGGCGATCTACTTCGTAACGGTCGGCTTCAAACTTGTTGTGAATTTGCTTGCTGGCGTATGCCGGAGAAAGCACCTTAGCAATCACGGTACTCAGGCGTTTGAGGTTATTTTTGAGTACAAACTCCGAAGCACCGCTGAGTACCGTTTGGGCAGCCAGTTCTTCATTGTTGAGTGTACCTGTTACGAAAATGAAGGGTACAAAAGGGGAATATTCTCTGGCCAGAAGCAGGGCTTCCATCCCGTCAAAACCTGGTATCAGATAATCAGCTAGGATCAAACCCGGATTAAATTCTCGAAGCCCTTGCTCGAACTCTTTGCGGTTTCGAGCTGTGAATACCTCAAAATCTGCAGCAACTTGCCGTATCTGTCGTATCATCAGGTCTACATCCTCTTTTAGATCTTCCAAAATCAATACCCTTACAAACTCCAATCGTATAGTATTCATTGTATTTTTGATTTAAACAGGTATTTAAAAGTTGTAAAGGTCTAGTTTTTTACATAAGATGAATAACAGGTTTTTGGTTTTTGGTTATCTGGATAATTTTATAGCATGTATGGCAACTTGAATATTAACAAAAAAACCAATCCCCTGCGTCTGGCGCTTAGGATCATGGTATGTTTTCGTGTCGGTAAGCTACTTGGTTTGTCTGAATCCAGTAAATCCCCAAATATTGGATGAGGTGTTTCAACATTCCATACTGGTTTGGTTTTACCAAATAGCTATTGGCACCCAGGCTGTAGGCTTTATCCTGGTCTTGTTTTTGAGAAGACGCCGAAAACATCACTACGGGTATTTTTGCAAGTTTTTCGTGTCTTTTGATTCTTTCTAGTATCTCAAAGCCGTCTACTTTGGGTAATTTAATATCCATCAGGATCAGCTTAGGCCAAGCCGCCACTCCATGTTCCATTTGTACAATGTACTGCAAAGCCATCTCACCATCCGAGATATGTAGGCAATACTCGGTAATACCTAATAATTTGAGCAAACGAACTACAATGTTTGCATCATTGATATTGTCTTCAATGTATAAAATATCCATGTTTTATCTGATGAATTTATCTCTAAATTTATAAAAACATGTTTGTAAATGAATCAAAGAGAAAAAAGAGCATCAAGCTTATTTTTGTAGTAACCAAACTTCAAAAATAATGACTAAGCAATTTGAATTGTGACCAATGCTCTGTGGGAAGCAATATCGCACATTTTTACGAAAAGAAAAAGAAAATTAGGCTTGTACAAAGTATTCCAGCCCTCTTCTGCGATGTGAAATACTTATTCAAAAAGGATTATTTGGAGTTTGGCAGGGATATGATCAAGGGAAGAAATTTTTTTGAGGATATAAAGCCGTGTCCTAATGAGGCGCAAGTTTATCGGGTATGCGTCCATAGAACTCCGGAAAAAATCCCTGAAATTACGTTAATCCCTTTAATCTGCGTCTAAAATTCGACTTCCCTCAACAAACCGCTTTTCCTTTGCAAAAAAATGGATGGAAGCTCTTATTTTTTTCAAAAATCTTAAATAAATCCTGTAAAAATTCAAATCCATGACAAAATGTATCAATTTTATTGTATTATTGTAAAAAAATTCTTTCCCATGAAGCCATTTTGGTTTTATAATCCATAATATTTTCCGTCTTTTAATCCGCTAAAAATATTATTCGGTTTTTATACGTAAAAGTTGTTGAATTTTTTTGGACAATTCTTAGAACCTGGAACTTTAGCATTGTGGATATAGGTTGCAAACCTCCACCAAAAAATAAGATATACTAAAACATAAAACACAAAAAAGGATTTTAAAACTCTGCGTCAATGAACGAAGTTAACGGACAACAGGGGCTATACACCCCTCAATTAGAGCACGACGCCTGCGGTATTGGATTTGTGGCCAGTCTCAAAGGTCAAGCCTCTCATCAAATCATTCAGGATGCCCTGACCATGCTTCAAAATATGGAACACCGCGGCGGCTGCGGTTGTGAACCCGAAACGGGTGACGGAGCCGGTATTCTCATCCAAAATCCCCACACATTTTTCAAACAGATAAGCAGCGAAATCGGTATTCAACTCCCAGATTTTGGCAAATATGGCGTGGGAATGGTGTTTTTCCCCAAAGAAGAGCATCCCAAAGCTACCTGTAAAGCAATGATCGCCGAGCTCGCCAATCAATTAGGCCTCTATATAATAGGCTACCGTACTGTACCTGTCAATCCAAAAGGCATCGGTGCATCAGCTCTTTCGCAAGAGCCTGCCATCGAGCAGGTTTTTATTGCTCCTGAAAAAGAAATGACTCCTGATACCCTAGAGCGTAAACTTTTTATCCTTAGAAATTACAGCCGACATACCATCCAAGAGCAGGAATTTCTTCCTAATCCCGACTTGTTTTACTGGGTGTCTCTCTCTCATAAAATACTCGTTTATAAAGGACAACTGCGTACCGACCAACTTCCCCAATATTATTTGGATCTACAAGACGAACGCCTCTCTTCCGCACTCGCTCAGGTACACTCTCGATTTTCTACCAATACCTTCCCCAAATGGAAGCTCGCACAACCCTTCCGCTATTTGGCGCACAACGGCGAAATCAATACCATCCGTGGTAATACCAACTGGATGAAGTCCAAAGAAGCTTTACTTGCCTCTGCTCATTTTACGCAGGAAGAATTAAATCTGATCCTCCCGATTTGTAATACCTCCCACTCGGATTCAGCCAATTTAGACGCTGTCGTAGAGATGATGGTGCTGGGTGGTCGCTCCATTGCCGAAGTAATGATGATCCTTATTCCCGAAGCCTGGCAGGAAAACAAACTCATGGACGATGAGAAAAAAGCTTATTACGAATATCATTCTTCTTTAATGGAACCCTGGGACGGACCAGCATCGGTTTGTTTTACAGACGGTAAGGTCATCGGAGCTACCCTAGATCGTAACGGACTACGCCCTTCTCGATATGTACTGACCGAAGATGACATCCTGATTATGTCTTCAGAAGCCGGTGCACTGCCGATTGATGAATCCAAAGCCATAGAAAAAGGCCGCCTTCAGCCCGGAAAAATATTTGTTGTGGATCTGGAGCAAGGGCGAATCATTCGAGATGAAGAATTAAAACACTCGATATGCTCCGCCAAACCTTATCAAACATGGCTCAAAGAAAATAAAATTTCGCTGGATATTCTTCCCTCTTACAACGGCCAACAAGTCAAACTAAACGAAGAAACCATTCTTACCCGTCAATTGGCCTTTGGATATACCTACGAAGATTTAAAAATGATCCTGGCACCTATGGTGCAAACTGCCCACGAACCGATCAGTTCTATGGGGATGGATATCCCCTTAGCTGCCCTATCCGACAAATCTCAGCATCTATCCCATTACTTCAAGCAGTTGTTTGCTCAGGTCAGTAATCCGCCTATTGACCCAATCCGTGAAAAAATCATCATGTCTCTTTTTGGCAATCTAGGTGCTACCCTGAATCTACTCGATGCGACTCCAGAACACTGTCGTCAGATTCACCTGGATCAGCCCGTATTGACTTATCAGGAGGTCAATAAACTTAAAAATATTCGATACCCTCACTTTAAAAGTAAGGTACTAAGCACAGTTTTCCCGGCTGACAACCAAGCGGGTTCACTGGAAAAAGCAGTGGATCGCATTTGTCTGGAAGCCGAACAAGCCGTGTTGGAAGGTTGTAATATACTCATTCTTTCAGACAAAGAAATTGATGAAAATCACGCCCCAATACCATCCCTGATGATTACCGGAGCAGTTCATCATCACCTGATTCAGAATAAACTCAGAGCTCATACTTCCCTGGTAGTAGAATCGGGTGACGTCCGTGAAACCCATCATTTTGCCACCCTGATCGGCTATGGAGCCAATGCCATCCATCCTTATCTGGCTTTTGAGAGTATTTTATACATTCAAAAAATGGGCTTGATCAGTGAAAACATGACGCAGGATGAAATGTTTGCCCACTATATCAAAGCCATCGCTTACGGATTGCGCAAGATTTTCTCTAAAATGGGAATTTCTACCCTGCAATCTTATCAAGGAGCGCAAATTTTTGAAGTATTGGGCTTGGGCAAAGGAGTGGTGGATAAATGCTTCAAAGATTCTATCTCTAGAATCGGCGGGCTAAACTTCGACGATGTTGCCCGTGAGGTGTTGATGAATTTTCATCTGGCTTATCCCAAAGGACAAACTTCCAATCGTATGCTTGACGTCGGAGGCGTATACCAATGGAAAAAAGACGGAGAATTTCATTTATTTAATCCCACTACCATTCATTATCTACAAAAAGCCGTACGTAATGGAGATTTTGCAACCTACCAAAAATACGCCGAAAGCATCAACCTACAAGTCCAACAAGCTTGTACCCTAAGAGGACTTTTGGATTTTAAAGACCAAAGCCCTATTCCGCTTGAAGAAGTAGAACCCATTGAAAATATTTTCAAAAGATTTGCCACCGGAGCTATGTCATTCGGCTCTATATCACACGAAGCACACGTGACACTTGCCATCGCCATGAACCGCATCGGCGCCAAAAGCAATAGCGGCGAAGGCGGCGAAGATGAAATTCGTTTTGAAAGAAAAGAAAACGGCGATTGGGAAAGATCTGCCATCAAACAAGTAGCTTCAGGGCGTTTTGGGGTGACAAGCTACTACCTCGCCAATGCCAACGAACTTCAAATCAAAATGGCACAAGGAGCCAAACCAGGCGAAGGCGGTCAGTTACCCGGACACAAAGTGGATGCCTGGATCGGACGTGTACGTCATTCTACACCGGGTGTGGGTTTGATCTCTCCTCCTCCCCACCACGATATTTATTCTATTGAAGACCTGGCTCAATTGATTTTTGATCTTAAAAATGCTAATCGCGACGCTCGTATCAATGTAAAGCTAGTTTCTGAAGCAGGCGTAGGAACAATCGCTGCCGGAGTAGCCAAAGCCAAAGCCGATGTAGTACTCATTGCCGGGCACGACGGCGGTACAGGAGCTTCACCGATCAGCTCTATTCGTCACGCTGGGCTTCCCTGGGAGCTTGGGTTGGCTGAAACTCACCAAACCCTGGTCAAAAACAAACTACGTAACCGTATCGTAGTCCAAACCGATGGGCAGTTGCGTACTGGAAGAGACCTGGCCATCGCTACTTTACTGGGTGCCGAAGAATGGGGAATTGCCACAGCCGCACTGGTAGCCGAAGGTTGTATTATGATGCGTAAATGCCATTTGAATACTTGCCCAGTAGGCATTGCTACTCAAAACCCGGAGCTTCGTAAAAAATTCACCGGAAAACCGGAGCATATCGTTCATTTCTTTACCTTCTTGGCACAGGATTTAAGAATCATTATGGCTGAATTGGGCTTCCGAACTATTAACGAAATGGTCGGGCAAGTACACAAACTCAAAGTTAGGGATCAGATTGATCATTGGAAACTACAGCACATTGACCTTAGCCCAATCCTTTATCAGGAAAAAGAGGGCACTTCGGCAGGATTATATCAACAAGTGCAGCAAGATCATGGATTGGCTGAGGTACTGGATTGGAAATTGATTGAACTGGCCAAACCCGCCCTCGAATACGGAGAGTTTGTATATGGTAAATTTGATATAATCAATACCGATCGTGCCGTTGGAACAATGCTTTCACACGAGATTTCTAAAAAATATAAAAATAAAGGTCTTCCAAATGGAGCCATTCATCTGAAATTCAAAGGCTCCGCCGGACAAAGCTTTGCAGCATTTGGTGCCCGAGGAATACGCTTTGAATTGGAAGGTGAAGCCAATGATTATTTTGGAAAAGGACTCTCAGGAGCGCAACTGATCATTTATCCACACCAAGAATCCAAATTAATCGCTCATCAAAATATGATCATCGGGAATGTAGCTTTTTATGGAGCTACATCAGGTGAAGCCTATATCCGTGGATTGGCTGGGGAGCGATTCTGCGTAAGAAACTCAGGCCTAAAAACCCTGGTAGAGGGAGTCGGAGATCACGGTTGCGAATATATGACCGGTGGATTGGTAGTGGTGCTGGGCGAAATCGGTAGAAACTTTGCCGCCGGTATGAGTGGAGGAGTTGCTTATATCTACGACCCCAAACGTACCGCAGCACGATTTATCAATACCGAATTGGTTGATCTCGATCCCCTTGAAGACGAAGACATCCAATTACTTAGCCAGATGATTCGAGAGCACTGGAAATTTACCCAAAGCGAAGTTGCCCAATGCCTGATTGAAGACTGGGACATTGCCTCCAACGCATTTATCAAAGTAATGCCCCGAGATTATAAGGCTATTTTACAAACCCAAAAAATAAATAATACAGTTTTAGAAAAAGAAAAAGTAGCTTAATTGAGTGTTTTGTAGCCTAGTCTGTATGCAAAAAGTATTACGTATGGGTAAATATTGAATATATGGCCGAAACGTCTTCCATAAAAGTAAAATCCCAATAGCCAAATCCCAATACATAATACCCAAAAACGCTCATTCAAACAATGAATTTACATGGGAAAAGATACAGGTTTTTTAGAATTCAAACGCGAAATCCCTCAGGATAGAAGCCCTCAAAGTAGACTCAAGGATTGGCAGGAGTTTCACCTCAAAATGCCAGAAGATAAACTTCAGAATCAGGGAGGGCGATGTATGAACTGTGGCGTACCATTTTGTCACAATGGCTCTATTCTTTCAGGAATGACTACCGGATGCCCGATCAATAATTTGATTCCAGATTGGAATGATATGGTCTACCGGGGGCTTTGGAAAGAAGCACTTGATCTGCTTCACAAAACCAATAATTTTCCTGAATTTACAGGGCGTGTTTGCCCTGCACCTTGTGAAGGTGCTTGTGTATTAGGCATTCACGAACCTCCCGTTACCATCAAAAATATTGAATATTCTATCATAGAGCGTGGTTTTGAAGAAGGTTGGGTTATTCCTCAACCGCCTCAAAAACGTACCGGAAAAAGAGTAGCCGTGGTGGGTTCGGGGCCTTCAGGTTTGGCTTGTGCGGCTCAATTGAACAAAGCCGGCCACTGGGTCACGGTCTTTGAACGTGCCGACCGCATCGGGGGCTTGCTGATGTACGGCATTCCAAATATGAAACTGGATAAAGAAAAAGTAGTCAATCGCAGGGTAAATATTCTCAGAGAAGAGGGTATTGAGTTTGTGACCCATACCGAAGTAGGCCTAAATTATCCGGTAGAGGAACTTTTAGAAAATTTTGATGCCGTAGTACTTTGTGGAGGAGCTACCAAAGCCCGAGATTTGAATATCGAGGGGCGTGATTTTCAGGGGATTCACTTTGCCATGGATTTCTTACGTCAAAATACCCAAAACCTTCTGGATAATAAACACGGCAATCAGGCATTGATCAGCGCCCAAGACAAACACGTGGTCGTAATCGGCGGCGGTGATACAGGTACGGATTGTGTAGCCACTTCACTCCGACACGGTTGTAAAAGTATTACCCAATTAGAAATCATGCCTCAGCCACCTCTTAGCCGTGCCGAGACCAATCCCTGGCCGGAATGGCCAAAGGTGTATTTTATGGACTATGGGCAAGAAGAAGCCGCTGCCCGCTTCGGTGCTGATCCCAGAGATTATTGTGTGATGACCAAAAAATTTACAGGGGGTACCCAGGGGCAGGTCAAAACGCTGCATACCGTCAAGATTCGCTGGGAAAAAGATGACCAGGGGCGTTTTAATCCCATAGAAGTACCTGGTTCGGAAAAGGAAATTCCTGCTGATCTGGTGCTTCTGGCGATGGGTTTCTTAGGACCTGAAAATCAACTCCTGGAAAAACTGGGCATCAAACAAGACGAAAGAAGTAATGTGCAGGCTGAATATGGGAAATTCACCACGAATATTCCCAAAGTATTTGCTGCCGGAGATATGCGAAGAGGGCAAAGCTTGGTCGTATGGGCGATCAACGAAGGTAGAGCCGCTGCCAGAGAATGTGACCGCTTCCTGATGGGATTCAGCCTTTTACCATAAAGATAAAAGGCAATGATCTTGTACAAATCATTGCCTTTTACAATTATTTTGGTTTTTCTACTTTACACAAGTATAAAAAATCCAAAGGATCGTCATTTTTAGCGATTAATCACAAATCTTTTGGTAATAACCCCAGCCTCGGTTTTGATACGCATCAAATACAAACCAGCAGGTAAATTACCTAAGCTCAAAGATTCGGAAAAATCCAAGCGATTATTAGCCACTTTTTTCTGAAAAACAGCTTGCCCTTGAAGATTCAATACTTCTATTTCAAGATTTTTGGGCTGCTTGATCAATGCTGCCTCAAGAGACAAATCACCCTTGCTTGGATTGGGGTAGAGCTTGATATTTTGGTTTGCCCCAAAAAAGACTTCAAGTGCCGTTACATTACCTTGAATATTCAAATTGTCAATTGCCCAGCCCCAACCATTGGCTAACTGGTCGGCAAACAAACGAAAACGGAACACTACGGTGTCGCCCGGATTAAAGGTATTGTCAATATTAATACTTCTTTCTATGAATAAGCTAGGGATTCCTGTGGCAGTAGAGTTGCCAGTATTGTTATCTAGGCTGCTGTTGTAGCGTGATAGCCAGGGAGACCGTGCACGAGCATCGTAGCCGTTGAGCAGTCTTGTCCAAGTTTTTCCGCCGTTTTTAGAACCTTCTACAATGACATAGTCATAAAAATTAGCTTGCCCAAAAGTACTTCCGGCTTCTCCCGGCTCCACGAGCGCGATTTCATCAAAGCTCATATTCGGATTGGTACTATTGATGATCACAGGGACTTTGAGGGTGTAGATATAATTACTTTCACTATTCGGTCCGGACCCATCTCTGTAAGGGTGTTCGGAATGGATAGCGCCATTGCTAAAACCAGCGGGTGTAGTGATAGAAAAAGCATCTCCAAAAAAATCTTCCGAGGCAGAGGCTGTATTATTAAAATCATTTTCATAAGAATTTTGGGCAGCTAAAAAACCATTGATTTCAATCTCATAAAATCCGCTAGAAGGGCTAAACGCCTGATTTTGAGCTACAGAAAGGTCTTGGGTCACGATGCGGTAAGTTAAAGAATCATCTTCTGTGAGGTTTAATCCATCGATCTCAATGACTGCTTCATATATACCAAAATCCTCGTCGCTTTCTTCCAGGGGTATCAAATTTTGTGTCACCCCATTGAGGGTATATTCTACATAAGTAGCTTCTTCATCAACTCCAAAAATATCTGTAATTTCAGCACTAATGATTATTTCTTCGTCATTAACACCAATAATCGTAATAGGCTCATGTACAATGGTAGGAGGCAAATTGTCAGTACCAGCAAAAAAGAAAAAGAACCTATTAAAATCCAAAGCGTTGGAAGGTGAGATATAAGTTCTGCGTGTTGAATCTTGAGCGGTGACATAATACCCGATCAATTCTCCGTCTATCCCACCAAGGATTGAAGCACTATATTCATTTTCATTTCCGGTAGCTTGCATCACCACGGTTTGTTCGGTATTAAAAGTGTCTTTGGAGTAATGCAGGGTAATCGAGCTTATATCTAAAGTAGAGTCACTAAAAACAATGGCTTTGACAGGATAGGATGCCTGAGCAGTTTCTGTACTTAGGAGGGTATCAGGCCGAATAAACGTATGCACCCAACCCATATCGGCAAACATCTGAAGGGTGACAGGACCGGGGTCTTGCTCTACTTCACCAAAGTCTGCAAATGGCGTCATGAGACTACTAGATGTGTTATTGTAGGTCTGCTCGTTGAGGTGATAGGTGCTCGAGCCTGCATTAAATGTGCTGGGAGCATATAAAGCAGACCGAGTTCCTTGTGTATTTGTCACAATCTGTCCGTCAAAAAACAAAGGAGCTAAAAAGGCATCTCCTAAAGATACAGAAGGATCCGGAAAAGAGCTTTGGTTCAATAAACTTATTCCAGCGTTATTTTCCAAAAATAAATCAAAGACTGCTGGGAGACCAGATGAAGTCAAAGAACCCTGCCCTGTATTTTCATTAAAACTCCTTAAACCCACAAAACCTAAGCCATGACCCAACTCATGAAGGACAATGGTTACAAAATCAAATTGGTTTGAAGCAGGGTTACCGTCTAGGCCAAAGTACCAATCATCCCGGTCGCGATTAAAGGATGCACTGATATCAGGTGTTCCTGGGCTATTTAAATCCCTCCCAACCAATTTCTCTGCCAAAGCAACCGGATAAAACGTATTGATTTCAGGTAACACACCCGAACTAAAATAAGTACCAGGACTTGCACCACCCAAGACATTCTCGTTGGTGAAGGTAGTCCAGTTAGCTTCTACATAAATGGTCACCGGAGAGCTAAGTATAGAAGCCCAAATGTCTACGGCTTTTTGAAAAGCAGCTTTTGCTTCGGGGAATGCCTCAAAACCGATGTAATTTACTACGAAATTAGCCAGCGTATCCCCATTTTTGGCAAAACGGTTGAAGTAGGATTGTGGAGGAGGAATCTTGTGTTTACTATACTCGATACCGGCATAGTCAATAATCATTTGTCCGGGAATAGACTCAAATTTAGGGGACTGAACTTTAGTCTGCCCAAAACTACTTGAATGATACCCGACAAAGATAAAAATCGTCCAAAGGTTTAAAAGATATGGCAATAGATTTTTTTTCATAAACTATTTATTAATGGATTCTAATTACTAAAATTAACAAATTCTTGCAAATTTTAAATATCATTTGTTCATTAAAATAGATGTAGATTCTGATTTTGTCGCCTAAAATACATTTCTCTACTGCAAAAACTATGACTGAAAGATAAATTAATCCAAATGAAATATATTTTTAAGAGTTTTGTCTATTTTTTAATACATTTTATTTTTATACTCTTTTTTTTCTTGCCTCTTTTGGGCATTGGCATATTACTCTTTTTCACCAACCGGGGGCAAGTATTTTTTTTACAAAAAAGAATCGGCTACCAAAATAGAGTTTTTACGATATTCAAATTCAAAACCATGCGTGATGCCTGGGATGATCAGGGCAAACCCTTGCCCGATGAACAAAGATTAAGCAAACTGGGATATTTTTTGCGTAAAACTTCTATGGATGAATTGCCTCAAATGCTCAATATTATTAGGGGAGAAATGAACCTGGTAGGTCCCCGACCGCTTTTTGAAGAATATTTGCCCCTTTATGATAAAAGGCAGATTCGCCGACACGAGGTTAGACCGGGTATCACAGGTTGGGCACAGATTAAAGGTAGAAATGCCCTCCCCTGGGCAGAAAGGTTTGAGCTAGACGTGTGGTATGTAGAAAATCGATCCTTGCAATTAGATTTAAAGATTATTTATTTGAGTTTTACAAAGTTATTTTGTAGTATAGATGGTGATTTACCCAGTGATCCGTTTAGAGGAGAATCATCTTAGACTGTAATTGATAAGATTATGCTCAAACCAAATAGTTTTTGGAACTTTAGGCAATGTAAATCTTCAAAACTTGCCCTTTAGAGGCCTTGTATTGAAAATCATTTTAATCTCAGGGATAATTTGATAGATTCGTGTTGTTTCTTTTCAAATAAAGCACTTAAAGGATGCTAATATATGGTGCAGGAGGGCATGCCGGGGTGATTGCTTATTGCTTAAAAGTACTCGGTATTCCCATAGAGGGGGTTTTTGACGACGACCCTGCTATTCAATATTTTGAAAATATACAAGTTAATCACGTGTATGATGTAGGGTATTTATCCGATCAGCAAATTATTTTGGCTTTGGGAAATAATCGAGTCAGACAAACCAAAGCTACTTTAATAAAACACAATTTTGGGAAAATAACACATCCCTCTGCCCAGATTTATGAGCTCGATCAGATGGGTGAAGGGTCTGTTGCTTTTCAATATGCGGTTTTGCAGGTAGGTGCTACTTTGGGTAAACACGTGATTTTGAATACCGGAGCAATCGTAGAACACGATTGTAAAGTAGAAGATTTTGTACACCTTGCTCCCCGGTCTACGCTCTGTGGTGAAGTAAAAGTAGGAGAAGGCTCTTTGATTGGTGCAGGCGCAGTGATACTTCCAGGAATCAAAATCGGGCAATGGTGTGTAGTAGGGGCGGGATCGGTTGTTACCAAAGATTTGCCGGATTTTAGTACTGTGGTAGGGATACCAGCAAAGGTTGCGATTAAAGTGGAATAAATAACCTAAAACTATGGACTATGATGATAAAAAATGCACGTATTTATCTTTCTCCTCCTCACCTAAGCCATCAGGAAATGGCATACATCCAATCAGCCTTAGACAATAATTGGGTAGCTCCGGTTGGTGAAAATATTGATCTTTTTGAGCGGAAAGTTGCCGAATTTACGGGAAGTAAATACGCTCTGGCTTTAAACTCCGGCACCTCGGCAATTCATTTGGCACTCAATCTGCTCCACGTCAGCGAAGGGGACGAAGTGATCTGCCCTACATTCAGCTTTGTGGCTACTGCTAACCCTATTTTGTACCAAAAAGCTACTCCAGTTTTTATAGATAGCGAAAAAGACACCTGGAATATCAGCCCTGATCGGCTTGAGAAGGCGATCCAAGAGCGCATTCGACTGGGCAAAAAACCCAAAGCGATTGTCGTAGTGCATATTTATGGTCAGGCAGCACAAATGTCTGAAATTCAACAAATAGCAGCGTATTATCAAATCCCTATCCTCGAGGATGCTGCCGAAGCCCTGGGAAGCACCTATGGCAAACGTTATTTGGGTACTTTGGGTAAGGTGGGGATTCTCTCTTTTAATGGCAACAAAATCATTACCACTTCGGCTGGAGGTATGCTGCTTTGCGATGATAAAACTTTGATAGACAAAGGTCTACATCTCTCCACCCAAGCAAGAGATACCGCCATGCATTATGAACACTCTGAGCTGGGCTACAATTATCGGATGAGCAATATTCTGGCGGGTATCGGCCTGGGGCAAATGGAAGTACTCAAAGAGCGTATTCGTCAGCGCAGGGCAAATTTTGAGTTTTATAAAAACAAACTGGAAGAAAAAGTAATTTTTCAGACCGAGCTAAAAAATTCTTATTCCAATCGTTGGCTTACTTGTATTCTGACAGATTCTCGAGAGCGCAGAGATAAAATTCACCAGGCTTTGAGTGCCGCCGATATTGACGCACGTTGCCTCTGGAAGCCCCTACATTTACAAGCCTTGCATCAAAAATATCCCTATTATGGTGAAAAAGTAGCCCAAGATTTATTCGAGCGCGGCTTATGCCTGCCCTCTGGGTCAAATTTGAGTACCGAAGATAAAGAGCGTATAAGCACTTTGGTTTTGAAAGCTTTTGATTGAAAAATTACTTTGGGTAATTTCCTTCTAAATAATATTTGATGAGATAAGCGTGCGAAAGTGGTTTGGAAGTATCATTGATATCACCGTTGGTCTCATAATCCAACAAAACCAAATCCAGACTTTGTTTGTATTCCTGAAGCAAAGCCAAAACCTCAGTGACTTTATGCTCAAGTACCCAAAGGTATATGGGCAAATAAATTTGTTTACGTGCCTGGACGTAATCCAAAAGGGTCTCAGAATTTACGCCTGCCTGGTGCCCCTTAACCGGCCCGTATTTACGAACGGTTCTTTTTAAACCCTTCATACGCTTATTCTCAAAAAATGAAGTATCAATGCCTTGATTTTCAAATACTTTCAGCCCTTGCCAAATACCTTCTACGGATTGCCCTACTTGACCGTCCGAAAATGGCACCGGAATATCTCCTACCGGATAAAAGGGGCTGAGTTTTACAAATGGAATTTCTGCCCTAGAAGTTACATCTATGATTTTTGACTGGGGATATTTTTCCTGAAGCTTTGCAAGAGATTTGCGTCTGTTTTCTATAAAAATCATGGTTTATCCGACATTTTAACGCTCAGAGGAACTTGACTAAAAGATAGTGTTAATTTTTAACTGATAACATTAAGATTATATTGATAGGCCCAAAGTTTGAAATGTAAATTTAACATATACTCTTTTTTAGAAAAGGATAAAGTTTTGCGTACAAATCTGCTAAACCTTTGTCTAATAGTATT
>JANRIC010000081.1:0-18870 GCA_033765345.1 Microscillaceae bacterium
AGAAATGCCTGCTCAATGCAGAGAAATGCCTGCTCAATGCAGAGAAATGCCTGCTCAATGCAGAGAAATGCCTGCTCAATGCAGAGAAATGCCTGCTCAATGCAGAGAAATGCCTGCTCTTTGAAGAAATAAAATCGGGTATATTTTGAACAAGAAGTTTTTCGTGAATTAATTCTCGCCCGACTCTTTGACCAATTCGCCAGAGACCCGAAGTAGCTCAATTTCATTGAGTTTGATTTGGTATAATACCACAATCAGTCGATTGGAAGCGTCAAGGGCATCCTGCTGAATATCTCTGAAATCCAAAGCAGAAAGCCCTCCAAGTCTGAATTTATCAATGGCAATATCCAGGTTTTGTTGGGCTACATCGGCATTGTATCTCTCGAGTTGATAAAGCTCTAAATTGCGGAGATAATCTTTGTAAGCTATTTCGTATTGTGCGGCTATGATATTCTGATTAGCACCAATATTTTCTTCCACGACTTCTTTGTTGATTTGGGCGTTGGCGATTTCTCGTTTTCGGTTATTCCCATCAAAGATCGGATAATTAAACCGGATGCCGTAGGCAGGGCCAATGCTTCGATTGGTTCTTGCAAAGCCTGCGCCCGATTTAGACCGGGCAAAATCATAACTCAAATCCAGATTGACTTGTGGAAGTGTGTTTCCCTTAGCAATACGAAGGTCAAGCTCAGAAGATGAGAGATTTTTTCGGCTCAACTGAAGGGTAGTATTTTGAAAATCAAGCTTTTGTTTTAAGGTTTCATACTCAAGCGTTGTTCTGAGTTGGATGGTATCCTCGACCATAAAACTAGTTTCGGCCGGGCGGTTGAGTAAACTGTTAAGATTGGTTTTGGCTTCAAAGATGGTTTGTCTTTGATTGATGACCAGGGTACTGTCATTGTTGCGGTCTACCTGTGCCCTGAGTAAATCCATTTTGGAGAAAACACCCAGTTCGTAGCGATCCTGTGCAATATCTACCCGTTGCTGAGATACCAGTAAATTTTGTCGAAATACTTTTAAAGTTTGCTCTTTCTGTACAATGTCATAATAAGTAGAAATGATTTGCTGTAGGACAGACTCCATCTCAAGGCGAAGGTTCAGGTTGGCAATTTCTCGGTTAATGCCCAGTTGATTGTAACGATCAAACATCACCAGTCCGTCGAAGATTGTCCAGGTAGCGGCAATACTGGCATTATACCGGGTATTATTGGCACCACTGACATTCTGATTGCGCCCGTCTAGGAATTCAATTTTGGAATTGATAATACTACCGCTATATCCTGCATTGAAATTGACTTGGGGCAGAGATCCGGCATTTCCCCGGGTGTGGTTATTTTGGCTAATATCTACATTTTTGCGGGCCACATAAATATTAAAATTTTTTTCCAAGCTGAGGCGTATGGTTTCTTCAAGGCTGAGAAGCTCCTGAGCCGGAAGGATCGCAGGTAAAATGATACAATACAGTAAAATCCCAATGAGTTTTTTGGTCATGTCTATTAATATTTCAAAATAAGCAGTCTATTGAGTTTAAATGAGTACTTCTTTACTTTTTTCCAGCAGTGCTTCTTTGTCCACGAGGCGAGATTTGCTGGCCATCATGGTATACATAGCCGGAATCACGTACAGCGTAAGCAAAGTAGCGAAGATCAATCCCCCTACGATGGCTACTCCCATAGCTACCCTACTTTCAGAGCCTGCACCTAAAGCCAGGGCGATAGGCAATGTACCCAGTACCGTGGAGGCGTTGGTCATCAAGATAGCTCTAAATCGGGCTTTGGCAGCCATTTTGATGGCTTTTGCCAGCTCTACGCCTTCATTTTTGCGTTGGTTGGCAAATTCTACCAAGAGGATACCGTTTTTGGTTACCAGGCCGATCAGCATAATGATTCCAATTTGGCTAAAAATATTTAAAGTTTCACCAAAAAACCACAAGCTCATTAAAGCTCCACCAATGGCTAAGGGCACAGTAAAAAGAATGATAAAAGGGTCACGGAAGCTTTCAAATTGGGCTGCCAGGATGAGGTAAATCAATACAATGGCGAATAAAAAAGCAAATTGCAAACTAGAAGAGCTTTCACTAAATTCTTTGGATTGCCCGGCAAGTGCGGTACTGTACGAATCATCCAGAACTTTATCGGCCACTTCATTCATTACCTTGATTCCATCACCGATGGTGTAGCCGGCGTTTAGGTTGGCTGAAAAAGTAACCGAAAGATAACGATTATACCTGAAAAGCTGTGGAGGAGTACTTTCCTCAGTGGTATAAATCAGATTATCCAATTGGATCATTTCTCCGTTGCGGTTGCGTACATAGATAGAGGTCAAATCCGTGGGGTTATCTCGGTCATCTCTTTGTACCTGTCCAATCACCTGATATTGCTTACCATCCATAATAAAATAGTCAAAACGCCTTCCACTTAGTGAAAATTGCAGCGTTTCGGCAATATCTCTGACCGATACATTCAGTTTGGTAGCTTTTTCCCGATTGATTTCTACACGCAGCTCAGGTTTGGTAAATTTAAGGTTGGTTCTTACATAACTGAATACAGGGCTTTTCTGAGCCACATCCATAAATTTGGGGATTATTTCTTTGAGTTTATCCAGGCTGGGCGATTGTACCACAAATTGAATAGGGTCGCCTCCTCTTTCATCTCCGATGGTGGGTGATTGACTCAGGAAGGCTTGGGCATCCGTAAGGGTTTTTAGATCTTTAGAAATAGCCGTGACCAACTCTTGCTGCGAACGTTCTCTTTCTTCGGTAGGTTTAAGCCTTAAGCGCATAAATCCTTGATTGACAGAGCTTGCTGCTCCAAAGCCCGGTGAAGTTACGGTAATGAAACCATCACGCTCGGGTACGTTTTTTTCCACATAATGGATGATACTGTCCATGTATTGATCCATGTACTCGAAGGTAGCTCCTTCGGGTCCGGTAGCACCTAGGCGAATCATCGAGCGGTCTTCCAGGGGAGCCAATTCGGTAGGTATTTTATCATAGAGTGCATAAATGGCATATCCTGTGGCAAAAATGATCAAAAAAGCCATCCAACGCACTTTCATAAAAGCAGCCAGAGAAGAAGTATATCCTTTGGTCAGCCCTTCAAAAAAAGGTTCGGTAACTCGATAGAAGAAATTCTTTTTTTCGCTGTGCTTCAAAATTCTACTGGAGAGCATCGGTGTGAGCGTTAAAGCTACAAACGCAGAAATGATAATAGAACCGCTAATGACCACCCCAAACTCTACGAATAACCTTCCGGTAAGCCCCTGCAAGAATATAATTGGTAAGAATACAGCCACCAGAGCAATGGTCGTCGCTACCACGGCAAAGAAAATCTCAGTAGAACCCTTTACAGCGGCTTCCATCGGAGGTGTACCCCGCTCTACTTTGGCGTAGATGTTTTCCATCAACACAATCGCATCATCTACCACCAATCCAATAGCAAGTACCAATCCGAGCAGCGTAAGTACATTGATGGAATAACCAGCCAAATACATAATAAAAAATGCTCCGATTAAAGAAACCGGAATTGCCAACACCGGGATCACTGTAGTACGCCAGTCTCTTAGAAATAGAAAAATCACCAAAACAACCAGTATAAACGCTGTATAAATGGTCTGCTGAACTTCAACAATAGACTCTCGCACGTATTTGGAGGTATCAAAAACCAGTTGCACCTTGAGGCTATTGTCTTTGGGAAGGTTTTTTTGGATTTCCTCCATGCGTTTGTATACATTATCAGCAATCTCAATCTGATTGGAGCCGGGTTGGGGTACAATGGCCACCCCTACAGCCGGCACGCCATCACGCTTGAGGATGGTACGAAGGTTTTCGGGACCAAGCTCGGCTCGGCCGATGTCACTAAACCTGACGATATTCTCGCCATCTTGTTTGATAATCAGGTCATTAAATTCGGTAACAGTGGTGATTTTGCCCAGTGTACGAATAGATAGTTCGGTTTTATTTCCTTCAATGATTCCTGAGGGAAGCTCTACGTTTTGTCTTACGAGGGCATCTCGTACATCCAAAGGGGTAAGCTCGTAGGCTGAGAGCTTTAAGGGATCCATCCAAAGGCGCATAGAATATTCTTTGGCTCCCCAAATAAATATCTGGCTGACTCCGCTGATGGTCTGAAGTCTTTCCTTAAAAATATCATTGGCGATCCGGGTAAGCTCTAACAAGGGAGTCTGATTACTTTGAATAGAAAAAGCAATAATAGGGTTGGCATCAGCATCGGCTTTACTGACGATGGGCGGTTCGGCATCATCTGGGAGATTACCTACTGCCTGCGATACTTTATCACGTACGTCATTGGCAGCTCTTTCAAGGTCTACTTCCAGATTAAACTCTACGGTAACGGTACTAGCCCCATCCTTACTGGTAGAAGTGATGGAGCGAATCCCGTCTACTCCATTTACAGCTTCCTCAATCGGTTCGGTGATTTGTGAAACGATGATGTCTGCATTCGCACCTACGTAGGTGGTCGTTACATTGATGACAGGAGGGTCAACACTGGGGAACTCTCGAATACCCAGATAAAAAAAGCCAATCACTCCGAATAGCGTGATGACAATCGATGTGACCAGGGTTAATACTGGGCGGGCAATACTATTGGTGGATAAAGTACTCATAGGACTTTTAGTTTAATTCGGTTAATTTAACATCTATATTGGGGCGCATATTCAGGATTCCGGAGGTAATTACAGTATCTCCGATGGAAAGTCCTTCGGTAATTTGGACGCTACCGGCTGTACGGATGCCAGTTTTTACGGGGACAGAGACAGATTTGCCTCCTTGATATTTGAAGACCTTCTGCCCACCTAACTCGGGGATGATCGCTACACTAGGAATCTGAACAGCATCGGGGTATTCTTTAAGGATAATTTCAATAGTCACAAAAGCACCAGGCATGATGGTATTTCCCGGATTATTCAATATAGCACGGGCAGTAATGGTGCGTGTAGTAAGGTCAATCCTAGGCTCAATGGCATAAATACGCCCCACAAATGCATCTTCACTGACCTCAGAGCGAATATTCACCGTTTGTCCGATGCTTAGTTTGCTCATATATTTTTCAGGGATCGAGAACTCTATTTTGAGCTGATCCAGATTGACCAGACTGACAATAGGCGTTCCAGGGTTGATATAACTACCTTTGCTGACTTTTCGCAAGCCGACCGTACCGCTAAAAGGTGCCGTAATGATGGTTTTGGCGATTTTGGCTTGTACTTCTTTTTTCTGGGCTTTGAGGGCGTTTAGTTCTGCCAATACAGCATCGTATTCATCCTGGCTTACACCACCCTTTTCCAATAATTTCTGTTGGCGGTATTCGCGATTTTCATACAGTTTGATTTGGGCATCTAATCTTTCCGATTGTGCGTGAAGTTCTGCATCTTGGATTCTTACTAGTACACTTCCTTGCCCTACTCGCATACCTTCGCTAAAATTAATGGCAGTAATAATACCACCCACTTCGCTAGTAAGCTCTACTTGTTCATTGGGAAGTACCGAACCAGTCACCTTGATTTTATCGGTCATATTGCTTTTTTTGACTACGGTGGCCTTAGCAAACACTTCTTGAGGAGCAGCACCAGCACCTCCAGGAGGCGTATTTGCTTTTTTGGGTGCTGTGGGGGTACTATTGGCTTTGCCGATCATGCCGGTTTTGAATAAAACGGCGAGTGTTACAAGTACAAAAATGATAAAAATAGTACTGTAACGGATAATTTTTTTTGTATTCATCTTCGCTCTGCTAGGGTTTATGATACAAAATTAAGCCTTAAACTTGGGCTTTTTCTGAAGATGCTTTTTTCTTGGATAAAAAAAGTGTTAAAAAAAAGTTAAAACCCTAGTTTACAAGTTACTTACCTTTTTAATATTTGAAAAGCCATATTTCTCCCTTCTTTTTGCATAATGGCTAGATTAATCCAAACCATGGCAAACTGCTCGATGAGCGGAATTTTATCAAAACCCCCAAAGTCATAGACCTGCCCAAAGCCGATCTCCTGTGCTAGCGTGCGAGCCACTTTTTTGGCCTGTTCGGAATCTCCGGCTACATACATATCGATGGCAGTATCCCCGTAGTGAGGGTTTTCCATATTTTCATAACCTGTTGTATTAAAGCATTTTACCAGATGTACTTCCGGTTTTAAATCCCGCAGGGCTGCACAGACGTGCAGATATGGTTCTGGCTTTACAAATACGGAGTTGCTGGCATCTATGATTATCTTATCCGTTACATTTCCCAGATTTTGGGCTATTTCAAAGATGGCTGCCGGAGGAATAGCCAGCAGAATTACTTCAGCTTTTTCGGAAGCTTCCCGAATTTCATGAGCAGAAATCCGAGCATCCGCATCAAGGAGAGTTTTGATTTTATGATCTGTTGGGTTTCTTACTCCCAACAAAACTTCGTGACCGACCTTGGCAAATCCTTTGGCCAAAGCTCCACCTACATTTCCGGTACCGATTATGGCTATTTTCATAAATTTATTGTTTATAGGTTAATGAAATTAGTATTCAATTTTAAAAATTTCCGAGTGTCAATCCATAGCTAAAATAGGTGTCCTTTCTTTGCACACCTTCCAAGACTATGCTTTCATAACTTTGGCTGAAAAGGGCTTGTAGAGCAAGTAATTTGTTGATCGCAAAACTAAGTTTCATGTCTACATAATAGCGGTAATTGTCCCAGGTTTGTAAAGATTGCTGGTACCAGAATTCATAAGAAAAATTCAATTTTCGCTTCCATAGAAAATGGCTTCCGATAAGTCTACCTGCCAAACGCCAGGTATCTATCTCAAAAGAATTGTCAAATCGATCTTCTTCAAAATCATTTCTTTGAAATTTACTTTTTTCATAAGTTACTTTCAAAGAAGGTTTGAGTCTATGATTTGCCTTCTGTATCAACACATAACTTAGACCAGCCCCCCACTGATACCGAAAATCAATTGCCCTGCGTTGGTGGCTTTCCAGCCAGAGTATCATAAATGGATAAAAGCGTTTTCGGGGATAGAGATACACAAAATTTTTAGAAATCACGTCATTTTCGGTCAATTGTCGGCGAATAGTGCCATATTGATGATGGGTACTACTCTTAAAACCCCAGACCTCTTCGCTGTGTGAAAAGGCAAAACGATTGATCCAAAGAAATCGCTCTACATTGCCCGATAAGTAAGAAGCCGATGAACTCCACTGATAGCCCCAAAGTAGTGTGTCACTCTCCGTTAGTTGTGCCTTGGTCGTCAGTGTACAACTAAGAAGCAGAATTACTGCCTGTAAGGTTCTTATAATCACAACTTCACACATGGTTTGATTTTTAGAATAGGTATCCTTTTTGGGGTTCTAATTTTGGAGGTAATTGGTTTTCTTCTAGGCTTTCTTTGAGGTCTCTTTCTATCTCGCGGCACAAAGCCGTCAGTGGGATATCCTGAATTTGATTCTCAAAGGGTGTTTCATTCACCACACCAGTTTTATCCAAAGCCGAATACACCAAAGCAATGAGTAATGTAAGTGGAATAACTGCCCAGGCAATCCCGATTTGTGACAGGTTGGCAATCAAACCAAATGGCAAGGTTGCAAGGAAAAAATACAAAAATACCCTTGTAAAATAATCATACTGCCGGGGTACAGGTGTATTTTTGATCCTTTCGCAGCTTGCCTGTTGTGCAGCAAATTGTGCCAAACATCCCTCAAGTTGAAAACTATCAAAGCCCTGAAGTGTACCCTCTGCCATTGCCTGATAAATATTTTGCCCTTGTATCTGTAATAAATAATGGGCTTTATTGGCTTTGGATTGTAGTTTCTCAAAATCATCTTCGGACAAAAAAGGGCGAATTTCTGCCCAGTTTTCCTGATTTCGTAACTGTAGCCGGAGTGTATGTACCCAAGCGATTTGTCGATAAATCATCTCTTTTTTAAAAATAGGTGCTTTCGCCGGATTGTACTGCGGCGTATGTCGGTGTGCATCTACAAAAGTGATAATCAATCGAGCGAAAGTTCGACTGTATTGGATGGTATTTCCCCAGATTTGACGGGCTTCCCACCAGCGTCCATACGCGGCATTATTACGAAAACCCAGGAAAAAAGCCACAGCCGTTCCCAATACTCCAACAGGTGTAAAGGGCAGATTTACTTCCTTCACGCCCTCAATTTCAAAGAAATAAAACACCAAAGCGGCAATTATAAAACTAAATAGCAGAGCCTCCCAAATATAAAACAAGACTTTAAGAGGATTGAAATTCTTTTTGACAATCATAATTTCAGAGGATATTTTAATAATCAGGTGTTGGCCGTTGGATTTTGCCTAGCCAAAACCTATTTCCCAAAATCCAAAAGAAAGATACGACAAAAATTTAAACACCCAAAGCCTCAATGAGTAATTTAGCGGCGGCAGCACCCGAGAACTGCTGTTGCCCTGTAATCAATTGACCATCTCTGACAGCAAAAGCCTTGAACCGACTACTGACGATAAAATTGGTATTGGGGATTTTTTTGGCTTCTTCTTCTATCCAGAAAGGCTGAATTTTTTTACCGACAAAGCTATCTGCAAATTCTTCTTCGGAATTGGCAAAGCCTGTCCAGGTTTTTCCGTCTACCAACAATTTTCCATCTGATAATTTAACTTTCAGCAAAATACAAGTGCCGTGGCAAACGATCGCTACCATTTTACCGGATTCATAAAAATCAGCTACAAACTTGTGTAAATTTTCATCATCAATCATAGTATACATCGGCGATTGCCCACCAGCTATAAAAATAGCATCGTAATCCTCAGAATTTACTTCTGCAATACCCTTGGTGTTTTTTACCAAAGCGGCATGTTTGGGTGAGCTGATAAAGCCCAAACTGATCAAATCATCAGCAGAATAGCCGCTTTCATCACGGGGATCGCTGAATGAGTCTGCTTGTAAATCTCCTCCTTGAGGGCTTACAATCTCTACAGCATATCCACGCTCTACAAATTCCCAGTAGGGGTGTGTCAATTCTGCCCACCAAAAGCCAATCGGCCAACCTGTGGTCTGAGAAACAGCCGGATTGGCAGCAATGAGTAATATTTTTTTGGGTTTTTCAGGATTTAATACGTCTATACTCGCACTCATACATTTTAAAGATTTATTGTTTGAACTACATCAAATTTATTAGATATAGATGCTGAGATCAAGTATGTACTTTGAAGGAATATACTTTCAAAAAAGTAAGTATATTTGTAAATCAGATACTTACATCTGAATATTTTCATAATTTAACAAATAAATAACAATGCCTCCCTTTACATTTAAAGACAAATTATACAACAACCCCGTAGAGCTTTCCCTGGATATTATCGGTGGAAAATGGAAAATGCCCATCATCTGGCGATTAAAAGAGGGCGTAAAAAGGTATGGGGAACTCCGAAAGAGCCTATCTAAAATCACTCACAAAATGCTCACCCAACAACTGAGAGAGTTGGAACAAGCCGGATTGATTTCAAGAAAAGTATATCCCGAAGTTCCTCCCAAAGTAGAATATTCTCTAACGCCTGAAGGTGAGACCGTGCTGCCAATTATCGATATGCTTCGTGATTGGGGCTATGAATATAAAAATCGTTATGATTAGACCAAAGCCTGATAAAATCAGGCTTTATTTCAGAAACTATCGGAATGTATTAATTTTTGATAATACGAACCAAACGCTTTTCACCTCGGTCGCTTTCCATTGAAAGGTAGTACAAGCCTGGCTGCAACAAACCCGTATTGATATCCAGAACAATATCTTCGCAGCCCTCACATACGGTTTGTTCTTTTGAAAGAATTATGCTGCCGTATTGATTTACTACTTGATATAGAAGTTTGCTTTCTGCATCTTTTGACATAACGACGTGCAGCACCTCTGAATCAGTGATGATATTAGGATATATGTTTTTAATATGCTTCCAGGGTGATATAAATTCTTGATTGGTATCTGTTTCTACGGTTTGTATATCAGTAAAAGTAAAGCTTATCGTAGATTGTTGGAGTAGATTTCCTTTACCTGACTTTTGATCATAAGCCTCAACAGTAATGGTATATGAGTCTCCTGCCTGGGTCGGTATGCCTAGATAATCCCCTTTCTTATCACCGAAAAGAGTAAAAGGTAAAATATTTTCTACTTTTTTATACCCTTGCTCAGGTCCCTCAATAATTTTAAATACAATACTTCTGATTGAGTCGGGAATGTTCTTCGGCTCAATGGTGAATGTACCTATGTTGTTGATATTAATCTGGCTGTTATTGGGAATGGGCGATAAAACCACCCGATCGTTGTCTGCATTGATAAAGCTCTGGTACATGCTGCTGGGAGATGTTGCCCGGACAGTTAAATTGATTATCAAGGGATTACCTTTGATGCCAGTTCTGCTGATCCCTGAATAAGGAGTAGCTTTAATCATATACATACCCGGCTCAAATGGGAAAGGCGTAAAACTTGTAGTTTTATCTCCCAACAGTGAATAAGGAGCCGTGTTTTCTGTTCGGGGAGTTTCTTGATTTATCTGAAACTGCACACTTTTGACCTGAGAACCTACCTTGGCCTCGATGGATAGCTGGCTGGGGTTTTGATCCAAAATAATACTGTCATAGCCTGAGCCTGCACGAAGACTACGAATGGGTTGTGCATTGGTGGCATTGACGAGTACCAGCTCTTTGATAAGTAACTCTGAGGAAGGTGGCAAAGTGTCGATAACCGTCAAATTAAGTGTATAGGGTGTGCCTGCTTGCCCAGTTCTTTTGGCACCCGAAAATGCAGTAGTCCTGATCTCATAGATGCCCTCCTTAAAGGGATAAGGGATAAATGAAGTAGGCGATTCATTGGTCAGAGAATAGGGAGGGTTTCCTTCTACACGTGCCAGTGCGCCATTTATTAGAAACTCAATGCTTTTGGTATCGCTTCCTACGATGGCTTCTAGGGTAAGGTTAGTAGGCAACTGATTTAAATATAAAGTATCTGTGGCATTTTTAAGAACCCGAATGGTCTCTTTGGTATCTGCGGCGATGAGTCTGAGTTCTTGAACACTGAGGTCTTTCAGCAGTTCTTGTGCTTCTATTTTCAGATTCAGGGTGATTTCAGCTCCTAAAAGCCCTGTCTTATTACTGCCGGAGTAAGGTGTGACTTTTATAAAATATACGCCTGGTGTAAAAGGATATGCAATCGGAATGCCTTTCTTCTCCCCTAACAAGGTGAAAGGATCAAGATTCTCGACCTTGACCTCAACCCCATTGATTTCAAAAGCGACACTACCGATGAGGTTTTCTGGAATGGCCTCCATAGAAAGCGAATCGGGCAATTGATTCAAATAAATCAAATCACTGAGATAGCCCAGTGAGCGGATTCTTTCTCCACTGCTTGCGTCCAGGAGTGCAAGTCCTTTGAGTACGGGATAAATAGCTTCTCCGCCGCCGTCTTTGTTGAGGGTAATATAAAGGATAGCGTCGGTATAGGTATCTGCGGATGCTCTCAGCTGGAAAGTATAAGTACCCGCCGGCAACATGGGTTCGTTGAAAGTCAGCTCAATATCTTCTGAAGACTCATAAACTTCGCCCTGCTTCTTATTGAGAGAGAGCCAAGAGGGCAGATCGGTACTTGTGATGACATAACGAGGTTTAGCATTCGTAGCAGAAAGAATAACCTTAATTTTTTTGGTTTCACTCCCTGTAAGCTCTACCAACAAATGTTTTGGATTAAAGCTCAAACTGTTCATCGGAGTTCTGGGAAAGTCTTTGGTACGGATAATGTCGGTGGGTGTATACGCCGTGGGTGCACCTCCACCAATGACCACATAAGTCTCTTCAAAAATTCTTGCCCCTGGTGCCAATAAGCTTATAGAAAGGTTAAAATTGGGTAGCTCTGTCCATGAATTAAGGATCGGATCGTACACAAAGGCAGTATTTCCCAAGATTTGACCACCCATTACATAGATTTTTCCATCTAGTGTGAACGTACTTGGCTCTATGTGGGATTCTGTATGAGGATAATCGGCAAGGCGCGACCACTGATTGGTAAACGGATCATATACATGCACATCATCTACATCTAATGCAGACTCTTTCAGATGATTGCACCCTGCATCATGTCCGTGTTGCCCTCCGATAGCATATAATTTACCATCCAAAACCACCGTTCCAAAATGATTTCTGGCCTCAGGCATAGGGGCTGTGGCTGTTATGTCTTGCCAACCGAGCGAAGGTTTATCCAAATCATACACCAAATGCACATTGAGGTCACATTTTGCCTTATCATCAAACCCTCCCACATAGTGCAGCTTTCGGCCTAGAAGTCCGAGTCCTCCGCCACCCACAGGCATAGGCAGACCCGGTCCCTGAAACCATTCATTCTGACTGATCACATACCACCATACTTGATCACTTACCAGCCCTACATCCCCTATTCTGCCTCCGACAACCCAAACGGTATCCTGCACCAAGGCGACTCCGGAGTGAGTCACGGAGGAGGGAGTACCGTCAGCCAGGAGGGGCATCGGTTTTAATAAAGTAAGGCGATTGGTATAAGGGTTATATTTTTCGCAGGTATGCTCTACCTTGATATTAGGGCCAAAGCCGGGAAAGAAATACATTTCGTTTTCATAAACTACACAAGGGGATTCACCCCTGGGGAAAGTCAGACGGTTGGCTACAGTCCAGTTATTTGAAGAGCTAACTCCCGGCACTCCATCAAAAGAAAAAATCTCTAAAAAATTCTCTGAGGCGGTAATTTCTTTAGCTCCTTTGCTTCGGGAGCCTGCTGCCAGGAAAACATCTCCTTTGTATACGATTGCTTGTGTGGCATGGCGGCCGGTATTCAACTTGGATAAGGTTCGCCATTTGCCAGTATACGTATCCAGAATTTCTGTCTTGGGTAAAGATACAGCATTTTTATTTTCTGTTTCGCCACCAATTACCATGAGTTCGCTCCCGAAAACAGCCACTGATGCCCCCGCTCTTTGTGTCGGAATCAAATCAGGGAGCGTATTGTTTTGCCAACGGCCTTGTTTAAAGTCAAATATATCTACTTGAGCTTCGGTATCTTTAAAAGTGCCGTTTGGGGTATCATAGCTGGATCTTCTGCCTCCGGCGAGATACAATTTGGTGCCAATTACGGCTGCCTGAAAGTGATCCCTTGCTCTGGGTGCATTGGGAAGTACCTCCCAGATGCCTGTTTCGGGATCAAAACTATCAAACCACTGCACATGAGCCGCTTCTCCATCATCGGTAAAAGCGCGATGCCCTTTTCTGTTACCTGAAATGACATAAAATTTACCCTGATAGAGCACCACCCCGGCAGAACCGCGCAGGCGATTCACAGGGATAGCCGGTCCAGTGAGCAGTTGGTCGGTTTGGGGATCATAGATCAAGATATTTGTCAGAGGATTTTCATGGGGGAAATTACCCTGAAAAGCTCCAATGATATAAATTTTAGATTGATAAACCACAGGCTGGAAATGGTGAATATCTTCAGTAAAAGTATTGGTATTACTCCAGGTATTTGTTTGAGGATCATACACCTGTATGCGCTTTGTACCCCGCCCTCCAATGAGGTAGAATTTACCTGCCAACTCTACAAAACTACTTTCGTGCCGCTTTTCAGGGCTAATGCCAGTTGTATTTTGAACGAACCACCGACCGGTTTCGTTTTGTGCCTGCACCTGATGCAAGCACAGAATCTCACAAGATAATAAAATTAATACAATAGTTTTTTTAAAAAGGCCTAGTTCATGTGACATAAGAAGTATTGTTGGTTTGATGGCAAGATAGACTTAATTGATGATGATCAAGCGTATTTGATTTTTTATATTTTGTTGATTTTGAGTGATTTAATAATCCAATTTTCAATAAATTGTTTTATTTTGATTATATATGAGGTTCATCAAATCCTCAAGATAAATGAAGATAATACAATACTATACGCTTTTTCTTACATTTGCAAAAAAGACACCATTCAATTGATCCAAGAATTGTATGATACACCCCTGAGAGCTATTCTCTGGTTTAGTTTTGGATAATTTGCTTAATCATATCCAAGTCAACCTCTTCAAAACGAAGAATTTTACTTCCCTGATGATCTTTCATAAATTCTTCAGCCGCAGTTTTGTCGCGGTGAGGTACCAAGTCCGACCCCATCGGCCCTAATACGTCACTTTTGATGACATAAAATGCTTTGCGGGCATCTATAGGTTTGGTATCATAAAAATCTATTACCTCTATTTTTTGAATATTTTTGACGGTTTGCTTTGGATCAAGCACTGTTAAAAACATACATCTGGGTGAGCAACAATATTTTTCACCTTCTTTTGTGCTGAGTTTGCTCTGCCATTTGGGAAACTCTGCCGAAGGCATCCCGCAATATTGGCAATCGGTATTGACTGCTGAACTCTCTGACGTTTGTTGTGGAGAGGTGCTATGTCCCTGATGCTGACTATGGTCTTGTTTGGTCTGAGCACAAGAAAAAAGCAAAGTCAAAAAAAATCCGGCTAAAATTTTAAGGCTGAATAATTTCATACGCATTATCTTTACAAAAATTTGTGTAAAAATAAGAAATCTCCCTGAAAACAATCCTTATGAATCAAGAATATCCTGTAGAGATGATCAATAATCTGATCAAAAACCGCCGTTCTGTATTTCCTCCTCAATACTCTGGGCAGAAGATAGACCAGGATATTGTCCTGCAAATTCTTGAGAATGCCAATTGGGCTCCCACACACAAGCATACCGAACCCTGGCGTTTTATTGTCCTTGAAGGTGCTGCTATCCAAAAAATGGCTGAATTTCAGGCGGATTTATACAAAAAAAATACACCCTCAGATAAACTCGATGAGGCTAAATTTGCCAAATTAAGCCAAAACCCGCTCAGTGCTTCTCATATCATCGCAATTCTGATGAAGCGGGATAGCGACCGTTCTATTCCTGAAATCGAGGAAATCTGTGCCGTGGCTTGTGCCGTTCAAAATATGTATCTGACCGCTGCTGCTTATGGGATAGGTGCTTACTGGAGTACCGGTGGACTGACTTATGAAGAAAAGGGGCGGGAGTTTTTAGGGCTACAGGCAGATGAAAAACTGCTTGGGTTTTTCTTTCTAGGGCATATCAACAAACCCTCCAAAGAAAGCCGAAGAAAGCCAATTGAAGATAAAATAAGATGGATGGAAGTATAAATCTATCTTTTAAGCCTTGAAAGACCCAAATTTCTTCTTAAATTTCGCTGCTTGAACAGGTAGTGTTTGGGCTTTTGTCCAAAGTCAATAGATTTATGTCGTTAATTATCAGTAAGTTGTAAGTAGCTGCCTATAATTAGTTTATATAATTTATTTTCATAATTAATTGATAATCAAGCAATTGTATTTTCTATGGACTACTCAATGGGGTGTATCCTAAATTAAAAGCTTGAGCAAACTTTAGTTCATCCGAATGATCAATGAAAGCCTTCAAATATTTGTATTCTACAATCAGATTGGCGATTTAAGCAGGCTGTTCCTCCTGCAAATCTCTAATCCGAAATCACACGAACCCGGAATAATCACGTTTTTTGTCTTGCTTTCTGCTTTTATATTGCTTTTGGTGGCTGTCGTGTGGTGGGCAATCAAAGCCAATCAAAACTATACCAAAACTCAAACTTACTCTGGTAATCCTTATGTCCTTGAGTCTTATGACCACGAGTTGGCCAAAGAATTTATGGAGTTAAATTCAATGAGCCATGCAGATATCCAACTAAGGGATTTGGCGGCTCAGATTCAGGATATGGGCTTGCTCAGTGACTCGATTTTTGCCGATTTCAAACGAGAGAGTCTCCGGGAATTCCTGGAAGTAGAACTACTACATTTTAAGAATAAATTTTTAGAAAAATTAGACGATAAAGACAAAAAACGCCTTCTGGAAGATGAAAAATACCTCCAAAGGGTCATCAAAGCTCCCGGAAATACGCTTAATCCCAATTTTAATCTGGTGAATACCTACATTGATCAGTTTATCCGAAGTGAAGGGCTTTGGGAAAAATACCGAGACCAATTCACCCGTGACAGTATCATCAGTATCAAAGCCAAGTTTATGGCCAATTATAAAAAACTCCTTGAGGATATACAAGTAAGCGGAGACCAGGTGCTCCATTTTTATCTGCACTCCATCAAAAAATTTGAACGTAATCCTGAAGCCTTCCTCACAAGTAAGCAGGTGAGTCCCGAACAAATCAAATCAATTCTTTCCAAAACCTCCCCCAACCATTCTACCAATAATACACCCAAGAAAAAAAAAATATACCCTTTGGGGGGTAAAAAGTTTGAAGGAGGGGGAAGCACTGGAGATTGGTAAGGCTTCCTGTCTGACAAATTATTTTTATCCCAAAAAATTAATTTATCTTTGCCCTAATCGTATTGCAAATGAACAATAATCCCATGATTACCTCCGAAACCGCCAAAAAATTAGGGCTTCTCGAAGTAGAATTTGATCAAATCACCCAAATCCTGGGGCGTGTACCCAACTTTACCGAGCTTAGTGCTTATGCCGTGATGTGGTCGGAACACTGCTCTTATAAAAACTCCATCGTCTGGCTCAAAAAACTCCCCAAAAGCTCTCCACACATGCTTGCCGAAGCCGGACAGGAAAACGCCGGACTTGTGGATATTGGCGATGGTCTGGCCTGTGCCTTCAAAATTGAGTCACACAATCATCCCTCCGCTATTGAGCCTTATCAAGGAGCCGCCACCGGAGTCGGGGGTATCAACCGGGATATTTTTACGATGGGTGCTCGCCCAATCGCCCAGCTCAATACGCTTCGTTTCGGAGATTTAAGCCTCGAGCATACCCGCCATCTGGTCAAAGGTGTAGTCAAGGGCATTGGTGATTATGGCAATGCCTTTGGCGTGCCTACTGTGGGCGGCGAAGTCTTTTTTGATCCCTGCTACAATACCAATCCGCTGGTAAATGCCTTCTCGGCTGGAATCGTAGAAACGGGCAAAACCGCCAGTGCGACTGCTTACGGCCTGGGAAATCCGGTTTTTATCGTGGGTTCGGCTACGGGCAAGGATGGTATCCATGGAGCGGCTTTTGCCTCCAAAGATATTACAGAAAGTTCTGTAGATGACCTACCAGCCGTGCAGGTTGGTGATCCTTTCCAGGAGAAACTTTTGCTAGAAGCTACTTTGGAAGTCATCAATACCGGATTTGTAATCGGTGTGCAGGATATGGGTGCCGCCGGAATCATTTGTTCTACCTCCGAAATGAGTGCCAAAGGAGAACACGGTATGCGCATCGACCTCGACAAAGTACCCCTGCGTCAGCCTAATATGCAGGCTTTTGAAATCCTGCTTTCCGAATCTCAGGAGCGTATGCTCATCGTGGGGCAAAAAGGCAAAGAGGCAGAAATCCAGGCTGTTTTTGAAAAATGGGACCTCAATTGTGTACAAATCGGCGAAGTAACCGAAAGCGGCAGGCTTGAGTTCTTCCAGCACGGCGAATTGGTGGCCGATATGCCTGCCGAATCTTTGGTATTGGGTGGAGGCGCACCCGTCTATCACCGCGAATGGAGAGAGCCAGCTTACTACCAGGAGTTTAAGAAATTCAATATCGAGGACGTCCCAATGCCCACTACTTTGGAAGAATTCCAAAAAATAGCCCGTTTTTTACTAAGTCACCCAAATATCGCTTCTAAAAAATGGGTCTATCAGCAATATGATTCTACCGTAGGTACTGCCAATACCCTGACCAATGCCCCTGCCGATGCAGCGATTGTACTTGTAAAACCACCCTCCGGTGAACTAGCCAAGCAGGCAATCGTAATCACCGTAGACTGTAACGGGCGTTATGTACACGCCGACCCAGAAGTAGGTACAGCCATTGCCGTCTGTGAATCAGCGCGTAATGTGGTCTGTGCAGGAGGCGAACCGATTGCCATTACCAATAATCTTAATTTCGGTAATCCCTACAACCCCGAAGTCTACTGGCAATTCGTAGGTGCCGTCCAGGGTATGATCAAAGCTTGCGAGAAATTAGGTACGCCCGTGACGGGAGGCAACGTGAGCTTTTACAACCAATCCTCCACCGTAAGTAAGGACGGTGGCAATGTAAGCAATGCCGTATTTCCAACCCCTACCATCGGGATGCTGGGTCTGATGAAAGACCTGAGCCATTCCATGACCCTTGATTTCAAACAAGCTGGAGACTTGATCTACCTCATCGGCGAAGCCAAAAACGACCTTGCCTGCTCAGAATACCTTTATTCCTATCATCAAATCAAAGCCTCTCCTGCCCCTGATTTTGACCTGGATACCGAATATAAGCTGCAACAAGTCATTAAAGGACTCATCCAAAACCGACTTATCCAATCGGCACACGATCTTTCGGACGGCGGACTTTTTGTGGCTCTGGCAGAATCTGCGATGCCTCGCAGCCTAGGTTTTGAAGTCAAAAGTTTCTCCACACTCCGTAAAGATGCTTATCTCTTCGGCGAAAACCAAAGTAGGGTGATTGTCTCCATTCACCCCAAAGACAAGGAAAACCTCGAGGACTTTTTGGAAAAATCCGATTTTCCTTATACTGCGATTGGTGTAGTACGTGAGGCAGATTTTATTGTGGATGGCGAAATATATATTGCCACTGCTGAGGCTAAGGATTTGTATGAGGAGAGTTTGGGAAGGGTGATGGGGAGTTAAAAAAATTATGAATGAAAGGGATGAAGGAAATTCATTTTCTTCCTAATTTAGAGTATAGAGAACAGCAAAACTCAGGCTTACAGGTTACAAAACACCCCAAATCATTCGGCAAAAACCTCAGCCAGATCAATATGCAATTCAGGAAAAATATGCGCCTGAAAAACTTCGTCTTCGGCAAAAACACTTTTGAGTACATATTGCCCATTTTCATTCAAAATAAACTGCAATA
>JANRIC010000085.1:0-45355 GCA_033765345.1 Microscillaceae bacterium
AGACATAGACGAGTTGAAAACCATCACAGATATTTTGCATTATGTAGGCACAGACCCCCAAGAACGGAAGCAGATAGAAATAGAACAGGAGGCCCGAAGAACTATTGATGCCATGTTGGAGGACTATCAAAAGAAGTTAGCAGAAAAAGACAAAGCCTTGAACGAACAACAAAAAACAATAAGTGAGAAAGACCAAGCCTTGAATGAGAAAGACCAAGCCTTGAACGAGAAAGACCAAGCCTTGAACGAGAAAGATAAATTGATTGAGGAACTTATGCGAAAACTGAACGAAGCAAAATGAAAGCGGCATACAACATTGTATTTATGAAAATTGGGCAAATTGCTACGATTTGAGCTAGGGGTGCTTTTATACCCAGATTAAAGTGATTTGCCTGATTTTCTTGATTGATTAACTTGATTATTAATGATTTAAGAGCTAAAGCTTCGGAAAACCACTTCGGTTTGAGTATAAGTGGCTTTTGTGGTAAATTCAACTTTTGTGCTTTGTGTCCTCTTCTTCATAAATACTTGTCCATTAGTAGTCATTGTCGGCTGCCCCCTCCTTATACCTTATCTCAATGATTTACTTAGAAAATCTACACAACATACTATGCCTCTACCCTTACCGAAGGAATTTTGGATAAAAGTGCTGTGCCGTAAAGATGCGGGGTTTGGAAACCTACTTCAAAATCATTTGCCATTACCTTTTCAGTAATTGCCCAAAGGGTATAAACCGTAAATAAATACGCTTCGGGACCCAAAATGGTCGCTTGGGCTTTCTCACCTTTTTCATTGCTGACTTCTGCATAACAAATGGTACTGCCCTTGTGCAGTTGTTTGGCAGAAGGACCTTCGGGCAGAAAACGCAGCAACCTTTTGAGCATCAAATCGCGCAACCAAAGCATTTTGCCTTGCATCATCTTCACAATAAAATTGGGGAAATAACTGTAGGTTTCGATGTTTGGAATTTGGGTTGAAATTTGGGCAGTAAACAAATCGGCTCGCCAAGGATTATAGACCAAACGGTAGTTTTTTTGAGCCGTTGGCAAGGCAAATGTTTGGGAAGCAGGTTTGGCTTTTTGGTAAATTCCGTTTAGTAATTTTACACCTTCTTGGTTTATATCTGCCAAAACGGTTTTCAACGTACCACGCGAAGCCCCGCCAAGTGTTACATAAGCAATTTTGAGGTGTGTGGCATCAGGCAATTTTTGGAAGGCTAAATTGGCTACCAAATCCGTAGGCACTACCCCAAAACCCGCTGCAGGCATCAGCATGATTTGGGCTTTTTTGGCCTGTTCATCATACCCAAAAACGGTTTTGACTTCATTGTATTCGCCTGCAATATCGATGTAATGGGTTTGTGTAGCAAGGCAAGCTTCTACCAAGGGTTTATTGGTAAATCTGAAAGCCCCTGCCAAATTGATAACTAATTGTATATCCTGTAGCTGTGTTATGATTTCGGCAGAATTTCCCAACGAAAAAACACGCATCGGATATGTTGTTTCTAAGGCCGTCCTAGCTCCTACAACGATATTGTAAGGCGTATCAGCAAGCATTTTGAGGAGCAACTTACCCACATAACCGCCCGCACCATACACCAGAATTTTATTTTTTTCCATTTTCTATTCTTTGTTTAAGCAGTTGATTGTGCGACTCGAAGGCTTGTATCATTTTTTGCAATAAATCTTGTGCAATGAAGTACGAAAACAAACCCGTAAAATATTCTCCGTGCAAAAGTCGAGTTGCGTGAGGACTTATTTTTTCTAAGCGGTAGTAGTGCTTGCCTGCCAAGAGAAATTTTGCCCCTTGCGCACCTTGCCAAACGATTTCTTGTTGTGGCTTAAAACTCAACAAGGTAGGGTGAAAGGTTTTGCCAAGTGGCACAATGTAGGTAGCTATCTGATTGCCTTCTTGCATCTTGCCTTCCAATTTTCCTACAATAGGATTCCACTGCGGATAGGCCGAAAAATCGGTTAATTCTGACCAAACCTGCTCCACAGAGGCTTGGATGGTGATCGTTGTGTGGTATTGTTTCATCTACTTTGCTTTGTCTTGAATTTTCCGAGTAATTTTTACGACTATGTTTCTTGGTAAAAAACGCACAGCGTTTGCCATGATATAATTCATAAAGCCATGGATAGCCACTGTTTTGCCTTTCATCATCGTTTTGTATCCGTACTCGGCTACTTGTTTTGCTGTTGGCAATTTTTTCCCTTTTACCAATGCACTCTCTTCCATTGCCGCCGCCGCCTGAAAACCGCTTTCGGTAGCACCAGGGCAAAGTGTTGTAATCGTAATACCATGTTTGCGTACTTCGTTATCTACTGCTTCAGAAAAACTTAACACATAGGCTTTGGTAGCATAATATACTGCCATAGTTGGTCCTGATTGGAAGGCGGCCGTGGAGGCAACGTTCATAATTTTGCCTTTTTTTCGCTTTACCATATCCTGCAAATAAAGTTTGGTAAATTGTGTGAGTGTGGTAATATTTAGCGAAATCATTTGGAGTTCCTTTTGCCAGTTTGTTTCTACAAACATCCCGAAATCCCCAAAGCCTGCATTATTGATCAGGTAATCCACCCTAATATTTTGTTTTTGGGTTTCATCATATACTTCTTGGGCTGCATTGTTGTTTGAAAGGTCTTTGGCAATGACATAGACTTGTACCTTATATTGCCTTTCTAATTCGGACTTAAGTTCGTCTAATTTCGCTCTATTTCTTGCCACCAACACCAAGTGATCGCCCTTTGATGCGTGTACTTTGGCTAATTCTAATCCAATTCCATTGGAAGCTCCTGTAATTAAAGCCGTATTCATAAATTGATGCGTTTCATGTTTTTTGCAAAAATAAATTCAGTACGCTAAACCTACAACCTTAGAGTATAGTCTATACTTTTAAAAATATTTCGTTTTTTTCATAATTTTGCCCTATGCTGATTCACGAATTATCTAAACGAACAGGAATTACCGCCCATACTATCCGATTTTATGAAAAATCGGGTTTGATAAAGGGTAAAAGAGATGAAACCATCAAGACCAATAATTATTTGCACTATGATGAGGAGACTGTAGAAAGACTCCACCTCATACGTGATGCAAAGTCTGTCGGGTTTTCTATCCACGAAATTAGCCAACTGATAGACGCTTGGTACAACGATCATATAACTATTCCTGAAAAATTAGCTATTTTGGACGAAAAACTTAATTCCTTAGATGAAAAAATTAACCAATTACAAGAGATGAAAAAAATGCTTTTTGCTTTTAAGGAAAGTGTAAAAACAGAAAGTTGTTAGGAAAAAGCCTCGATCTTATCACTGCCCTTCTGCCTATACGCTTTTGGGGTCATATCTTTGATATGTTTAAAAACTCGATTAAAATAGGCAATATTCTCGAAGCCGTTTTGATAGGCTATTTCGGCAATCGTTTTGTCGGTATTGTCCAATGCCTTGCAAACGGCTTGAATCCGTATAAAATTGAGGTATTCGCTAAATGTTTTTTGGGTGGCTTTTTTGAAAAATTTACAAAAGGCACTTTCTGACAAATGCACAAGTGAGGCAACTTGCTTTAAATCCATGTTTTGTGCAAAGTTTTTTTGGATATATTGGCAAACTGTATTGATACGACTTTCAGTTTTGGGGCTAAATACCGTCTGCGGTTCTTGTGTAATGGGCGTGTAGGCAAGTTGCGCCAAATCGTCCAATAAATCGAGCAGGCAAAGCATTTTTTTCAGTCCGTTGCGTGTGAGAAGTTCGTGCATCGTTTGTATAATGGATTCAGGGGCTTCAAAGCACAAACCTTGTTGCGCCTTTTCTAACAAAGTAGCCACGTTTTTACTTTCTGCCAAAGGCAAAAAATGTTGCATCAACTCTTCCGAAAATTGCACGACTATGGCACTACTTACTTCCTGACTCGTCCACGTATGGGCTATATTTTTGCCCAATAAAACCAAATCACCTGCCTCGAAAGTATGCCAAACCTTGCCAATCAATCGCTCGCCCTTGCCTTGTGCAATGTAGGTAAGTTCGTATTCAGGGTGATAGTGTAGGTTAAATTTGAAGTAATCAAGGGTGAAAGCGTATGCCACAAAACTTTGTTTGCCTTGCCTACTTTTAATATCCTCAAAAACGATTTTCATAAAACAACACTTTTCAATAAAGTATCAATATTAACTAAAATATGAGAATTTTCAAAGACATATCTTGCCTAATTTTGCACAGAGATATTGTTTACGTCAAGTATAAAATTTTTATTCTCTTATTTTGCCTACGAACTTCTGTGGTCTATGCACAAAAAAACAGCCAATTTGTGAATATTTTTATTGGTACTCTGCCCCTGGGAATGCATCGAGCCACAAAAGGCTATAACTTTCCTGCCCGAATACGGCTCAAAGTTTCTTGTGTAATGTTGAGATATGAAGCAATATGCCCCAAACTGATTCGGTTGCTAATATTTGGAAATTGGGCTAAGAGCTTTTCATAGCGTTGTTTGGCAGTAAGAAATTGCAAATCTGAAATTCTGTCCTCAATCTGAGAAACATAATATTTCTCCACCATTTTGATATACCACAGGGCAAAGGAATGATGTTTTTGTAGTAGGTTTTGTAAATTGTTGTAATCAATGGCGTACAATTCACTGTCTTCCAACAATTGAATACTCTCATAAGAAGGCAATTGATTGACAAAACTGGGGGCATCTGCCACAATATCAGTATCTATCGAGAACCAAACATTGCTTTCTTTTCCTTCTTCATCGGTATAAAAATAGCGTACTGCACCTCCCACTAGAAACCATACATATTTACAGGGTCGCCCTTGTTTGAGTAAAAAATAGTTTTTAGGGTATTCTATATGTTGGAGATACGAGATTACTTCTTCCAAAATGTCGTTGGGAAGTAGGTGAATCTGTTGAATAAAAGTTGAAATTTTTGTATCCATATTCATTTGTGCAACAGCTTAAGTATGGGTGATGGTGCATTTGGAAAACTTCAGCCCATCTTTTGCACATAAACCTGATAGAATTACAAATGTTCAACCCTACACATACGTTTTACAGAAACAATCAGCCACCATATTGCCAAACTGATGTGGCAGCCAGTTTTTCCCTGTATTTTTGTTCTACCATCCTTGCAAAAGTTGCTTTGTCATTCCTGAGTAATTCCATGGCTTCTCCATTTACAATGGTTGGGTGGATTTCCCTAAGATGACTATCGCTCCTCATAGCAAGCTCTACAAATATAGGCATCAAAACCAATCCCTTATCAGTTAAAAGATAGAGGTTGGTCTTTTTATTGTCCGGATGCTTGGAATAGCACCTACACAACAATTGTCTGATAACCTTTTTTCTCAGACGGGGTCTGATACATGTTTTTGACGTTATATTTTTCTCAGACGGGGTCTGATACATGTTTTTGACGTTATATTTTTATTTATCGGCAATAAACAAATGTTTACCTAGCTAAATAAAAATATTACTAGCTAATAATTTTTATTTTTGCAATAAAATCAAAATTTTATTCTAAAACAAAGCCGTCAACTGCATTCTAAATAGGTTAAAGACGGGGGCATCCTCGGATTTGCGTCCGTCATAAGTGACGCTGAGTTGTAGCCCGTTGGCGAGTCTTTGCTGCCAGTTGAGAGACCAAGTCCAATTGATGCCCGGCTGCAAGGCCTCGAGAATATCATAACTGATTGGGGCGGTGATATCTCCTTCGTATCGAATATCCAGCAGGCGAATACTTGCAAGGAGATTTCGCTTGGAGATCTTATTCCAACGCAGCTCAATGGAGTACTGATTGATTCGGGCGTTTTCGGGGTTTTCGCTTGCAAGCATATTTTCTTTCAAAGCCAAGCGGTAGATGCCCGTCACCCGGAATTCATTATTGGGTTGGAAGGCAAGCTCAGGGCTGATGGCATAACTTCGGATGGTATAGTTGCGCGTCAGTAAAAAATCGGATCGGTTTGCCTGGCTTTCCTGTGAGCCATTTAGCGTGAGGTTAATTGTTTTGTTTAAATTGCTTCTTACAGTGAATCGCAGTTGATTCCGGGATATTTCTTCAAAACCATTGGTAAGGAGTTGCTTCTGACGATTGTCTATGTAGGTCAGTTCCAATCCATATTTTGAGCTAAACTGGTTGTAAAATAAGGTACTTCGCAGGGCATCTCGGGTAGAAAGCAGGTTTTCATCCTCGATTTCCAAAAAGGGCAAGAGGCGGTTTTTGATGGCTCCGTCTGTAAATCTTTTTTGGATTGTCCAGGAAGAAACACTGGAAAATTTGGACAGAAGGCCTTTAAAACCGCCTAATTTACGCCAATTGATGGGTGCTTTCCAGGTAAGCCTGTATACCAGGTTATTGGTAAAGGCATTGATATATTCGTCGGTAGGGGTAAATATTTTGATGTATTCCCGTTCATCAGGGTTAATTGCCACAAAAAACTCATTCAAATCCTGCACACCGTCCTGATTGAGGTCTCTCCAGGTGTGGGTGCCTTCGCCGGTTTGTACTTGTAAAAAAACAAACTCTTTTCTCAGTTCTCTGCCCGTGGCCGTAGAATAGGTCAGTTCCGATTGGATGTGTTTGTCAAAAAAAAAGCCTGACCAATCCAATCTTCCCAGGATATTTTCCTCGGTGGCAGCTTGCAGAAGAGTCGGGTTTTCGGTGCGTCGGTAAGTCATCAACAAGGCAATTCTCTGGAACTTTCCAGGATTGGCTTCTAAGGTAAAGCTGGCAGTTTGTGCCTCGAGAGCCCGTCGAAGTTGCCCTTCAAAAGGGGCATTGTCGTAGCGAAGGCTATAATCTGCCCTGAATCGTACCTTGAGCGAATCGCCGCTTTGTAGAAAAAAGAGATGCTCGTCGTAGTTCATCGCAGAAGCGCTCACGGAATCATTAGACTGTAAGAAAATTTTGTTTTTATCCAGCGAATAGCGATATCCGAGCTGTATTGCAGTAAGATTGTACTGAATTTGTGCCTGAAAGCGGTTCCACTCGGAGCGTAAAGAACCCTGGTTGCTCCTTAGCAAAAAGGTACTGGATTTCAGGGCAATTTTTCCGATTTCCTGAGCGAAATCTACTTGTTGTTGCCAACCCTGGATTTCTTCTCCTCGATTTCGATAAGCAAAACGATAGGCTAGTAAATTATCGGAATCTTTGCGGATACCCGCACTTGCCTGAAAGATATGATCTTCTACTTCACTTGTATCACTGCGGGCACTCCAGTCGCGATCAAATTCAATCCCTCTAAAACGATCTATGGGGCGAAAAAAGCGGCTGTCCAGTTCATAATCTATGTTTCCAAACCACTCATAGTTTTTGAGTACGGCTAGTTTTTTCCCAGCATTTGCATAACCTATCTTGAGGGCAGCCCCCTGGTCATCGTTGCTGTTGAGTGTTGAAAACCGGTTTAGGTCTTGCTCCGAAATAGCGGCTTCGGCATAAATTCGTTCATTTTTGCTGAAGCGATAATTCACTCCGGCTGTGATGAGTTGTTGTTTGGTAGGCGTAGGTACTACTCGAATGGGCGCATAATCTCCCTGCGAGACACCGTTCAGGGGCTCGATCCATTGATACACCTGCCCGTTTACGGTAGAATTGACCCGCACATAATCTCCCTGCCCTGCTCCTACCTGTGAGAAAGAAACCTGAAAAAGCGCACTATCTGGATGGGTAGAGTAGACATATACTTCGGGATACAACACTCCGCTTGTATTGCTGAGAGAGTCTATTTTTTTATATTGGATCTGATTTTCGGCAAAACCCAAAGAATCTACCCCATTGATAAAACCTACCCCATCCCCTGCTTGGCTGAGTTCGTCGATGTTTTGGTCTGAAAGGTCAATCAAGGGGTTACGGGGATTATCGGCGGCTTGATAGAAATTGACAAAAAAATCCAGTTTATTGATTTGTTGGTAATGAGAGGCCGCAACGATGGTTCGGTTATAGTTTCGCTCTGAATATTCAAAATCCACCCTGATTCGGGTAAATTGTGTGATGAGTATATTGTTGTTAAAGGTGATTTCGGCCAAATTATAATCAATTACATAATCATTGTTAAATCCTCGAAGTAGTTCTTTGCCGTCAATAAATACCTTTTCGGAGTTTGCCAGCACGATGATGAATCGTTCGCCGTTAGGTCCGACCAAGCGATAGGGACCTTGTACACTTTCAATGGCATCTACCTGAATAGAGGCAAATTTTCCTTTAGAGATCGCCACCCCCAGCGTAGTTTTGGCTTTACTTTTTTCATTCAATTGATAATTGGCTTCTATTTCTGCTCCTTGTACATTTTTATAAAACCTTGCAAAGTATCCCTCTCTATTTCTTAAAAGTACGTCTCCAGCAGTAAGGCTACCCAGTCTGTGGGATAATTTGACAAAAACCTTATCAAATTCCTGTAATTGAAGCGTGTTTCCTTCAGGTTGGAAGGGTACATTCTGGTCGGAGATAGAAGCCAGGATAGTAATGTCATCGGTCAGTTGGCCATCCAGTTGTAGATTGAGGGCGGAGTTTACAAATACATTTTGTTGATTCCCAAAGGAAATTCCTCGGGTGATATTTCCGTTTTTCTGAATGCCTTTGAGGTCAAAAAACTCCTCTCTGACTTCGCCGTATGGATTGGTGGTGATAAAATTTTCATCGGCATAACTTTCCAGGGAATCTTTGTAAAGTTGGGGGTCTCGTTTGAATTGATTGGCACTCAGATTAAAAGGGAATACTCGGTAGCAAACCTCTACGGAGTCGCCGACTAAGTCGCCCAGCAACTTTGCCTGATTGGTATTGATGTCGTATTCTATGCGGAGTTTGTTATTTGGGCTTCTAATCTGCAGACTTGCCGGAATGATACTCAGGGAATCTAGGATAAAAGCACTTTCTTGTACAGGAATCCATTTGCATACTTCGCGGTTTACCTGTGCGGAGAGTAGATAAGGAAGTAGCAGGAAGTCGATAAGCAGTAAAATTCGGGTGCAGCCCCGAAGATGGCAGAATATTGAAAATATAGACCTGTTTTCCTTATCCATAACTTGCGGGAAGCATACTGAATACATTCGGGGGTTTGCACCTTATTATATGAATTACTCAATGAGGGGCAACTCGATAAAAAAGCTTGTTCCGATATTTTCTTCGGTCTCGAACCAGATTCGCCCGCCGGCGTGCTCAATCCCTCGTTTGGCTACTGCGAGTCCGATACCTGAGCCTGTAGATTTGGTGCTAAAATTAGGCATAAAGATTTTGTCTTGTACATCTTTGGTGACTCCGGAGCCATTATCTCTGAACTCGAGCAAAACAAGTCCTTCTACTTTAGCACTCAGATAAATTTCTATACGGGCATTTCGGTCGTCAGGGATTGCCTCAATGGCATTTTTGATCAAATTGGTAAAAATCCGCCCCATCAGTCGCTTATCACCTCTGACAAAAAACTTACCTTGCTCGATAGAAAGCACAATGTCAGCGTCTTCATTGCTATAAAGGCTTTGACTATCTTTAAGTACTTCTGAAATCTCAAAGCGTTCGCTGGTGGGTATGGGCATTTTTGCAAAAGAAGAAAATGAAGTAGCTATATCGCTCAAAGTTTCTACTTGGGTAAGGAGTACATCAAAAGAACGTTCAAACATACTTCTGATCTTTTCGCCCTGGTTTTGAAGTCTGACTTGCATGTGTTGTAGGGTGAGCTTCATAGGTGTGAGCGGGTTTTTGATTTCGTGAGCTACCTGTTGAGCAATTTCACGCCAGGCAGATTCTTTCTGGCTTCTGACAAGGGCTTCTTTACTTTTATCAAGTTTACGCAACATTCGGTTGTATTCTTCTACAAAAAGTCCGATTTCGTCTTTTGAGTTCCACTCGAGGGCTTCATTATAATTATAAAAGGTGGTTTTTTTGATTTTTTGGGTAATCAATCTCAAAGGCACAGTCAATATCTGAGAAGCAAAATAAGACAAAACGATAAATACGATAAAAATACTGATAAAAATATTGATGATGGTAGAAAGTACCTTTAAGAGTTTGTCATTGAGTTCGTACTGAGAATCAAAAAAAGGAATACTTACGATACCAAGCAGGCGGCCGGTTTCATAAGATTTTACGGGTACATACACTGATTGATACTTGAGCTTTCCGACCGATTCATTGAGAAGTACCTTGATGTTATTTTCCTGCCGAATGGAGTATAAAGCCAGAGCATTCACATAGGGCGAAATCAATGCAGTTTCATAGATGGAAGGTTGACTGGAACCGAGTAAATACCCGGATTCGTCAAAGACGTTGATATCTACTCCGGCATATTGGGCAATTTCGGACAAAGTTTTGGAAAATTGTATGGTACTGATCTTTTGGTTTTGTAGATTCTCGAGTTGAGGCAAGATATTGACGGCTACGCCTTCGGTTTTGCTGATAAAACTTCTTTTTAAATCTTCCTGATAGGTACGACTGATAATGCTTAAGGTAGTAATGCTCACTGTAAACAGTGGGAGGAAAAAAGCAATATTGAGGTAAACCTGTATCCGGGTGGCAAAATTGACCTTTACCTGACGGATTCGGCTGGTCAGGCTGTAGACCACAATGAGCCCTACCACGCAGGTAATCAACAATAAAAACAGGAAAGAGAAGTTAGAAAATACTTCTGTAAATCCATATTTTTCTGAGGAGACCAATACTCTTTTGGTAGAGACACCGTCTACGGCCAGGTGCTCGAATCCTTTGTATATTATTCCTCGGGTAAATAAGCCGTCTTCTTGAAATAATCCGAGATCAAAGTTTTTTTCATAATTAAAACTTCCCAGGCTATACACTACCTGGTTGTTGTCATACACGGCATAGCTGTAATCACGGGTCTCGAGGGCTTGGGTATAATTTTTATCCACCAGAAGTTCAGGATAAACCCTGGTGGGTTCGGCTCGTTTCTGGCGAAGATCGATGATAAGATTTCCAATTTTGTCTGATTTATCTTCAATTTCAATAAAAGCGAGGTATTGTTTGATCAGATTTACACCCGATTTACTGATAAAAAACAAATCTTCCTGATTGGTCTCATAATAGATTTTTTTATAATTTTCTTCATAGTCATCATAATCCTCTTCGGTGCCGGGCAGGTCTGCACCGATTAAGCTTCCTTTGGATACCTCAAAAAACAAAAGATTTATCTGGTATTTATCAAAATGGTTGAATAGATATCGTTTTTTGATGCTTTGTTGAATGTCGTTCAAGGAGATTTTGGGTTTTGTAGCCGTGGTATCGCCTTTTGAAACCTGCAGACTGTCTTTGTTGGATATTTGAGAGATAAAAAACGCTTTGACTAAAGAGTCTTTTTTAATTTCCTTGATGGCATTTCCTAATAGAAACTCAGCCATTTCGTCAGATTCAGGCAGCAATCGACCCGCAAATTTATGCTTGTCTTCGATTCTTTTTTTCATGCCGAAATGATAAATGGTATAGGCGCCTACGATTGAAAAACAAAGAGAGCCTACAATCATATAAATCAAAGATATGTATGAATATTTGTACAAGAATCGAGGAAATTCCAATTGACGAAGTACCAAAAAATACAGGAAACCCACAAGATTTACAAACCAATGCACTTCTCCCCATAAAAAATACCAGCCATAATATACTGCAAGGCAGGTAAGCAGGGATACTACCAGAAACTGCTTATATTCCAGTTTTTTGGCAGGACTTAGCTGTATGACCAACCGCATGAGAAAATGCAAAATCATAAAACCTAAGATAGCCGTAAAAATAAAAATCAATACTCCAAACAAGCCCAAGACATTTAAGTCAAGCTTTCTGGCAATATCCAGGTTGATCTTAGAGTGAAGAAATATCGTACTCATTACATAAAAAAAGGCGTTGATTGTCACAAAGCTCAAGCCTAACAAAGAAAATGACACGATGTATTTAGTCCGACGAGATGCCTTCAACAAATGACGGTAAAGTAATGACTTCTGCCTGTAAATCAGCAAGTAATGCGTCAATATCCCAAGCAGAAGGATGTTCAAAAGTAAGTCTCCGACAGAGGGCGAAAAAAAGGAAGAAGCATACAACTTTGAATCAAATAAAAGACCTTTGTACACCGACTGCGGGAAGTTATAGACCAATGCCAAATACCTTAGTCCCAAAAGGTACGCTGCCAGCAATACAAAAGCCAGCTCATATTGCCTTTCTTCTTTGAGAACAGCCAGTACATATTTCAAAAAACGCCCCAGAAAGATAAAACCCAACCCTGTGAATAAAATAATCCAAAGTTGAATGTGTGAGGAGGTATCGAGGGCTGTGATTTTGTAAGCGATGCTAAAGAGATATTCTTGTCGGGCAAATATCGGTAAAAAATGTGCCTGTTTTTTCTTGCTAATCAGCAGTCTGTCATCGTCAATGAGTGAAGGATTAAATCCTGATTTCAGGTAAGCATTTTCAATTTTATATTTCCAGAATATTGGGAGAAGGATATATAATTCATAAGGTTCGTTTTCCAAATAGAAATTGGTTTTACTCAGTACAAACTGCCCTTGTGGTATTTCTAAGAAGCTAAACTGGTAAGTGCCTTTCAACTGATCATAAGCAGGGACAAAACGATAATCCGACCATAAAATCAATTTTTCTTCTTTAAAAAGATAATAAAGTAAATCTTCTGTTGAGTTTTCCTGCAATACGGCATAAATTCCTTTTTCCTGCATATGTTGTATAGCAACATTTCTTTTGGAATCCATTTGCTCGATTCTGCGATTAATTTGATTTTGATATTTTTTCAATCTGTTATCTGTTGCATTGCGATCCAAGTGATTTCTCAAAGAATTGAGTAAAAAAGCTCCTGATAATGTGATCAGAGCCAAAAGCAGATAAAAATATTTAAAATAACGTTTTATTTTCAAGATGCATTAAGCTTTAAAAATCCAGACCATACCGTATTGTGATGTATCGGTGATATTATGCCTGTATACAACAATTTTGCCTAAGCATCTTTTAAGTGCTTTGCCTTAGAAAATTGTTGTGTAAAAACTTCCACAATCAACTATTTAAGTTAGCAGATGGTTTGGGAGTTTGCAAGGAATGAATGGCATTTTTTTCAGCATACCTGTTATGCCCCTGTTGTGTGAAGCAGGTTTATTAAAATCTAATCAGATTTGAGTATTCAAATGAACCCAAGTAAGTAGTCTATTTAATTAGTCGATAGCCCATAGCAAATACAATTATTTGATTATCAATTAATTATGAAAATAACTCCTATAAACTAATGATAGGCAACTACTTATATAAAAAAATACCCTTATCGATGCATAAATTTTCTTTGTTGGGGAGAAAGCCGGCGGGCATTTCGATACCAAATCCAGCCCAGCATTCCAATAACCAGATACGGGATTGCACCCAGATACAGAATTCCGGCGTTTAGCCCTGCGCCGATGTTTCCGCCACTACTCATGCTGGTTTGGACACTAGCCCTACACATCGCACATTGGGCGTACAGTTCAGGAATAGAAAGCAGCAGCAGAAATAAAAAAATCAGAAGTATCTTTTTCATATTCAGTTAGTTATAATAAGGGCTGATCATCCAATACACAATTACTCCGGTGATGGCTACATAAGTCCAGATCGGCCAGGTCCATCGTACAATTTTTTTATGGCGATTGATTTGTTTGGTCCAGGCAAAATAAATAGCCAAAAGTACAAAAGGGACTACCACGGCGGCCAGCACAATATGGGTGATCAGGATAAAGTAGTAGACATATCGGATAAACCCTTCCCCACCATAACGGGCAGGCTCTAGCTGATTGTTGTGATAGATTACATAAGAAATCAAGAATATAGAAGAAAGTACAAAGGCCGACATCATAAAAGTACGGTGATAGTCTACTTTTTTTTGTTTGATCATCACAAACCCCAAAATCAGACAGATAGAGGTGGCAGTATTCAACACGGCGTTTAGGTGCGGGAGAAACTTCACATCCAAACCCTCGATACGGGTTAAGCCATTGCTATAAAATAGGTAAGCTACTGCGAGGGGGATCACTACCGACACTGTGCCGATCACACTGAGCCAGAATTTGTTGGTTTTTGCAGAGACTGTATTTTCCATAGTTTTATAAAGTATTTCCGCTTTTTAATATTTTGATTTCTGTAATTAGGCGATCTACCTCTTCGGTATTGGTGCCTTCGTAATATCCTCGGATGCGCCCCTGCCGGTCTACCAGAATAAATTTGGTAGCGTGCAGAAAGTCTGGTTTGATGGTCTCGACTTCTTCCAGGGCATTGATCTTAAAGGCCTCAAAAGCCAATCGGTAAATATCTGCCTTATTCCCTGTCAGAAAGTACCATTGCCCTTTGAGGGCATGATAGCTTTGGGCATATTTTTTTAATACTTCTGGGGTATCATTTTGAGGATCGACGGTAAAAGAGACGATCTTAATATCATCTTCTCCCTTGTATACTTCCTGAACGCGCTTTAATTCGGAGCTCATTCTTGGGCATAAGGTAGGATTCCCACAGGTAGTAAAGAAAAAATCAGCCACGTAGATTTTCCCGTCCAAGATATTTCCTGAAAACTCTTTGCCGTATTGGTCAGTAAGTGTAAAATCAGGGATGGTATGGTAGAGTGTATCTATGATTTTTTTGTTTGGTAATTGAGCCAAGTCTTTTACAGTATCAATGTATTTCTCTCCGTCAATTTCAAGTTCTTCCAGCCATTGGGTATGGTAGGTTTCTAAATGATAATAATTTTTTCCAAAAGCATAGAGGAAAAAAAATATCAGCATAGGTAAAGCCACCAGAATCCCTAAAAAAGAGTATTTTTTCCACGTTTTCATAAAATACAAAAGACGCTTAGTTTATAGTTTTTCTATAAAACCAAGCGTCAAAATTTATTGTTTTAATTTCTTAATAAGCACTGTAAAAAATAGATCCGCCTTCCACAATCAAAGCACCTACCAGCCATACTACAAAAACCATCGGCAATAAAATGGCAAAAAGTAGAAACCTTACTTCGTATTTGAGGTGCATAAATTCGCCGATGATATACCCTGCTTTTACGATAGTCAGGAATATATACATACTTACTTTCACGCCTTTGGGTAGCGGTAATGCCAAAGCGATGATAAATTCTACGACTGTAACGGCAAAAAGTATCCAGAAAGTTCTCCAGATCCAGGCCGTATTGGGTTTAGGGATTTGCCCCTCTTCGATTTTTTGTGCTTCTGCCATAATCAATTCTGTTTAAATATATTGTATACTTAGATTAAACCAAATAAAAGAAAGTAAATACAAAAACCCACACTAAATCCACAAAGTGCCAGTAAAGTCCGACTTTTTCTACCATTTCATACCGATCTGCGCCTGGGTCAATCACTCGGTGAGGGCGATCATAGATTCCGATAGCCACATTGTAAAAAATGATGATATTGATCACTACACCACTTGTCACGTGCATTCCGTGAAAGCCCGTGATAAAGAAGAAGAAATTGGCAAATGGAGTAGGTCCGTATTGGTTTTGGATGAGGTTTGCACCATAGAGTTTGTTTCCAAAAATATCAATGGCACCTCCGGCATCAGTACCGATGATAAAGTGTGTCCATTCCCAAGCCTGACAACCTAAGAAAGTAGCACCGCCCAGGATTGTCCAGAGCATCCATTTTTCTACGTCTTTTCGGTCGTGACGATGCCCTGCTTCTACGGCAAGTACCATCGTGACACTACTCATAATCAGGATAAAGGTCATAATTCCTACAAAAACTAAGGGCAGTTCTACGCCATGCATAAAAGGTACTGCATCAAAAACTTTTTCGGGTACTGGCCACCAGTCTAAGGAAAAAGTAAATTTTTCAAGCTCACCTGGGTAGGCGCTATGACTGTATCTTACCAGACCATAAGCAATCAATAAAGCAGAAAATGTAAAAGCATCGGAGAGTAAAAAAAACCACATCATTAACTTACCCCAGCTTGCTTTGAAGGGTTCGTTCCCCCCATTCCAATCTACCCCTTTTTTTTCAATTTCAGTTGTTGCGACTGTTGCCATACAAAATAGATTATTTAAACGTTTAAGGTTTTCGCACTCAAAATTAATGGTACAATAGTAAAAATCCGAACAAATATAACCAAAGAATATCCAAAAAGTGCCAATAGGTAGCACACATTTCAATCCTTGTAAGATTTTTTGAGTGAATTTTGAATGTAAATGCTGAATATAAGGCAATTAGCAGGAAAACCAAGCCACTTACTATGTGAAAGGCGTGTACTCCCGTAATTACATACAGAAAAGATTCGGAAGGATTTCCTCCGGTAAAGAATATTTTATTATTTACCAAATCAGCCCAAGCATAGTATTGACCTACCAAAAAGGCAAAACCTAGTATCGTAGTGATCGCAATGGCTAATTTCAGCATAGGCAATTTATCTCTTCGTGCGCTGAATACTGCCCAATGCATCGTAGCACTGCTGATAATCAAAACCACTGAATTAGTCCAAAATAAATTCGGTAAGTCAAAATACAACCAGTTGCCTTCTGCCTGCCTTACAATATAAGCACTTGTAAAAGCTGCAAAAAGCATGATAATGCTCACGATAAAAAGCCACAAAGCAAATTTATGAGGATGCATCGATAAGGTATCTCTAGGCTCCTCGGCTATATGAATGTTTAGTTCTTTTTCCATAAGATTAAATTTTGTCTAATAAATAAGCTATTTGAATAATCGGTAAATAGATAAATGAGCCAAACATAATCTGTAAAGCTACTATACGACTGGGTGCAAAGACCAGACGAACAACAGGGATCAAAAAGAAGAAGCCCGCCATCGTAACAATAATCGCCGATACCAAACCACTGATTCCCAATTGATATGGAATTAATCCAAGCGGGATTAGAAACAAAGTACTGAGCATAATTTGGATGGCTGAGTTCAAATCCTGTCCCCCTCGCGAAGGCAGTAGTTTAAATCCGGCCTTTTGGTAGTCTTCATCCATTACCCAGGCAATCGCCCAGAAATGAGGAAACTGCCAGGCAAACTGAATCAGAAATAATATAAATCCTTCAAAGCCAATCTCTCCTCGGGCAGCTACCCAGCCCAAAAGCGGGGGCAAAGCTCCGGGAATTGCCCCTACGATGACGGCAATCGGCCCAATACGCTTCAAAGGTGTATAAATAAATCCATATAAAAACATAGAAAACAAAGACAGCAGTGCCGTTAGAAAATTGGTAAAAATCAATAAAAGCGTAAATCCCAATAGCCCTATCAGAAAACCAAAACCAATAGCTTCATCCACTGTCAGTTGTTTGGTAGGCAAAGGTCTTTTTTGGGTGCGTTTCATCAGTTTATCTATATCTTTTTCTAAGACCTGATTGATGATGATTGATGCTCCAGAAATCAAAAAACCCCCAAAAGCCAAAATAAGAAAACTCAACCAGTTAATTTCTCCTTCTGCTCCAAGCAAAAAACCAAAACCTGCCGAAAAAGCAACCAGAAAAGACAAACGGGGTTTGAGCAAAGCCCAATACATACGCGTTTTATCTATCTGAATGATTTTTGTATCTTCAATAACTGACTTGATTGTAATCATCTGCTTTCAAAGTATTATTTTCTGTTTGCCATACTAAAGTTTGTATGGTTCGACGCTGATTTACCAATAAAAGAACATAAAATTGGATTCCCAAACCTACAACTGCCAGAAGCAAGTGTAGTGGCTGTATAAATGCCGGAATTGCCAGGTAGGCCATTGCCGCTCCACTGGCTGTTTCTATGATCAATAAGGCCAGTAAAAGTAAGGCATTTTTATAAATAAGTCCTTTTTGCTGCATCAATTTATATACTAAAATTCCATGTACCGCAATCACCAACAAAGAAAAAGAACGATGTACATAAAACTCTATTCCTAACTGACTGATCCAAGTATTTCGGGCGGCTTCTCCAAGAGCTTTGGCTATGATATCTACCGACTCTCTTACCTGTGTACCCAGAATTAATTGGATCAATAAGAGTACAATGCCTAATCCTAGTAATGTATTGATCAGCTTTTTTGAGCCTATATTTTCTACCTGAGGTGTTCTTGAGCGATATACCAAATAAATCAAACAAAATACCAACAATATCGCAAGAAGCATGTGAGTAGTGATCATTCCCGGAAGTAAATTGGTAGAGACGACAATAGAACCGATCCAACCTTGAAACCCTACCAACACCAAACTAAACACACTTCCATACACAATAACACGGTCTTTATTCCAATAAGCCAATGAACTCATCAAAGTCAATAATATCAAAAAGCCCGTCAGCACACCCAAGAGACGATTTACGTACTCAATCCAGGTTTTGTATACATTAAAATCGGCCTCTTCATACATAGAGGAATCCCCTTTAATCTTTTGGCTCAGTTCCTTAAACCCGCTTCGTTCCAGCATATTAGCAAGTCTTTCATTCTTTACTTTGCGCTGTTCGGCATAGATTTCTTTATAATTTGCTGGTAGTTCAGAAGCTTGGGTAGGAGGAATCCATTCACCAAAGCATTTAGGCCAATCTGGGCACCCCATTCCGGAACCTGTACTTCTTACGATACCACCTGCTAAAATTAATAAATAGATAATTACAAGAGTGCTTACCCCCAGTCGTCTGAAGATAAGCATCCCTTTATTTAAATCTTTATTTTTAATGTGCGTTATGGTCATGCGCTGAATGATCCTCTTGAATCTCCTGACCTTCCATCATTTCATTTTCATACTCAAGATTTGAGTTGGGGGTCTGAGCCAAAGGTATATGCTGAGGGATAAAATCCGTAAATCCATCTAACTCAGCGTTTGGTTTGCTGTAATCATAAGCCCAACGATATACATAGGGAATCTGACCTGGCCAGTTGCCGTGTCCGGGTACTCTTGGCGTAGTCCATTCCAAAGTATTTGATCCCCAAGGGTTCGCAGGAGCTTTTCTTCCTCTGAAAATGCTATATACAAAGTTAAAGGCAAAGAAAGCCTGTGCTGCAAAGGTGATGATCGCAGCCGTACTGATAAACATATTCAGGTCGGTAAAACCTTGAGTAAACTCAAATCCGGTGAATGAATAATATCTTCTGGGGAATCCGGCAATACCGATATAGTGCATTGGGAAGAATACCAGATATATTCCTATAAAAGTCATCCAAAAGTGGATATAACCCAATGTTTCATCCATCATTCTACCGAACATTTTGGGAAACCAGTGATAAACACCCGCCATAAAACCAAAGAAAGATGCACTACCCATCACAATGTGGAAGTGAGCTACTACGAAATATGTATCGTGTAGTTGAATATCCAAAGCATTGTTACCCAGTACGATACCTGTTACTCCACCTGAGATAAATACCGATACCAGACCGATAGAAAACAGCATGGCAGGTGTAAAGATGATATTTCCACGCCACAAGGTAGTGATATAATTAAATGCTTTTACGGCAGAAGGAACTGCAATAATCAGTGTCAAGAACATAAACACAGAACCCAGAAATGGATTCATACCAGTCACGAACATATGGTGTGCCCATACGATGAAGGAAAGAATCGCAATTCCAATCATCGAGCCAATCATCGCACGATAACCAAAGATAGGTTTGCGAGAGTTGGTAGAGATAATCTCCGAAGTAATCCCTAAGGCAGGCAAAAGAACGATGTACACCTCTGGGTGACCCAAGAACCAGAACAAATGCTGGAACAAAATAGGACTACCACCCTGATGATGCAAAGCCTCACCACCGATATAAATATCTGAAAGATAAAAACTTGTACCGAAGCTACGGTCAAAAATCAACAACAAGGCTGCCGCAAACAATACCGGGAATGAAAGAATTCCGATGATTGCAGTCAAGAAAAATGCCCAGATAGTCAGGGGTAATCTTGAGAAGGAAAGCCCCTTAGTCCTGAGATTAATTACCGTAGTGATATAGTTGATACTTCCCAGAAGAGAAGATACGATAAATATAGACATGCTTACCAGCCAGAAAGTCATTCCTGCTCCAGAGCCAGGTACAGCTTGAGGCAAAGCACTCAAAGGTGGATAAATAACCCAACCCCCACTTGCAGGTCCGGTTGGTAAAAACAAAGAATAAAACATAATCACACTGGAAGTAAAGAAAAACCAGTAGGAAAGCATATTTAAAAACCCGGAAGCCATATCACGGGCACCGATTTGTAGCGGAATCAAGAAGTTACTGAAAGTACCGCTCAATCCGGCAGTCAATACAAAGAAAACCATGATGGTTCCGTGCATAGTTACAAATGCCAGATAAGCTTCGCGCTCCAGTTTACCCGTTTCATTCAGGTATCCGCCTAAAATTGGGCGTAAAAACTCCAACTCCATATCTGGAAAACCCAGCTGAAGTCTGAAAATAACCGACATAGCACCACCAATAAAAGCCCAGATCAATCCTGTAATCAAGAATTGCTTAGCAATCATTTTGTGGTCTTCTGAAAAGATATACTTTTTAATGAAAGTCTCTTCGTGGTGGTCGTGGTCGTGCCCGTGGTCGTGGGTATGATCTTGAACCTGAGCAGTATGTTGAGATGCTGTTGCCATAGTGTATATTCTAATTTTTTTATTTGCTAATACTTGCTGTTTTAATATTTTCTCCTTCTGTTTCTTTCTTCATATCGGCTAGATTTTTCTTGCGTAAATCTGACATTCCTTTACCTTTAAATTGAGGATTTTGCTCGAGGAAGGGAACTTGCTCTGCATACCACTTTTTATAATCTGCTTCATCTTCTACCACAATGATATATCTCATCGCAAAATGCCCTATTCCACATACTTCTGTACAGGCGATTTCATAGTTGAATTTAGGATTGCCCAATTCTGCTCTCATTTCTTCGGTAGTTTTAATAGGTACAAAGCGGAATTGGGTGGGCATTCCGGGTACTGCGTCCATTTTCAAACGGAAGTGAGGCGCAAAAACGCTGTGCAAAACATCTCTTGCACGAATTTTAAGCAAAATTTCCTTGCCTTTAGGAATGTGTATTTCTCGGGCAATAAAATCATCTTCGGAAGCTTTTTTCTCAAAGTCAATTCCAAATTCATTTCCAGCTGCATCATCAATCAAACGATAATTATAATCGCCCAATACGCCGTCTTTACCAGGGTATCTTACCTGCCAGGCAAATTGTTTTCCCATGATTTCTAATTCAATAGCTTCCTCAGAAGGAGCTACTTCCATGATTCCGTGCCATACTTTCCAGCCAAAAAACACCAGTAAAGCCATAATCACAGCAGGAACAATAGTCCAGAACACTTCCAAACGGGTATTATCGTGGAAAAACGAAGCCTTTCTTTCTTCATTATAACGGTATCTGAAAGCAAACCAAAACAAACCGATATTGGTAATGATAAACATCGCCGTGATAACCGACATAGTAATCCAGAACAAATTATCGGTCTGAACACCATGCTCCGAAGCAGAAGGCGGAAGAAAGTGATTAAAAGCTATTCTGGTGTACCAAATACCAGCAATTAATCCTAAAATAGGTACAATTAACATCAACCATCCATTGATATTATTGCTTGCGCCTACACGTTTGTTGTCAGATCTTTGAGCTACTGATACAAGTGTATTGATTCTGAATAACATAAGGAGTATTATTAGAATTAATACCCCAATTAGTCCTAAAATAAAACCTGTCATAATATTATATCTTATTTTTTCAGCTTTAAAATATTAAAACTTTGTAGCAGTACAATGTTTTGCAAATTATTGAAAATATAGAAAATTTCCTAATGCGATCTAGGCTTAATTGAATTGCGTAAAATGTGCACTTTCTTGAATGAAAGGGTGATTTTTGGCAATCAAAGGAGCTTTAGACAAACTATTGGCAAATACATAGATAAAAGCACTCGCAAAAATCAAAATACATCCGAATTCTACCAGCCCGAATCCAGCGTGATCTCCCACTGTACCCGGCATAATCATCATATAAAAATCTAAATAATGCCCTATCAAGATAGCAAAAGCCACAATTTTAAGGAAGGACATAGTTCTTTTAGATTCCTTGGTCATTAAAGCCAGGAAGGGAAAAGCAAAATTTATAATAATATTCAAAAAGAATATCCCTCTGTAATGTCCGAATAATCTGGGTTGAAAATAAATAGTTTCTTCGGGAATATGTGCATAATAAATTAGCAGAAACTGAGAAAACCAGATATAAGTCCAGAAAATACTAAAAGCAAACATAAATTTACCCAAATCGTGCAAATGATGTTCACTCACCAATTTGAAATAACCAGCTTCTTTTAAATATACCACAGCCAGGGTAGTGGTTGCGAGTCCGGCTACAAAGATACTGGCAAAATTATACCATCCGAACATCGTACTGAACCAATGGGCATCAATAGACATGACCCAGTCCCAAGCTGAAGTAGACGTGGTTACTGCAAATACAACCACAAATACCGCTGAATAATAAACCATTTTGTTGTAAATGGTGGGATTTTTCAGATATCCTTTGTAATCGGTAATTTTATCTTCATCCAAAGAAAGTTTTCTTAGAAATCGGAATAGTCCGTACCACAACACAAAATACAACAACATTCTAATCAAAAAAAACGGTGTATTCAAATAAGGAGTTTTCCCCTTTAGAATCGGGTCGTGGGCTACTGCGTCGGCGTGTGTCCAATGGAATAAATCCCCTCCGGCTATAAAAAATAAGGCTAAGAGCGTTATTCCGGTAAAAGGCAGAAAATAACCGAAAGCTTCAGGTACACGTTTGATCAAAGCCGACCAACCCGCCCAGGCTACATAATTGACCGCTACAAAAAACACCCCTACCAGTGCTATTCCATTAAAGTATACGGTACAAAGCCATAGGTTAGCCCAAAGTCTTTTAGACCAGTGAAATTCCTCTCCGCCGCCGCCTGCAAGTGCGTGTGATTCTCCGTGAGTACCTCCGTGTTCACCTCCCAATCCTATCCCTAGCATCCAAAGTAGAATACCTACAACTACCATTGCAAGTCCGACTCCTCCAGCAATGATCAATTTATTTTTTAAAGCTGGGGTGAATTCGTATTGAGTTTTTTCATCAGCAAGACTGATTTTGTGTCCCTCTGCCATATTTTTATATCTTTTAATATTTAGGTTCTCAAATCAATTTAAACATCTAGAGTTTTATTTTTGTGCAACAGTAGAATCCGCTTTTGGAGTAGCCGACGCATCAGTTGCTTGTGGTGCGCTTGTACGACCCTGCAATTGAAATACATAGTGTACGATTTTCCAGCGTTCATCTGGAGTAAGTTGCGAACCGTGCGGCCACATACGTCCTTTGCCGTGTGTGATTACGTGATAAATATGACCCGCAGGCAGATTTGTATAAGCTGACCCTTTTAAATTGGCAACTCCTTTATACATTTCAGCAACGGTACCTTTACCGTCACCCTCTGCCCCGTGACAAGGCGTGCAGATTCTTGTGTATAAAACTTTACCTTCGGCCAATACTTCCTCGTCGGCAGGATAGGGATTTTTTAGCACTTTGGCTGCTGTCTCAAAATCATCGGAGGCCACGTGGTTATAAACCATCAATTCTACCATTTTTTTGGCAGAACCGGTAGAGTCCTCGATCGTAAATTCGGTATTAAACCTGCGGCGTGGAATGGTACCCTCGGCTGGGGTTCTCATATTAATGCCCAAGGGATTGATTTTATTCCCTTCTGTTTGACTGTAAGGTTCATAAGACTTGGCCACATACATTTGCGGAGCATATTCCAAACCTCTATCGTTATAATCTCTTTTACAAGCACTTAGCAGCAAAACCAGCCCCAAAGAGCTTAAAAATATTTTAGAAGAAATCTTTTTCATTGTAAACTTTATTATAGTTTATAGTTCTACTTCTTTTTCTTTGGGTTTTTCGGATACTTTACAATCTATAAGCACTTTTTCTATTTCCTCCTGCGTGAAGCTGGTGTTTTTATCTAAATCTATAGCCATCACAAATTTATCGTCGGTGCTTCTAGGATCAAACATCAATGCTTTTTTTCCGGGTCCTAAGCCATTGGAAACCAAGAAAGTACCCACCATTCCCAAGGCTGCCAACAATACGGTGGCTTCAAAAGTCACAGGTACAAAGTCGGGATAAGCCAAATGATCTTTACCCCCAACATCCATCGGCCAAGCAGCCCCTAGCATATAGGTTTGCATCCAGAGTGCTAAAAAAGTACCAGTAGCTCCGAACATAAAAGCCGCCTTGGCCAATCGAGTACGCTTATAGCCCAGGTAATGCTCTAAATCGTGAACCGGATAAGGTGTGTATACATCGTGTATCTTAATGCCTAGGTTACGAATTTTTTTTACCGCTGCAATCAAAATCTCTTCCTCATCAAAGATTCCGACCAGAAATTTCTTGTTATGTTTTGCTGCCATATCTCAAAATAGGAATATCTTATTTAAGTTTAATCAAATTAAAAATGAGCTGCTTATCTGTTTTTTCATTTACAAAAAAACAAACCATTGCTTAGGATTTCATTATTCGGAAACACCTTTCATGGCACCTTCTTCAACGGTTTCCAATTCTTCTGCATAATGTGAAGCAGAGTCGTCATTAGAAGATTTTAATACGGCTTTTACTTCTGCCATATTTACCACTGGTAAGAATTTGGCAAAAAGGAAAAAGGCTGTAAAGAAAAATCCAAAAGTGAAAAGATAATCTCCTACGTCTACATAAGTAGGCCAGAACATCGCCCAGCTAGAAGGTAGATAATCTCGGTGTAGTGATGTCACAATAATTACAAATCGCTCAAACCACATCCCGATATTTACCACAATGGAAAGTACAAAAGTCAGGTAAATATTTCTTCTCAAAGATCTGAACCAGAAGAATTGCGGAGAAATTACGTTACAAGTCATCATAGAAAGGTATGCCCACCAGTAAGGTCCCGTAGATCGGTTTACGAAGGCATAAGTCTCATATTCTACCTGTGAATACCAAGCAATAAAAAACTCTGTCAAATAAGCAATCCCTACGATAGAACCTGTCAAAAGAATGATTTTGTTCATTGATTCAATATGACCCAGCGTAATATATGCTTCTAATTTGAAAACATATCTGGTGATCAGCATCAAGGTCAATACCATCGCAAAACCTGAGAAAATCGCTCCTGCTACGAAGTAAGGAGGGAAAATAGTGGTGTGCCAACCGGGAATTACGGAAGTAGCAAAGTCAAAACTCACAATAGTATGAACGGAAAGTACCAGTGGAGTAGAAAGACCAGCAAGTACCAGGGCTACCATTTCGTAACGTGCCCAGGTTTTGGCAGATCCGTCCCATCCGAAGCTCATTAATCCATAAATAAATCTTGCAATAGGATTTTTGGCTCTTTCACGGATGGTAGCCAAGTCGGGGATCAGCCCTATATACCAGAATACCAGCGAAACGGTCAGATAGGTAGAAATTGCAAATACGTCCCAAACCAAAGGAGAGTTAAAATTCACCCACAAAGAACCATAGGTATTCGGCAGCGGTAATGCCCAGTAAGCCAGCCAGGGCCGCCCCATGTGCATCATAATGAAAGTACCAGCACAAAGCACGGCAAAAATCGTCATCGCCTCCGCAGCACGATTGATAGAAGTTCTCCACTTTTGGCGAAAAAGCAAAAGAATGGCTGAAATCAGCGTTCCAGCGTGACCAATACCGACCCACCACACGAAGTTGGTGATGTCCCAAGCCCAACCTACGGTTTTGTTCAAACCCCACTCGCCAAGTCCAAAAAACCAGGTACGATACAAGGTATAACTTCCCCAGGCCAAGACAATGAGTGAGATGGCCATTGCCCCGATCCAACGAATATTGGGAGCGGCTTCAACCTGACGACAGATATCATTGGTGATATCGTGGTAAGTTGTGGGGCGGTTGTTGTCACGTTCTTGCCGCCTTACAAGAGGCTCTCTGACAGGTGATGTATATTGCATAATGTATATATCGTATTGAGATTCAATAAATTAGATTCTATTCATTAACCGTGTTTTTCTTCTTCTTGATGAGTTGCAGTTTCTGTTCCGGCTTTCACTTCGTCTATGTTTCTGATTTTGGTCAGATAAGATACCTGGGGTTTGATATTGATCTCATCCAGGACGTGATAAGCTCTAGGCTCTGTGATATTGTATACTTTTTTATCAGAGGCACCGCGCTCACCTTTGATAATTTCCTGCTTGATACTCAAGGCTTTAGAGATTATACTATTCGCATCGTTCATGTCTCCGAAGGTCAGGGCATTGGTTGGGCAAACCTGTGCACAAGCTGTAGTAAATTCTCCGTCTTTAATTTGTCTTTTTTCTTTTTTAGCTTCCAATTTTGCAGACTGGATTCTTTGTACACACATGCTACATTTTTCCATCACACCGCGTGATCTTACGGTTACATCTGGATTGAGTACCATTTTACCCAAGTCAGTTGTTTGGGTATAATTTATATCTGTAAAACGGGTATCTTCGGCATAGTGGAACCAATTGAAGCGACGCACTTTGTAAGGGCAGTTATTAGCACAATAGCGAGTACCAATACAACGGTTGTACGCCATTTGGTTGAGGCCTTCGGTGCTATGGGTAGTGGCAAGTACCGGGCAGACGGTCTCGCAGGGAGCGTTATTACAGTGCTGGCACATCAAAGGCATAAAGGTCACTTCGGGATTATCGGCTGCATTTTCCATTTCTGCCCAGGTATCTGCATCATCGGGGCTGCTGTAGTAGCGGTCTATTCTGATCCAGTGCATTTCACGGCGCATCAATACTTCTTTTTTACCCACTACTGGCACATTATTCTCAACCTGACAGGCAATTGTACAAGCACTACATCCGATACAAGAATTGAGATCCACGACCAGTCCCCAAGAGTGATTCGGATAATCGTGTCCTTTCCAAAGTGTAATTTCGGTAGGTTTTTTCTCACCTTCATCAGTATGTATCAAAACTTGCTTTCTGCCTGCTGCACTATCTTTTTGATATTCTTTCAGGGTAGCTCCCTGGATAATATCACGCCCCATGATCGTATGGTGAGTCTGGGTTTGGGCGATAGCATCTTTTCCACTGATTTTCTCAATTTTCACATCATTTTGAAAATCTGTACCCGCTAAGGGGAATACATTCACGCCAACCCCTGTACCTACCTTACCGGAAATCTCTCTACCATACCCCAAAGCAATAGAAACTGTGCCAGGTGCTTGTCCGGGTTGTACCATTACGGGTACTTCGGCAGAGAAATTACCGACACTGAATTTTACTTTTTGATCTTGCTTAAGCTGCATTTCTTTGGCCATACTTTGTGAGATACACAAGTAGTTAGCCCAGCAAGCTTTGGTGATGGGATCAGGCATTTCTTGTAGCCAGGGGTTATTGGCTTGTGCTCCGGTGCCGATGCCTACTTTCTCATAGACGGTCAATTCAACACCTTTACCCACAGAATTTTTCTGAATGGCGGCAATGGCTTGATTTACGTTGAGTGTAGGATTTTTGGCAGGGCTTGTTGGCTCATCCCCTTCTTTGGGTTTGTCACCGCCTTCTTTGACAGTTGGCGCGGCTTTGATTTCTGTAGAAAATACGCCATTGTGTACAGCGTTATTCCAGAAATTCACAAAATCAGCCTCGGTATTTTGGGCTTTGAACTGATTTGCTTGCCAGAAAGCACGCATATAGTCATAAAAAGCTACTTTTTGTCCTGCCCAGGTCAGGAAGCTTTCCTGTGCTTGACGGGTATTGTAAATATTGGTAATGGCAGGTTGGCTGATGCTAAAATGCCCTTTGCGAGGTTCAGCGTCATTCCAAGATTCCAGGAAGTGATTATCGGGGCAGACATAGTCGCAAAGTTCCGTAGTCTCATCGGGTCTGAAAGCCAAAGAAATTTTTGTACCCACCTTGGAGAGAGCCTCTTTTAGTTCCTTACCTTTGGGGTGGCTGTATACGGGGTTTGTTCCATAGAAAATCACCATATCTACACGACCACCTTTCACATCATCCAAGAAACGATCCATCTCTTCATCCATTCCTTGGTGTGTATATACAGGTACGTCACTCAGGATGGTTTTGCCGTAATTATTCAGGCTTTGGTTAATGGCATTTACTACCATCTGTACATCAGCAGAAGTAGAGCTACTGACTACCAGAGACTTCCCTTTGTTGGCTTTTAAATCTTTAGAAACTTTATCTAAAACTTTATCTAATGCTTTGTCTTTGAATTCGTCAAATCCTGTCAATTTTTTATATAAAGAAACCAATAAAAGAGCCTCTTGAGAAGCTTTGACCGGATAACGATAATCAGCATTGGCTCCAGTCATAGACAGACGAGACTCAAACTGATAATGACGAGACATTTTTTTGTTGTTTTCGCCCAATTTGCGGTTAGGAGCGTATTGGGTGGCAAATTCTACGGGAGAAAGCCAGGTTCCCAGAAAGTCAGCTCCAAAAGAGACAATGACTTCGGCCTTTCCGAAATCATAACTTGGCACCATGGCCGTACCGAAAGTGGCTTGATTGGCTTTCAGGATTCCACTTGCCGAGAACACATCATAAGTTACTTGTTGGGTGGAAGGGAATTGTTTTTTGAAGGTTGCCAGTACGCTTTTGGTAGCAGGGCTGATGATGGTTGGTGATACGATGCGGATATTTCGGGCAGAAGAAAGTTTTTTGATGATTTCTTCGTCAATCGCACTATTTTGAACCTCACGCTCTTTGGCAGTTTCAGGAAGTTTTTTATCTTTTTTGAAAAACCCTTTGAAGCGTGTTTCATCATAAAGGTCTAATACAGAAGCCTGTACCTTGGCAGAGGTTTTACCCTTAGAAATGGCAGAAAGGTCATTTCCTTCAATCTTAATAGGGCGGCCTTCGCGAGTTTTTACCAGGATGCTGTTGTACTCATTGTCCTGGAAGTAGGTAGAAGCATAATAATTCGGGATGCTTGGGTCAATATCCAGTGGCTTATTCAGATAAGGAATGGCTTTTTTGAGAGGAGCTTCACAAGCCGCAAGTGATACGGCTGCGATGCTAAAACCCATCAGTTTTAGGAAATCCCGTCGGTTGCTTCCGACAGCATCATCGGATAGTTCACCATTTTGCTCATGGATGGGAAGATAATTCGGAAATTCTTTTTCCGCATTTTTGACAAATTCCAGATCATTGGTCAGTTCTTCTATACCTTTCCAATATCTCTTTTGGTTTTGTTCCATTATATATCTATGAGTATTTTTCAGTAAAAAATTTTAGTTCAATCCTTATTAGTAGTGGCATTTGGAGCATTCCAAACCTCCGATATTTTCAACCGTTACGGGTTTTGTACCATTCTGCGAGTGGTACTCCATCAAGCGATCATAGTAGGCATTGTCTTTGGCGTGTTCTACAACGGTTTGTCTGTGGCAGTTGATACACCAGCCCATCGTCAAAGGAGCTCGTTGCTGCACAACTTCCATTTCTTCGATCTTTCCGTGGCAATTCTCACAGGCCAACCCTGCTACATTGGTATGTTGAGCGTGATTGAAATAGGCCAAATCCGGCAGATTGTGGATTCTAACCCACTCAATCGGTTTGTTGTTTTCAATCGCTGTATATATTTTTTTGATTTCAGGGGAATTCTGTTTGATAGCATTGTGGCAATTCATACAAATATTTGCTGAAGGAATGGTAGCAGACTTGCCTTTATAAACGCCTGTGTGGCAATAACCACAGTCAATTTGATACTTACCAGCGTGTAGTTTATGCGAGAAAGCAATTGGCTGTGTAGGTGCGTATCCTTGCTGAATTCCGATATCTGTCATTCCGTCCACAAGCCCTTTGAGTACTACGAGGGTAAAAATGATCAGTACCCCATTGATAAAAGCCTTGCTTTGGAAAATTTTACCGAAATTATATTTTTGATAAATGACTTCTTTGTCAGCCTCATCAAGATCGGTTTTCTGATCCAGGTATCTTCTGAGCAGTGATACCAATATGAAGAGTACCGCAACGATCAGCACCAATACTACAATCAAGATTCCAAGCAGAATATTGAAATAATTGGCAAGACCTGAATCTGATTGTGCAGTAACTTCAGTTCCTCCTTCGCTAGTTGTAGTAGGTTCAACAGGAGGTTTATAATTGGCAATATAATCAATCACGGCATTGATGTCCTCATCCGGCCAAGGGAAGGCGGTCATCAAAGTCTTGTTGTATTTTTCGTAAAGTGCTACGGCATAAGGATCACCGCTAGTAATGACAGCCTGAGAGTTTTTGATCCAGGGGATAAGCCAGGAGCGGTCTCGGCGTTCTAAGATACCTTGCAATCCGGGTCCTACAACTACCTCATTGCTGAGTGCGTGGCAGGAAGTACAGTTATTGTTGAAAAGTTCCTCTCCTTTGGCGAGGATTGCTGCATCAGGAGCACCTGTGGCTGCTGTACCGCCCTCAGCAGATTTGGTAGTATCTGCGGGGTTAGTTTGTTGAGCCAGGGTTAGGTGTATGGATAAAAGCAGGACTAAACCAGCGGCAAAAAACGGCTTAAAGACAGTAAAAACCTTATCAGTGAAAGTGAATATTGTACACATTGAGTATATCTTATTTTTGGATTCTGAACTTTCAATAATTACAAACACATTGTATCTTTTCAACGACTTGTTTGTGGGATTGTTTGACCCTTGTGTGAATTATGAGGCAATACTACAACACAATTTTTATTTCACAAAATTTTAACAAATTGGGATAAGAAATCTGAAATCAGTTCGTTTGTAAATACTTGTGCAATTTCGGGTACAAAATTTTAAAATTCAAGCACTTGATTTAAGATTAAGAAATAATTAATCTTATATAGAATGATTTTAAATTATTGGCAAAGTAAGAACCAAGATATAAGAATATTGTATCTGAAATGCTTCAAAATCAGACTCATGCAATATTCAAGAAGAAATTGTATTTAATAAAGAAGAGAAAAAGAAGAGAGGTCGCGAGCGGATTCGAACCGCTGTACGAGCTTTTGCAGAGCTCTGCCTAGCCACTCGGCCACACGACCTAAAAAATTCGGGGAAACAAAGATAATAAATTTTTGAGAAAGTTAAGCATAGAAGCCCGTTTTTTTACGAGCTTCTATACTTAGATTATTCTTCATCATCACTCATTTGTTCTTTCAATGCTGAAAGAGCCTCGATATCACCTAATGTAGATTTATCTTCATTTTCTACTTTTTTGGTAGAGGTGGTAGCAGGGGCTTTTTTCTTCTTAGCGGCTGCTTTTTTCTCAGCGTCTTTGGCTTCGTCTTTATAAACTTTTGTATGAGAGAGTATAATTTTCTTTTCTTCTTTGGAGAAGTCAATTACCTGAAATTCAAGATTTTCTCCTACTTCGGGTTCTGTGCCGTCTTCCTTAGTTAGGTTACGAAGGGTACAGAATCCTTCAATACCATAAGGCAATTCAAGCAAAGCACCTTTATCGTTTTTGGTGATAATGGTACAACTATGATTAGACCCGATGGTAAATACCGTTTCGAAAGTATCCCAGGGGTTTTCTTCGAGTTGTTTGTGCCCTAGTGCAAGGCGTTTGTTTTCCACATCAAGTTCAAGTACAACTACTTCCAGATCATCTCCGATTTTCACAAATTCAGAAGGGTGTTTGATTTTGCGAGTCCAGGAAAGGTCAGATACGTGTACCAGTCCGTCGATACCTTCTTCGAGTTCGAGGAATAGTCCGAAGCTTGTCAAATTACGCACAATTCCTGAGTGTCTGGAACCGACGGCATATTTGGTAAGAATATCTTGTTTTTCCCAGGGGTTCTCGATAAGTTGTTTGATGCCGAGAGACATTTTACGTTCGTCACGATCTAGAGTAAGCACTACGGCTTCCAGTTCATCCCCTACGTTGATAAAATCTTGTGGATTTCGTAAATGTTGAGACCAAGACATTTCGGATACGTGAATCAGCCCTTCTACGCCTGGGATTACCTCTAAGAAAGCACCATAATCGGCTACATTGACAATCTTGCCCTTCACTTTGGTGCCTACTTGAATATCTTCGGGAAGAGATTCCCAAGGATGAGGCGTTAGTTGCTTCATACCCAATGAGATACGTCTTTTTTCATCGTCAAAATCCAACACCACAATATTGACTTTTTGATCGAGTCCGAGTACTTCTTCGGGGTGATTGATTCTTCCCCAAGAAATATCAGTAATATGGAGTAAACCGTCAACGCCTCCAAGGTCAATAAATACGCCGAAGTTGGTCATATTCTTGATAACTCCTTCGAGTACCTGGCCTTTTTCGAGGTTGTTGAGGATTTGAGTTTTTTGCTGTTCGAGGTCTTTTTCGATGAGTACTTTATGAGATACTACAACGTTATCGTTGGTGTGGTTGATTTTGATAATTTTTACTTCCATGAGTTTATCCACATAGATATCAAAATCGCGGATGGGTTTCACGTCGATTTGCGAACCCGGTAAGAAAGCTTCAATTCCGAATATATCTACGATTAATCCTCCTTTGGTTCTACGCTTCACGATTCCTTCAACGATGGTATCGTTGTCGTGGGCGCTTTGGATTTTTTCCCAAGCGGTAAGGATTTTGGCTTTACGACGAGAGAGGATAATTTGTCCGTTGGAATCTTCTTGATTTTCAACGTATACTTCTACTTCGTCACCCTCTTTTAAATTTGGCATATCTTTAAATTCAGAAAGGGGTACAAGTCCATCCGATTTAAAGCCAATATTCAAAATTACATCCCGGTCAATGATGCCTACGACGACACCTTTTACGACTTCTTTTTCATTGACTTCGGTCAGTGTATTATCATAAAGCTTTTCCAATTCGGCTTTTTCTGCTGCGGTATATCCTTCGCCGAATCCCTTGCTTGTTAATTTGTCCCAATCAAAGTCATCTTGAGAATTGCTACTCATAATGTCTGTTAGCCCTGTTTGTTGTTCGAGGGTGATCAATTTTTTTTTGGTTTAACAATTATTTAATAAACTATACTAAATGTTTTTTAGAAATTGTTTAAGGAATCAAATATAATCATTTTTTTGTGAAAATGACAATTTCCGAACAAGTTTCTTAAAACGAGTTGCAAAGTTAATTCTTTTTTTGAAAAAAAAACACAATTTTTCAAAAATTGGAAAAATTTACAAAGGCAGTTGTTTAATAGTATTTGTATTTTTTCCCCAGGTAAGGTTTCCAGTTTTCTTCAATAGGTCCTGAAAAATCCCTCAAAAACATAATAAACGAGGGTTTAAAAGGTTGTCTGGCAAGGGGCATAGAGGCTTCTTCGGGGGTATAGTCCCCTTTTTTGGAGTTGCAATGTTTGCAGGCAGTTACGAGATTATCCCAGGTTGACCTACCTCCTTTGGATCGCGGGATGACGTGGTCGAGCGTTAGATCTTTGGTAGAGCCACAATACTGACATTTGCCTCCATCTCTTTTGAAGATATTTTGGCGACTGAGCATCACTCCTTTGTAGGGCAGATTGACATAACGATATAAGCGAATGATAGAGGGCATTGGATAAGTAGAGGTAACTGTACGCAACTTTAAATTCGAGGCTTCGGCAATCAGCTCTGCTTTGTTGAGGTATACCAAAATAAAGGCCTTCTGAACACTACATACGGTTAGTGCTCGGTAATCCTGATTTAGTATAAGAACTTTATTTCCTTGTACACTCATAGGGAATCCTCTCTATCTTTTGGAGGTAAGACCGGTACTTTACTTTAATAAAGACATGCCATTGCGAAATTAATGACCGTGCAAAAGTACAATATAAGGAGTTTAAAACAAAATTGAAACTCGGTTTTTCGAGATTTATACTTAGATTAAAATGATTTACACTACAAGACTCCTTAAGGGCAGAATTTTAATGATTTTCCTCTTCTGTTTTTATAACATTGTTTTGGTTTGAGTGCATGGAGTCAATAATCTATTTGAGGAGCTTTTTCTATAAATATTCTGGGTTTGTTTATCAAAATTGTTTTTATTAGGATAATAATCACTTCGGGAGGATTCTCTTTATTCGGCAAAGAGAATGGGTGTATTGTTGTCTATCCAAGTTATAGATTCCTTGGGAGTCTAGGCGATCAACTCTGACCGTATCGAGGGCATGGATGATCAATCTTTCCGTATTATTTAATATGATTTTGGGTTTCCAGGATTGATCGGGCTGGGATTTCAGGATGATACCTACGTGGACAATGCGCCCTTCCCGCTCAAAAAAGGCTAAATCTCCGCTTTTGGTATCTTGGAGTTGAATGATTTCTTCTCCGCAGTCTGCTTGCTGATAGGCATCTCTGGGGAGTGACATGCCTACCATTTTATAGGTCATTTGAGTAAAGCCGGAACAGTCTATTCCCCAAGGGCTTTTGCCTCCCCAAAGGTAGGGTGCTTTTAAGTATTGGCAAGCTATTTCTTCAAGTTTCTCATAATCAGTTGCTTGCTTTATATTTGACTGCGTTTTTACGACAAATTTACGGGTGTAAAGATCAATGGTATCCTCTTGATAAAAAGGCAAAACGCTTCCCAGAGTAATGGGAAAACGGGTTTGAAGATCATGCAAATAGGTCAAAATGTCCAAATTGAAGTATTTAGAGGTTTTTTGGTATTTGTGGAAATAAACCTCTGAAATTTCAAAAAACTGGAAGTGATCAATCCAGCCTTGATAATTATCCTCTAAAATATGGATGAGCAACCATTTGCGATTTTCAGAAGTTTTTATAATTGTATAGGCATCCCCAAAGAGCAATTGTGTACAAAGTTCGCTCTTATCGGAAGGCTCACTTCTTACTGGAATCAGGCTCAGGTGGCAAATACCGTATTGAGGTTGATTTTGCAAGGCTTCTGAAGATTATCTCCGTAAAATATTCACTTCTACCCTACGATTGGCGGCTCTTTCTTCCTCAGTTCTTCCTAGAGATACCGGACGGTCACCACCGTAAGATTTGAGTGTAATACGTTTGGGGTCGATACCTCCTTCCTCTACCAAGTATCTTTTGACTGATTTTACCCGGTTTTCTGCCAGGTTGTATTGATCTTTGCGTTTGCCGAATATCTCTGTGTGTCCTTCCAGGCGGATTTCCATGGTTGGGTTTTCCTTGAGGGCTTTGATCAGGCGGTTTAATTCGGGGTAAGATTCAGGCAAAAGGTACCAATCTGTCCTTTTGAAGAAGATGTTATTTAGCTGAAACTTGCCCCCTGTTTCAATAGGAACAAGATACAGATCTTTTTGAATTTCGGTATAATTGGCAGAGTCAAGGAGATTAATATTTTCATCTACGGAGAGGAATCCTTTGGCTTCTGCCAGAATCGCATAATTTTTTTGCAATGGAAGTACTACTTTATAATCTCCAGTTTGGGGGTTAGAAAGAGCCTTTCCTGCATTATCCCCTGAAGGAAGAATCTCATAGACAATAGTAGCCTGGATCGGTTGTTTGGTTTTGGCATTAAAGACTCTACCCTGAATGAGTGCAACGGGTTCGGGTTTATTGTCTTCTGAAAGCCGAACCCTGAAAATATCGCTTTCGCCCATTGAATTGGCATAAGAAGTATAATAGGCAAAATCAGCTTTGGCAGAGATGCTGAAATAGGCATCCCACTGAGGTGTGTTGATTTCAGGTCCGAGGTTTTGGGGTTCACTCCAGTTCGTCCAGGTTTCATCCAGGCGGCGGGTCACAAATATATCATTGGAGCCATATCCACTGAGCCCGCCAGTTGAGTAATAGAGTGTTTTGCTATCTGAGGCCAGAAAGGGAGAAGTTTCGCTGGCGGCTGTATTGACTACATTGCCCAGATTGGTAGGTGTAGACCAGGTGCCGTCGGGTTGGAGTCTTGAGAAATAAATATCTTTTCCTCCTCTTGAATCATTGCGTTGGACTGTCATCAGCAGGATTTTGCCGTCTTGGGAGAGACAAAACTCCGAATAATTGTTGTTGTTGTAATATCCTTGAATAACTACCTTTTCAGGCTTAGACCATTGATTCTGGCTCACTCGGTGGGTTAGTGAAAGCCCTTTATCAAGCGTGCCATCTTCATTGTACACGTTATTGAGCATCATCGTATTGCCATCAGGTGTAATGGAAAAAGAAGAATTGTGTTGGGGAGTATTGATGGGGGCACCGATGTTTTGTGCTTTGCCAAAACTTCCATCAGATTGGATAGCGGCATACCAGACATCCTGTTTTTCGGGGCTACCCGTATTTTCGGGGTGTTTGGATCGGGTAAAATAGATTGTTTTTCCATCAGGGGTTACCATAGGGGCTATTTCTTGATAGCGGGAATTGATATTGACTCCGAGGTTTTCGGGTTGGGATTTCAGGTCTAGATTTTCGGCCAGGTTAATTTTGGCTTCGACGGGTTCTTTGGAGTTGGAAATAGCTATGGCATCAATTTGATTAAAGCCTGGCACTTTGGAGGTATTTAATACAATTTTGACGGCTTTGACCGGAAAATCGCTTTTGGCTTCAATGCTAAAAATGCGGCCTTTAGCTGTGATAGGTCCTACATTAATATTTTTATACAGAAGTTTTTCTGTATCACTTACATCATATACATATACATGGGTGATTGCTCCAGGATTGTAATTTTCAGCAATGGCTACTTGCTCAATAAACATAGGCTCCTCAAAAGCAACTTTGACCCATTCTCCCTGCGGGTTATTTTGGGTAGCCGGAGACCAAGCGCAAGGGCTTTGCCCGTAAGCTGGTAGTTTGTCTGGTTTGCCGAGTAATTGTTCGCCTTTAAACTGATTGGATTGAGGTTTGTCATAATCTACAAATTCGGAGGATACAGCTACCAATTTGCTTGCCCACTGTATCTTGTTTTGAGCATTGAGTTGCCCCCAAATACAAAGATTTAAGGCAATGATAAAAATACATTGATTCATAATCCTATAAACTTAAAATATTTTTAGACCTGCTTAACAAACGTACAATGGATTAAATTAGATATAAGAAAGGAAAATTGCAAGTTTTTTTACATTTGTAACAAATAACTCACAAAAAAACAGCAAAAATCAAGCATTTTCCGTCACTTGTTCACTTTGTTTTTCAAGATTAAATAAATCATTCAAAACATCAATGAGGGTTTCGGCTTCTCCCCTACGGCAGGCGGCTTTTAGTTGCAGTGCAGGCAACTTAATGATTTTTTGCATCATACTTCGGGTAATTTTATCCAATTTTTGGGCTTCTATTTCGGAAAGGTTTTTGGAATAACGAGAGATTTCCTCTTGGCGAATCTGTTCAAGGGCATTTTTGAGCTTCTGGAGTATTGGGGAGATTTCCATTTCCTTGGACCATTCGTGGAAGTCTTGCAGGGTATGCTGCAAAATTGCCTTTACATCTGGAATAGCAGCCAGCCTTTTTTGCAAAGCCTCTCCTGCTTTGTTATTGATCTGGTCAATATTATAAAGAATCACACCGGGAAGTTCTTCTATTTCGGGCTCGATGCTACGGGGCATGGCTAAATCTACAAAATATTTAAAGGATAAAAACTCCTGATTGCTTAGAGCCATTTTGCTAATAAAAGGTTCGGGGCGTGCGATAGATGAAATGATGATATCCGACTCGGCAATGGCATTCCAGACCTCCTCAAAAGGAACTACTTGGGCACCACATTCATTGGCGAGTGCCTGGGCTTTTTCCAGGGTACGATTGACAATCACAACATCCTGGATGGGTGTATTGACCAGATGGCGACATACGTCAGCACCTATTTCACCGATGCCCAAAACAAGGACTTTGGGATTAGGAATATCTACAGCAAAACCTTCTACCAGTTCTACAGCTGCATAAGAGGTAGAAGCTGCTCCACTGCGAAAAGAAGTCTCCTGAACAATTCTTTTATTGGTAAAGAATATAGTGTGTAATAATCTATGGAGAAAAGGCCCGGCAGTCTCATAATCCGCTGAAAGTTGATAGGCACGTTTTATTTGATGACTAATCTGCAAATCACCTACCACCTGTGATTCAAGCCCACAAGCTACACTAAACAAATATTCTACGGCTTCCACATGATCGGTAATAGAGTAAAAACAATCCAGTATCTCTGCTTGAAAGTCTAAACCCTTCAAGAGGAATATTTCTCTGACGATCTCATCTGAATAATCAATCATAGAACTGTAATATACTTCTGTACGATTGCAAGTAGAAAGCACCAGAATGTCTGAAATCTCCTCAAAAGAGGCTAATTTGACAAGTAATTTTCCAATTAATTGCTCATCTAAGGCAACTTGCTCTCTAATTTCCAGAGAAGCGTGCTTGTAAGACAGGCTCAGCACCTTAAAATTATACATAATCTTCTTCCCAATTACAGTATAGTGTTCAAAATTAAGATCAAATCCCTTAAATGAAAATAATCTATTTAAAAGGTGATGTAATCTTTACGGATTCTAAATAACTTTAGATAAAATTCTTAAATCCTATCAGGAAAAAAAATGATATCTGTCATTTACCAGATTTATTTATAAATTAGTAACATCTTTTTGAGTAAAATTGATTTATGAATATTTCTAACAATCGTCCCCGCTTTAATATTTATAATAATCGTTCTCGCTTTAAGGCCGGATTTGTGACCGTAGCCCTGCTTATTACCACGATCTCACTGGTATACACCAATTATCTGGTGTCTCAACTGGCCGAAAGAGAAGAAAAGCTCATCGATCTGTATGCTCAGGCACTCAAGTTTGCCGTAGAATCCGACATTGATGAAGATGTACTCTTTTATGTGCAGGAAGTCATCAGTGCCAATAAATCTATTCCGGTGATCTTGGTACAAAACAATGAAATCAAGGATTACCTCAATATCGGCATTCCTAAAAGAGCTTCCGCAGCCTGGAAAAGAAGTGTACTCGAGCGCGAACTCAAAACCATGAAGTCTCAACACCCTCCTATCCGGGTGCATTATGCCGAGCTGGGGGTAAAAGAAGATATCTATTACCGGGATTCAAATCTTCTGTACCGACTGCGTTATTTCCCGATTATTCAACTATCCGTAATTTTTATCTTTGGTTTCCTGACGTATCTGGCTTTTGATTATTCTCGCCGTGCGGAGCAAAACAGGGTCTGGGTAGGTCTTGCCAAAGAAACCGCACACCAACTGGGTACGCCTATTTCTTCGCTGATGGCCTGGGTAGATTATCTCCGCCACGAACCTACCTTAAAAGACGACAACATCGTGATCGAGATAGAAAAAGACATCCGCAGACTGGAAATGATTACCACTCGATTCTCCAGTATAGGCTCAGAGCCCACTCTAAAAAGCGAAGACATTTATTTTATTATACTGGGGATTACAAACTATCTCCGCCGCCGCATCTCCACCAAAGTACTTATCGAAGTCAAAAACGAACTTCCTAGAGGCAAATGTGTGATGCTCAATCGCCATCTCTTCGAATGGGTCATCGAGAATATTTGTAAAAATGCCGTAGATGCCATGAGTGCCCAAGGTGAAATAAAAATCCGCCTCCTGGAAGCACCCGAAGAAGGGATTCTAATCGACATCGCAGACAATGGCAAGGGAATGACCAAATCACAGATCAAGCAAGCTTTTAAACCCGGATTCACCACCAAAAAAAGAGGCTGGGGTTTGGGACTTACGCTGGCACGTCGTATTGTGGAAGATTATCACAAAGGCAAACTTTTTATCAAAGAATCCGAACCGGGCAAAGGAACTACCTTTAGAATTGTACTCAAGGGATAGATACGCTTGTTGGAGGGATGGAATCTTTGGAAAAAAATCAGGATTAATTCACGGGCGGCACTTAGTTTTTTTTCTCGACAAAAGGGTTTGCAAATCTGGCATCTTGGACAAAGCTCGAGTCGGTTAACAAGTGCATAAAAAGAACCAAATCTTTTTTTTCTTCTTCTGTGAGCATCAGTGTTTGTCCGTTGGGTTCATTGGTAGCTTCCATAATTAAAGGGTCAAGATACGCTGACCTCTGGATGTGTTCGTTGTAGTGCTCCAAGACTTCCTCGAGAGTTTTGAAACGCCCATCGTGCATATAGGGTGCTGTGAGAGCAATATTGCGAAGCGAAGGAGCCCGCATTCTACCCAAATCTTGATGATCTCTGCTGATACGAGCCAAACCGGGGTCTTTGGGGATGGAATCCAAGCCATTGTTGTGAAAGGTATTGAGAGTAGTAAGGTGGCTGCCGTGGCAATCACCACAGTTGCCGCCCCGTAGGTTGATCTCAGGTACGGGATGAGTCATAAACAGATTGATGGCGCGCAACTCTTGCACAGTGGGTTTTACTTCTCCCTTTACAATACGATCATAACGCGAGTTGGCAGAAATTAGCGTCCGTTGAAATTGTCCTAGAGCCTTGACTACAAGTTGGGGGTTAATTTGATCCGTTCCAAAAGCTTTTTTAAAATAAGGTGGGTATAAACCTGAATATTGCAACCTTCGCACTACTTCTTCCATGTTCATATCCATTTCCCGAGGGTCGGTCAGCGGGATGACTGCCTGTTCTTCCAGGCTGCCTGCGCGCCCGTCCCAAAAAAATTTATCCACCCAAAGCAAATTCACCAGTGACATGGAGCTTCGTGTCAGGCGCTGCCCCCAAATCCCGATGCTTTTGGCACGCCCGTCTGTAAAAGCACGGGATTGTTGATGACAAGTAGCACAAGAGAGGCTACTATCTCTTGAAAGGCTTTTTTCATAAAACAGCATTCTGCCAAGTTCAATACCTGCCTCAGTCATGGGATTATCATCTGGGATTTTGAAAGTATTCCCGAAATGAGGAGGCGTATTAAAAGTATAAACAGCTTGGGGAGTTGGACTTTTTTCCGAATCAGCACACTGCTGCGCTGTACTCAACATAAATAAGCCCAGATAAACCATTATTTGAGCCCATCGACCGGATGTAAAATACTGAAATTGCTGCCATACATTCATCTTGGTATACTAAAAATGATTGAAATTTTAATTTTATTTATTTTTTTAAAACAAAAGTCTATGCTTTTTTGAAAAACCCTTATATTTACCCAACAAAATGTAGCTAAATACGGTTTTTCAGGGCATTTTTTATTCTCAAATTATGAGTAAAAAAATTAAACACAAATCTGCTGTAGGACAACCTCCCGGTACATTGACATACATCGGAGAGAAAAAAAACACAAAAGTAAAAATATCGCTTATTGATTACACAGAGGCTTATTATAAAGAAAAAGTCATTAAAGATATTCGCGAATGTTATGAATTGACTGAAAAACCTAGTGTGAGCTGGATCAATATCGACGGGGTACACGATACGCAAATTGTCAAAACACTGGGAATGTACTTCCGCTTGCACCCGCTTATGCTTGAAGATATTGTGGACACTGGTCAGCGACCCAAGGTAGATTTTTATGAAGAAAATATCTTTGTAGTACTCCAAATGCTTACTTTTAATGAACAAACCAAAAAGATTGACACAGAGCAGGTAAGTTTGATTCTGGGGCAGAATTTTTTGCTCTCGTTCCAAGAAGACAAAACCGGAGATGTGTTCGAGGGCATCCGAGAGCGACTCCGCAAAAAATCCAAAGGCAGTAAACTACGTAATTCAGGGGCTGATTATCTTTTTTATTTGCTGATTGATACCATAGTGGATCATTATTTCTTGGTATTGGAAGGGGTCGGGGAAGAACTAGAAGCTCTGGAGGCTAATATCATTCATGATCAAACTCCCCGCGACTTTACCAAACAGATTTACGAGAAAAAAAGACAACTCTCGCAAGTCAAAAAATCCGCCCTGCCTTTGCGAGAAACAGTAGCACGCCTGATTCGTGAAGAAGAGAAATTCTTTAGTGCCAATAATTTTTACCTCCGTGATTTATACGACCATACCATCCAAGTACTTGATACTACAGAATCTTATATTGATGTGTGTAGTAACCTGATGGATCTTTTTCTAAGTTTCATTGGTAATAAAACCAATGATGTTATGAAAATTTTGACTATCTTTTCTACCATATTCCTGCCCCTGACTTTTATTGCTGGGGTTTATGGTATGAATTTTAAGTATATGCCTGAGTTAGAATCCCATTATGGTTATTTTATGACCTGGGTTCTGATGATATCTGTTGCCGTGGGTGCTGTCTTATATTTTAAAAAGCAAAAATGGCTTTGAGGTGATTTTTCAATTGTAATACTCACAAAAACTCAATAATATGTCTAATATAGCCGGAAAGGCCTACGCCATGAATTTATTCACGCCGATTAATACCCGTAGGCTTTGGATCAATAAGCTTATTTTTCGTTTGGCAGGAACAAAGATTTTCCAAAAAATCACCTTTAAAGGACTTCTTACACTTTCTCTCATCCATTATGCCCGTTGGGTAATTATCAAAGACAAACAGTTTCCTAGATTAAGCGAAGATCAACCCCAGGAAAAACTAAAATACGCCTATATGTTCTTTTTTAGCAACTTCAATGGAAGTTGGACGCAATACGTAGATTCTTTCTCTATGTCTATACCCGGAGGGCTTAATATTCTTTGGTACAAAAATATAGGCTGGCTCTATCCCGTACCTGAGACACCTTTTAACAATTATGTACTCAGTAATCAAATCTGGACAGAACATTACTACAATGCTTACCCCTTAGCTTCTTCCAATGACATAAAATCAGCGCAGAAAGTAAAGAAGGCTATCATCTCACTGAGTGAAAATCTGGATAACATCTCTGCACAGGATTTTCATAAGAAATATTTGCAGACAATCCTGAGTGTCCAAGGGGACATCAATTTGATGGAACCGACCCCTGTCGTCAGCCTTGCCCATGAAGCTATTGCCAGAAGAACGCGCATCGAACGAAATATCCACTAAAAAATTTACACTATGCCTAATACATCTGGAAACGCTTATGCCCTCACTACCCTTTGCCCCCTAAAACACAAGGGCGAAAATCAGGAATCTCCCATTTTATACACCAGAAAAGTATTGCAGGAGCTCCCCAATTGTACCGACCTGCAAGATAGCCCTATGTCAAAAGTGCCAAATACTTATCTGGCTCGCTTTTTTATTCTGGACGACACCGTATTCAGAGGTTATCCATTCCACCTAGATCATTTGCAATCTAAATACCTTGTTTTCTCCGTTGAGTTCCACGGAGATTTAGAAACTTATCTCAAAGAAATGTACCGTGCCGTATCCAAAGAAATACACACTATCTGGAAATACGGCTTTGGTTTCGAGGAAGTAAAGCACGAACATTCATTTGTATCTTATATCAAAAAATGCCAGGTTGAAACTACCTTCTTCTTTAACGGCTCAACGGATGAATCTTTGGAAGAACAACTCAAATCGCTTTATGTAAAGCAGGAGTTTTCAAAGTTTGTTTTTGAGCATCAGGGAGCATCCCCAGAGGATTTACTAGCTGCTTACAAAGAATTTGACCAAAGAGTACAACCTCATATATTGGCTTTCCCTACCTGGAAGCCCGGGGTGGATAAGTTGGAAGAAATTGTAAAAACAAGTAATTAAGCCACAAAACACTTATTTATTAAATCACTCCATGGAATACACATTAGACTACCACGACATTCAGGCAAACATACTTGTCAATTATGCTGAGTTTGGTTATATCAAAGCGCGTTACCTTTTTTTTGAGATTCATGACAGCGAACAAGGCAGAAAATTTATCAATAAAATCCAAAAATACATCACTACCATTCCTACTCCGCAAAATGGTATCATCTTGCCTCACATAATCACAAATATAGCTTTCTCCTACAATGGTCTTAAACAACTAGGGCTGCCAGCTCTTACACTGCAATCTTTCCCCGATGAGTTCATTACCGGAATGCGGGGGCGAAGAGCGATCCTGGGCGATGATGAAAAAAGTGACCCCAAATTCTGGGATGATGTCTACAAAAAAAACATCCACATCCTTGTATCCATTGAAGCCACTAAGCAATCAGACCTGGAAAAAAGATACAATGAAATCCTGGAACTGCTCCCCGTTAATAAAGAGGTCCAATTGCTTGACGGGCACAAATGTCAGGAAAAAGAAAAAACGCTGCCTTATCAGGAAGCCTCTGCTCTTTATCAAGATGGTGTACCTACCGCCAAAGAGCATTTCGGCTACACCGACGGCATCAGCAATCCTTTCTTTAAAGGAATGACTGAGGAAATGGGTCATTTATTGGGTGGAGGAAAAAAAAGCGGAATCAAAAACAATGGATATGGCGACCCGGAGTCGGCTACTACCTGGCAACCTCTGGAAACCGGCGAGTTTATCCTAGGCTATCGAGATGAAGCCCAAGAATATCCTGTGGCACCTATGCCTGCCCTAATCGCCAAAAACGGCTCTTTTATGGTTTTTAGTAAGTTTCACGAAAATGTAGGAAAATTCAACCAATACCTGGATGAATTTGGACCTAAATTTCCAGGAGGCAAAGAAATGCTGGCCGCCAAATTTGTCGGGCGATGGAGAAACGGTGCACCGCTGACTACCTTCCCCCATGAAGCTGATGCCAACCAAATAGCCCGAGAAAGAGAAGAAGCTATCCTGGCTATGAACCTAGCGCAAACCCCAGCAGAAAAAATTAAAGCAAGAACAAGATTTCAGGAAATCAATAAAAAATTCATCGCCTTCGATTACAATGACGATATTTCAGGAAGTCGTTGCCCAGTAGGCGCACACATCCGAAGGGGTAACCCCAGAGGATCACTGGAATTCGGGCAAAAAAAAGCATTCAATACCCCCAGTGCGCTCGATGACCGAAGAAGACTCATCCGACGAGGACTGCCCTACGGCATCGCACAAAGTCCAGACAGCAACGAGGGAGAACACGGCACCATCATTATGACCATCGTGGCCAGCATCAAACGACAATTTGAATTTGTATTCCAACAATGGATTAACTATGGTAATGACTTTAAATTGGCCAATGAAAGAGATTCTATCGTAGGTAATCACCCGAATGACAAGGGATATATGGTGATTCAGGGAGATGAAAATAATCCCCCATATTTCCTCAGCAATCTGCCCAGGTTTATAGAAACCCGTGGGGGTGAATATTTTTTTATTCCCAGCCTAATAGCCCTGAGAATGATGAGCGAAGGGATCGTAGACCCAACTTAAAATAATGGTTATGGGATAGGATGAATACTTAAGTCGGTAGAATGAAAGAAAAGAAATGTTTATCGGCTTTGTATCGTCATAAAACCCTTGTTTGAGTGAAAAACGTGCATGCATAATGCGAGCTATTTTTTTCAAGCTGTTTTCGCAGATAAATAGATGCTGGTGTCAAAACATCGAGCCTTAATTTTAGAGTTCCGAACTGCGATTTCAGAGTTCCGAACTGCGATTTCAGAGTTCCGAACTGCGATTTCAGAGTTACTAACTGCGATTTCAGAGTTCCGAACTGCGATTTCAGAGTACCGAACTGCGATTTCAGAGTACCGAACAGCGAATTCAGAGATCCGAACTGCGATTTAAGAATTAAGAACTGATATTAAATATTTAAGAACTGATAATACAGAGATGAT